>NZ_JAQQGG010000010.1:0-188050 GCF_028548245.1 Bacillus sp. FF-1
GCATGCTCGACGATTTGAGCGGTAGCTTCCATTACTTCTTCGGTTGAAAATTGTTCCATAATTTCGCGTTTCGGACTGGCAGCCCATACTTCCATTGCTTGGTCGAATTGTTCGCGTTCTTCCGTACCTTCTTCAAATACATCTTCAATTTGGTCATATACCATGTCCATTACTTGTGTTTTCATAATTTCAGGCATAGAGCGTTCGTATTCGACGAATTTTAAGAAGTCTTCAAAGTAACGGGCGTGTGATGCTTGGTGAATCTTTAGCTCGCCCACTTCGACCATACCTTCTTCGGGCATGTACGGATATTGGATAGATTTCATATTTTTTGTTGTGATGGCCATTTCAACGTTACGAATTAGTGTGGATTCATCGGAAATGGAAGCGACTTTCGGCTCGAAGTCACATTTCATAACGAAAACGAATGGATCATCAAAGTATTTGCGTAGTTTAGCTTGCGCAATTAAAAATACACCACCGCGTACAGCACTTGTGTCAAGATATGTATAAACGAGAGGTTCGCTCATATCTTTGAAGTTTTCCTTCGTTTCTGCAAAGCGGATGCGATTAAATAAGTTGTAATGAGGATTTGAATCAAGTTCGTGCCCTTCTTCTACAATAAAGCGACCGATCTTTGTCGGAGCTTGCTCTGTTTTCGCATGACGTTCTACTTTTCTCTTTGAAATTTTTAATAATTCTCCATTCAAAAATTCTTTTAAGGAGCTATCTTCATACTCTTCAGCGTCTAATGTTTGAAAATGTTTGTAGCGTTTATCAACAGCTTCACCTTTTCCTTCTACTTGTACAACATAAAAGGAAAGATAATTTATTTCAAAATCCATATTTATCACCTTGTTTCATTTCATTAACTCTTATCAGTATAGAGATGGAAAAAACTTTCGTCAATTTATATAAGGAAGGGGAAGCCCCCTTCCTTCATATATTTTTTATTTCTGAAATTAAAATCCGTCTTCTAATGCTGAAAATGGAATGTTCAGTCTGTTTTCTACTGTACGTAAACGTTGGTTTAAGCGGTTTAATCTACGTGTATGACGTTCAACCGTGTTTTCTAATTGACGTACTCTTTGTTCAAGCTCATTTACTCGTCTTTCTAATTGACGGTTTCCAGCACCAGGAAAAGAGATTGGAAGTTGGAATTGTCGAGTTTGATCATATGGATTAACTTGTTCTACTGGATCTATATATTGTTGGTATTGTGCTTGTAAATCATATTGAGGTTGATAACCAGTTTGGTTATATGGATCGTATGGATTGTAGGGGTACATAAAAACATCCTCCATTTCTTTAAAATAGGTTAATTCACCATAATGTATGTGTAAAAGCGGAGTGTGGCACGGCAAATACCTATTTATGTTCACAGGATGTTTTTTATAAATACGAATATGGAGTTTTACATTTGTATTTCGTTCGTTTTATGGTATATACTGGATAATAGGGAGAGGTTACGTAAAGGTTACAATTCTATCAAACTCAAACTTTTATGTAAATATATATAGACATTTGGAAAAGAAAAGAGTAATTTATATAGAGTAAAAAATAACTTGTAACAATTTATAAATATATTGTAAAATGATTGTAACAAAACATACATAAAAATGAAATAATACATAAAAGTAGTATTGGGGAAAAGGGGAGAGTATATTGTTCCGTAAAGTAAAGGGTATATTAGTTGGGGTTTTATGTGTAGCTGTAGTGAGTGGCTGTGGTACAAAAGTAAGTGATGTTGCATTAGTAAGTGATATTGGTGGCCACACGGTAGAGGCTAAAGCAGAAGTACAGGATTCTATTAGTTTAGTAGATGGGCGTACAGGTACGGAAGTAAAAAAGTTAGATTTGTCGAGTCTAGGTTATTTTGAAGATGAAGCGAAATTTAAAAAATCAGTTGAGAAGGTTGCTAGGGAAGTTGGGAAAAATGTTGACAAAAAGATGGTCCCTTCACGTCTAGGATCTGATGGAAGTTGGCAAGAAGGGAAACCTTCTTATGAATTAATGGAAAAAGAATTAGTAGATAAATTATTAAACGTAGGTATGTGGGATTCTTCCTATCAATTACCTATTGTTGAGAAGAAGCCTACTGCAACATTAAGTGATGCGCAAGGAAGTGGTACGGTAATTGGTAGATATGAAACGAATTTAGGTGGCTCAACAGGTGGCCGTATTGAAAATATTCGTTTGTCAGCAGCGAGCATAAATGGAGTTGTATTAGCAAAAGGAGACCGTTTCTCTTTCAATGCATTAATTGGTGATACAACGCCAGATAAAGGATATCAATTAGGAAAAGAAATTGTAGATGGTAAATTAGTAGATGGATATGGCGGTGGTGTTTGTCAAACATCATCAACATTATACAATGCGGCAGATCAAGCTGGTTTGAAAATGGTAGAGAGAACAACACATTCTAAAACGGTAGGTTACGTTCCACAAGGAAGAGATGCTACAATTGCATATCCATACTTAGACTTAGTGTTTGAAAATACGAATGATGCACCTGTGAAGCTTTATATGGGCATTCAGGGCGGAAAGTTAGTTGCTGAAGTACATAAAATGCGATAAGAATTAGAACAGACTATTTTTGTAAAGTCACCTTTTCTGAAAGTTAGAAGAGGTGACTTTTTATTATGAACATAAAAATAAGTGTAAATTCTGACTTTTCTTATTTACATAGGATGATTTTAGTTGTATCCTTCATAGTAACGGTTATATGTAATGGAAGAATATTGGGATAAGGAGATGGAGTTATTTATGGTACAGATTCATCCGAAAACACGTATTGGTCATGTTGAATTTAAGGTGATAGATTTAGAACGTCAAATTTCCTTTTATGAGAATGTTGTAGGCTTAGAAGTAATTAAGCAAGAGGGGAATAAAGCATATTTATCTGGAAAAGGTGGAAAGAATACATTACTTGTTCTTGAAAAGTTAGAGGACGGGGTACTGCAAGAGCCGCGTACGACTGGTATATATCATGTAGCCTTTTTGGTTCCGACTCGTGAGGCTTTTGCGTCGGCATTATTTGGTGTGATTCGTAATAAGAATGTAATTGATAGTCCGGCTGAGCAAGAGGGACGTTATACATATTCAAATGAAATTTTACCAATTTCAAGGTTTAATAGCGCAAGCGATCATACGTATAGCGAAGCGTTTTATTTACAAGACTTAGAGGGAAATGGTATTGAAATATATGCGGATCGTCCGCGCGATCAGTGGGGAGAAGGGCCAGGAGGAAGTACGCCGCTAGATTTAAAAGAACTAGCAACACTTGTTGATTATGAATTTGATGGATTACCTGCTAATACTGTTGTGGGGCACGTACATTTACGAATAGCTGATGTAGAGAAGTCACACGAGTTTTATGTAGAGACAGTAGGGTTTGAAGTGCAACAACGCGAAGATGACTGCTTATTCATTTCTGCAGGAGGATATCATCACCATATCGGTGCAAATACGTGGAACGGAGTAAATAATCCGCACCCACCGGCATATGCAACTGGATTAAAAGTGTATACGATAGTACTGCCGCATAAAGAAGCGTTAGATGAAGTGAAAGAAAGATTAATAGAAAAACAACATAGAATAAATGAGATTTTAAATGGATTTACTGTAGTAGACCCGAGTGGTATTACAGTACAGTTTGAAATAGAAACAGCATAAAAGAAGTCGGAAGGTGTATAATTACCTTCCGATTTCTTTTTGATACGTAATCCAGGTAGCACAAGGATTGAAAGGGAAAGATTTTAATATCTCCATTGCATATATACTTGTTGAATCGAATTCACCTTGAAAGAAAGAATAACCGTGTGTATTTGCATACATAGCTTGTTTGAAAATGAGAAGTTTCAGTAAGGATACATTTTCTGTATTGTGAGTCCCGCACCATCCTAGTTCTACTGTATTATCCTTTTCTGATGTATGGAGGAAAGAGTATGCCATAATTTGATGCTCTTCATCTATAATGAGAAAGCTCCCATTTAGTAGTACGTCATCAGCTAAAATCATCTCTTGCCAAGTTTGTAGTGGGAATGAGGTAACGGGATTTGCTAGGTGGGTTTGCTCATAATTTTCTTTTACTAAGTAGGCTAGTTTTTCTAATAAATTATTATTTGATACGATGTTCGATAAAGTTTGTATATGATAATTTGAATTAGGGACTATCTCGATAGAAACTATTTTTTGTAAGTCTAATATCGGCATATATGTTCTTCGGATTTCCGTAAAATTATGTTCTTCAAAAAATGCTTTTAAATGAGCTGATGTTTCCCATATAGAGGTTTGTAATGGGAGTTTAAAGTTTTCTCGCTTTTGAATCTCGTTTAATAAAAATTCTTCAATGTGTAGCTCTGCATAGAAAGGATTCGTATATATTCGAAAGTATGTGCAGTATGGATGGAAGTTACTGCCCCAGGTGAAAAAGATGCCTACTACATCTTTTTTATAGTAGGCAACATACGCACATTTTGTTTTATTATCTCGTAATAAGTGAAATACGTACGATTCTTCATTGTATAAATCAATAAGTTGTTTTACTTGTAGCTCATTACTTCTACTATACTTCTCTATAACAAGGTTATTTTCATTGGAGGACTTCTTCATAGCTCAATCCAAAATCTTCTTACTACATTCCCATCTTCCTCAATGAAATCATCATCACGAACCCCGCCGTTATGTAAAATTGTTTTTTCTGAAGCAGTATTTACTGCATCGCAAACGACAAGTGCTCTCGTGATGTTTAATTTCTTAGTTTTTTCTAGGGATAATTCTAATAACTTCGTAGCATAACCTTTTCTTCTTTCAGAAGGGCGAATACCATAACCGATATGACCGCCAGCGTTAAATAAATGTTCGGTTAAACTATGACGTATATTAACAGCTCCTACAATTCTATTATTATCTGTAACGAGCCAATACGTAGAGTCTGGTACCCAAGATTGGGGAATGTTTATTCCGTTATGCGCATCGTGTAGTTCTTGCACCATAGCTGGGAAGTTAGAAGGGTCCTTTGTAATAACCCACGGAATCATCGTTTCACCGCTATCTTTCCATTCGTTATAAAAATCTAAGTATTCTTCTTGTAAATCGATAGTAGGTGTAAGTAAAGAGACGTTCATTGTTAATAAGCTCCTTTATTTATGTAGTATGTATAAAAAAATTACGACACAAAATGAAAGCGTTTTCTTAATTTTCTCAACCTCATTTCATGTTATCCACCTTTGTTTTTTCAAGAAAATGATTGGATGTTTAAAATTAGAAGTTATTTATTTTATGTTAATATTTAAAATATTAACATAAAACGGCCTAGGTATTAAGTGTATTTTAGTAAAATTCCTTCATATCGATAAATGGATGTGTGTGATAATTTTTATTTTATCTATCTATAATGAATGAAAGGGGGAAGAGCTCGTGAGTGTAAATATTGATTTCATTATACGAATCGGTGTTGCTGGTTTGTTAGGAGCAATAATCGGTATTGAAAGGGAAATTCGATCAAAAGAAGCGGGCTTAAAAACACATTTCCTAGTAGCGGTAGGAAGTGCTTTAATAATGGTCGTTTCGAAATATGCTTTTTCAGATATTATGAATGAAGATCATATGGCACTAGATCCGAGTCGTATTGCAGCGCAAGTTGTTAGTGGAGTAGGTTTTTTAGGTGCAGGTACAATTATTATTCAAAAGCAGGCGGTGAAAGGATTAACGACAGCAGCTGGTTTATGGGCTACAGCAGGAATTGGATTAGCAATTGGTGCTGGTATGTATGTAGTAGGAATTGGAGCGACGATTCTTGTTTTAATTGGTTTAGAGATTGTAAGTCGTATTTTTAAGGTGCAATTTTTATTTCCGCAAAATATAATGGTGCAAATGTGTATAAATAAACGTGAAGCAGTACAACAAATATTAGAAACACTTCATATGAAAGGCATTCCAATACTTTCATATGAAGTGGAAGCTTCACAGCAAGGGATAGAAATTGTTTATAAGGTAGGGATGCAACTGAAAAACATATCGTCAGAAGAAAAGAATGAGTTTATTCAGCATATGCAAACATTACCAGAAGTTACATTCATAAAGTTAAAATCATAGTTTTGAAAACGAGGATAGATGTAGCGGGAATTTCGCTATTATCTATCTTTTTTTGATATAAAACGCACATAAAGTCAAGTGTTAATTTTGCATGGTATGGATACATGTGTGAACGTTACCTTATTTTTTCTCAATACAGTATAAAAAGTAAAAATAGTAAAATAATGGTGCTGTACACTAAAAAATGTAAGGTAGGGGAGAGCATGAAAGGCTATTCAAAAAAAGTGTTAGTAGGGGTAAGTTTTGCTAGTTTCATGTTAGGGAGTTTTCAAGGGGACGCATTGGCAGAAGGTACAAAGGGAGAGCAAGTTTCATATCGGAATGTGCTCAAAATGGAGCCGATTGGTTTACAATTACCAGTGCAAGAATTAGCTCATTCATCAAAAGTGCTGGAAAATAAGTCTTTTGAGAAAAGGCTACAATTTGCTGATTTGTCACAAAGACCGCCTGAAGTGAAAAAGGAAAGTAAGCAATTAGCTGTAGCGAAAACGTATACAATTGCTGAATTAAATCAATTGAGCAATCAGCAGTTAGTGGACTTACTTGTAACAATTGATTGGGAGCAAATTACTGGGCTATTTCAGTTTAATAAGGATAGTCTTGCATTCTATCAAAATGATAGTAGAATGCAGGTAATTATTGATAAATTGAACCAGCAAGGACAAGCTTATACGAAAGATGATTCAAAAGGGATTGAGACTTTAGTAGAGGTGTTACGATCTGGTTTTTATTTAGGATTTTATCATACAGAATTAAGTAAACTAAATGAGCGAAGCTATCATGATAAATGCTTACCTGCACTAAAAACGATTGCGAATAACCCGAATTTTAAACTCGGTACGTTAGAACAAAATAGAGTTGTCTCATCATATGGAAAATTAATTGGAAATGCTTCAAGTGATGTGGAAACGATCACATCAGCTGCAAAGATTTTTAAACAATATAATGATAATTTTTCTACATTGGTAGATAATCTTTCAGCTGGAAATGCGATTTACGATATTATGCAAGGTGTTGATTACGATATTCAATCGTATTTGTACGATACGAGAAAAGCACCGAAAGATACAATATGGTATCAAAAAATTGATAGCTATATTAATGAATTAAGTCGTTTTGCCTTAATTGGAACGGTGACAGCGAAAAATGGTTGGTTAATTAATAATGGTATTTATTATACAGGTAGACTTGGTACGTTCCATAGTACAGAAACGAAAGGATTACAAGTTGTAACAGATGCCATGAAAATCTATCCGTATTTAGGTGAGCAATATTTCGTAGCTGCTGAGCAAATTGCGACGAATTATGGCGGGAAAGATGCGAATGGTAAAGTGGTTGATCTAGATCAAATAAGAGAAGATGGTAAGAAAAAATATTTACCGAAAACGTATACGTTCGATGATGGAGCAATTGTGTTAAAAGCTGGAGATAAGGTGACTGAGGAAAAAGTAAAACGTCTATATTGGGCGGCAAAAGAAGTGAAGGCACAATTCCATCGTACGGTTGAAAGTGACCAGCCGTTAGAAAAAGGCAATCCTGATGATGTATTAACGATGGTTATTTATAATAGCCCAGCTGAATATCAATTTAACCGTCAATTATACGGGTATGAAACGAATAACGGCGGTCTTTATATAGAAGGAACAGGTACGTTCTTTACTTATGAACGTACGCCAGAAGAAAGCATTTATAGTTTGGAAGAATTGTTCCGACATGAGTTCACGCATTATTTACAAGGTAGATATGAAGTGCCAGGACTTTGGGGACAAGGGAAGATGTATGAGAATGAGAGATTATCTTGGTTTGAAGAAGGGAATGCGGAGTTTTTTGCAGGTGCAACGAGAACAGATAATGTTGTACCGAGAAAGAGTATTATAGGAGGCATATCTTCAAATCCAGCAGAACGTTATACAGCAGAGAGAACGTTAAACGCAAAATATGGAACGTGGGATTTCTATAATTATTCCTTCGCTTTACAATCGTACATGTACAATAAGAGATATGATATGTTTGACAAAATTCATGATCTTATTAGGAAAAATGATGTAACAGCATATGATGCATACCGCTCTGCTTTAAGTAAAGATGCGAATTTAAATAAAGAGTATCAAGACTATATGCAAATGTTAGTAGATAACCGTGAGAAATATAATGTTCCATTAGTATCAGATGATTATTTAGCGACGCACGCACCGAAACCAGTTTCAGATATTGCAGCAGAAATTACAGCAGAAGCAAAATTAAGTAATGTATCAGTTAAGAAAAACAAATCACAGTTCTTTCATACATTTACACTACAAGGAACATATACAGGTACGACTGCAAAAGGAGAATATGAAGACTGGAAGACAATTACACAAAACGTAAATGATACGTTAAAACGTTTAAGTGCGAAAGAATGGACAGGCTATAAAACAGTAACAGCTTATTTCGTAAATTACCGTGTGAATGCAGCAGGACAATTTGAGTATGATGTTGTATTCCATGGGATTAATACAGAAGAAGGTGCTGTGAATAAAGCGCCAGTTGCGGTTATAAACGGCCCATATAGCGGAAATGTAAATGCAGCAATTTCGTTTAAAAGCGATGGATCGAAAGATGAAGATGGAAAAATTGTTGCTTATAAATGGGAGTTTGGTGATGGTACTGTAAGTAATGAACAAAATCCGACTCATGTATACACAAAAGAAGGAACATATACGGCAAAATTAACAGTAACAGATGACAAAGGATTAAAGAATACTGCTACAACGAATGTAACGGTTCAAAAGAAAGAAGATAATAGTGTAGAAAAAGAGCCGAATAACTCATTCCAGACAGCAAATAAACTGCAATTCAATCAAGTTTTACGTGCTAGTTTAGGAAACGGTGATACGAGTGATTACTTTGAAATAAATGTGGAAACGGCGAAAAACCTGCAAATTAATGTAACGAAGGAAAATAATATTGGAGTAAACTGGGTTCTTTATTCGGAAGCAGATTTAAATAATTACGTTACGTATGCCCAGCAAGAAGGAAATAAGTTAGTAGGAAGTTACTACACGTATCCAGGGAAATATTATTTACATGTGTATCAGTATGGCGGGGGAACAGGGAATTATACGGTAGAAGTGAAATAGTAAAAAGGTCGCCGTAAGTGGCGACCTTTTTGTTGCGTGTTATACAAAAAAATTTACAAAAGCTTGATAGGCACTACCAAGAGAAAATAACGTAGCTACCATATGTGCAGTCCATTTAGGCATATTTAATTTCAATACGGTATTGTACAAGATTCCATATAAGGGGTTCTGCCGACGAAACGCGGAAATTATACGCTAAGCATAAGTTTACCAATAAAATAAAAAACAAAGTCTGTAAAATTATGTAAAATAATGATATGATTTAATTGAATATAAAGAAAAAGGAAACCGATACAGCTTGTGCGTATGCAGTGCATTTTGGTCTAGGTCGCAGTCTTTTAATGTGCTCGAACTACAGGAGGAGTAAGCATATTCCCGATGGATCCATTTCTGCACTTCCATTATTTAGGGAAACCCCTGGTATCCAAGACTAAATTTTACCCATACATCATTTTTTGATGTAGCTCTTGAAGATAAAAACTATTTAATTTTCAAGGAACAGTTATTAACTTAAAACTTATTATACTAGGAGGGTGTATCATGAAAAAAATATGCTTTGTATTAATTGTCGACGCTGGTATAAATTATGGTTCAATATTTTCTCTACCATTTTTAAGGAATCACGATGATTTGAAGGAATATTTTTCTGAGTATTATGATGTTTCGATTAATTATATTAGGGATAAAAACTCAGTTGACTATTTGGTAGTTCCCAAACCGTGTCCACCTTTTGATAATGAAAATAATCTTCCAATAATTGAAGTACCAGCAAACTTATTTATGGAAAAGGATTTTGAAAAAATAAAGACTTATATAGACAATTATTTTTCTAATAACTCATAAAGAAAATAAAAGTATAAAAAGAAGTCCGATAAAAAACGAGTGGTGAAGATTCAATGAATAAGGCACAAGCAACATTAGTAAATTACCAGCACCAACTAGATTTAGCTTCTTATTGGGGAGATGGTACCACTTCGTCTTCAGATGGGATGGGCATGCAAATGGAGGTTTCATCTTTACATGCAGACGCAAATCCACAGTACGGAACAGGTAAAGGTGCTACCATTAAAGTCCGATTAGTGAAGGCTAATAATCAGTGGGAGATGAAGAAAACCCCCACTAATTAAAGTTTCACTTTATCGCTTTATGAGTGATCAATTCTCTAGCTTTCATACAAAAGTGATTAATCCGAATGCTAGGGATGCCGTTCATGTCATTGATGGTTTACTACATCACGAAACAGATTTACATATTGAAGAGCATTCTATTGGATCATTACGCCTCTTAGAACATAAATAAAACCCTTGATTTTCTGCTTAGCGTAGATAGATCAAGGGTTTTTCTTTCAAAATCTTTTTACGCGTTATAGCCGAATAATTTTAAATCTTCCCCTGAGTTCGAAATGATCTCTTCGAACTTCAATCCTACTTTTTCTAAAAGCTTTCCTGACTGGATGTTATCAGTAGTAGTAATGGCTACAATTCGTTTCAGACCTAGTTTTTGTACTCCGTATTCGATTACAGCAGAAGCTGACTCGTAGCCATATCCTTTCGAACGGAATTTCTCTAAAAAGGCAAAGCCGATATCAACATCTTCTAATGAATCTCTTTTAATAAGGCCACACATACCGAGCGGAGTGAGATCTTCTTTTCGTTCTACTAAGTAAAGGCCGAAGCCCATTTTATTATACATATCAACGGGTCCGTTTAAGATGTATTTTTTTGCATCTTCTAAGTTTTTAATCCTTTTATCACCGATATACTGAATCCATGCAGGATCGTTTACTAACTCGAGAATAAATGGAGCATCTTTTAGATGAAACCAGCGAAGAACGAGTCGTTCCGTTTCAAGAACTATCACAATCTACTGCACCACCTTTAACATTTATAATCATTAGTATGGATTGTGTAATACAAAATCGCAACATATTTTACAAGAGTCCGGATTGTTCACATAAAGTTCGTTTGTTTTGCATAAAGGGATATTTTATAATTAGAATTGATTGTAAAGAGTGAGATGCTTATACAATGACTCCTAGGTGACTAGGAGTTTTTACTATATAACTATCATTATTACTAAATATGACACACTACACATTCTACTCAAGGAGGTACATAATGAAGAAATTATATAATGCATCGTTTACGTATTTGATTATCGGTTTATTATCAGGGATTTTCGCTAGGGAGTATGGAAAGTATAAAGGGATTGTAGGATCTACTTTGTTAAATCTTTTACATACACATACACTTGTACTCGGCTTTTTCTTCTTTTTAATTGCTTTAGGATTAGCAAAAGTATTCGCGTTTCATGAAGCGAAAAGTTTTAATAAGTGGTTTGTTGTACATAATATCGCATTAATATTAATGTTAGGTTCATTGGCAGCAAGAGGGCTTCTTCAGTTAAATGGAGCGGACTTTAAAGGGTTAACTTATATTGTTGGGTTTTCTCATTCGCTGATGGCATTTACTTTAATTTGGTTTATGTTGTTAATAAAGAAGTCATTTAAAATATAGTTTTATAGAAAAGAACTTGCAGTAATTGTTGCAAGTTCTTTTTTTATTCGAAAGTAAGAAATGAATTTCGTATATGTAAAACTTGAATTATTTAATTTTTCGGATTATTATGTATAAAATAGTTAACATATTTTGTAATTCAAATTTATAGAAAGTAGGAGAGTGTAAGATGGAAATAACGGTAGAGCGTTTAGTAAATGAATTAAAGGGTGTACTTCCCGAAGATCGAGTAGTAATCAATACAACAGTAAGAGAGTTACATAGTAAAGATGAATCTTATCATGCTAGTAGTTTACCTGATGTAGTAGTTTTTCCGAAAACGACCGAAGAGGTTAGCACGATAATGAAAATAGCGAGTGAGCACGGGACACCCGTCGTTCCGTTTGGGGTAGGTTCTAGTTTAGAAGGACATGTAATTCCTTATGAAAAAGGAATTACGGTTGATTTTTCATTAATGAACAAAATTCTTGAAATAAGAGAGAAAGATTTTCTGGTGAAAGTACAGCCAGGAGTGACTCGTTCTCAGCTCAATAAAGAATTGAAGAAATACGGATTGTTTTTTAGTGTGGATCCAGGAGCAGATGCAACGTTAGGGGGAATGGCTGCTACAAATGCAAGCGGAACGACAGCGGTTAAGTATGGAGTAATGCGTGATCAAGTTCGTGATTTAGAAGTCGTTCTTGCAGATGGAGAAGTAATACATACTGGGAATTTAGCTGCGAAGTCGTCATCAGGTTACCATTTAAATGGTGTTTTCGTAGGATCAGAAGGTACGCTTGGATGCTTTACAGAGTTAACATTAAAAGTATACGGCATACCAGAGCATGTTATGGCTGCAAGAGCATCGTTTCCAACTATAAATGATGCAGTAGAAGCTGTTATTAACATATTGCAAGCGGGTATTCCGATTGCGAGAATTGAACTCGTTGATGAACTATCTATGAAACAAGTCAATCATTATAGTGAAACAAGTTACAGAGAAGAACCTACATTGTTTTTAGAGTTTCACGGTAATGAAGCAGGGTTAAAGCAAGATGTTGAGTTTACGAAAGAAATTGTTTTTGATCATAAATGTAAAGAAGTTGTTTTTGAAACGGAAACTGCAGCGAGAAATAAATTATGGGATGCACGGCATAACCTAGCATACGCTTACGTTCATAGCTATCCTGGTAAAAAGCTTATGAGTACAGACGTATGTGTACCAATTTCAGAATTGGCTGGGGCAATTCAACATGCGAAAGATACATTAGATAAGGTTGGGCTTGTTGGTGGTATTCTTGGTCATGTAGGAGACGGGAATTTCCACGTGCTCTTAATGGTCGATCCAAACGATAAAGAAGAAGTGGAAAAAGCAGATGAAATAAATGAAAGTATCGTTCTATATGCTCTTAAACGAGGAGGAACATGTACAGGGGAACATGGCGTTGGTATTGGAAAACGGAAGTATCAGGAAGAAGAACATGGGGCGGCATTACTCGTAATGGAAAAAATAAAGAAAGCTCTTGATCCGCAAAATATTTTGAATCCGAATAAAGTTTTTCAGTTAAAGGATAGGGGATGATGGGGTGAAAGTACTAGAAGCGATAAGTAATATAGCTGGAAAGTATTTTGCATTTTGGGTTATTTGTATTGCAGCTATTGCATATTTTATTCCTGCTCCATTTCTCGGGTTAACTAGTTACATAACGATTTTACTCGGGGTTGTTATGTTTGGGATGGGATTAACATTGAAGGCTGTTGATTTTAAAATTATTGCTACAAAACCATTGCCAGTTATTATCGGTGTATGTGCTCAGTTTATTATTATGCCACTTGTCGCATACGTACTAGCCTACGTTATGAATCTGCCAGCCGAATTAGCAGCTGGATTAGTGTTGCTCGGTTCAGTACCGGGTGGCACCGCATCAAATGTTATGGTTTATTTAGCAAAAGGGAACTTAGCGTTGTCTATTGCAATGACGTCATTATCAACGTTACTAGCACCAATTGCTACACCTCTTATTTTATTATTACTTGCAGGGCAATGGATGCCGGTTAATCCTATGTCTATGTTTCTTTCTATCGTACAAGTTATTATCATACCTATTATTTTAGGATTAGTAGTGAAGAAGTTTTTCCCGAAAACTGTTACGAAAGGAATGACTGTTATTCCTTTCATATCAGTTTTAGCAATTATCATTATTGTTTCAGCGGTAGTTTCAGCAAATGTAAGTAGTATTACTTCTTCAGGCCTTCTTATCTTTATTGCCGTTATGCTCCATAATGCTTTCGGTTTTTTACTCGGATATATAACAGCATTCATACTTAGACTAGACGAAGGGACAAGAAGAGCTATTTCAATAGAAGTAGGAATGCAAAATTCAGGTTTAGGTGTTGCGCTAGCAACAGCACATTTTGGACCAGCTGCCGCCCTCCCAAGTGTGTTAGCAGCAGTATGGCATAACATTGCAGGACCGATTTTAGCAACCATCTGGTCAAAAAATGCAAAGGATACTTTCAGTGATGAAACTTTATCGGTAAATATAGAAAAATAGGAATGATAAAGAATGCAAAAACGTATTGTACATTTTGAAGGGCTAGTTGTTTTCATAGCTGCGATTTATGCGTATTCATTATATGAATTTAGTTGGATAATATTTTTTCTGTTCCTTTTAGCTCCGGATTTATCAATGTTAGCGTATGGTATAAATAATCATGTTGGGGCTAACATTTATAATTTATTTCACACATATATCATATCGATATTAATTGTTATCATAGGTGCTTATTTTAAGATAGATATAGTTATTATGATAGGCCTAATATGGACAGCACATATTGGAATGGATCGAATGTTTGGATATGGATTGAAATATGAGACGGATTTTAAGGATACTCATATTCAGAGGTTATAGTTGCTTTTGAGGAGAGGGATACTTTGAAACAGAGAATTACTATCGAAGAGTATAACATCAAATGGGAAAGTGAATTTAATAAGTTACAAACTCTCATTAACGATGTAATGGAAGACAGTATTTTATCCATTGAACATGTTGGGAGTACATCTATTAAAGGACTTGCAGCAAAACCAATATTAGATATTGATATCATAATAGAAGATTATGGGTTTTTTCCTAAAGTAGTAACAAAGCTTGAAGCGATAGGATACTATCATCAGGCAGAATGGAGCTACAAAGGGAGAGAGGCGTTTGGCAGAAAGGACGCTTTCGTTCCGTGGGACGGAGAAAGTACAGATTGGATGGAACATCATTTGTATGTGTGTGATAAAGAAAGTGAAGAGCTAAGGAGACATATAGCGTTTCGGGATTATCTTCGTGAACATGAAGGTGTTGCTGTTGAATATGGACGTTTAAAGAAAGAATTAGTAAGAGAATCGAAAAATAGAGCGGGTTATAGTGAAGGTAAGACGGCATTTATTACAAATATATTAGAAAAGATAAACTAAGGCGGCATGGAATACATGCTGCCTATTCTTTTGAAATAGAACGCTGCCATTATAAAACAAATACAAACTGGCCCTGTTGAATGCTACGATACTTAAATATAATGAGAAATAAAAGATCGGAAAAGAGGGAACTTATGTATATACCAAAATATTTCGCAATACAAGATGAAGAAATGAAGTATGAAATAATGGAACAAAATAGCTTTGCAACGTTATTTTCCCAACATAACGGGGAACCATATGCGACGCATTTACCGTTGTTATTAAATAGGGAGACCCTTATTTTACATGGTCACTTCGCACGTCCGAATGAACAGTGGAAAGATATTGGGACTCAGCAAGTACTCGCTATATTTCAAGGGCCACATAGTTACATTTCACCGTCATGGTATGAAACAAACAATGCGGTGCCAACATGGAATTACGTTGCGGTGCATGTATATGGTGAATTAGAAATTGTTGAAGATGAACAGGAATTAATAGACTCTCTTCAAGAGTTAGTACATAAGTATGAAGATCCGGAGAGCACCTACTCACTTAATGATGTAGATCCGAATTATATGGGAGGATTGAGGAAGGGAATAGTTGGGTTCAAAATAAAGATAAATAAAATAGAAGGAAAAGCGAAGTTAAGTCAAAATCATTCTGTGGAAAGAAGAAAATTAGTTGTGGAGAAACTTGAGAAAGTTGGTAGTGAGGGGAGTAAGGGGATTGCGGAATTGATGAAAGAAACAAAATGAGTTTGGTAAAATAAAGGTGATTTACTAATTTTGTAGAAATATATTTTACTTGCAAGAAAAATGCCTCCGTAGCTCTAGAAGGGAAGAGCGCCGGAAAACATGTCGCACCGGGTCGCAAGGCGAAGGTTTCAGAAGCACCGAAAAGAAAATAAGCTGAGACAGGTGGAATTCCTGTCGGTGAAATTCCGTAGGGAAGCGTGTTCCCCTTAGCCTATGCTAACGAAAGGAGTGCGGGTTCGAATCCCGTCGGAGGCATATGGAAACCTCTATATGAAGAAACATTTGATTACATTAACTCTAAATAAGCGCATTTAAAAAAGACCCTCTTAAATGAAGGTCTTTCGTTTTTTAAAGTGTTTTTTCAGCTGTTGTTGAGTTATAGTCTTTACCTACGTCAACGGATTGAACAAGGTCAGGCCTTTGTGGTGCAGGGAGATCGGCGTGACTTGCTTGATATGTAAAAGCACTATTTATCCCAATAGAAATAATACCAATAACAGACAGTCCTAGAACGACAGAACTAATTTTTTTAATCATTTTAGAGCTCCTTTCTCAAACGTTTTTTCTTTTGCTTGTAACGCTTTATGAAAATACTCACTCGCTTTCACATGATTATTTTCATCATAAAATTTAGTTGCTAATTTCTCTGAATATTCTTGAGTGTAGTTATATAAAGATTCTTTGTCGAAATACGTAATTCCTTCAAGAATAATCTTTTCTAGATCTTCAGTTGTCTCATTATTGTTAAGGGAATTTAAAATTTTAAAATGAAGTATATATTCAATATTGTTTAGTTCTGTACAAACTCCCAATCCTTTTTTTATAAATTCTTCAGCAATGTTTATTTCACCAAGTTTATAATGCTCTCTGGCTTGTAAAAAGAGTGCTTTAAAGTGTGTAGGCACTTTTGTTGTTACCTCTGATAAATGTCGAATCGCTAGAGAAGACAGGTTTTGACTTGCATAGAGCCAACCTAGATTATTGCGAACGCTTAATACTAAATCCTTTTCGTTTAGTTTTTGTAAAATTGAAAGAGCAGAATTGAATTTTTCCTCTGCTTGTTCATATTGTTTTAGAAATACACATGAGGAACCTATTATATTGTCGCAAAGTGCTAACTTTATCTCAAATCCATTTTCAGTCATGAAAATATTTCTGGCTTTTGTTGCTTGCTGAATTGCATCAATCGGTTTATAAAAATGTTGATTAAAGATAGCGAATCGGTAATTATATTCAGCTTCCTCTAGTTTATCTGAAACATTAACTAATAGCTTTTCAGCATTTTCATAATGTTCACTTGCTAAATTATAATTTGTTGTTAAAGTAGCATGAATCGCTTTAAATAAATGATAGTAGTAAGAAAGTTGGTGATTAGGTGAAATCGCGTAAGAATCTATTTTATTGAAACTGTCTTTTGTGATGCTTAAACCATCAGTTAAAACTTTGAAACGAAAATCTAGTAGAGAATAGTATAATGCTAAGTTTTCATCTTCTTCAAAGTTTAGTTCTTTTTCCTCAATTTCATGCTTTAAGTTTGTTGCCTGGGACACATCTTGTTTTAGCATAGCTAAATACCAATCATTAAATAATTTTGTAATTTGTTCATTACCTTGTAGTTGAACGTTCATGAAATCCCCTCGCTTTTTGAATATTCTTATAAAATATAGTATCAAAAATAACAATATTTAGAAATACGATTTTTATTTCTCAATATTTGTTTAACAAACTTTTCAGTAAGCCGATTGGAATAGTGTTAATTTGTTTTGGAGTAAAGAAAAGGTGTCGGGGGAGGGGGCATTTTAAATTTCTAGTTGAGAGGTGAAAATATAAAAAAGGGTGCGTTCACACAATTTGTATGAACACACCTTTTTACATATTAAACAATCAAGTCCCACAAAAAGTACGATAAGGACGATTCGTCGGCGCAGGTGGAACGCAGTATTCTTCTTGATCTGTAGAATATGCATAAGGATTTGCTAGAGCTTCAAGAAGTTTTTCCATTACGCTATAGTCGCCATTTGTGACAGCGGCTTCTAGTGCTTCTTCTACGCGATGGTTTCTTGGGATGATTGATGGGTTATTATTTTTCATCATTTCGTAGGCATTTTCTTTCGATTCATCTTGTTTTTCTAATCGAGATTGCCACAGTTTGTACCATTCTTTAAATTCAGGGCTATCGAATAGAGGGGTATTTTCTAACGTATTAAGAGTTAATGAACGGAATGTATTTGTGTAATCCGCTTTAAATTTCTCCATCATTTTTAAAAGTTGCTCAATAAGTGATTGATCTTGTTCTTCGTTGCTAAATAGTCCTAATTTCTTTTTCATTCCAAGGAACCACTGGTTTTCATACTGTACGCTAAATTTTGAAATTTCGTCTTGAGCAATCTTTAATGCTTCTTCTTCATCTTCGTGTAGGATTGGTATTAAGGATTCAGCTAGTCGCGCGAGATCCCATGCGGCCATATATGGTTGATTTCCATATGCGTAGCGACCTTGTGTATCAATAGAGCTAAATACAGTTCCTTGGTCGTAATTGTCCATAAATGCACAAGGGCCGTAATCAATCGTTTCACCGCTAATCGTTATATTGTCAGTGTTCATTACGCCGTGAATAAATCCAACAAGTTGCCATTTTGCGATAAGACTTGCTTGTCTTTTAATGACCTCTTGTAGCAATGCAGTATATCGGTTTTCATGATCTTCAATTTCTGGATAATGCCTTTTTATTGTATAGTCAGCTAGTGATTGAAGATCCTCGATAGAACCGCGAGCTGCAGCATATTGAAATGTGCCGACGCGTATATGGCTGCTTGCTACTCTAGTTAAAATAGCTCCAGGTAACTTTGTTTCACGATATGTTGGTTCGCCTGTTGTGACAACTGCTAAACTGCGGGTAGTTGGAATATCAAGTGCATACATTGCTTCGCTAATAATATATTCACGTAGCATTGGACCGAGTGCAGCACGACCATCACCGCGGCGTGAATACGGAGTAGGACCAGAACCTTTCAGTTGAATGTCAAAACGTTTACCTGAAGGAGTCATTTGTTCACCAATTAAAAGAGCACGACCGTCGCCTAACATATTAAAATGTCCGAATTGATGACCGGCATATGCTTGTGCTAATGGACGAGCTCCTTCTGGGAGTGCATTACCAGCGAAAATAGCGATTTCGGCTTCCTTCTTCAATTCTTCAGGATTAAAGCCAAGAGATATCGCAAGTGAATGGTTTAGCTTAACTAACTCCGGTGAACTTACGGGAGTAGGGGGGATTTCTGTATAAAATGATTGTGGTAAAGTCGTATAACTATGGTCTAAATTCCAACCAGCTTCATTATTTTTAGTCATTTTATCTCCTCCTTGTTTATTTTTTTTATTATGTATTTGTACGTATGTATTCTTTGTAAAATTAGCTAAAAGTATAATATGATATTTCCCCTTGCAATCTATTGTAAGGACTTCACTGCACTATGTCTATTTAACAGTAAATATAAAAACTCCATTTGAAGAAAATGGAGTCTTTATTATTATTTCATTTTTACAATTATTTTTCCTTTTGCTCTTCCGGCCTCTGAATATTCCATTGCTTTTTGCGCATCTTCAAAAGGGAAAACTCGATCGATTACAGGTTTGATTTTTCCGGCTTCAATATAGTTTGCGATAGTACGTAATTGATCTCCGCTTGGCTTCATAAATAAAAATGAATATTGAGCATTATGCTTTTTTTCAAGTGCAGTAAGTTTTTTACTTGCTAATGAAAATAAGAATGTTTTAAAAAATCCAGAACCAAATTCTTTACCGAAACGAGCGTTTGGCATTCCTGAAACGGAAACAATGTTGCCGCCGCTTTTTATAATATTGAATGATTTTTCAAGTGTTGTACCACCAATGGTATCAAATACTGCATCATAATCTTTTAGTATTTCTTCAAATTTTTCTGTTTTGTAATTAATAATTTGATCTGCTCCAAGAGACTTTACTAAATCGGAACCAGCTTCACTAGCAGTTGTTGTAACGGTAGCGCCCATTATTTTTGCTAACTGAATTGCGAAAGTACCAACACCACCAGATCCAGCGTGAATTAAAATCTTTTGATCTTTTTGTAATTGCATAATGTCATGTAATGCTTGATAGGATGTTAAGCCAACAAGTGGAATTGAAGCAGCTTCTTCAAAACTTAAATTTTTCGGTTTTAAAGCTATGTCATCTTCATGAATGGCTATATACTCCGCAAAAGTACCAATCTTATTTTTTCTTGGACGTGCATATATTTCATCGCCGACTTTAAAACGAGTTACTTTTGAGCCAACCTTTATGATGACACCAGCAAAGTCATTCCCAAGGATTAGGGGCATTTCATATTTAAGTAACACCTTTACTTTTCCATCGCGTATTTTAAAATCAATTGGGTTAATACTAGCTGCATGAATTTCTGCGAGCACTTCATGCTCATTTATTTCAGGAATAGGTACCTCGGCCATACGCATTGGGACTTTTCCGTACTTATCAATTATCATCGCTTTCATTTCTTATACCTCCAAATTTCAATAAAGTGAAACTTTAATCAGTGGGGGGTTCTTCATCCCCCACTGATTATTAGTTGAACCAATCGGACTTTTATGGGCAGTTGATCCCCTATCTAAATTCTTTGCTTTCGCTGAATTCTGAGGTGGGGGTCTTACTGCCCGTTAAAGTGGGATAAAAGTTGTGCAATAGCTTTTCGATATCTAATACAAGATTTTTTAATAAACTTAATTTTGTACGTATATCAATATAATAAAAGTTTTTTGTACCTTCTTTTCGCATTAAAATAATACCGGCTTCTCGTAAAATTCTAAGGTGATGTGATACCGCTGGTCGAGAAAGGTGTGTTTGTTTCGTAATTTCACCTACACGTAATCCTGTTTGACATTCCGTTTCCATGAGAACTAACAAAATAGCTTGACGTGTTTCATCGCCAATTGCTAATAATACTTTTTGAGAATCAATAAAATCTTTTTTTATAACATTTAATTGTTCTTGTTTATTCATTTCAATTACTTTACCTCCTGCTAATGAGTCGAAAGGTTTAAGATGATGGACCATTACTTCGATACGGTAATGCTACATGATTGTTGTATGAGCTGCAATATTGGGAAAGAAAATCGAGACGAATGAAATTTTATGAGTTGAAAATGGTAGGAGATAGAAAAGGCTTAATAATACGTTGTTTACAGATGAGGATGGTTAAGTCATTGCACAAAAAATTAAGCGGTCGTAACCCTATATAATTTATTGGGTTACGACCGCTTATCATGTTTTTATTATTTTGAAGTGAGTTGTTTCGTTTTACTCTTTCATACATGCATAATTCAAGCAGATTATAGATGTATGAAAAAGTAAAAGTAATTTGGGGCGTAATCTATCTATATGATAATTTAAAATGAAATATAAGTCTATATCTTTGTTGTTTTTTTGATTATATTTATGTCACTGAGCTCAGAACAATGATGTGGAGGATAAGTATATGGAATTGAATTATGTACCAGTTTTAATTGTTGGAGGGGGATTATCAGGATTAGCGTCTGCGTTATTCCTTGCAAAACATAATATTGAATACTTGCTTATTGAAAGGCATCCGTCTACTGCCATTCATCCGAAAGCAGGTGGAATCACTTTTCGTACGATGGAGTTATTTCGAGAATTAGGTTTAGAACAAAGAATTAGATCAGCGGGTAAAACATTAGAAAATTGCCGAGGAAGAATAGCTGTTCATACAATAGCTGAGGCGAATCAGGAAGAATTCGCACAATTGAGGGTGACTCAGTATGGAAACGATGAAAAATTACTTCGAAAAGTAAAAGAGATTAGTCCATCAAAACAAACTGCTTGTTATCAAATTGCTTTAGAAGAGATGATGTTACAAGAAGCGAGAACATTAGGCGGAGAATTATCTTTTTATCATGAATTGGTTTCTTATGAACAAAATGAGCAAGGAGTAATCGCAACGATTCGAAATCGTGAAACGGAAAAAGAGAGCGTTGTTCATTGTGACTACGTAATTGCAGCGGATGGAGCGAAAAGTAAAATACGTGAGCAGCTAGGGATTAGTACCGAGGGCCGTGGAACAATTGGTGGTTATTATATGAATATTTATTTTGAAGCGGATTTAAGTGAATTTATACAAGGAGATGCATTTGGTTTTACTATGGTACTTCATCCTGAAGTTCTTGGTGCGCTTATTCCAGTTGATAACGAAAGAAGATGGATTTACCATGTATCCTACGATCCATTAAAAGGAGAGCAACCAGAAGATTTCACTATAGAACGTTGTAAACAAATTATTCAAACCGCAATAGGAAGTACAAATGTTGAGTCAGAAATAGTAAGTGTTTTACCGTGGGAGGCGACTGAAAGTACTGCTACAAAATTTCAAGATAATCGCATTTTTTTAGTTGGTGATTCTGCACATATTATGCCGCCAACAGGAGGGTTTGGTTCCAATACAGGAATACAAGACGCACACAATCTAGCCTGGAAATTAGCGGCTGTTATAAAAGGAAAGGCAAAACCAAAATTGTTAGAAACATATCATGAAGAGAGATATCCTGTTGCAAAATTAACGACAGATTATGCGAGTAGTTTACTGTTTCGTGCTGCGAATAGAGAAGAAGGTATTTTAAATAATATGGACGGTTTAGCTGTTACAGTTGGATATCAGTATTGTTCAGAAGCGATTATAGATGACTCAGTCACTCCACATAGAATGGATAGCGTAGAGTTGAACGGGAGACCTGGAACGCGAGCGCCACACTTTTGGGGGATGTATAAAGGGAAAGAAGCTTCTATATTAGACTTATTTGGTAACAATTTTGTATTACTTACTGGAGTAGACAATAGCTCTTGGGCTGAAGCTGTATTTGATGTTTCATCTAAATTAGGAATAAATATTAAACTGTATCGAGTAGGTGGAAGTGGAGACTTTATTGCTCAAGAAAATGTTTTTCGTGAATTATATAGGATAGAGAATGGAGGAGCTGTATTAATTAGACCAGATGGCTTTATAGGATGGCGTTTGGCAAAAGCAGTGGTAAATCCAGATGTAATGCTGGAAGAGGTAATGGGTAATTTATTATGTGATTTTTAAGTAACTACGGAAGTATTGTCTTATATAGGACGATACTTCTATTTTTTTAGCTTACAAAATAAAGATTGTGTAGTGAAGAGACATTACTATTATAAAAATATATGTAAATTAATTCCCTTTATTTTTTGTTGTTAGAATTTTTTTAGTTTTTAGTTATAAGTGTTGGCAATTACTAGATTGAATCATTTTTTTATTGTATTATATTTCCTAGAGGTTACAGACTACATTACCTTTAGCCGAAGTAAAGCAAATAAATGATGTAAAAAGACATGTTTTATCACCAAAAGAATTTTTTAAAGGTTCATTGAAATTAAAAACAAATGCTTTAGGTTATGCAGCTGTAGGATGGGATGTAATTAATGATACAAAGGAAAATATTGAAAATAAAGCGTCAAAAACTAAGCTAGCTGGTGATATTATTGGTGATGCAGCAATTGGGGTTGGTTCTACTGCTGCTGCTAGTGCATTAACTGGTGCTGCAATAGGTACAGTAATTGGGGGACCAATTGGAACTGTAGTTGGGGCCGGAATTGGCTTTGGTGTTTTTATCGGGATAAGTTGGTTAACAGATGGAATCAAATTTAACAAAGGTGATTGGAATCATGATGGCAAACAGGATTCGGTAAAAGATAGAGTTAAATCAGGAATTGGAAATGTATTAGATAAAATTTTTAAATTTTTATGGGGTGTATAATGGACAAATATAATGGCAACAGCATAGATGATTGTATGCGGATATTAATACCATTTGATATAAGAAATATTGTAGGGGCCTTTGTGTGGGTTATCATGAATTTTATGCTACTCATCATTTTATTCATATTTCCACCGTACAATATATACTCTTACGTAGCTTTACCATTTTATGTGATATGTAATCTATGGGGAATTTGGGTTTCTATTCATAAGCCTCGGCAGCCTCAATTGCAACATTTATTATATTCTGGATTTGTTGCGTTAAGTATTTCATTTTGTAGTTTTATAGCTGTGCAAAAGTTAGCTTACGAATTCGTAGAAATAGAATCTCCTTTATTTTTTATTCTATCGCTTATTGCATATAGTTTAATTGTTTATAAATCTGAATTATTCTGGATTAAATATTTTACAGCTCGCTTAAGGGGGATCACTGATCAAGATGTGAAAATCTCTAAAATTGTATATTTTTCGGGTTTAGGTTATATGATTGGTCAAGTTAGTATTGGAATTTTGAGCCAAAAAGCTATGACGATTGTGCTAATCGTTATTTTTTCATTTATTTCAGTTGTTTTCCTAGCGCTAAGTACACATTTGTATTTTTACTTTGATTTCAAAAAACAAGGTATTACTTCGCGACATTTAAAAGAATTATATTTTCAAAAGAAGCCTAAACTGTCAAGGAAGGAAAGGAGACAATCCGTGGCTGCTTTGGGACATGTAAATATACCACATTCTCAAAAGAAACCTAAACTTGCAAGAAAGGATATACGAAATTAAGAATTTGTAATTAAGTAAAGCCTAGATTTACGTAAATATCATGTCAAATGACAATAGAATTTTATCTTGTATGAATTGAAATTAAAGAAGTTAGATAGGAATCGGGCTGTTCGGAAAAATTCGATGTGTTCAAATACTAATTAGTATAAGATAGATATATAACTTATACTGATTAAAGCTTTACCGTACTGAAAAAATAATATTCACAAATATTAATAGGTTTGGTATGATTAATTTCGACAAGTTAATTGAGGCCGGAGATATTTGAGATAAGCCATAAATTTATTTAAGGATACAGAAGTGTCCTCTAAATAATTTATGGCTTTTTTTATTGATGAAATGTAATCAATAGGAAGTTACATGTGAATAGGGGGATATGGAAAATAAATAGTATAGTAATAACATAGGGGAATTATATTTGTAAGATTGGAATTTTAATATAAACTTATAAAAATGATGAAAGTATATCTTCTATTTCGTGTAAATCTCATTAACTTGTTGAAATTTGTAACGTAGGAAGGGTTAGAAGGATGAGAAAAATTATTAGCGTTTTAGTTATCTTCTTTATGACGGGAAGTATCTTTGCTGGGGGAGCTGTTCATGCGAAAGCAGAAGGAAAGCATGAGTGGAATAAGAATAAGTTTTTAAATATTGCACATCGCGGAGCAAGTGGACATGCACCTGAGCATACTTTTGCTTCTTATGATTTAGTGAAAAAAATGAAAGCGGATTATTTGGAGTTAGATATTCAATTAACTAAGGACGGCCAGTTGATTGCAATGCATGATACGGCAGTTGATCGCACGACAAATGGTACAGGTGAAGTACGAGATAAAACATTAAGTGAAATAAAGAGTTTAGATGCAGGATCGTGGTTCAATAAAGCGTATCCAGAAAAGGCTAAGCAAGAGTACGTTGGTCAAAAAGTTCCGACTCTTGAAGAAATTTTCCAAAAGTACGGAAGAAGCATGAAGTATTACATTGAAACAAAATCACCAGATGTGTATCCAGGAATGGAAGAGAAATTATTAGCTTTATTAGAAAAATATAATTTAATAGGTCAAAACATGTCTTCTAGCCGTGTGATGATTCAATCATTTAGTAAAGATAGTTTAACAAAGATTCATAGTATGAATGAAAATATTCCGTTAGTTCAACTGCTTTGGTATTATCCAAATGAAAACAATGAGATTGTTGAATGGTCTGCTATTACACATGAACCGAAACGTGTAACGAATGAAGATTTTCAAGAAATTAAAAAGTATGCAGTTGGTATTGGACCAAACTTACGTAATGATAACGGAGAATTAATTATTGATGAGTCATATATGAAAATAGCTAGAAATAATGGACTGCTAATTCATCCTTATACAATTAATGAGAAACCAGATATGAGATTGTTAATAAAATGGGGTGCTACAGGAATGTTTACAAATTATCCTGATCGATTACATAGTGTGTTAAAAGAAAAATAAATAGGAGAAAAGGTATACCGACATTTTGGTATACCTTTTTTTATTATGCTAGATTATAGTAATAGGATACATATTCTTCTAAACCTTCAACCTCATTTTCAGGTGGCTCAATGCCGCCCTTTCTACCGTAGCAAATATTTCTCAAGTATTCTCCAAAAATCATAGAGCGACTTTTTTCATTTTCCATCCAATTATATCTATTAATGATAAACTCACCATCGAAACTTGTATCAAATGTATATGGGATACACGTAATAGTTTTAGGTAAATGTTTTTTTAATACTCGATATTGCCGACCAGCGCCTAAACTTTTGCAAACAAATAGTAGCTGATTAATCTTTGTAAAATCAAAAATCTTTTTCGCTTCCATTACATTAGCGATAGAATGGAGGGAGTTTTTCTCGAATAGGATAGCATCTTTTGGTACGCCATGTTCAAGTAATTTATTTACAATTACTTCTGCATCTGACAAATCCCCGTAATTCCAGCTCGGATGTTTCATGCCATGTAAACTAGTACCACCTGTAACGATAATTTTATTTCCTAAACCTTGTCGATAAGCTTCTAGAGGAGCTTGCCAATTGCCAGGGTGTGAACCGCCGAAAACGAATATTGCATCACATTTTTGTGGTGTTATTTCTTTTAGAAAAGTGATTTCTGTAATTTGATCGATTTGTTTTTTCGTAAGAGTAGGGACATCAGGATATTTAGGTATTACCATTTGAAAACCTCCTATATAATAAAATGACAAATTCATCATATAGCGATTTTAATAAGTGGAAAAAAGGAAGCTTTTCATTTGAAAGTACCCCTTTTAAGATAACTCTCCAATAAACCAAATCTCTTTTTTATCGATTGTATCTTCATCATAAATGACTTCTTGAAAGTGAAACAGTTGGGCAGTAGGGCGAATTGAAATCCCCCATGTTTCCCAAAAATTAATTTCATTTGAAAGAGGGACCCAATTTTGAAATTCACTATTTCTATTAAAGAAATTATGAAAGTACCTTTCATTTTTAAATATAATAATTTGCGAATTCCACAAACTTTCTATAGAAATGAAAACAACAACTCGATATGTATGTGTATCATTCGGTTTTATTTTTATTAAATGATTCACTCGATCTATGAAGGTTTGTATACATAATCGTTTTACTTTTCTAGGTGTTTTATGAGACTCGATAAAAGCTTGAGAAACTGGTAAAGGCATATACCAATATTCATCGTTATAGAAAGTAGAAGGGAATATTTTTGTATGTTCCTCAATGCGTTTAATCATAGTGTTTGTTTTTCGTTTCATCCCACGTATTTTCTTTTCATGCATTGTGAGTCATCTCCATAAATTTTTGTAATGCAGCTGAGCGAAATATGTCTTTTCTAGTAATGAAAGTAGTAGGAACCTTTTTGAAGCTATTTGGTAAAGGGTTGAATGATACGTCATGTTCATGTCCCTTTAAAATTGATTTCATCATAATCGCTACGCCTATATTTGATTTTACACATGCAAGTATCGCTTCGATTGTTCCGAATTCTAATACTCGTTTAGGCGAGATGTCTTCTTCTTGAAGCCAGTCTTCTAATAAACTTCTATAATAGCACCCGTGACTAAAAGCGAGTAAATTCATATCTTCTATGTCTGTAAGAGAGGATAAAGGTTTTTTACTAATGAGAACCAATTCTTCTTCATGAAATACAGTTGTATGGAGTTTATTATGCTGAGTAGAGCCAGCTATAAACGCTCCGTCTAGTTTTCGCTCTAATACAAGCTTAATTAGTTGTTCAGTCGTATTTGTTTCCAAAATCAATTCGACTTCTGGGTACCTCTCATAGTAGGCCGTTAATATAGAGGGAAGCCTTACCGCAGTTGTAGATTCTGTACACCCAATTTTTAAAGTACCTTTAGGATCAGTTCCATTACTTTGAACCGCTTTTATAGATTGATCCATTAAGTGGATAATTTGTTTGGCGTACGTTAATAAAATCTCACCGTTAGAAGTTAAAGTTACACCTTTTCCGTTTCTGTAAAATAAAGGAACACCTAATTCATTTTCTAGTTGTTTCATACGCATCGTTACGCCTGATTGCACATAGTTCAAATTTTTCGCTGCGTGAGAAATATTATTTTCCTTCGCGACTTCGTAAAATACAGTTAAATCTTTTATGTCCACGTATCATCCCTCCGAAAAGGTATCAATTTTTTTGATGGATTATATGATGAATCTTTATTTTATATGATATCAGAACTTTCATACAATGGAAGGGGGAGGGATTATTATGTTGATTGAAGAAAGGGTGAATAGTACTTATAAATGGGTTATGTTAATTGTTGCGACGATTGCTCAAACAACAGCGACACTTATAACGTATGGTGTCGGGGTTTTCGCTTTATTTTGGAAAGAAGAATATGCACTTACGAATACGGAGAGTGGATTATTAGTAAGTGTTGTAAATGTTGGACCGTTATTTTGTATGCTTTTTGTCGGTCGGCTACTTGATCAATATAATGAAAAAATATTAATTTCTATCAGTTCATTTTTGCTAGGGAGTTTGCTTTTACTGACTAATATAGTAAATGGATTTAATGGGTTATTATTTGTACTTTTATTAACAGGAATGTTTTATAGTGTTTCCCAGCCAGGAGGAAGTAAAGTGATTTTAAAATGGTTCCGAAAAGAAAATCGCGGATTAGCGATGGGAATAAGGCAAGCGGGTATACCGATTGGTGGCGCGTTAGCGGGAGTGTTAATCCCGTTTCTTACAGTACAATATAATATGACTTACGCGATCAATAGTATCGCATGCATTTGTATAATTGGAGGGCTATTATTTTTTATGTTTTACAAAGAGCCATATGTTCAGGAGGAAGCGAGGAAAGGACATAATAACATTTCCTTTTGGATGGAGCTAAAAGTAGTGATATGCAAAAAAGAGTTGTATCCAATTTATATAACGGGTATTTGCATGATTTCATTACAAATGGTGTTAGTTGGACACTTCATGAAATTTTTAGCAGGGGAACAATCGATTACATCTATTGTAGCCGGAACAGTATTTTCAGTTATGTTCTTTTCTGGAATGATTGGTCGTATTGCATTAGCAGCTATTAGTGATGTGTTGTATAAGGGGAATCGGCGTATACCTTTATTTATAGCTGTCTGCGCTTCTATCGGCTTGATTTTATTGTTAGTAATGAATATACATACAATAATGAGTGGAGTCTTGTATAGTGTAAGTGCATTGTTAGGATTCTTTTCAATTGGATGGTTTAGTCTTTTTATAGCCGAAGTTGCTGAATTGGCAAGTGAAGAATCTGTAGGAATAACAGTGAGTGTAGCACTTACATTAAATCAAATTGCTATTATTGTTGCACCTGTTTTATTTGGTTATATTGTGGATGAGAAAGGGTATGCGTATGCGTGGTTATGTATAGTAGTATTGTTAAGTATCTCGGCAGTCAGTTTATATAGAAAAAACAAGAAAATAAAAGAAAGTTAGCAATGTAAATTTTTTATGAAGAAAATATAAAGAAATGCCGAGTGAGCGACATTTCTTTTTTTATTTGTTGTATAATCAAAGTATAAATGAGATTCATTTTCAATGAAGTTCATTGCCTGTAATTTTAGCTATAATGATTTGTTTTTCTTTATCGTTATTTACATGATTTATTTTGTTTGAAAATTTTTAGTATCATTTCCTTTTAAAGTTGTAATCTATTTTACTTAATATTAAATTATAACTATATTCCATTGTAGGATAATGAAACGTCATATCATCTAAACGATTGTTTCTATCTGTGTTTTTCATCTTAACAACTCCGTTTCTTATCTTGTGTAACAAATGTTACATAAGATGTTGAAATTATAGTAGGGTGCATCCGATTGTATGGTGGAAATTTTGCGAGAAAGAAATACAATAGAGAGTAGCCGAAAACTGAATATGAGAAAAAGGAATCTAGTTCATTTAGGTGAATAATAGGTAGTATTATAAAAAATTTAAAAATTAATAGATATAGAATAGAATGGATGCGCGTTAAGTGAAACTATATAAAAGAGGGTTCCTATTATGCTAAAGAAATGGTTAATCGTTTTCTTTGTTTTTGCTATTTTTTGTGGGAGTGTCGTTGCACTAATACATGCAAATAAAGGTAAGAAATATGATATAAAGGCATTTTCTAATTTAAATAGTAAGCAAAAGGACGATATGCAAGAAGTTGATGCAACTGAGAAAAAACGCTATGAAGCTGTAGCTGGAAAACTAGATCAATATTTAAAAGATAAAGGATTTAATGGGAGCGTTCTTGTAGCTAGTAAAGATCATGTGATTTTACGAAAAGGTTATGGATATGCGAATGTGAAAGATAAAGTAGTAACAACGCCAAGAACGAAATATCGTATTGGTTCTATTACGAAAACGGTCGTTGCAATATCTATTATGCAGCTAAAAGAAAAAGGGAAATTAAATATTGAAGACAATGTAAATAAGTATATCCCATCGTTTCCAGCAGATAAAAACATTACGTTACGAAATCTATTAACACACACATCTGGCTTGCCAGATCAAGGACAAGGTAGGGTGGATGCAGGGTCACGTTTAAAGTTAGTAACGTGGATTGGAGCGCAAAAATTGCAATTTCCTGCAGGGACAGGCTGGAAATATACAGACTATAATTATATGGTGCTTGCATATATTGTAGAAAAAATTACGAATAAACCGCTCGCTGAATACGTGAAAGAAAATATTTTTACTTCTGCTGGTATGTATGAATCTGGAATGGGGGCCACTCTCCCAGAAGATATTTTTTTAGCAGAAGGTTATACGAGAAAAGATAATGAATTAATAGCTGCCCCCCGCTTAAAAATGAACTGGTTGTATGGGTGTGGTGAAATGTATACAACTGTTGAAGATATGAAAAGATTAGATGAGGCAATAATGGATGGAAAGCTGTTATCTAAACAAAGTGTATTAGATATGTTTACTGCATCACCTGCAAGAAAATATGGATTTAGTTTCTATACGTATCCAGATTATTATCATAACCACGGGGTATTAGCAGGCTGGAATACTTTTAATAATTTTAACTGGGATAAAAAAACATTCGTCATATTGTTCTCTAACGTTCAAAATGGTATGAATGATACATTTAATCAAGAGTTTAGGAAAATGGCGAATGATTTGATAGAAGGAAACGGAGCATGAAAGAGAAAGAGCCTCTAGCGAGAGGCTCTTCTTTTTTATAAAGTTGAAAACTCTTCAACAAGTTCACTAAAACGATTTAATGCACTTTCAATCGGTTCTGGCGTAGTTAAATCAACGCCAGCTTTTTTCAGTAGATTTAATGGATAATCTGAACTTCCACCTTTAAGGAATTCGAGATAGTTTTTCTGTGCATTTGGATCGCCGCTTAATAATTTATCAGCAATTTGGATTGCAGAAGCGAATCCAGTTGCGTATTTGTATACGTAAAATGGACGGTAGAAATGCGGTATTCTAGCCCATCCGTATTTTACTTCTTCGTCAAATACGAGGGAGTCGCCATTATATTCTCTAAACAAGTTTTCGTAAACCTCGCTAAAGGTTTGGGCATTTAATGGTTTACCTTGCTGTGCCATTTCATGCGTGATTTTTTCAAATTCAGCGAACATGATTTGTGTAAAGAAAGTGCCTTTAAATTTCTCAATGAAATGGTTTACTAAATGGTTACGCACGTTAGCATCTTTTGCTTCTTTTAATAAATGATGAATTAATAGCACTTCATTTACTGTAGAAGCGACTTCTGCGACGAAAATAGTATAGTGTGCAGAAATTCTTGGTTGATATCCGTGTGAGTAGTGCGTATGCATGCCATGCCCACATTCGTGAGTAAGGGTGAAAAGGCTATTTAAATCATCGTGATGATTTAAAAGAATGAATGGATGAACGCCGTATACACCAAAGTTATAAGCACCGGAACGTTTTCCTGGCGTTTCTCTTACGTCAATATAACGTTTATCTTTAAAGCTTTTTAATGTTTCAATATATTCTTCACCTAAAGGAGCTAGTGATTCAATCATGATGTCAAACGCGTTATCGTATGGAATATCTTGTTTTACACCTTTTACTAAGTCGACACTTAAGTCATATTGTCTTAGTTCATCGACATTTAATTTCTCTTTTCGAAGTTCATTATATGTATGTAAAGATTGAATGTTTTTTTTCGTCGTTTCAATTAAATTTTCATATACTTCTTTCGGAACCATGTCGCCAAATAATGATTTCTCTAACGCTGATGGATATTTTCTTAGCTTAGAAACAGTAACATTATTTTTAATAGCTGCAGATAAAGTAGAAGCGATAGAATTCTTTAATTGAACGTATGGTTTGTAATAAGCTTTATAGGCTTCTTTACGTTTTTCGCGGTTCTCATCTTCTATTAACTTTGCATACATTCCTCGTGTTAAAGTAACTTTTTCTCCATCATTAGTAGTCACTTCACCAAATAGTATATCTGCATTATTTAGCATGCCATATGTATGTTGCGGAGAGGAGAGTGCTTCGCCCATTTGTGATAAAATCTCTTCTTGGTCCTTATTCAATACGTGTTTTTTATAACGGTATAATTCAAATAAATCTTCTTTATAATATTGTAAGCCTTCAGCTTCTTCTATGTAAGTGTGTAATGTGTTTTCATCTACGCTAAGTAAGAATGGGGAAAAGAAAGATTTAGCCGCACTTACTTTCACGTGTAATTGTGATACTTTATCGACAAGAGATTGGGCGTCAGTATCGCGTGTATCAAGATCAGATTGTAATCGTGCATAAGCGAATAGTAAAGATATGATGCTAGAAATTTCTTCACTCTTTGTTAAATAGGCTAATAAACTATTGCCATCGTGAATATTTCCATTAAACTCTTGTAGTTCTTTCGTTAATACTTCAATTTTATGAAAATCACTTTCCCAATCTTCAATGGTATCGTAAATATCCGTTAAATCCCATTTTTCTTTATCATCTACTTGTAGTCGATCTTTAAGTTCTGTCATAATCATTTCCTTTCTAAATATGTAGTTATATTTCTATATAACTATGAAATACAACAAATTGCAAAAAATCCCTGCTGAAAATTAAAAAGCCTTGCTAAAAGGCAAGGCTAAACAAATTATAATGTAATTCCGAATTTTGAATGTAAAAGGTTTTTATATTGCCCATCTGTAACTTTTTCTTTCATTTTTTTACCGTTTTTCGCTATTGTTAGACTATCCTTCGTTAAAGAAGCATGCCCATCTTCAGTTAGTTTTACAATAAGAGGTACTTTGTTAAATGGTGAGCACTCATGTTCAACGATAATTTTTTGTGCTGCATTTGCTTTTTCTTCATCCACTTCTTCTATATAAAATGCATAGCCTAACGTCCAATCATCAGTAGAAGATTGATCCAAAAACTCATTGTTTTTACGCATCTCTAACATGTAGTTTCCTTTTTCGGTCATTTCTTTACGAATACGATAATCTCCTGTAACGGAGTGAATGACTTCACCTGAGAAAGGAACAGGTGCAAGTGGTAAGTATGATCCGAATCCAACTTCAATTAAATAAAGCTCATTATGATGTGTTAAAACGGTTGCGATATGGCCAGAATCAACAGCCCATATAGAATTTGCAGCGTTATACACTGTTCCTGAAACGAGATGAACATCGAATCCAGCGTCTTTAAGGAAGTGATACATAGTAGGATTGAGTTCATAACAAAGACCACCACGATTGTTTACTAAAATTTTTTCTTTTAGATTTTCTTTTGATATTTCCTTAAAATTCTTTTCGAGAACATTTAAGTTTTCAAATGGGACAGTTTGTGCCATCGCGTACATAATGTTAGGTAAATCTTCAAATGAAACTTTGTCTTTTTCTTCTATATGTAATCGTGCGAAAAATTGTTTTTGAAAGTCTGTCATAGAAACCCCTCCGTTAAACGATTTATATATATTGTATCTAATATCGCAAGAGGAAACATCTGCATATGTGCGTACGACTAAAGTATGACACCTTTACTTCTTGCTATACATATAGTATGATGATTTCAGTAAATTAGATTTCAATGACCATAATATAAAATAATGAGAGGTGCTTTTTGTGAGTGCGGTAGGTACTAAATAGGAAAAATTGAATGAAATAAATCGGATAAGAACAGGGGATTTTTATGTATACCATACCCCTAATTTTGTCATGGATTTATTTCGATACCTATGAAGATACCTACAATACTTTATAAAGCGTGTAATAAGGGGATTGCCATCCGTTTTTTATGGTTTATTTCCCCATATGTTATTACTCATGCCTTGTAAATGTAAAAGCTGCGGTATCCCCGCAGCTTTTTTGTGTATATTTTTAATGTTAAAAATGGTAATTGAATAATGTAGAACTCATTGGAATCTAATGAGTAGGTATCTTCATTTATGATAGAAATCAATCATAGTGAGGAGAAACAAAATGAATACGATGACTTTTGAAAAGTTACAATATAACGAATTAAAGGATATAGTGAAATCTTATTGTGTAAGTGGATTAGGAAAAGAATTAATAAATAAATTAGAGCCGAGTGCAAGTATAAAAGTAGTAAGGAATCGATTGAATGAAACAACCGAAGCGCGAGCTATATTAGATGCAGAAGGGCATGTTCCTTTTTTCGGTATTTCAAATATTGCTAGTACAATTCAAAAATTAGAAAAAGGAATGATTTTAGATCCAGAAGAGTTAGTAAGTGTTTCAGACTTTTTACGCGGATGTAGAAAGATTAAAAAGTTTATGTTAGATAAAGAATTTTTTGCGCCAGTATTAGCTTCTTATGCAAATTCAATGACTGAATTTAAAAGTATTGAAGAGGAAATTAATTTTTCAATAAAAGGTAATAGTATTGATTCTGCCGCTAGTAAAGAGTTAAAACGAATTCGAAATAATATGGATTCGGTAGATGGGAAAATAAAAGAACGTTTAACGAAGTTTTTAAATAGCAGTGCAAATAAGAAGTATATTCAGGAGTTCTTTATTAGTAAAAAAGATGATCGTTATACGATTCCGATTAAATCTTCTTATAAAAATCAAGTTGCCGGAAGTATTGTTGAAGCGTCGGCTAAAGGTTCTACTGTATTTATAGAACCGCATACGGTTACAAAGTTAAATGCGGAACTGGCAAGTTTGAAAGCAGAAGAAGCGATGGAAGAATATCAAATTTTAGCGACTTTATCAGGAATGGTAGTAGAAAATATATATCATATAAAAATTAATATGGAATTAATTAGTCAGTATGATATGGTGTTTGCGAAAGCGAAGTTTAGTAAATCGATTGATGGAATAGAGCCGAAGTTAAATGATCATGGCTACGTTCATTTAGTAAATTGTAAGCATCCGCTTTTAAGTGGAAAAGTAGTACCATTAAACTTTGAAATCGGTCAAAACTATCGTAGTTTAATTATTACAGGGCCGAATGCGGGCGGGAAGACAATTGTGTTAAAGACGATTGGATTGTTAACATTAGCGACAATGTCAGGTTTGCATATTGCCGGAGATAAAGAAACAGAAATTGCTATTTTCGAAAATGTATTTGTAGATATTGGTGATAATCAAAGTATCGAAAATGCACTAAGTACATTTTCATCACATATGAAAAATTTATCTGAGATTATGAGGATGTCAAATAATAATACGTTGCTATTATTTGATGAAATAGGAAGCGGGACTGAACCGAATGAAGGAGCAGCACTTGCAATTTCTATTTTAGAGGAGTTTTATCTTGCAGGATGTATTACAGTTGCGAGTACGCATTACGGTGAAATTAAACGCTTCTCAGAAATGCACGATGATTTCATGAACGCAGCCATGCAATTTAATAGTGAGACGCTAGAACCGCTTTATAAATTAGTGATCGGTAAATCAGGTGAAAGTAATGCACTTTGGATTGCAAATAAAATGAACGTAAGAGAACGTGTACTGAAAAGAGCGAAAGAGTACATGGAAAATAAAGAATATACTTTAGAAAAAGTGAATGAAAGTAAAATTAGAAAGCCGAAATTCCTGCAAGAAAAAAGAGAAAATCATTACGAGTATAAAATTGGCGACCGTGTAAATTTATTGGATCATGATGATTTTGGTATCATCTATAAGGAAAAAGATAACTTCTATAATGTCGTTGTATATTATAACGGTGAATTCATTGAAGTGAATGTAAAACGTATTACTTTAGAGGTATCAGCAAAAGAATTATATCCAGAGGGATACGATTTAAATACGCTATTTGTCGATTATAAAGAAAGAAAAATGCAACATGATATTGAGCGGGGATCGAAAAAAGCACTTCGTAAAATTCAAAAAGAAATGAGAAAGAATAGAGGGTAATCCAGAGTGGTAACGATTAGACAAGAACGACAAACCGATTATAGAAAAACGGAAGAAGTTGTACAACAAGCATTTTTAAATGAAGAATTTAGTGATAAAAAGGAACATGAACTTGTAAAACGTATTAGAGAGTGTGACGCATTTATTCCAGAGTTATCAATCGTTGCAGTAGATGAAGAAATAGTCGGTCATATTATGTTATCTAAAATTACGATAGAACAAGATGGAGCTTCTGTAGATTCATTAGCGCTTGCACCAGTATCAGTTGCTACGGGATATCAGAAAAAAGGAATTGGTGGAAAGCTTATAGTAGCTGCGTTAGAAAAAGCGAAAGAACTTGGATACGGATCAGTTGTAGTATTAGGACATCCAGAGTACTATCCGAAATTTGGTTTTAAGAAAGCCAGTGAGTGGAATATAAAAGCACCATTTGAAGTGCCTGAAGAAGTGTTTATGGTAATGGAATTAACAGAGAATGCTCTTGAAAGTGTAGAAGGAGTTGTACAGTATTCGAGTGCATTTGCTGAGTAGGAGTATCGGTTAAGAAATATAATCATAAAAGACGCTATCTTTTGGTATGGATATACAGAAAGGTAGCGTTTTTTATTAAGCGAAGCTACTTACATATATTTTGCTCAATGAATAATTGAGGTGTTAAAATTGAGATAGAAATGTAAAGGGAGAGAAAAAAGAATGAAGAATCGAGAAACAGATAGCAACGTAGTTACGTTATATGTTACAAGACATGGTAAAACAATATTAAATACGAACCATCGCGCGCAAGGTTGGGCAGACTCTCCGTTAGTAGAAAAAGGTGTGGAAGTTGCCTCTAATTTAGGAACGGGATTAAAAGATATTCATTTTACAAGTGCGTATAGTAGTGATAGCGGCCGCGCGATTGAAACTGCTAATTTAGTATTAAAATATAGTGAGCAATCAAAATTGAAACTTGAGCAAAGAAAAAAATTACGAGAATTAAATTTTGGTATTTTTGAAGGTGAAAAACTTGATAATATGTGGGATGCGGTTGGAAAAGCTGCAGGCGTTGCATCACCAGAAGAACTTATGAAGTTTTCTATTCAAGAAGTTATTGATCTTATTAGAGCAGCAGATCCTACGAAACAGGCGGAAGATTGGGAATTATTTTCTACTCGTATAAAAGCAGAGATAGATAATATTAGTGAAGAAGTAGCTAAAGATGGCGGCGGTAACGTTTTAGTTGTTGTTCATGGGCTGTTGATTACTACCTTAATAGAAATGCTAGACAGTAGTAAAACAAAACTTGGAGTGGAAAATGCTAGTGTGACGAAGATTTTATATCAAGATGGAACATATACAGTCGAGTCAGTTGGAGATATGAGCTATGTTGCAAAAGGGAAAGAAAGTGTGGAAATATAATCCTATCTCAAATAGATATAAGAAAAGGGAGTTAGTAAAATCTAGCTTCCTTTTTATTTTTTAGTGCATCATTTGAAATATTGTATCTTTATATTATGATTTTGTTTTTAATGTGTAGAATGTTTCTTTGTTCAACAATTGGGTCATTTAATTGAATAAGGGCGTATTTTTTTGAATAGGACCACTTTGTTAAAAAGGATACATACAATTTTTAGCGAATACAGGGTTATAAATAAGAAAAGTGGTGAGGTAAATAGGAAAAGAATGTAATTCCTTTTTGGACAATAAAACAGAAAAATGTATAATTAACAGGCTTCAGAGCGCGGGGTGTGTTTTCGCAGAAGAAGAGACCAGGTTACTTATTTCAGTAGCCCAAACTCCAGAGGACCTCAAGAGAATGGTGGAAATGCGAGCCGATGGTTTACCACTTGAATATGTTGTTGGATACGCAAAATTTTGTGGGTTGCGGATAGAAGTGGACCGAGGTGTTTTCGTACCTCGTCAACGTACCGAGTTTCTTGTTCACCAAGCAGAAGCGCTGTCATGTTTTGGTGATATTGTCGTTGATCTCTGTTGTGGTTCAGGTGCTGTCGGTGCAGCTCTAGCGGCAGCTTTAGGAAGAGTTGAATTATATTGTGTTGATATTGACCCTATTGCGGTACGATGTGCAAGCCGCAATGTAACGAGTTTCGGTGGCCATGTTTTTGAAGGTGATTTGTATAAATCGTTGCCTCATTCACTTAAAGGCAACGTGAAGACCATACTTGCAAACGCACCTTATGTTCCTACTGATGCAATAAAACTGCTCCCACAGGAAGCTCGCCTATATGAACCAAAGGTGGCGCTTGATGGGGGAGAGGATGGACTTGACATTCAGCGAAGAGTAGCGAAAGAAGCATTTCTCTGGCTAGCACCTGGAGGTCATCTTTTAATAGAGACGAGCGAAATGCAGGCAAATCAGACCTTTGAAATCTTTGCTGGTGCTGGGCTTACCACGAAAGTGGCTCGAGATGAGGAATTAGATGCTACTGTTGTTATAGGTTCGAAAGCTAGTTTTTAATTTAAATGGGTATGTATAGCCTTATTCATAAATAAAATGATAATTTCCTAGCGATATACAAATAAAAAACATATGCTTTTAATTGAGAAAAGAGATCGAAAATTATCCGAGCGATTTGAAGAAGAAAGGACATAACGTATTAGTTATGTCCTTTCATTTATCAACTTTTTTTACTATAGGTTTTCATAAAACTTAACCTAGATTCCTTTTCATTTTGTGAATTATGGAATCAATAAAATCTTCCCTGTACTTTTTCTGCTCTCTAATAATTTATGAGCACGGGCACCGTCTTGTAAAGAGAATGTAGTAGGACTTGCAATGTTTAATTTTCCAGTAGCGATCCAATCAAATAATTGAGTAGAGCGTTTTTTTCGTTCTTCAAAAGTAGTAAGCACGTTCCAAAGGTCTCCGCCAGTTAAAGTTTTTGAAGTATCCATAAGCATACGCGGATCAACGGGAGCAGGATTACCGCCAGCCATTCCGAAAAATACAACAGTACCACCAACTTTAGTAGCGTTAAAACTTTCCTCAAGTGTAGAGCCTACTGATTCATATACAACATTTACCCCGGTACCATTTGTTATTTCAAGTACTTTCGTAGCCCATGATTCCGTATATAAAAATATATGATTGGCACCAGCTAATGTGGCTACTTTTCCTTTTTCGTTTGATGAAGTTAGGCCGATTACTTTTCCGCCTAGCAGTTTAATCATTTGAATAAGAAGTTGCCCAACACCGCCAGCTGCAGCGTGCACTAAAGCTATATCACTTTGTTTTATTTGATAGCTATCTTTCGTTAAATAATGTGCTGTTAAGCCTTGTAATAAGACAGAAGCGGCTGTTTCAAAAGAAATTGAATCTGGAAGCGGGATTGCTTTTTCTGATGGAACGGCAACTAATTCTGCATTTGCAAATGGAACATCAGCAAATGCAATACGGTCTCCAGGATTGATATTTGTAACGTTAGCTCCTACCTCTTCAACAATACCAGCCCCTTCATAACCTAATATATAAGGTGGATTGCCAGCAAGATGATAATCACCGCGGCGTCTGTAAATATCAGCAAAGTTTAATCCAATTGCTTTTGTACGGAGAAGAATTTCATTTGGATTTATGATTGGATCATGTATTTCTTTATATTGTAGTACATCTGGACTTCCAAACTGTTCGAAACAAAGTGCTTTCATATGGAATACCTCCATTATATTGTTTGTCGATGCTCTTTATCATACAATACAAATATCAATAGACAAAGAGGATTATTTCGATGAAATCAATCGGGAATTCCGATTGAAAAGAGGGATGATAAATGGAGATAAAACAATTAATTACCTTTAAAATCGCCGCGGACACTTTGAACTTTACCCAAACTGCGAAGAAATTAAACTTTGCTCAATCAAGCGTAACGGCGCAAATTAAAACGTTAGAAACTGAGCTAGGTACGCCGTTATTTGAAAGATTAGGGAAACGTCTTTTCTTAACCGAAGCAGGAAGAAAGTTTCAACTATACGCGGACAAGATAATCGCACTTAGTAACGAAGCGAAGACGGCTGTGAAAGATGATGAAGAAATAGCTGGTACGTTAACGATTGGTGCGCAAGAAAGCCAATGTACATATAGACTTCCTTCTATATTAAAGAGATTTAAAGCACAATTTCCTCAAATAAAACTTATATTTAAACCCGCACATTCCAATAAAGATGCGAAGGAACAATTGATGGAAGGAAAAGTCGATCTTGCATTTATTTTGGATGAATGTAAAACAGAAGATGCTTTACATGTTGAGCCGCTTATGAAAGAAGAATTAAAAGTAGTAGCTGCTCCAGGGCATCATTTACTCCAGCAAACTTCTGTTTCGATAAAAGATTTAGAGACGGAAACACTTTTATTAACAGAACTAGGGTGCTCATATCGGACTTTATTTGAGGAGTTATTTCGTGCGAAAGATATATATCCAGCAAATAAGATTGAGTTTGTTAGTGTAGAGGCAATAAAACAATGTGTTATTGCAGATTTAGGTATAGCCGTTTTACCGGCGATAGTAGTAGAAAAAGATATACGAGAGGGGACGATAAAAGAGTTACATCTAGAAAATACTATCAATCCAATTTTCACACAAATTGCTTGGCATAAAGATAAATGGATGACAGTGTCACTGCAGCAATTTATTGATGTGACGAGGGAGTTTTTTATAACGGATTAAGTGGAGAAATATTTATTTTCTATAAAAGAAGAAATGGTAATTTTGTATTGAGAATCGATGCTTGCATGAAACGAGTATCGGTTCTTTATGTTTTAAATAAAGGATGTTTTCAAATGTGTATTTCTCAACTTTTTTTCTTACAAGGGTAAGTAAATTTCTTCGTATATTCCAATAATCGTAAGGGAATTTACAACTTTTATTCGTTTCTGTAAGATGCCTCTAGGCAGCATGAAAGGAGGGGCGTACATAGGGGATAGATATACGTACTTATTTTGAGGGGGGAGATTTACAATGTTTAAAAAGTTAATGAAAGTATGTGTGTTAAGTGTAGCGAGTGTAGGGGTATTATTTAGTTTTCAAGGAAGTACATTTGCAGCTACCGATCTGAGTAGTTATTATGACGGGAAAAATCCAGCAACAACGAAAGTATACGGGGGAAGTACAACGTGTGATGCAGATGGATTTAATGCAAAGTCTACAGCGGTATACGAAGGTAGTAAAAAAGTAGGGACAGTGTATTTACGTTACAGTAATAAATGTCATGCAGCTTGGGCTAAGTTTGTTTTAGATCAACCAGCACCAGCTGTTTCAGGAGGAGTGTATGCGTACGCTGTTGTGAATAAATACAAAAATGGTGTGTTTCAAAAATCAGTCACTTCCAATCAAGGAAATGGCACAATTAAAACTGGTCAAACGAGTACTTATACAGGAATGGTATTTGATTTAACTGCTGATTTCGGATACACAGCAGATGCTGAAGCAGTTACGTTTAATAACGGTTACGGGAAAACAGCACGTTATTAATAAAGGAGTGAAATTATATGGAGCTATTAAAAAAGGTGAGTGCATGTTTATTGTTATCTTTACTCGTTGTAACTAGTATGTTTAGTACGACTAATAGCGATAAAGCATACGCAGAAGACCACTCATATGATGGGAAAAGTCCTTATTATAATAGCTGTGATCAATCCGCAGTAACGAAAGAGAAGAAGTGGATTGATTCAAATTCTTATGTGGAATTAAAATTTAGCACGACGTGTAAAACAGCATGGGCAAAAGTTACTGTAACTCGCCTGGCAGTTTATAATAACGAAGCTGATGCAAGAATTGTTAGAAAAACAGATGGAAAGGCATATACTTGCGGAAGTGCTGGAGGAAATGGTGTTGTAAATAAAGGGCAAACATCATGCTATACACCAATGGTATATGATTTAGATCCAAGAAAGGCACAAGCACAAGGGAAACATGCTATACCAAATAGTGATGCTTATAATTATGCCGAGACTATTTGGTATTGATGAGGATATGGAGATTGTAAGGTAGAATATTTTAAGAGCATGTTTTGATTGGTTTTCAAAACATGCTCTTTTTGTTCGTTTATTCAGTGGTAACGAATAGCAAGACCCTAACGTCGAGCCTTGATTGGAGTGAAGCGGATAGCGGGATATTTCGTAAAGGTCTAATTCAGTATGGATATTCCTTTCGGGTATTGGGATAATTTAACATAACTTATTTTCATCCTCCGAAATTTATGCTCTAATTAAAACAAGGGAGGCAAGTAGATGAGTAATGATATTAAACGATATGTAATTTGTACTTTTATAGGTACATGGACACTTTGGGGGTTATTAATTAACTTAATAAAATTAAACATTACGACATTGGGTACACCGCTTGCAATGATATTATTTGTTTTCGGTGGGATCATGCCGGCAATCATTGCGATTAGTTTAAAGAAAAAATATGGATCACAAGAGGAGTTTAGAAGTTTCATTAAAAATATTGTAAATCCTAAACATCACTTTGCATGGTATATTCTAATCATTATTCTAGCTTTTATTAGCTGTTATCTTCCAACGATATTTGGTGGAGCAACGATGCAAAAACCATTATACGTAGCATTGATTAGTTTTCCAATAATGATTGTTGGTGGTGGTCTTGAAGAAATTGGATGGAGAGGATTCTTACAACCTGCCCTTCAGAAAAGGTTTTCGGAATTATTTAGTACGATTATTGTGAGCGTTATATGGGCTATTTGGCACTGGCCGTTATGGTTTATTCCGGGCACGAATCAAACTCAAAGGGATTTTATAGCTTTTATAATTACGACAATTGCCATATCGTTCTTATTAACTACAATTTTTAACGCAACTAAAAGTATTTTTATGTGTCTAATTTTCCATGCGCTTCTTAATTCTTTTTGGAGTGTGTACGTGCCAAATGATAAAGTGTTACCGGCATTTTCAACTTTTGTTTTCGGAATTTTCGTGTTTATTTTGTATAAAGTCGTAATGAAAAGAAAGAACCTCCTATTGATTAAGTAACTCAAATATTAGAAGGAAAAATAGTAATATATTTTTTAATGGATATTAAACTAATCAATAAGAACACGACACAAACATAATTAAAATATAATACAAGTTTGTGCCGCAAGAAAATTTGCAAAACAATTAACAACATCAAAAAAATGAAAAGCCTTTCCGTTTACATAAACAATGTTAATGACAGTTATAGTAATTCATTTGTTGGAACAATCGAATTAACTAAGATCTGTGTCAGGAGGATTGTATCCAAGGTGACGAGCCATAGATACAATTTGTCCTTTATGGTGAAACTCATGCGTCTCCGTATGAGTTAAAAGCCATAGCGGAGTTGTACTCCAAGGCTCTTTTTGCCACTTTACTTCATTTGCAATATTTTCGAGCCATCGGTCATTGTATTCATCTAAAAAGCGTTGTACGGTCGCATCTACTAACTTAAATCTAGTACGAACTTTTTCCACATCTGCATGCTCAATTTCGTAATCGCTAGCAAATGAAAAGTCTGCTCGCTTTTGTTTAAATGCGAATGATCCAAGCCAGTATCGGTAGCAATCGGCTACATGAATATGTGTCTTTATAATGCTACCGCTCCCGAAATTCGGAATAGTGCTATGTAATTTTTTTAGTGGGATTTCTTCCAAAAACGAAAATAGAGTTTCTCTTGTAGAGCTAATAAGATTATATTGTTGTTTTAAAATATGTAACATGCAAGTACACTCCTCTTTTATTTACATAGTAAGTAATTCTATATTTACGAGGAGTGAACCTTTTTATTATTTTTAATAAGCATATTAGATGTATTTCTTATTTGTTTCTGATAGATTAAACAAGGTGAAACTTTAATAAGTTGAACATTCTTAGTTCATAATAAATGGTACATGAAGAAGGGGAACGATAAAATGAATAGACTAGTTGGCTTAAAACAATTTGAAATAACGCGCGGTGCGTTACTTACATTTATGGAGACGCTAGATGATAAAACTGCAGATACGCAGCCGAAGGGTTTTAACAATACAATTCGCTGGCATATCGGTCATGTGTTAACGGCAGCAGAAGTTTTCATGTTTGGAAAAGAATTTAAACAATTACCAACGGAATATCCAGGTATGTTTGGATATGGATCAAGACCATCTAAATGGACAACAGCAGGACCATCGTTAGAAGTGTTAACGGTTCAATTAAAAGAACAAGCAAAACGTATTAAAGAAATTCCAGCAGAAGCATTTGAAAATAAACTGCCAGAGCCGTTCCTAGGACTAGAAACAGTTGGTGAGCTTTACGGTATGATGCTTTATCATGAAGCAGATCATATTGGTCAGATGAAGGCGATGGAACGTATTATTAAAGCTCTTTAGTCTTAATTGCATATAACGAGCAATACAGGTGTAATGTTAAATAATATATACAAAAAAGGTAGATAAATTATTATCTACCTTTTTTGTATAACTTCTTGAAGGATTAGGGATTATCATCGTGATGCTGATGAAGAAGGGAGAAAAACAATATATAAGGATAAAAAAATATTATTTTTATGATGGATTATTAATTATAGTATTCCTAAATATGGAATATGCGTATAATAATAGAGAGGAACTAGAAATAGGGGTGAATACTATGATTACATTAGAACAAAAGCTAGAGCAATATATACATACATATTCACAGTTAAAGGGAGAACTAAAATGGAAAACGAGTGATTCTCGAACAGGAATGATGATTGCTGCTATGTATGCAAGTAGTGATAAATTGCTTGATCTCGGACGTTTTTTAGAAATTAGTAGTTATATTAAGAATGAGGTAGGGATGTTTTCATACTTAAAGTCTTATCATCGCTTTGTAGTGGCCGCAACATTAGATATTCACTTTACAGATTATAAGAAAGCTTTTCGAGAGTTTTTAGACTTATATGAACAATTGGTCGCTGGTGGCTTTAGTCGCAGTATATTTACTTATCTTGCAGCAGCTGTGCTTTTAACAGAAGATAATGAGCATCATGGCACGCACATTCAGCGTTCAATGCAAGTATATAAACGTATGAAAGAGGATCATCTTTTCCTAACAGGTACAAATGATTATCCGCTCTCCGTTTTATTAGCAGGACAATCAGAGCATGTAGAAACACTTATGGACCGAGTGGAGCGTCTTTATCAGAAACTAGCAAAAGCTGGCTTGCGCAAAGGGAATGACCTCCAATTTCTAAGCCATATTCTTTCACTAAAGAAGGATGTCAGGGAAGAAATATTAGTTGCAACATGCACAAACATATGGAATTTGTTAAAGCAAGAAAAGGTAAAAGTGAAACAGATGCATTACCCAGCAATCGGGCTATTAGCGTTACTTGAGGATGGAGAAAAAGAGATTCATTCTATTAAAGCGTTGATTGAAAAATTGCAGGGAGAGAAATTATTCCGTTGGCATACAGATACGAATATTCTTATTGCTATTCAACTGTTCGTAAGTCAGAAAGGTGAGGAAAGTAAAGCTACCAACACAGGTTTACAAACAATGATAGAAGTCCTCATCCAAGCACAACAGGCAGCTATAATGGCAACGATTGCCGCTTCATCTGTAGCAACATCTTCAGCTAGTAGTAGTTCATAATGTGTAACTGTTTATGCTGTTGTAAATTATAACTCCTTTAATAAGGACGGTTTAAAAATAGTTAGCCCATCACCCCCTAATGAGTGATGGGCTAACTATTTTATATAATCAGTATTATCTTTTCAACTGCTTCAAATGTTTGAGTTGTGTAACAATCATAATGCTAATGACAACGAGTAAAAACCATGAGCTGATTTTACTTAAGTGAACGAGATTCCAAGCTTCCCGTTGGTTTGGATATTGCCATGCACCGAAAAATGTTGCGATGTTTTCTGCAATCCAAATAAAGAATCCGATAAGAAAAAAGGCGAGAACGAGCGGCATTTTATATGTAACGCCTCGTAATGAAAATTCCACAAATGTTCGAAAGAAAACGATGAATAGAAGTAACGTTAAGAACCATCTAAAATCGTATAGAAAATGATGTGTGAAAAAATTGAAGTAAATCATTGCTCCTAGAGGTATTACAAAAATAGCTTTCGGCCAATGATACATTTGTAAATGTAGTCTTCTCCACGCTTGGCATATGTAACTTGCAACACTTGCATACATAAAGCCGCTGTAAAGTGGAACTCCAAAAACCTTTGAATATGCCTCTTCCGGATAACTCCATGAACCGAAATGAACTTTATATATTTCTAGTAAAAGGCCGATGAGGTGGAAGACAGTAATTACTTTTAATTCGTCTTTCGTCTCAAGGCCAGTCTTGTACATAACCCACTGCATAAGAAGGCATACGATGAGTATGAAATCGTAGCGGTATAACCCTGGGATCGAAACGATTTTTGAAAGGGCTAGTGTTAAGAAAATAACGACTGGGAATAAGCAGGATAATGCTTGTTCATAGGTAAAATAGAGTAGTTGTTTTATATATAACATTGCATCACCTTAGATATTTTTATTTGAAAACTCAAAATAATGATTAAGTATACTACACTTTTAAAAATAAGCTAGTAGGTCTATTTTGCGTGTATTTGTAAGTTTTGGAAGGGAATTGTAATAAGTATTTTAATATTTAGCGAAGTGAAAAAATAGTTTGCTATTTAAAAAAAGTGGCGATATAATATCTAAATGAAAATGATAATTATTATCAATAATAATTACAAATAAAAAATAATTATAAAAAACAACTGAATATAAAGGATGAAATGAAACATGTTACATAAGCCTGCTGTATATGCTGGCAATAATCGCTGGCTACATATTAAGTTCATATGTTTCATGAGCTTAACAATTTTATTTTTAATCGGCTCTATATTTTTAGCTGTTGCATTTGGTGCAAAGGATATCCATTTACAAACCGTATGGACAGCGGTTTTTGATTATAATCCGAAATTAACACAGCACCAAATTATTTATGAATTAAGACTCCCAAGGGTAATTGGTGCAGCAGTTGTAGGAGCGGCTTTTGCAGTGGCTGGAGCTGTTATGCAAGGAGTAACACGAAATCCTTTAGCGGATGCAGGTGTGCTGGGTATAAATGCAGGTGCGATGTTTGTAGTAGCACTTAGTTTTGCCTTTTTCCCGCATATGCCGTATTCCTATTTAATGATTGTCTCCTTTATTGGAGCAGTCTTAAGTACAGTGCTCATTTTTATTATCGGATCAGCAACATCAGGCGGATTAACACCGATGAGATTAACGATCGCTGGGGCTGTTATGGCTGCGCTTTTACATTCGTTAAGTTCAGGTGTTGCGATTTATTATGACTTAAGTCAAGATTTAGCTTTTTGGTACGCTGGTGGTGTTGCAGGGGTTAAGTGGGAACACTTGAAATTTTTAGTTCCCATTATTCTCATAACAATTGTTTTTGCGACAATTTTAGGGCGGTCTATTTCACTCATATCAATGGGGGATGATGTCGCTACGAATTTAGGTGTGAAAACGAATCGAACGAGGATACTTGGAATGATTATAGTAGTTATTCTAGCAGGTGTTTCTGTTTCAGCTGTTGGCTCTATTGGATTTGTAGGACTAGTTATCCCGCATATTGCTAGAAAATTAGTTGGTGTGAATTATCGACTCATTATTCCTATGTCAGCATTTTTAGGAGCCATGTTATTAGTTGTAGCTGACTTAGGGGCAAGAACAGTAAATCCTCCTAAAGAACTTGCAATAGGAATTATGGTGGCTCTTGTTGGAGTTCCGTTCTTCCTCTATATAGCACGTAAAGTTGGGAGGGAGTTGTAAGTGAAGAAGATTTTAAACACAGATAAAACGAGAGCCGTTACTGTAACTACAATATTCGGTTGTATTAGTATCGCTGTCATTTTGCTTAGCTTAAATACGGGGACACTTAGCATTGCACCGCTCAAAGTAATTCAAACGCTTTTCGGTCATGGTGATTTTGAGAGTGCAACCGTGCTATACGATTATCGTATGCCAAGAATTATAATCACAATGTTAGCTGGTATTGGCCTTGGGATTTCCGGTGCGATTTTGCAAGGGTTATCAAGGAATGCGTTGGCCGATCCTGGTATTCTTGGACTGCATTCAGGTGCATCTTTCGGGCTAATTATATTCGTTACTTTCTTTCATTCTATTAATGAGAATGCATCGATTTTAATACCGTTATTTACATTTGGTGGAGGAGTATTAGCTGCATTTCTTATTATTTTACTTGCGAGTGATCGTTCGAAAGGTTTACTTCCCATTAGACTTATTCTCGTTGGTATTGCTGTTTCAGCTGGCTTTAGTGCAATTTCGTTATTTTTCTCTCTCAAGTTAAATGATGAGACGTATACATTCGCTTCTAGATGGCTAGTTGGTAACGTGTGGGGAAGGGATTGGATTCATGTCCTAGCATTATTACCTTGGATTTTCATACTTACCCCGTATGCATGGTTAAAATCTAAAACGTTAAATGCATTGTCACTAGGTGATAGTGTGGCAGCGGGACTTGGTGTTTCTGTTCAAAAAGAACGGTTACTACTTTTAGCTACAGCGGTTGGATTATCTTGCGGGAGTGTATCGATGGCAGGAGGGATTGGTTTTATCGGTTTAGTTGCTCCGCATATCGCCAGAAAGTTAGTAGGTACTACCTATCAACATTTCCTTCCACTGGCTGGTATTATCGGAATGATTATTTTAGTACTAGCAGATACGATAGGTCGTTCTATATTTGAGCCAAATTCTATTCCAGCTGGTGTAGTAGTGGCCGCATTAGGAGCACCGTATTTTCTTTATTTACTTACAAAAACAAAATAAATACTTCAAAGAGGAGAACATATGAAAAAGAAACTTACTATTTTATTTAGCATCATGTGTATTTTAGTATTAGCAGCATGTGGTCAAACGAAATCTAATGAAGAGGCAACGAAAAAAACGGAAAAAAGTAATGACCCAAAAATTGCTTCAATGTCTATTCATTTAACAAATAATTTACTTGCATTAGGAATTACACCAGTAGGTTCTGTAATTGGTGGAGATTTAAAAGATTTCTTACCACACGCAAAAGAACAACTGAAAGATACGAAGAAACTGGGTGTTGTAACTGATCCGAATATGGAAGCATTACTTCAATTAAAGCCTACTGACATTTATGTGGATGAAAAATACGCGGGTAAAGATGTAGCGAAATACGAAAAAATTGCAAAAACGCATACTTTCAATTTAGATGAAGGTACGTGGAGAGACCATTTAAAACAAGTTGGTAAACTTGTAAACCGTGAGAAAGAAGCGGATCAATATATTCAAGATTACGAAGAGCAATCAAAACGAGTAAAAGGTTTAATAGATAAAGAGCTAGGTAATAACGAAAAAGTAATGGCAATTCGCGTTACTGCCAAAGAATTACGTGTATTTAGTACGAAAAGACCGATGGGACCAATTTTATTCCAAGACTTAGGATTACAACCTGCAAATGGTGTAGAGAAAATCGATGGAAACCGTCCTTTCGAAGTCATTTCACAAGAAGTATTACCTGACTTTGATGCAGATGCTATTTTCGTTGTTGTAAACAGAGACGATAAAGCAAAAGCTGCATTTAAACAACTTCAAGAAACACCAATCTGGAAAGACTTAAAAGCAGTTAAAGGCAAGCACGTATACATTATCAATGACCAACCATGGCTTGACTATTCTGCTTTAGGAAACAAAATGGCAATGGATGAAGCGGAGAAAATGTTTACGAAATAATATAGTTTTGCTATTAGGGAAGGCCCTCTAAATTTGGAGGGCTTTTTATTATTGTTAGAATAAACGAAAAATTATACAATGAAGTTAATTTCGTGTAGAGGAGATGTACCAATGTCAGCGCTTATTGTAAGTATCCCGTTTATAAAGCAGTTTATGGAACAAGGGGATAAATAGGCTAAAATAAGTATCCCCGTTATTAAAAAAGGGGGAGTTTGAAATGACGATGAATTTTATCAACATAAAACGATTAAATTAACAGCTATGAGAGAAGCAGTTCAAAGAGATGGGAAGTGTTTTGACCGTATGATTATGGGGATATTGCGGGATGAATGGATAGAGCTACAAGGTTAGAAAGTATATTCGAAATTATATATGTAGTATGCAGGAGATATAATAATAATTGGCGAATTTTTACAGTGTACTGATTGCATTGATAAGGAGCTATGTGAGATGAATTTAGAAAAAGCAAAACCAGTAAATGAAGAGGTCGCTGAATTAAAGGAGTTAATTAAAGAATTGCACGGAAGTGTACATCAATTGCAAAGCGAAGTGCAGCAACTAAGGCACGAAAGACCAGTTGTTGAAGTGAGAAAAGGTGTTCAACTATCACCAGCAATCGTTGGACAAATTGGTGGTATGATTTTAGGTGGATTAGCAATTATCGGTATATTTTGGTGAACGAAAAAAGGTATGCAGTTTAGCGCTGCATACCTTTTTTCGTTGTCGTTATTTGTCGGTAAGTCGATATTCTCTGTCGAATCGTCGATATACTTAGAAAATCGTTGATATAATTTCATGCAATACAACTTTTACATTAAATAACGTAAATATATATAAGCATGTGATAATAGTAATGCAATGATTGTTAACGGCAAACCAATTTTTAAGAAGTCCATATAAGAGAAAGCATGTCCTTCACGTTTAGCGATACCAGCAACGACTACGTTTGCTGATGCTCCGATTAACGTTCCGTTTCCTCCTAAGCAAGCTCCAAGTGATAATGCCCACCATAGTACTTCGATTTGCGGAGAATCGACAGATAGTCCGAGCCCTGTAGCTAAATCTTGAATAAGTGGGATCATCGTTGCGACAAATGGGATATTGTCAATTGTCGCAGATGCGATCCCTGATACCCATAAAATAAGTATAGCGGCAAAACCGATATCACCATTCGTTACGTCGAGTACTTCTTTTGCGAGTGAAGAAATAAGTCCGATATCAATTAACCCGCCAACGAGAACAAATAGTCCAGCGAAGAAGAAAATAGTTACCCATTCAACGTGGGCAAATACATCTTCAATATCGTGTTCTTTTACTCCAATTAGCATAAGAAGTGTAGCGCCTGTCATCGCGACAACCGCAGCGTCTACATGAATAACAGAATGAAGGATAAACCCTAAAATAGTTAGTCCCAAAATCGTGATCGATTTTAAAAGGAGGCTTTGATCTTTAATATAATCTTTTTCGTTTAATACCATAAGTTTTTCGATTTGCTCAGTTGTTGTTTTTAGTTTATTGCGATACATAAAGTAAATAATGCCAAGTGTCACGATAGAAATAATAATTACGATAGGAGCTAAGTTAAGTAAAAAGGCATTAAAGTCTAAATGCTTATTTGCTGATCCAATCATAATATTAGGTGGGTCACCGATTAATGTTGCTGTTCCGCCTATATTTGAAAATAATACTTCTGAAATCAAATAAGGAACAGGATTTACTTTTAAAATACGTGTAATAGATAGTGTAACAGGTACGATTAATAAGACAGTCGTTACATTGTCCAAAAATGCAGATCCGACAGCAGTTAATAGGGATAGCAATAATAAAATGCGGATTGGTTTTCCGCCAGCTGCCTTCGCTGCTTTAATGGCCACAAATTCAAAGACGCCTGATTGACTCGTAATATGTACGAGAATCATCATCCCAATTAAAAGGGTGATTGTTTCCCATTGAATATGTGATGTGAAAGCGGTATGTAAATCTACAATTCCAAAAATAATCATAATAGCAGCACCGAATAGTGCAATTACAGCACGATTCAATTTCTCAGAAATAATAAATCCGTACGTGACTAAAAATACGGCAATTGCAAAATAATATTGCCAATTTGCTACTTCATGTGCTGATTGTTCCAATCATGTCACCTTCTTTAAAGTATGTATTTAATTGTCAAAATGTATCTCGCTGTATTCATACGGGATAAAATATATTGTAGCAAATTCAAAAAAGAAAGAAAACTATTTAACAAAGTGAAGGAAAAAATGATGATTTTACAGATTTTCCGAATAGGAAAGCCCACTACGGTGCGATAGTACCCCCTTTAGGGGTGGATGATAGTGAGGTCAAATGCGATGTACAGATACAATATCGAAAGTATGTTCTGTACATCAAGTATTTGAAATGGTATAATTTTCATAACAGACAAGTAAAAGTCTCTAAAATAATCTTGTTCTCTGAAAACAGAATACATATGAGGTTGGAATAACAAATTCTTCTACTCCGTAAAATGTATTGAGTCGTCAAGTACAAGACGCTAAAACACATTTGAGAACTCACAATCTGACTCGTTTGGTAATAGAACGAGTGCCGTATCTGCTAGATGCACTGGATACGGAGTGGTGATGGCACACCGCAATCTTGCACGTCAGCGATACTAGAAATAGACGTCGCCTTTGGTAGCAAGAATCCCATTGACGTTAGTCAGCTTGCGGCTTTAGCCGTGGGAGTGTCAAATATGATATAAAAAAATGAAGAAACACAGTGCAAATTATTAGGAAAAGTGGGCGTTGTCCTCTAATATAGAGATAGCAATTTACATTATTTTTGCGTAAAATGGTTTAAAGAGGTGAATTCCGATGGAAATAGTAAAAGATAGTTCTCTTATTCAAAATGAAATTGAACGTTTTGTAAATAAAGATGTATATATTCATTTAGAAACGACGAACGGAGCGTACGCGTCACACTTTAATGAAAAGATGATGACAGTTGGAGCATTCATTCGAAATGCAATGATTCGCTTTGAGCGCGGGAAAATAACTGGAACAAACCCATACCGAGTTGGTTTAAAGATGGATCACGGCTGGGTATATGCAGAAGGTATTACGCACTGGGAAGTAGACGATAAAGAGCGTTTATTACTTGCAGGGCACGATAACCAAGGCCGCTTAGCAGTAGCGCTTGAGTTAAGCTTAACGCCATTTAAGTAAGAAGGAGGGAAACTTATGGAGAGACATGTACTTGTTGTATTTCCGCATCCAGATGATGAAGCATTTGCGGCGGGAGGAACAATTCGCTTATTAACAGATCAAGGAGTACCTGTAACGTATGCGTGCGGTACGCTAGGACAAATGGGACGTAACATGGGTAAGAACGTATTTGCTAACCGTGAAACGATTCCAAATATCCGTAAAAAAGAATTGAAAGATGCATGTGAAGCGATGGGGATTCAAGACTTAAGAATGCTTGGTTTCCATGATAAAACGTTAGAATTTGAAGATGTTGATTTCGTAGCAGATAAAATTGAAGCGATCATTCAAGAAGTAAATCCATCTCGAATTATTACATTTTATCCAGAGCACGGCGTACATCCAGATCATGATGCATTTGGCCGCGCTGTCGTTCGCGCCGTATCACGTATGTCAAAAGAAGAACGTCCAGTTATTCATGCGGTTGCGATTACGAAAAATCGCGAAGCTGTACTAGGTGAGCCGGATGTTGTAAATAATATTAGTGAAGTATTCGAGCATAAATTAGCTGCACTAGGTGCGCACCGTTCGCAAACAGAAGCAATGCTTGAAGAAACGCATGTAAAAATCAAAAACAAAGATGCAGCAACATTAAAATGGCTGCAACTGGAACAATTTTGGACTTATAAATGGGAGTAGACTAGAAGGGTATCTTCTAGTAGCTCTTACATAGAAAAAGCACCGTCATTTGTGACGGTGCTTTTTTGTGCTATTAACAATATTAGCATCATCCCTTTCTAAAGATAGGACAGCTTTAGCTACTTTCTTACTAGAATGAGGATGTTATAAGAAAGTTTGTTGCTTTTATCATTATTTGGAATCTGTATTATTACATAAAGTTCGAGTGGAGAAGAGAGTATACTTTTTGTATGGTGTAATAAAGATATAGCCCGCCTACAGAAATAGGCAGGCTATTTTTTATAAAGAAAAGACAACTTAAGGCTAGAGCCCTTGTTAAGAAATAGGGTGAAAACAAGATTTTTTAACGAGAGATAAGGTCGTTCAACAGATAAAGATATCGTATTTGAAACACGTGATTATTCGTGGGTTAAGTTATATTTTTGATAAAAAATCTTTAAAAAGCATTACAATTCCTAGAAGAGATAAGACTTCAATCGAAAACCAAAATACACTTTTTTGAGGTTTTTTAAATTCCATTATTATGGAGAAAAATAAAAAGATAGCAATGAGAAAAAAAATTAAGAGACGAAGTATATCAAACATCAATAGCACTCCTAATAGTTAATTTGTTTCACTATATAGTTATTTCCAATATTACAGAATTTAAGAAGCGACTAATTAATATTAAAGCAAAAAGTTCTCAGAATTCATGAATTAAAAATGAAAAAATTTGAGCCACTGAAAACAGGGGGATTATATATTAATTAGTTTAGCGATTGAAAGAGTAATTTTTTAATCTTGTAAATGTCTGGTTAGTTCAACTAAACAATTAGTGGGGGATAGATACCCCTCTTAATGATTAGAATTTCACTTTTTTTGTTTTCTTTTTTATATAAAGCCTTAGAACTGGAATTTAGTAATGGTTTATAAGAAACATATATTTTGAATTGTTTAATAGAATAATATATATTTATATAGATTTAATGATTTTAGTTTGCTAAAAATGGGGAAATCGATATGAAGGTTAAATTTGCTGTAATAAAAGATGAAAACTTTGACTGTAGTTTATTAAAAACAAAATTACTGAAAACTTTTAAAGAAGTAGATTGTGAAGCAGATATTGTAAAGGTTGAGGATGGAATTTTTGAAAACAATGATATACAAACACATCTATCAGAAATAACCATTCATGTTACTGGAAAAAATATTGGGTATAGGTCTGTTTCCGCCAGTATATTTATTGTTCTAGAGAGTTTATCAATGGAACTATTTCGTATTACTATTAGTATACATTAAGCAGCTAACAAAGTAGACTCTTCATAAAATCATACTGACTATATTGAGTTAGTAAACATGAAAATGGTGATGAAAACAATAGAAATTATCTTAGGTGCTCTCGTATGCTGGAGAGCACCTTGTTTGCTGTTACATAAACAAGGGATTCCTTTTCTATATTTAATTTATCCTAACGCTAATTTTAATATAGAAGAATGGAAACATAATTAGATTGTGCAAATAATTTGGTGCGCACATATATGGAATGTATTCACCGGTAAGAGGGTTGTCTCATAATATATATAGATTTTTCTATTAAGATGAACAGAGGGTGTGAATATATGGAAGATGTTTATGCTAAAATTGACAGTCTCAAGGCCGACCAAAAAGAAATTATGAGAGACATTCGTGCTTTAGAAACGCGTACTACTATTAATGAGAAAGACATAGCAACAATTAATAAGCAATTAGAAAAAATAAGTACAAACACAACTTGGATTTTGCGAATTATTATTAGTACGATAATAATGTCAGTTTTAGGATTGATATTAAAAGGGATGATTTAAAAGAAAGAGGGGAGCTCCCTCTTTCTTTTATATAAATGAGAAACTATACATTTTCCGTTTCTTTTTCATCTGCATACTTATCCTCTAAGGAAATTAATAGAGGGATGGATACAGTTACTAGAATGATTAAAGTAGTTATAAAAGATTTAGAAAGAGAAAATGAACCTTCAATTAAAGGTGATAAAAACTTGAACGAAAGTATACTTGTTAGTAAGGAAATTACTAAGAAGCTAAAAAGAGATATATTTTTATTCTTTATAGATGTCTCTATAAAGTCTTTAACGCAGGTTATTAAGACAAATATAGTTAATATGATAAGAGAAACAAAATAATGTGTTACATTCGTCATACTAATAGTAGGGTCGTCTATTATGTAAGCAAGTAACTTAGATACTAACATGCCTCCAAACAATAAAATAATAAAAGCGAGTAATCCTTCCAATATATAAGTGCTGAAATTATCTTTCTTGTTAAAAAGCTTATAGTTCAGAGTAGATTGGGTTATTTGAATTAGGAATAGGCTAATAATCCATACATAATATACAATTGGTAATTCTCCTGAGAATAGAGAGATTAGGAAGTTTAATAGTGTCCTTAAAATTTCAATCATTACGAAAGTCCTCCTGTTTGTAAGCTTGGCGAAATTAGAAATATGCTAGTCTATCGTTTAATAATTAAATCTATTGATTCAAACTATTTCTAATTATTCCATAAAAAGGTTGTTGATTCAAGGTATCTCTTTAATAAATCTGCCAAGGCCGAATAATAGAAAAAGAAACGCAATATGTAATATAATTGAAAAAGTGTATTTAAAAAATCAATGTTAATATTACCCTCCTATAAGTATTAACATACGTAATTGAGGTGTTTTCTTTGTTGTTTTATGAGCGAATTTCTATCATGGCCCCTCCTGTTCCGTAGCTAAGGAAAGTCTTTTTATTTCTGAGATTTTCAAAGTTATAGGAGGGTATGAAAAATGAAAAAAGTCTCAGTACCATCACTTTTGTTAATGATTATTCTTGTCGCATTTCCGCAAATTAGTGAAACGATCTACACACCGTCTTTACCGGACATTTCAAAGGCGTTACATGTAAGTAATAATGAGGTACAGTTAACGCTTAGTGTGTATTTTGCTGGATTTGCTTTAGGTGTATTTTTTATTGGATGGCTATCAGATATAATTGGTCGTCGCCCAGCAATGTTATTTGGAATTGTCGTATATGGCGTTGGGAGTTTCTTATGCTTTATTGCAAATTCCATTGAAGTTTTATTAGTAAGTCGTTTTATTCAAGCGTTTGGAGCAAGTGCAGGATCAGTTGTGACACAAACGATTCTACGTGAAAGTGTAGAGGGGCATAAGCGCCACGTTATGTTTGCTCAAATTTCAGCAGTTATTGCTTTTACACCAGCGATAGGACCGTTAATTGGTGGCTTTCTTGATCAAATGTTTGGATTTAAAATCGTATTTTTAAGTTTAGTAGTTATGAGTGTCGGTATCTTTCTGTATACGTTTGTTTCTCTTCCAGAAACAAAAACGAACTCAGTGACAAATAAAATAAATGTCTTTTCAGTATTGAAAAGATTAATTACAAATCCGAAAGTAGTAACATATGGGCTATTAATTGGGGGAGCAAATGGTGTTTTATTTAGCTATTATGCAGAAGCACCGTTTATCTTTATTGAATACTTTCAATTATCGCCTAGTATGTATGGATTTTTAGGGATTGTTGTTGCTTCTGCTTCTATTATTGGAGCGAAAGTTTCAAAACGATTGCTTGCCACGTATAAACCAGAGAAAATTATATATATCGGTTGTCTCGTAATGACAGGAGGAGCTATCCTTTTATCTGTTATTACGTTTGTTGGACCAAATCCGAATGCAATATATATGGTTGTATTTTTAGTAGCGATGTTTATATTGCTATTAGGAATCGGAGTAGCGCTACCTAACTGTTTAAGTTTAGCATTAGTAGATTTTCAAGATGTTATTGGTACAGCAGGTGCATTGTTTAGCTTAGGGTACTATGTAATTGTAACGATGACAATTTGGGGAATGAGTCAGTTGCATACGGGCTCGTTACTAGTGATGCCACTTTATTTTCTAGCTATAGTCGTTATCATGACAGTGTTTACTAAAGTGTTTATTTTAGGTAAACAAACTTCAAAAACGATTTAAATATGTAATGGTAAAAGGGTCTCATTAAAAATGAGACTCTTTTATATTTTATCCCGCTGTTTTGAGGCAGTAAGATTCCTGCCTCAAAATTAGATTAAAAAAGTTAGTAGTTTATTAATATATTAAATTTCTGGTTGGTATATGAATTGGACGCGTGGGAAATTACGTTATCAACTATAACAATTGAAGTACATGAGATGTGAAACCGAGGGAAAAATGCTCTCCTCGGTTATTTATATTGTAATAATATACATACCGGAATCATATTGAATAGATGTATTTTATTGTTAATTAAGTTAAAATTTAAACGTAATCATGCATATTAATTTATTGAAAAAATAATTGAATTTTTCAGATTAATGAATTAATATAAGGTAAGTAATTTTAAGATTTATAGAATATTGGAAGATGAAAGGTTTTGAGAATTTTATTAGGAGCACAAAACGATTTTAGGATAGCTTTAAAGCTAGTGTAAAATGACGTTTGCTTCATCATTTTCAGGGCCGAAAGGAATTAGGGGAAAGCATCTTGTTTTAAAATGCGGCTATGAATCATCTAAGAGGGGGAAGTGAAGTGGCAAATAAAGAATTGAAAAGAGGTTTAGAAGCACGTCATATTCAAATGATTGCTTTAGGCGGAACAATTGGTGTTGGTTTGTTTATGGGTTCAGCCAGCACGATTAAATGGACAGGTCCGTCAGTTATGCTTGCGTATGCAATTGCAGGTATTTTTATCTTCTTCATCATGCGTGCCATGGGAGAAATGTTGTATATGGAGCCAAGTACAGGATCATTTGCAACGTTCGGTCATAAGTATATTCACCCGTTAGCTGGTTACATGACAGCGTGGAGTAACTGGTTCCAGTGGGTTATCGTTGGGATGTCAGAGATTATCGCGGTGGGGGCGTATATGCAATATTGGTTCCCGGATTTACCAGCTTGGATACCAGGTGTAATCGCAATGGTTATTCTTGGCGCAGCTAACTTAATTTCTGTTAAGTCATTTGGTGAATTTGAATTTTGGTTTGCGATGATTAAGATCGTTACGATTCTATTAATGATTATTGCGGGATTTGGACTTATTTTCTTTGGAATTGGTAACGGTGGAGAAGCGATTGGCATATCGAATCTTTGGTCAAATGGCGGTTTCTTTACAGGTGGTTTTTCTGGATTCTTCTTTGCATTATCACTTGTAGTTGGAGCGTATCAAGGTGTGGAATTAATCGGTATTACTGCTGGTGAAGCGAAGGATCCGAAGAAGACACTTACAAGAGCGATTCAAAGTACAATTTGGCGTATTTTAATTTTCTACATCGGTGCGATTTTCGTTATTGTAACTGTGTATCCGTGGGATCAATTAAGTACAATTGGAAGTCCGTTCGTAGCAACTTTTGCGAAAGTTGGTATTACGGCAGCTGCGGGACTTATTAACTTCGTTGTTATCACAGCAGCAATGTCTGGTTGTAATAGTGGTATTTATAGTGCTGGTCGTATGCTATATACGTTAGGTGTAAATGGACAAGCACCGAAATATTTCACGAAACTTTCTGGAAATGGTGTACCTTTATTCGGTACAGTTGGCGTAATTATCGGTTTAGCGGTCGGTGTAGTTCTAAGTTATATTGCACCAAAAAACTTATTCGTATATGTATATAGTGCGAGTGTACTTCCTGGTATGGTACCATGGTTTGTCATTTTAATTAGCCAAATTAATTTTAGAAAAGAAAAGGGAGCAGAGATGAAAGATCATCCGTTCAAAATGCCGTTTGCTCCTGTTACAAACTATTTAACAATTGCCTTTTTAATTATGGTATTAATCGGAATGTGGTTTAACGATGATACGCGCATTTCACTAGTTGTAGGTATTATTTTCTTAGCTATCGTTACAATTAGTTTCTATGCTTTCGGAATAGGGAAGCGAACTCCGTTAGACGTTCAAAATGATCAAGAGATTTCAAGTAAATAAAGATAGTAAAAAGTCCGATTTCTTATTTGGAAATCGGACTTTTTGTTATTAAAACTTTTCTAAAACGATCTTCCCAATTGTACTTCCGCTTTCAAGCAGGGCATGTGCTTTTTTTACATTTTGAGCGTTAATTGGTGTGAATGTTTCATTTAAAGTAGTCTTTAAAATGCCTTCATCTAGTAGTTCGCTTACTTTATTTAATAGTTCGTGTTGCGTAATCATGTCTCCAGTTTCATACATCGCTTTTGTAAACATAAATTCCCAAACGAGTGTAGCACTTTTACTTTTTAAAATGCCCATCTCAAGAGGGTGTTCATTTTCTACGATAGAGCAAATTTTTCCTTGTGGTTTAATGAGGTCACATATTGCTTGCCAATGTTGATCTGTATTGTTTAGGCAGAAAATATAATCTACATCTTTTAGCCCAAACTCTAATATTTGTTCTTGTAAAGGTTGGTGATGGTTAATGATATAATCGGCACCGAATTTTTCAACCCAGTGTATCGTTTCATTGCGGGATGCAGTTGTGATAACATTTAGTCCGGCCCATTTCGCAAGTTGAATGGCAATTGAACCTACACCACCAGCACCGCCTATAATTAAAATGTTTTTAAAGGAGTTCGTATCTTTCTTATTATAATCAATACCTAAACGTTCGAATAAACCTTCCCAAGCTGTAATAGCTGTTAACGGAAGTGCTGCAGATTCAGCATCACTTAACGTTCTTGGTTTTTTACCAACAATTCTTTCATCAACTAGGTGGTATTCACTATAGGTACCTTGTCTCGTAATACTTCCAGCGTAAAACACTTCGTCGCCTTCTTTAAATAACGTACAACTTTCGCCAGTTTGTACAACAACACCACTCGCATCCCAGCCAAGTATTTTCGCTACTTCTTCTTTTTTATCTTTCGGAGAGCGAACTTTTGTATCAACTGGATTAACGGAAATAGCGTTAATTTTAACGAGTATATCTCTTCCTGTAGCAACAGGTTTTTCAACTTCCATATCAATTAAACTGTTTTCTTCTTCAATAGGTAAGTATTCATGTAAACCAATTGCTTTCATTTGTATTCCCTCCATTAAAGTAAGAGTCATTTACTCTTTTATTTTTATTATAGTAGGTGGAGTGTCATTATGTAAAAAAGTTAAGTCCCTTCTATTTTGTAAAAGGCCTGTTTCAGCATCATGTAGTACCGTGTAACTGGAGAGGATCCGCCATCGTTTTGATTTTATAGGCGTTGGATGAAAGTTATACTTATTTTTCCAGTGTACCTTGCAATGAACAATACCAAGTGTTATATTATACTTGTGGTTACTTATTATAAAACAGTACTGAATAATAAATAGTAGTGAACATCAATTAGAATAGGGTGAATGAATATTGAATGTACAATTTAAAAAAGGAGTTTTAGAACTTTGTGTTCTTGTCTTACTTGATAAGCAAGACCGTTATGGGTATGAATTAGTTCGAAGTATTTCCAATCGAATTGAAATATCAGAAGGGTCTGTTTATCCTCTACTGCGTAGATTAACTAAAGAAGAATATTTTACAACGTATTTACAGGAGTCTTCAGAAGGTCCTTCAAGGAAGTATTATACGCTGACGGATAAAGGTAGAACGTATTTGTACCAACTTTTGAGGGAATGGAATGAGTTCTCACAAGGTGTCAATCAATTAATAAAAGAAGGTGTAAGTAATGACGAAAAATGAATTTTTACAACAATTAAATGCATCTCTAAAAAGATTATCTGAAAAAGAGCGTGCAGATATTTTAAAAGATTATGAAGAACATTTTACTTTCGGATTAGAGGAAGGGAAAAGTGAAGAAGAAATTGTAGCTTCATTAGGTTCTCCAGCTCAAATCGCCAAAGAGTTATTAGCAGATTATCATATTGAGAAAGTAACAACAAGTGCAACAACAGGAAATGTTTTTCGTGCAATTTGGGCAGTAATTGGATTAGGTTTTTTCAATTTGTTAATCGTACTTGCACCTGCAATTACATTAGCGGCATTGATTTTTTCAGGTTGGGTTCTAGGTATCTCATTTTTAGGTGCACCATTACTTGTTTTAGTTGATACGATTATACATCCAAATACATTCTTGTTATTTAATCTTTTCGTTTCTTTAGCACTTTGTGGACTTGGATATTTCATTGTTATTGCTATGTTATTTTTAACGAAGTTAGCAACGAAAGGATTTGTTCGTTATTTAAAGTTCAATATAGCACTAGTAAAAGGTGGTTTGAAGCATGATAAATAAGAAGCGTTTCTCAATCATTGCAGGTATTATTTTCATTATTGGTATTATTGGAAGTTTATTCACTTATCGTTCAATTGCTGGGGTACCAATTTCAGAAGAAAAGGTCATTAATAATAATGTGTCAAGCGTCATTATCGATACGAATAATGTTCGTGTTAACATCAACCCTACAACAGGTAGTAACGTGAAAGTAAAATTAGATGGTGAGGTTAATCCAAAAGTAAAAAGAACATTAGCTACGGATGAGAAAGATTCAACGCTTCTTATTTCTTATAAAGAAAAACAACAGAGTTGGTTCAACTTTAATATTTCTGAAGTGTTGGCGCCATTAACATTAAATGTGTATCTACCTGAAAAACAATATGAATCATTAAAAGTTTCCAATAATAATGGCTATGTTTCTGCTAAAAAACTAAACACAACAAATTTTAATATCAATACAAGCAATGGACGTGTTGAATTAAGAGAAATCAATTCGCCAAAAATTATTGCGGAAACAAACAATGGAATTATGGATTTCAAAGATGTATTGGCACAAAATATTCATGTGAAATCGAACAACGGACGAATAATGCTAGACCATGTTGAAGGTGAAATAGAGGGGCAAACTAAAAATGGAAGTCTTACTCTGAAAACGAATGAACTGGATCGAAATCTCAATTTTACGACTCACAATGGAAAAATTAATATTGAAACGGAAAAAGAACCAACTAATGTTCAATTTAATGTTGCTGTTGATAATGGTAGAGCGAATATCCTTGATAAATATAATGGAAATACCGTTATTGGAAAAGGAGAAAATGTAATTAAATTAAATACACATAACGGAAATATTACAGTGGAAAAACAATAGCATATCTGCCAAATTTAAACTGCAAAATTATTGAAGGTGATTATGAAGTGGTACCTGGTGTTCGGTTATTGTATACACCAGGACATTCTCCAGGACATCAGTCATTATTAATTGAGACGGAAAAAACGGTCCTGTACTATTAACGATTGATGCATCTTATACGAAAGAGAATTTTGAAGATGAAGTGCCGTTTGCGGGATTTGATTCGGAATTAGCTTTATCTTCAATTAAACGTTTAAAAGAAGTTGTGACAAAAGAGAAACCAATTATTTTCTTTGGACATGATATAGAACAGGAAAAGGGTTGTAAAGTGTTTCCTGAATATGTATAGTGCAAAAAGTCATGAGCTTACGTGCTCATGACTTTTTCGTTTAAATAATTTTTTTGAATAAGTTATAAACCTTTTTTGAGCTATCTTCATTTAATTGATAGTACTTGAGGTTTACATCATCAGGAGTATCTTGCTGAGCAATGATCACTTCGTTACTGTGATGATCAACTACCCATATGAAATATTTTTTATAAGTTCCATCCTCAAAGGTAATCCACATATCACAATCTATTAAATCTGATCCTTCTTCATCTAATGTTAATTTTCCTTTTTTTGCGGTATCCATACTATTAATAAACGTTTTTAATTCATCTGTTTTTGTGAGGAAGATATCCTTTTTTGTTTTAATGGATTCGACATGTATATCTTTTATTTCCTGTTTTCCTAAGAAGACAGGGGGCTCATTTGAATCCCTTTGCGTTGAAATAATAGTAGCTTTTTTCTTTGGCTTATTTTCTGTATAGAAGTCTTGAATAGATTTTCCAGAGTTTACAAACCATATAATCCCACAAATAATCAATGTGCTACAAAGCAGTAAAATAATTTTCTTAATAGAATATTCTCCTCTCTATTACTTCGTATGAAGAGCTTTTCTATTAATATATGATAGGTAAGCGTAAAGTATTATAGTTGAACGTGGCTATTCTTAACAGTTTTAAGAGGGCGATCAACGAGTAAATTGTAAGTAAGCCCAATTAATACGAAAACACCTCCGATAATCTTTCCAGTTGAGAGTTCATTTGTTAGGAAGAAATCAATGATAGTTCCTGCAAATAATTGTCCGATAAAGATAAGTAACGTTAAATAGAATGCTGATATTTTAGGGGTAATATAGTTGGATAATGAAATGACAATAACACCTACTAATCCGCCTAAATATACAGCGATAGGAATGGACTGTAACGTATGCATTGGAATGTACAATGAATCTGAACTGAACATTAAAAATAATATAGAGAAAAATAATCCAGTAATATAATTAAAAAAAGTGCCTTCCCAATTTCCAATTTCTTTTGCTAAATTCGCGTTAATAATTCTAGCAACGACGATAGAAACACCAGCTAAAATAGCGATCGTAACATATAACATTTTCTTGCCCCCATTAATAAATTGTCATGATTATAATTCCAGAAGAGATGAAACATAATCCAATTAGTTTTTTCTTTTCAAACTTTGCAACTTTCATTCCTAATAAGCCGAAATGATCAATAACGATGGAAGCAATGGATTGACCGAGTAAACTTAATGCAATCGTAATAGAGGCACCAAGGACGGAGAAGCTTATATTGTTAAAAAGAACAGTGAATACTCCAATCGCTCCAGCGCTATATAAAAAAAATGGAATGCTTTTATCAAAATGGATTTTATGTTTGTTTATGATTAAAACGAAAATAACTGCAATTAAACCGACAAGGTGAATGACGATACTTGCTGTATACTTGCCAATTAACTCAGATAAAATCCCATTCAATGGAAGCATAACGGCGATGAGCACACCAATAAAGACAGAAAGAAAGTTATACAATGTAATATCCCCTTTGTATTTCATATTTGTAATGACTGTATCATGCTAAAATTGTGTATTACTATGACATATGTCATAGTGGAAGGAGAAAATTTTGATTACAATGAGGAGTAGTTGTAAAGGCGGGGGAACTATGAAGAAAATATGTAATTCTATTAAATTAGCAGAGTATATGAAACAAAATAATATTGACTCATTTTTTAGTAATGATATGAAACCATATATGGAACTTATATTTTTTAAGAAGAATGAGTTTATTTGTAGAGAAAATGAAGAGATAGATTATTTATTTTTCTTCGTTGAAGGAAAAGCGAAAGCGTTTAATACATTAAGTAACGGGAAATCTGTATTATTATGCTTTTATGATAGCTTGCAGCTGTTAGGAGATGTAGAGTTAATTCATTCTCAAAAGACAACTTCAAACGTACAAGTGATGGCAGATTCATATTGTGTTGGTTTGCCTTTAGGGAAAGTGAGAAATCAACTATTTCATGATGCGAAATTTTTACGATGTATTTGCGGATCGTTAGCGCATAAGTTAAATCGGCTTTCAAAAAATAGTACCATTAATTTACTATATCCTCTTGAAAATAGACTTGCGAGTTACATGTTAGCAGCAGGAGAACGGGCAGTACAGCACGGAAATAGAATTGTATTTAGTGGGAATTTAACGGAAACAGCGGAATTGTTAGGAACGAGTTATCGGCATCTATTACGTACATTAAATATTTTTTGTGATAAAGAGATTATAAAGAAAAACAATGGATGCTTTGAAGTAGTGAATGTGGATGTTTTGAGAGAATTGGCGGCAGATGTTTATAAATAATATAGTAAAGTGGGGATTTAGATGAAAATAGCAATCATTTCAGATGTTCATGGAAATAGTCACGCTTTACAAGCAGTATTAAAAGATTTGGAACGTCGCAAGGTCGAAATGATAATAAATTTAGGAGATAGTGTGTATGGGCCGTTAGATCCTTTAGGGACCATTGAAATATTAATGAAGAACGAGATGGTACATATTAAGGGAAACTGTGATCGCATGCTTTGGGAACCTATACAAGAGCAGTCGGCTACACTAACTTTTGTCCAAAATCAATTAACAAAAAATCATATAGATTGGTTACAACAACATCCGTCACAATTTATTATAGAAGATATGTTATGTTGTCATGGTACGCCAATTTCAGATGAAGTGTATTTGTTAGAAGAGATGAATGAAAATGGTGCGATATTAAAGAATGAAAAAAATATAATGGATCAACTCCAAAATATTGAGCAAAAAATAATAGTATGCGGTCATACGCACATTCCTAGAGTTGTATATTTAGCAAACGAAAAAATCGTTATAAATCCGGGGAGTGTAGGACTTCCAGCATACAAAGATGAGTTACCTGTTATGCATAAAATGGAATCAGGAACTCCGCATGCAAAATATGTAGTGATAGAAGAGGTTTTGGGAGAATGGATAATTGAACAAATTTCAGTTCCTTATAATTGGGAAGAAGCTGCTGGATTAGCTGTTCAACAGGAAAGATATGACTGGGCACAAGCGCTAAAGACTGGGAAGGTAGAATGAAGGGGTAGTTTACTTGATGGTAAACTGCTCTTTTTATTTTGAGTACATATTGAATTATATAAAAATAAAATGTTATGATTATGGAAACGTATGAATATATGAACAATTATTCATATATTTAAGAAGAGGAGGGATTAGAATGAAAGATCTAATTATTATTGGAGCGGGTCAAGCTGGATTAACAATGGGATATTACTTGAAACAAGAAGGGTATAATTTTTTATTACTTGAGGCAGGAAACCGAGTTGGTGATTCATGGAGAAATCGATATGATTCTTTACAGCTTTTTACTCCGCGGCCTTACAGTAGTTTACCAGGTATGGCGTTAATAGATGAAAAAAATGAATTTCCATATAAAGATGAAATTGCAACGTATTTAGAAGAATATGCAAGACATTTTCAATTACCGATCCAATTGCAAACTAAAGTTTTTAAAATAAAGAAAGAAAGAGATATATTCGAATTACATACCCCTACAGAAATTTTACAAACGAAAAAAGTTATTATCGCAACAGGTGGTTTTCAGCAACCGTTTATTCCCTCAGTTTCAGCAAATCTATCATCACATGTTTTTCAAATACATTCATCACAATATAAATCACCATCACAAATTCCTAAGGAGAAAGTACTCGTAGTAGGTGGCGGGAATTCAGGAATACAAATTGCAGTAGAACTGGCAAAAACTCATGAAGTTACACTGTCTATTAGTCATCCTTTAACGTATTTACCGTTACATCTTTTTAGAAAAAGTATTTTCAATTGGTTAGAAAAATTGGGTTTATTGTACGCCGAAGTAAATACAAAGAGGGGGGAATGGTTTCAAAAGAGAAAGGATCCCATTTTTGGATTTGAAGGTAAGGAACTCATTCGTAATGGATCAATACAACTACAAGAAAAAGTAGTAAGTGCATCAGAAAATAACATTATGTTTCAGAACGGTGAAACATATAGTGCAGAAAGCATTATATGGTCAACAGGCTTTATTCAGAACTATAACTGGATTGAAATAGAAAAGGCAGTGGATGAGAATGGATTGCCTAATCATGTAAAAGGAATAAGTCCAGTAAGAGGATTATATTATATCGGCTTGCCATGGCAGTCTCAAAGAGGTTCTGCACTTATTTGTGGTGTAGGAAAGGATGCGGCGTATTTACTTTCTGAAATCAAAAAAATAGATCAGTAGCAGCGACTACTGATCATCCATATGTACATGAATTAGGAGAGGTCAAACATTTATTGACTTTATTATAATTGATTTTCATAAGAATAAAAACTGAAAATTCTAATTTCGTGTTGAGAAAGTTTTTTGTATCGAAATATATAAAAGAATAGGGGGTTTTTAGTAAAAAGAAATATGATATTTATATTTTAATAAATTATGATATAGTTTATAAAGAGTAGATTACATAAAATGTTATTTTATTACATATAAAGTAAGGGGGATGGCTGTGAAGTTTGATGATCAACGCCTACTAGGAGTACGATTAGGTTCTGTACTTGTAACAGAAGAAAATCAATATTTAGTAATAAAGAAAAAAGATCATTATGCACTTTTAAATATACATAATTTAGAATGCACACATGTTGAAGTGCAGCTAGAACATATTGAAGAAATGTTGCAGGAAGATTTCCAAGAAAGTATAACGGAGATTATCGCACCAGAACATATAAAAATTGTTGCGAAAAATGTTATATAAGAAAGAAGCTGAAAGGAACAGCTTCTTTCTTTTTCATTATAAGGATAACGTTTTTAAAATCTCACCAATAATCCCTTCCATTTGATGAACACCTAAGTCAGTGTTCGTCATAATAACAGCACCATTACCCCGGTATGGATAACAAACCATCATACATTGAAATCCCACGCCCCATCCGAGTGAATATATTTGTAAGTCTTCATTTGAATCATCCAGAAAAACACCTAGTCCCGTCCATTTTGAGCAACCTTGAGGAGAAATCATATCTTGTACTGTTTTTTGAGAAAGTTTTAGTTTACCCTTTCCTTGTAAGGAATGAATGATTTCAATAACTAAAGCTGATAAGTCAGTTGGTGTTGTCCAAATACCTGAAGAAGCTGCGAATGGATAAAATGGATACTTCTCATTTGTAACGGTGCCATCTTTATTATGTCCGCAAGCAAAAGCATCGGTTTTATCTATGTCTTCAGGAGAGAAGATTGTACTATTTTCCATTTGCAGTGGTTGAAATATATATTCTTCTAGTAAAAGGTTGAATGGCTTTCCAGTTATATCTTCAAGTAGTATTTCGATTATACAAAAGTTTGCATCCGAGTAGTGAAATTCGCTTTCTGGTTTATAAGTTACTTCTATAGGTACGGAGCAATATGGTGTTTTACCGGCAAGGAGTTTAGACATGCTTGGTTGCCCATGTGCAAGTGTATAATGTTCAAAACTATTAGGTGGGTCAATGATTCCAGATTGGTGACTTAACAAGTTTCGCAATGTGACTTTTTTCTGTGAAGTAAATAGATTAGTAGAGATGTTCCAAGATGTGAGTCTATCATTTACGTCTTCATCTAAATGTACGATTTTCTGATCGGATAATGTTAGTACGAGAATTGTGGTGATAAATTTGCTAATAGAACAAGAATTGAATATGGAATCTGTAGTAACAGTTCTAGTTGTTCCAGATTCAAGTGTTCCGAAAGCAGCTGTTTCATTTAGCTTGCCGTTGTGTATAACAGCAAGACTTAAACCTACAATGGAATATTGGTTCATTTTCTCGTATATATTGTTACTTTTTAATTTCATAGTGACTCCTTTCGTCGAAAAAGACAGAATGTTAGTTCTATTATACAGTAGTAAATAGAGAGAATGAGAGAAAAAGAAACACTTCATCGATCAAAGATGAAGTGTTTTAGTTAATTCGAAGTGAATGTTTTAAAAAATTTATCGCGGTACATGTACATAAGCCATGAGGCTGTAATTAATGAAATAATGATTTGTTTGTTTTGAATTGGTGCCTTGAAAACAAGCCAGCCAACGATATCAAATAATAAATGTAGTGCAATTGAAAGAACTACAAATTGTAGTAACGTCTTAAAAAATCTTTTCATAAAGTGTCCCCCTGAAATAAAAGGTTTATCAACAGTGTTGTATATTACTATTATACATTAAATGTGTTTCGTGGTAAAATTTACATAAGTTAGTGAAATAAAACAAATGAAAGCTAGTGAGGAGGGATAGTCATGGAATTTTGGATGATCATACCGATAGCGATCTTTGGGTTTATTTATATCGTTGAAAAGTTAAATAAAATTGAAAAGAAAACGGATGCGCGTTTAAAGCGAATGGAAGATAGGTTACAGCTAATTACGAAAGAAATGGGAATTGTAGATAGAGAACCGGAAATTAATAAAGAGTTGCGGCAGCTTATGGAAGAAGGAAAAACAGTTACAGCAGTTAAGAGAGTAAGAGAAGCTTTTGGTTTTTCTTTACTAGAAGCGAAGCAATATGTTGATAAATTATAAGAAGATCATCCGTGTGGGTGATCTTTTTTCACTGCACCATGCGTGTATTTACATAAGCAGCGATTATAAAGTGTCCAATTATAATGATAGGAAATAAGATTTTTACATTAGGAGTAAGGAAGACGCTACCAATTGTGGCAATAACACCAGCAGTTAAATTATAAAGACCAACTATTTTTGATAACTTATCTTTTTCTGGTACACGGCGTTCATTGAATCCTGATAAGAGCCAAGTGTATTGTTTTACTCCGATGAAATAAGCTAGTGCAAATGAAATGATTGCTAGTATGAATAATGATGGGGAAGCGAAGAGAGTCATTGAGAACACCTCCGTTAAAGGGCTATAAATCAATTATAGTATGAATGTTATAATTTAACAAAATATAAGTGTAATAGAAAATGGAGTATGTATCATGAAGGGGGATTAAGTATGAATATTGTGGAATTCCAGAGATATGTATCAAATTTCAGTGAAGAAAAAGGATTTCAAGATACAACAATTGAAGAGCGTACAATGTATACAATGGCGGAATTAGGGGAATTAGCGGAAGTTATATTAAAGCGCGATAAAATACAAGATGCAAAAAGAGAAATCGGTTTAGAAATGTTTGATGTCATTTGGAATATATGTGATTTAGCAAACAAGTTAGAAATTGATTTGGAGAAGGCATTTGAAGAAAAAATGATGATTAATAAAAAACGTGAATGGTAAAAGGGAAGTTAAAAAGCGTACAAAATTTTGTGCGCTTTTTATTAATGGTATGAAAAAAATATGTAAGAAAAGATGGAACAAACACTGAAGATGAATTGTCTATTATAGGTAATAACTATTTTGTTTGAAAGAAAGGGTGGAGAAAATGAAAAATACATTATTAAAATTAGGGGTATGTGTTAGTTTACTAGGAATAACTCCATTTGTTAGTACAATTTCTTCTGTACAAGCAGAACGAACGGTAGAGCATAAAGTAATAAAAAATGAGGCAGGAACTATTTCGATTTCTCAGTTAAACAAAAATGTATGGGTTCATACGGAGTTAGGTTATTTTAGCGGAGAAGCAGTTCCTTCGAACGGTTTAGTCCTCAATACTTCTAAAGGGTTAGTACTTGTTGATTCTTCTTGGGATGATAAGTTAACGAAGGAATTAATAGAGATGGTAGAAAAGAAATTTAAGAAGCGCGTAACAGATGTCATTATTACACATGCACACGCTGATCGAATTGGTGGAATGAAAACATTGAAAGAAAGAGGCATTAAAGCGCATAGTACAGCGTTAACTGCGGAATTAGCAAAGAAAAATGGATATGAAGAACCACTTGGAGACTTACAAAGCGTTACAAATTTGAAGTTTGGAAATATGAAAGTAGAAACATTTTATCCAGGGAAGGGACATACAGAAGATAATATTGTTGTTTGGTTGCCACAATATCAAATTTTAGCTGGAGGCTGTTTAGTTAAGTCTGCGTCCTCGAAAGATTTAGGAAATGTTGCTGATGCTTATGTAAATGAATGGTCCACATCGATTGAAAATGTGCTGAAGCGATATGGAAATATAAATTTAGTAGTGCCTGGTCATGGAGAAGTAGGGGATAGAGGATTACTTTTACATACATTGGATTTGTTGAAATAAAAAAAGCGAGGAGAAACAATTTTCTCCTCGCTTTCTTCTAACTATATTTAAATGCGAAGTCCGCATACGTTACTGAGATTTTAATTCCAAGTATACAAATACCAGTACCGTCATAATTGCGATAACAACGTAAGTAGCATCAAGCATAATAAGTGTTTTTAAAGTTTCAGTCATCCTCATTCACCCCTGGTATAAAAAATATAACATAATCTCTTATCAATTAAATCAGAGATTATAAAGATAACAATGTACATGAAATTTATTAAGTAGATTCTATATAAATATATCATATAAATAATGTAAACGATGTTAAGATAGTGTAAATGTATTGTAAAGAAAGGGGTGACTCATCAGTCTATAAATTTATTTATCCCGCTTTAATGGGCAGTAAGACCCCCACCTCAAAATTCAGCGAAAGCAAAGAAGTTAGGTGGGGGATCAACTGCCCATAAAAGTCCGATTGGTTCAACTAATAATTAGTGGGGGATGCCCCCCCACTGATTAAAGTTTCACTTTATTTGTAAATACTATGTATCTCTCGTGTGCCGGATAGAACGCAGTTATAATATGTGAAAAATAGATTCATTTTGATAAATCAATCACGATGCTAGATGTTACTACATTTTCCTCTATTACTTCTACCTGTACTTGTTCATCGTTTCTCCAATTGATATTGAAGTTGTCTGTCGTATACATTTCCTTAAGAGTGACCTCTTTATATTTTTCTAAAATGCTACCTCTTTTCCCATAATAGATTCTTACAGTTGAGCTGGGACTTGGTCCTTTTGATTTTATTGTTTCTCTAAGCTCGATAATATTTATGAGATTTGGAGATTCACTTTTTTGAAAGGTAAAGGAACTGACCACTTTTTGTACCTTCTTAAAAACAGGACCATTGGATTTATTTGATATGTTAAATTCCACAACTTCAGGTACGGATTCTTTTCCTCGTAGTGTTATCGTTGCTTCATAATCGTTTTTCCAATCTACGAAAACGTTTGAGGAATCGAGGCGTTCTCCCTCATTTGCAATACTTATGTCAAAATGTTCCCATAAGCCGTATTTAATTCTGACAGGAGAGGAACCATGAGAAGAGTCTGAATCTATTTTCACTACTTTAATCGTATTTTTATTATTTGGAGAATGACTTTTTTCTAGTGTAATGTCCTGTAAATACAAAATGTAAGACAAACAGCCTACTACTAAAATAATTGGAATTACAATACGTAAGGCAGTAATTGGACGACCTCGTGTCCTTTTTTTCTGAGTGCTTTTACTATTTTGTTCAAGGTCTTTTTCAATACTCGTTGGAGCTATTACTTTTGGTGGGCGAATAAGCCACCAAACGAAAGCTATAAGTAGTAAGAAAAGAGGTATTCCTTGAATAAAGAAAAATCCTTTCCAAAAATCAAGTGCAGTACTATATGGAGAATCCGTTGCCATCCCACCTATAAAAAGTGCCATTGGGCTTACAAGTATATTTATCCCTAAAGCGATCAATATGAATGAAAGATTTTTATTTCTAATTTTTCGTGACCCAGCCATAATAAACAGAAATACTGCAATACCGAGTATAAGAAACAGTGTTCCGTAGTAAACCATCATATTATCCCTCCATAACTTTAATTGTACCATCAGTAAGGAAAATTTTGTGAAATGTTAGGTGGATATGATATTTGTATTCCTTAAAAGTGTACCGATATATGATGCAAATAAATCATGTGCAAGTATGAATGCCAGGATATAGTAAAAATATTATGTCAACAATATGAACTGTCACAAATCTTTATATATTATTGTGATTGATATCACATCACTTTTTTTCAATGGATATTATGCTTAGGGTGTAATGAATGATTGGGAGAGGGTGGGATGATATGTTTTGTTATCAATGTGAGCAAACCCCAACAGGCGGATGTAAAGTAATGGGTGTTTGTGGCAAGAATGAAACGATTGCGAGTTTACAAGATACGATTGTTTTTGGGTTAAAAGGAATTGCGGCTTATCGTACGCATGCTGCTCAGCTAGGGTATACGGATGCTTTTGTAGATGCTACGACGCAAGAAGCACTGTACATGACATTAACAAATTCTAATTTTAATGAACAAGAACATATTGATATGGCTATGAAAGTTGGGAAATCAGCTTTACGAGTAATGGAGTTGTTAGATGAGGCACATACGAATCACTTTGGTGTGCCAGAGCCTGTTCAAATTACACAAAACCATGTAGAGGGTAAAGCTATTGTAGTTACAGGCCATAATTTATTTGCATTAGAAGAACTATTAAAGCAAACGGAAGGAAAAGGAATTAATATTTATACGCATTCTGAAATGCTACCAGCGCACGGTTATCCGCAGCTGAAAAAATATAAGCATTTAAAAGGGAACATTGGTAAGGCATGGTATGATCAAAGACGTCTTTTCGAAAAATTTACAGGCGCCATATTAGCGACAACGAATTGTGTTATGCCAATTAAAGGATCATACTCTGATCGATTCTTTTCGTATGATATTGCAGGTTTAGAGGGCGTAGAAAAAATTGAAAATGATGATTTTGCACCATTGATTCAAAAAGCGCTAGAACTTCCAGAAGTACATATGGAATCGGATGAACAGTTAGTAACAGGGTTCCATCATCATACAGTATTATCATTAGCCCCAGAAATTATTGAGGCAGTACAAGAAGGAAAGATTAAGCGTTTCTTTGTTATTGCAGGTTGTGATGCTCCAGGAAAAGGCGGAGAATATTATCGTGAATTAGCAACGTCACTTCCGCCTGAAACAGTGATTTTAACGACTTCTTGCGGAAAGTTCCGCTTCAATGATGTGGATTACGGCGTTGTACCTGGTACCGAGATTCCGCGCTACATCGACTTAGGACAATGTAATAATTCCATTTCTACAGTGAAAATAGCGGCTGCTTTAGCTGATGCTTTCCAATGCGAAGTGAATGAATTGCCAATAAGCATTGTCTTATCTTGGTTTGAACAAAAAGCGGTTGCTATTTTGCTTGGGCTATTTAGTCTTGGAATTCAAGATATTCGCATCGGTCCAAAGGCGCCTGAATTTATTTCAGCTGGCGTGCTCGATGTATTACAAGAAACATTCGGTTTGAAATTAATTACAAATGCAGCAGAAGATATGGATATGATGTTATCGTAACAAGAGGATGATTGGTCTTATTCAGAAGAAGAGCTAGCTTATAGCGCCCCAAAACAATAATATAGAATTATTGTTTTGGGGTATTTTCTTTTCTTAGCGGGGTGGGTAGTAGTTGATTTTAGAAAAATATAAAAATCGAGTTGACATTTACAACTACTCAGTCATACAATGTAGTTGTAATAGGTGATACTGAGTAGTGTTGTTTCTTAAAAAACTTTTCACTAAATAATAGGTAATAGCGGATTTTAGAAGAAATTTGAAAATCAGTTGACATGTACCGCTACTTAGTCATACAATGTAGTTGTAATAAGTAATACTGAATAGTGTAGTTTTACTCAAAAGCTATTCAGTAAAAATTCGCCTTAGTACTCTGTAATACTGAATATAAGTCAGACAGAATAGGGGGTAAAGGAGGATCAGAACATGGAAAATTTAACTGAAATGTTGAAAGGTTCACTGGAAGGGTGTGTGCTGGAAATCATTAGTCGCCGTGAAACGTATGGTTATGAGATTACTCGCCACCTGAATGATCTTGGGTTTACAGAAGTCGTGGAAGGAACAGTCTATACTATCCTCGTACGATTAGAGAAGAAAAAGCTTGTGAATATTGAAAAGAAACCATCAGATATGGGACCGCCTCGTAAGTTTTATTCATTAAATGAAGCTGGACGTCAGGAACTTGAATTGTTTTGGAAAAAATGGGATTTTGTATCGTCAAAAATTAACGTCTTGAAGTCAAACTAGCCTCATAATATAAAATGTTTCGGCTCATATTTGGAGAGTTTCTGGTTCTGCTTTATAAAAAAGGAGGAAAATAAGATGTTGGAAATATTCAAAAAATTAATTGGTGATAAAAAAGAGTATAGAATGATGATGGCACGTGTTGCAGCACTGCCAGAAGACTATCAGTTTGTGTTTAAGAAAATTCAAAACTACATGTGGAATTTTTCGACCGGAAACGGGATGGATATGCTGCACATTCAGTACGAATTAATCGATTTGTTTGAAGCTGGTGCAGCGGAAGGGAGACAAGTGCTAGATATTACTGGGGAAGATGTGGCATCTTTTGCTGACGAACTAGTGGCAAACGCTAAAACGTATGTTTCTAAGTATCGTGAAGATTTGAATGAAAGTATTATGAAGAAATTGAGAAAAAAATAAATGCAACAAGTAATACCGACTGATTAGCTGGTCATAAATGTGAATTAACGCCATCGCTATTCAGTTATATTTTTAAACCACTACTAAGTAATACAGATTATCAGTGGTACTAAATAGAGGGTGCAGGTAATTTAATTTTATAAGGGGGAAAAAGTATGAGTAATGCAGCGATTTCTGTAAAAGGGTTAAAAAAAGCTTTTAGAGATAAAGAAGTCTTAAAGGGAGTGGATTTTGAGGTGCAGCGTGGAGAAATTTTCGCGCTGCTAGGCTCAAATGGAGCGGGAAAGACGACAACGGTTAACATCCTTTCGACGCTACTGAAACAAGATAGCGGTGAAGGAAGTATTTGCGGATTTGATATTAAGCGCCAACCAGATCATGTTCGTCAAAGTATCAGTTTGACAGGACAATTTGCAGCTTTAGACGGCATGCTTACCGGGAGGGAAAACTTAATCATGATTGCCAAGTTACGTGGTGTTTCCAATCCTGCTCAAGTTGCTGACGATTTGCTTGATAGATTTAGCCTGACAGATGCGGCCAATCAAAGGGCAGATCAGTATTCAGGCGGGATGAAGCGCCGGCTTGATATCGCGATGAGTTTGATCGGGGCGCCAGCAGTTATTTTTCTTGACGAACCAACGACTGGGCTTGATCCTGAAGTGCGCATTGAAGTGTGGGATACAGTTAAAGAGCTTGCTGGTGGAGGAACAACTATCTTACTAACAACCCAGTATTTAGAGGAAGCAGAACAATTAGCTGACCGTATCGCTATTTTACATGGTGGAAAAATTATTACGACAGGTACTCTTACTGAACTGAAAGAGATGTTCCCGCCAGCAAAAGTGGAGTATATCGAGAAGCAGCCTACATTGGAAGAAATATTCCTTGCGATCATTGGCAAAAAGGAGGAGATGTAAATGAAAAGCAAAACAGGGGTATTACTTGGGCGCTTAATGCGCAATATTATGCGTAGTCCAGATACAATTATTACGGTAGCGATTACACCGATTATGATGATGCTATTGTTTGTATACGTATTTGGTGGGGCTATACAAACAGGAACAGATAACTACGTCAATTATTTATTGCCAGGAATTTTGCTAATGGCTATCGCATCTGGTGTCGCTTACACTTCTGTACGATTATTTACGGATATAAAGAGTGGGCTTATGGCACGTTTCATTACGATGCCTATTAAGCGCTCATCGATATTGTGGGCTCACGTTTTAACCTCTCTTGTTGCGAATGTACTTACTATCTTAGTTGTTATTCTTGTTGCGCTCTTAATGGGTTTCCGTTCCAGTGCGAATATTCTAGATTGGCTTGGAGTAGCTGGGATACTAGGGATGTTTACGTTAGCGCTAACATGGTTGGCTATCATTCCAGGGCTGAAAGCGAAGTCTATGGAAGGGGCGACAGCATATTCGTACCCACTCGTTTTTCTTCCATTTATTAGTTCGGCCTTCGTACCTACCGAAACGATGCCGAAAATTGTTCGTGCATTTGCTGAAAACCAGCCTGTAACTTCAATCGTGAATGCGATTCGTGCTCTTTTATATGAAGGATCTGTTGGAAGCGATATTTGGATTGCGCTCGCTTGGTGCGTAGGGATCATGATCATCTCTTACTTTTTCGCTAGTAAAGCATTTAAACGTCAGTTAGGGTAAGTGAAATAAATCGTCCGAAATAATATATATCTTTGAAAAAGCACGGAAAGATTTTCCGTGCTTTTATTATTTGTTGTGCTCTCGCTGTAGTAAATAAAATGATATTAAAAAAGGATATCTACCCAGTGACAATGGCTCACTGCTTATGGAGTGTAAAAGCACAATTGCTTTTGTAAATTCTCTAGTATTTCTTCAGGCATTTCCCTAATTGTAATATCTTTCCCTAGGAAAAGTAGCCAATTTACTATTTCCGTTACTTCATCCGAATTGTTAACATTGATAAATGTTTTTAAAATGGCTGTGGATTGGTAAGGATTTGTATAAGATATTGAAATTTTGAAAGGGTGGTATTTTTTGAATTGGGCAATTGCTTTTGGACCAAGTTCAAGTATAAGGTTAATCACTTCATCCTTCTTACTTAGTTTTTCTAAAATCTTTTTCTTATTTAGCTTTTTTTTCGTCGTGTATGGTTCGATATGGATGAGATGATCGACAGGAAACATTCTCTTCTTTTCTTCTTTTAAGTCAAAACCTTCAATGATCCATTGACTTTTTTCTTGATACAGGTGTAATAGATAAATGGAATAAGACTTGATTTCTTTCTCTTCTTTAATGGAAATCAATAAATGTCTATCCAAAAGAAGGAGTTGGATGAGTTTTTCTAACATAGGGTGAGGGAGGTCAGAAAGCTCAAGTAGATCAGGGTTATATGGGTTAGTCCCTTCAAACAGCAAGAGTTGATTTAAAAGAACGATATCATCTTGCTGGGTTTCTGAGATGAGTCCTAACAGTTTTTCGGCTAAAGATTGACGACTTTTTAAATAGGGAAGTTGTTGATTTCTTGTAGCCATAAAGGCAATAAAAAGAGCTTTCACTTCGTTATCAGTAAAGCGAACAACGGGCAGGATAGAGTTATGCATAACAAAATATCCCCCAGTCCTCCCAACTTCAGCAACAAGTGGCATGCCCATAGCTTCTATTTCTCTAATGTCCCTAATAGCTGTCGATCGAGAGATGTTAAATTCTCGTATGATTTCTGAAATTGTAAAGTGGGAGCGATTGTTGATATACCGCATAATTGTATTAATCCGTTCAACTTTTTTCATTTGGTTCTCCTAAACAGTATCATTTTTTGACATGATTTAAAGTTATTATAAACTCATCAGATGAAAAGATAAATCATTTGATTCATTTTAAAAGAAGGAAGGTTTTGAATATGAAAAATTATACGATTGAAGAAAAAGATAGCTTTATTGTGTTAGGTATTGGAACTGAAATTAAGAGTGAATATACAGATTTTGTTGGAATAAAAAAAGAAAAGGAAGACTTTTGGTCGGCTGTTAAAGAAGATGGAAGGTTGGATACTTTAAAAGCTCTAGCTACAAATGATTACATTTTTTCTGTGAGCGAAGCGGTGAATAACAAGATGATGTATTATGCGGGCGTCATGACAGAAGCACAAATAGAAGAAGAATCTAGAGTGATTCAGTTTCCTAAGGGAGAATACTTAGTAGTAAAAGGGGAAGACAAAACAGCTGAAGAGCTAAGTAATAAGCTTACTGGTATCGCCTTCGGTCAGGCTTTACGAGAAGCAACAGATTTTGCTTATGTTGGTGGACCAAATACGACGGTTGAGATGGGGAAAAGAAACGGTTTAGTGTTTGGTGAAATGTGGATTCCGGTTGTTAGGAAGTAAATAGTTAAAAGGAGAGATGAAATTGTCCTGTATCGTTGATTTTAAAAATGTAACTACAGTTGGTTTAGAGTCTTCACCTATAGTAGAAGCCCTAGCTGGTTTACGTGCTCATGAAGCCCGTTACTTTATGAATAAATACAAGCATGAATTTATAGTTGTACCAGCTAGTGCAAGCCAGAAGACTCTTGATTATGTGAACCGCATTTTGAAGGAAGAACGTGATATTGAATTTGCGGCGAAACCTTTAGAAACATCGTATTTTCAAGTGGAAAATATTAAGTTTGCATACGTCTTTTATGAAGATGGTCTTGTGATTAACGTCATGTATACATTGGATAACCCGAAGAAGAGGGCTGTTGGATTTAAGCTTTCTGATGGAATGGAGGTACCAACAGAATTGGCAGAGAAATTTAAGTTTGCTAGGCAGAAGTCTAAATTAGCTGGAACAATTCGGGGTTCGTTTTTTGTAATTAAAGGAGAATATAGTGTAAGTTGAAGAATCCAGTCGTTTGTAGTATTTTAAAATGCACGATTATGGAATATGGAGGCTAACAATCTTGAATTGTTGGCCTTTTTTACATTCTTTTAAATAGGGAAGCGGCGCATCGCTATCAAGCTAAGAACATGTGAGATTTTATAAAGTTTTTGGTTAACCAGTAACAAATAAGAACCTAAAATCCACGTCAAGATAGTGAGGAGAGGTATGTAAAAAAATAGATTGGTTGTATGCATAATATACAACGCCTAAAAAGCTACCTTTGCTAAAAACTATTCACCCCTCACATAAATAGAAAGCATTCTTTATGTGAGGGGTTTATTCAATTTAAGTCTATAAAAATTGAATGAAAGCAATGCAAGTTCTCACTTATTTAGAATAAGAGAAAAGATGATGTTTTATTTGTTCAATAAAATAATGATGGTGTATATTATCGTTAGATACACGACTTGCCATAATAGCGCCCTCCATTGAAGAGGCAAGGAAAGAAGCGAGCGAAATAATGTTTATCTCTTCTTTAAGTTCTTGTTTCTCTATTCCTTCTTTTATGAGAGAAGCCATTAACATTACTGTATCATCATAGCCTTTTGCTGCTGCTTTTTGTAATTCTGGAAATACGCCAGTACTTTCAATTGCGCTATTAAGTAATGGACAGCCTCCAGCGATAGGAGGGTTATTAGCTGCATCTTGATATACAAGGAAAATTGCAAGGATTTTATCGATTGCTGTCTTTTTATTTTCCATTGCTTTATGAAAATGACTCCACATAATCTCACCACTTTTGTCGTAGGCAGCAAGAACAATTTCTTCTTTATTTTTGAATCTACGATAAATAGATCCTTTCGGTAGTTCAGTGGCTGTCATTATATCCTGAATGGATGTGCGAGTTATCCCATTAGTATTAAATAAATATAAAGATGTTTCAATAATCTTTTCTTTTACTGTATCAACTTTAGTCATGCTTTATAGTCCTCCTAATAAAAACGAGCTTAATATTCCAGGTAATGTTTACCCTCTATTTTCTTGATTTTTTTGTAAGTAGAAATAAGTTTGGAACAAAAAATATCTTATCAATTCCTATCTGATGGAAACCTCAAACTGTATTATCCATACTATTCGAATGAATTTTCTGTCAAAAACAATATGACCAGTTGGTTAATTCAGTCATATCATGCAACTAATTTTACCGTATCGACATATGAGTATTATATATAATTTTAATTAATATGTTTAGCTAAAATGTTTGAACTACTCTCATTTTCACTTCGTTTAATTAGGAGATCTTGCGGTTAAAAGCCGTATCACTTCATACTATAAAAGATTAATTGTTAATAATGAATGAGTACTGGAATTTGATTGTAAATCAGGAGCTGAAATATAAATTTATTTGCTTTGTACCGTTTTGATTTTGTAAATAATTTATAAAGGGGGTTTAAAAAACTAGAAACTTATAGTATCATTAGTTTCCAGACCGAACCGTCCGGTCTGGAATTTATATAAGTATATTTAGAAGGAGAACGTTATGCAGAAAGAAAAATCAAAGATTCTAAGTAATTTCATTATGGAGGTAATAAAGTGAGCTTTATAAAAACGAATACAAAAGAACTTATTATGCTAATAGTTTATATACTGTTTGCACTACTTCAAATTGGCTTGTTCATATTATTTGGCATATCCCTTTTAACTAACAGCAACTTAGTTGAATCAGAATTTGCTCTTAGTGCCATCGGTGTGACTGTACCTGCTATTGTAGGAATCATTTTCTTTAGGAAAGAAATTATTGAAAGTTTTACTTATTTTAAAGAGAAAACAATTTTGAAAATAGTAAGCATTCCTATGGTAGTTTTACTTATGATAATTGTGGAAAATTCTATTATGCATTTTCTAAATACAGGTCAGCCAGAGAACCAAGAACAGATCCTTACAAATGGCGCAGAGATGCCTATTATATTCACATTACTTGTATTTGGGATTATAGGACCAATAATTGAAGAAATTATATTTCGCCATATATTAGTAAATCGTTTTTCGGAATATGTTGGTACTGCTATTGCATCCATCGTTTCGATTATAATTTTTACACTTCTTCACACGAACCAACTTTCGGATATTGCTATATATTTACCTGGCGCGGTGATGCTTACTGCAGCTTATCTTATTTCTAATAGATCCCTTGCATATGTTATAGCGATACATATGTTAAACAATTTTATTCCTTTTATTTAATTGCATATGTCATAGAGAGACACATGCAGTTGAATATTATAAAAAATTAGGAGGGTGTCAAACATGATTGTAACAACAACGTCTGGAATTCAAGGTAAAGAAATTATTGACTATATTGATATTGTAAATGGTGAAGCTATTATGGGGGCCAACATTGTACGCGATTTATTCGCTTCTGTTCGTGATGTTGTCGGTGGTCGTGCTGGTTCTTATGAAAGTAAGCTAAAAGAAGCTCGTGATATCGCAATGGATGAAATGAAAGAACTTGCAAAACAAAAAGGTGCGAACGCTATCGTTGGTATTGACGTAGATTACGAAGTTGTTCGTGATGGAATGTTAATGGTTGCTGTAAGTGGTACAGCTGTACGTATATAAGTAAATAAAAAAACGGATTCCCTCCTTGGAATTTATACTTTCAGGAGGGATCCTGGTTCTGTTGCAGATTTTAAGACTAAAAACAGAAGTTGATAAATCATTGTACGTCAAAAAACCACAGTTTGGGTGTAAACTGTGGTTTTTTATATAGAGGGCCCAACACGTCCCTATTAAGCTAAGCTTATGCAACGTCAATTTTTGTTAGCTTAATAGTAGCCCTATTACAATTAAAATAATATGTCTATATTGTTTTAAGTACTTTTTTATAATAAAACTTAATCAATTTTAATATATGTTATGTATAACATATATTTATCTAAAATAAGGGGGAATATTATGACTGAAATAAACGAATCTTCAGGGAGCGATTTACAAAAAGATGTGAAGTTTTCTATTATAATCCCTGCACATAATGAAGAAAAGTACATTAGAAAATGTTTGGATTCAATTGCAAAAGCATCAGTGGCATATAAAGAGCAAACGGAAGTTATAGTTGTTTTAAATCGTTGCACAGATAAAACAGAGGAAATAGCAAAATCTTATGATTGTATTACATTAAAAAATGAAGATAAAAACTTATCTAAAATCCGAAATGCAGGGGCAGAAATAGCTAGTGGAGAAATAATCGTTACTATAGATGCTGATACGATAATGACAGAGTCTTTGTTATCTAATGTAGATAAATATTTATCTTCAGGTAAATATATTGGTGGTGGGGTGAATGGGAAGTTCGAAAGAATGTCTTTTGGAATATTCTTTTCTGCAATTCTAATTATAATTCCCTTACTTTTTAAGTACGGGGCTATATCTGTGGGGATTTTTTGGTGTTATAGAAAAGATTTTATGGCAATTAACGGATTTAATGAAAACATGCTTATGGCAGAAGATGCAGATTTCGCGAAACGCTTAAAAGAATGGGGAAAACGAAATAATAAGAAATTTGGTACCATTAAAAATGGCATGATAACTTCATGCAGAAGATTTGATACATATGGAGACTGGGCTTTACTTAAAAATCCAAAAGTAATATTAGCTTATCTAAAAGGAAATGATCAAAAATATGCAGATAAGACATATTATGATAATCAAGAAAGATAACGATGGAGAAAAGCGGCAGGAAATAGGGAGAACAGCAGATTTTTTTATACATAATGAGAGCCTAACTTAATTTAATAGATATGATAAGAAAACCATCAATTTGATTAGCCCTTTTTCAAATCAATGGTTTTTATTTTTGAAATAAATATGTATTTTTTATAAAAAATATTTTTTGACCCCCATAAAACTTTGTATTCCTCCGAATATGTATAGTGAAGAAAATAAATAGAAGAAAATTGATTATGAAAGAATATTGATGTGTTAATAAAATTACTAGATTAAGTGGGGCATCCGAAATAAAAGGGTGAAATTACCAATGATATAGAGAAGAGTTATGCAAGGATTGCAGATAAAATAGAAACAGAGCAAGCAAAACAAGCGGAAGAAAATAAGAAAGTAGAGTGAAATGTAAGCCTAACTGTAAGAACGATAGAAAAGTTGGCTTTGAAAAATATGAACAACAAGAAGACAAGCCTAAAGAAAATGTGGTTGAATGGTCACTTGTTTAGTGACCATTCTTCTATTTCAAGCAGAAGGAGGGAGAGAGATTACCCGTGTTGAGTTTAGTAATGAAGATCTTAAGAAAACCGAAAATAGAAGATATCGTATGTAACATACAAAATAACGAAGAAGATAAAGAAGCATTTATCGTACAGTATCAGCCGTTTATTAGAAAATCAATCTCGTCTGTCTGCCGCCGATATATTACAGAACAGGATGATGAATATAGTATTGGATTGTTTGCGTTTAACGAAGCAATTGAACAGTATTCATATAAAAAAGGGAAATCTTTTCTAGCGTTTGCTGATCTTCTTATAAAAAGAGATGTAATTGACTATATACGCAAGGAGTCTAAGCATAATCGTGTCTTTTTAAAAGAAGATGAGCAAGAGGAAATGTTAGAAATGCAAGTGTCGCTTACGGAGTATATGAAAGAGATGGATAATAGTAACCGTAAGGAGGAAATTCTTCATTTTCAAAGTGTGTTAGCTGAGTTTAAAATCACATTTTCAGAGCTTGCTAAAGAATCTCCTAAGCATCGTGATACGCGTGAACACTTAATAGAAATTGTAAAGATGATTATAAAAGAAGAGGAAATGATGGAGGAGCTGTTCCGAAAGAAAAAATTACCACTTAAACATATTGAACCGCGTGTTAGGGTAAGTCGTAAAACGTTGGAGCGGCATAGAAAATATATCATTGCAATGTGTATTATCTTCGCAAACAACTATACATACATTCTTGATTATATAAGGGGAGGGAAGCATGATGAATAAAGGAATTGTGATGGATATAAAAAAACATAGCGTAGTTGTTTTAACGCCAAATGGAGAGTTTATTACGTGTAAAAGAAAAGGGGATTCTTGCATGATTGGAGAGGAAATTTCATTTGATGAGCAAGAACAAAAAGTATCGCGTTTTTCAATTCCTTATTTCTTAAAGCCGGCATCATTACTTGTTGCTTGTTTTCTATGCGCGCTGTTATTTTTCTACAACCAACCGGAAGAAAAAGTATTCGCTTACGTCTCAGTTGATATAAATCCAAGTTTAGAAGTGAGTGTAACGAAGGATCTTCGCGTTATAGATTTACAAGCTTGTAATGATGATGGAAGGCGTATTTTAAAAGAATTAAAGCAATGGGAAAATAAACAATTGCAAGAAGTAATACGTACAATTATAAAGCAGAGTCAAGAGGATAAGTATTTAACGAATGATAAGCAAGTTATGCTAACCGCTATTGCAAAGGATAAGTTGCTAGAACCGAAGTTGGAAAAGGTAATGAAAGAATTAAAGAAAGAATATGAGCTAAAACATATTACAGTCGAATATCAAAGTAGCACGATGCAAGTACGAGAGAATGCTAGAAAAGCTGGAATGGGCACAGGTGTCTATATAAAGCAAGAGAATGAGAAGAACAAATCGGTTACGCCGCCGGCCACGCCGTCTAATCCGGTGGAAAACGAAGAAGAGTTACAATCGCAGCCGGATTCATCTCCTGATGTAGCGCCAGATTTGTCTTCTGTAAAAGACAAAAAATATGAGAAGCCAGAGCATAAAGAACAAAAGAAAATAGAGGAACAGCCAACGAAGCAAATAAAAGAAAACAATGGTAGAGGATCTCAGCAAGAAAATAGAGGGACTAAGCAGGAGAATAACGGTAGGGAATCCCAACAAGGAAATAATGGGAATCAGCAAGGAAACAACGGTCGAGAATCCCAACAAGGGAATAATGGAAATCAGCAAGGAAACAACGAAAGAGGATCGCAAGGGAATAATGGGCACCAGCAAGAGAACAATGGAAGAGGATCGCAAGGGAATAATGGGAATCAGCAAGGAAATAACGGGAGAGGGTCCCAAGGAAATAATGGGAATCAGCAAGGAAACAACGGAAGAGGGTCCCAAGGAAATAATGGGCACCAGCAAGGAAACAACGGAAGAGTACCCCAAGGAAATAATGGGAATCAACAAGGTGACAATGGTAGGGGATCTCAACAAGGAAATAATGGGAATCAGCAAGGTGACAATGGAAGAGGATCCCAAAAAGAAAATGTTGGAAACGAGCAGGGGAATAATGGTAGGGGATCTCAACAAGAAAATAGAGGCCACCAGCAAGGGAATGAAAAGAAGAATCAATAGAAATATAGAAGTGGGAGATTCGTTTTAAAGTGAAAAGGAGTTATCTCACTATTGCGGGCAGTAAAACTCCCATCTCAAAATTTGGCTAGGGCAAAGAAGTTAGGTGGGAGTTGGGCTGCTTAAAGTTGTACTTTATTATTCTATCGTTCTATTAAGAAGGAGTATGTGAAAAATATAATGGAGAAAAACATTCAACAAGAGAAAGATAAAGTAAAACCTGTTTTTTATGATCCGAAAGGAAGAAGAAACATAGCTTTTATTTCGTTTCTATGTATTTCAATAGTTAGCGTAAGTATTGTATTTTATTTTTTCTTTCAAAGTATTTTTTCAACACCAGAAATTCCAAATATGAATACAGCTGTACAACAAGATAATAAACTTGTACCAATTAATCAAAAACTTAGTGATCAGCAGTTAAAGAAGGAAGAGTTTAAACCAAATACCGAAACGAAGGATAATAAAAATTTGGTGAATTCGCCGAAGGATAGTAAACAACGTAAAGAAGTGTATGGTTTTTATGTAAACTGGGATGAAAATAGTACCGCTTCTTTAAAAGAAAATATCGATTCATTAACCACGCTAGTACCAGAGTGGTATCATTTAAAAGCAGATTTAACGATTAGAAGTGAGATAAAACCTGAGATAGTAAAGTTAGCAGAAAAAAATCAAGTGAAAATTATGCCTTTACTAACTAACTATACTGAGGAAGCTTCTGGTCCGGATAGTGGGCTAATTCATAAGTTGCTGAATTCCTCAAATGATGTAAAGACAAAGTTTATAAATGATTTAGTAAAGCAAGTTGAAAAGAATCGATTTGCGGGTATTAATATTGACTTTGAGGCCGTACCTGAAAGTGATAGAGAAAACGTAACAAATTTTATGAAAGAACTTACTAGGGTCTTTCATAAACATGATTTGCTCGTTACACAAGATGTTCCAGCTAATGATAAGGCTTTTGATTATAGTGCGTTAGCAAAAATAATAGATCGAATGATTGTAATGATGTACGATGAGCACTATGGAGCAGGAGAGCCAGGACCAATTGCTTCAAATAAATGGTTTCAACATACATTAAAAGAACTGAATATTCCGTCTAATAAACTTATAGTTGCTTTCGGTAACTATGGATATGATTGGAAAGTAAATAGTAAGGAACCGGCGAAATCTTTAACTTTTTCAGAAGTTATGGTAATGGCTCATAATTCAGATATGAATATTCAATGGGATAAGATGAGTGGAAATCCTTATTTTAGATATAAAACAGGAGATAAAGAACATACTGCTTGGTTCTTAGACGGCGTTACTCTCTATAATCAAGTGAAAATCGCAATGGACAACAAAGCAAAGGGGTTTGCGTTATGGAGATTAGGAGCAGAAGATCCTACAATATGGAAAGTTTTAAAAAATCCGATTGAGGCACAAAAAAATCCTGATGTATTACATAAAATCACTAGTTTAGATGAAGTGAATTATTCTGGACAAGGTGAAATTTTACAGATTGAGAATGAAAAGCAAAATGGATTGAGAGATTTTAAAGTAGGTAAAGATGGTTATCTTACAGATGAAGTATATCAATCCTTACCATCTGCATACGAAGTGCAACGATATGGAAAACCGAAAGGGAAACAAGTAGTACTAACATTTGATGATGGACCAGACCCGAAATATACGCCGGAAATCTTAGATATATTAAAAGAGAATAAGATCAAAGCTGCTTTTTTTGTACTTGGTGAAAACGCACAACTAAATACTAGTATTGTGAAAAGAATATACGATGAAGGGCATGAAATTGGCAATCATACTTTCAAGCATCCTAACGTAGCTGATACGTCTTTACTACGAACAAAAGTAGAACTTAATACGACGCAACGTCTGATCCAGGAAATAACTGGGCATTCTACAGTTTTGTTTAGGCCACCATACGAAGCGGATGCTAACCCGGATTCCTCAAATGAAATATTGCCTATTTTACGAGCACAAAATATGAACTATACAATGGTAGCAGAAAAAGTGGATCCTGAGGACTGGGCAACACCATCAACAAATGAATTAGTAATGCGTGCTCTTAATCCCGTTTATAAGGGAGAGGGAAATATTATTCTTCTCCATGATGCGGGAGGGAATCGTACCCATACGGTAGAGGCGTTGCCGATCATTATTAAAGACTTAAAAAAGCATGGATATAGTTTTGTAACAATTTCAGATTTAATGAATAAAGAACGTGATGAAATTATGCCTCCTGTTTCTTCTGAGGGGAAGCAATATTTACTTTACAATAAAGCTGTCTTTTCAGGGGCGGGATACTTTAAACATATATTAACAACTATTTTTTATATCGCTATTGGATTAGGGATTTTTCGATTCTTATTCTTAATTTATTTTGCATGGAAGCAGAAAAGAAAAACGCTACCTCACACTATTCATTCGTCCTATCAACCTTTTGTTAGTGTTGTCATAGCAGCATATAATGAAGAAAAGGTGATAGCTAAGACGATTCGCTCAATTTTGGATAGTAAGTATGGAGAATTTGAAGTTATTGTTGTGGATGACGGATCGACAGATGGTACGTCAAAAGTAATGCAAGAAACATTTTATAAACACTCTAAAGTTCGTTTCATTCAGAAAGAAAACGGCGGGAAATCATCGGCAATGAACTTAGGGTTTCAACAATCGCGAGGAGAGATTATTGTCACTTTAGATGCGGATACTATTATTGCGCAAGACGCCATTTCTCTCATGGTTAGACACTTTGAAGATCAAAATGTAGCAGCAGTTTCAGGTAATGTTAAAGTGGGGAATAGACGAAACTTGTTAACTACTTGGCAACATGTTGAATATATAACAGGATTTAATTTAGAACGTAGAGCTTTTGATGAATTAAATTGTATTACAGTAGTTCCAGGGGCTATTGGGGCGTGGCGTAAGAAGAATGTAGTTGAATCGGGATATTTAAGCGAAGATACATTAGCAGAAGATACAGATCTTACTATTACATTTTTACGTCAAGGACATAGAATTGTATATGAAGAAAAAGCGTATGCTTTTACGGAGTCACCTGAAGATGTGAAAAGTCTCATTAAACAGCGATATCGTTGGTCATATGGTACACTCCAATGTCTTTGGAAACATCGAAAAGCGTTATGTAATTCAAAGCATAAAACGTTAGGATTTATTGCATTGCCTAACATGTGGTTATTCCAATATGTTTTGCAATTCATTGCTCCTTTTGCAGATATATTAATGATTATGGGGTTATTTAGTAGTGATCCGCTAAAAGTTTTAGGATTTTATTTTGTATTCTTTTTAATGGATCTTCTCGCATCTCTATTTGCATTTAAATTAGAGGAAGAGAATCCGAAACCATTAGTATGGTTAATTTTACAACGCTTTATTTATCGTCAATTTATGACTTATGTTGTCGTTAAATCTATATTCTCATCGATTCGAGGAGTAGCGGTAGGTTGGAATAAGCTAAAGAGAATAGGAAGTGTAAAACATTCCACGGAACATAAGGAGGCATCTTAAGAGAGCAGGTTATCTGCTCTCTTTTTTATTAATTTTAGTGAGCTGAGTGTAGAGTACATACATCTGTATCTATAAGAGTTCTAATAGTGAGACATTATGTGAAGATACTCCTTTAGTTTCGAGAAAAAGTTTTTTTATATTTTTTTAAAATGACGGACATAAAATCGTATATACCTTCGAATTATATATATGGATAACATAAATATGTATATAAAAGGGGAGCAATAAGATGAAAGAACAAAAAGAAATGTTTGAAGAAATCTCTGAAGTACTAAAGGTATTGGCGCATCCTGTTCGTTTATCATTAGTAAAAATAATGCTTGCAAAAGGTCCTACTAATGTAACAACAATGTATGGGGATTTGGAAATGCCTCAAAGTACAATTAGTCAACATTTATCTAAACTAAAGGCTGCTAAAATGGTTACAGGTACTCGGAAAGGATTAGAAATTTATTATGAAGTAACTGACAATCGCACAAAATCAATATTAGCATGTTTAGTTTAAATGCTGACTTCTATTTCAAAATAAGAAACGCTATTCTTTTCTATGATTTTACAGAGAGAATAGCGTTTTTTATTTTTAAGGAGTATCTTTTTATTAGCTTGATGGTGATATGGTATTATCTCTAAAATAAAAAAATATTGATTTCGCTTTTATTCTTTCTCAGGAGTTTGAGCTCAAAAGGCCGACTATCACTTTGTTTCCAATGCAGTGGACAGTGGAAGAACTTATATTTTTGAATAGAGGGAATTATATGTTTTTGATATATTAATAGTTAGGAACCACAAATAAGGGGTGAAGATATAGAAATGGAATTATTTGATTACTATAAACGAAAAGGAAAGTTGAAACTGTTAATTGGGACGGGTATTTTTATTCTTACTTTATGCGCTGTATATGAAGATTGGGGACATATTAATTGGGGGCAGTTTATCTTTTTTGTTATCGCTGCTTCTATCTTTTTTGGGATTGGATTTTGGCAGTTAAGAAAAGGAAAGTTGATACAAAAGAATATGATAAAAAGTAATGCAACATTTTGGGATGTTGATACTTTGGTTGTATTAGAATTACCAAAACGAAACAAGCAATTTGGTCTATATCATCCTGATGGTAAGTATATAGCAGGAACAAAGATGGTTTCATCAAATATTCTTTTTTCAGTAATACCCTTTTTACATAATAAAGATGTTTACGGATTAGAAACGAGTAGCGGGGAAATTCTAGCTTATTTTCATACTGAAGTGGACGGATATGATTGGGTAGTCTATGATTCAAATTATAATCAGATTGGTATGTTTAAAGAAAAAATGATACAAGGATTTACTATGATACGAGGTACTTTGATGACAGATAAAGCCACAAAATTGTCAGATGTAGAAGTTGAGTTTGATTTTATTCAAAGTACTCTCCGTACAATAGATGGACGTACATTAGTAATTGGTAAGCAGGGATATATGCCTATAGAATGGAGTGAAAGGTTTATGGGTTTAAATGTACCTACTATTACCTTAGGTTCTAATGCGTCTAATAACGAAAAAATTCTCGGTTTAGGTGTGCTCCTTTATAGTTTACGTACAATTGAGATTAGAAAAAGTCGGGCAAGTGTTTAATGAGGTAGAAGTAGTGTTTATATGCGAAATTGTATAGAAATCTCATTTTTTTAATTATATCTTTTTAGATCGATGGATGTGGGGTCACGTCCATCAATCTAAGAAAACAAGTTAGCCCAAAAACGATAAAAATAAAATTTATAAAAACACAAAATATAAACATTGAGGATTAAACAAAGTATATAGTGCCTTTTTAGTCATGTAATCTTTTGAGCTGATGATCTTTTCCCCATTCAAATAGTTCATTCATAATTTGCATTAAAGATTTCCCGTATTCGCTTATTGTGTACTCAACCTTTGGTGGTACTTCTTGATATACAGTACGATGGATAATCCCATCAGCTTCAAGTTGCCGAAGTTGTTGAGTCAGAACTTTTTGCGTAATGTTTGGGATTTCTCGTCGGATTTCATTTGTTCGCATTTTTCCATCCATCAAAACACATAAAATATGAACTTTCCATTTTCCACCGATTACATCGAGCGTCGTTGCAATTGGACAGTTATCATTTTGATTCATATAACACCTCCAAAGGTACCTCAAGGTTCCTATAGCACCTGAAAGTACGTACTTTTCAATTATATGTAATGCATTCATACTAATATGTAAAGGATTGATTCATTTATAAAGGGGATGGAAAATGATGAGAACACTTGTAATTGTAGCACACCCTCATATTGAAAAATCAAAAATTAATAAAAGATGGATAGAAGAACTTGAGAAACATTCAGATGAAATTACGGTGCATGAATTATATAAAGTGGCACCAAACTGGGAGTTTAATATTGAAGAAGAGCAAAAGTTATTAGTAGAACATGACAGATATATATTCCAATTTCCGCTTTACTGGTACAGCACACCGCCATTATTAAAAAAATGGTTTGATGATGTATTAATATATGGATTTGCATACGGATCAAAAGGGGATAAAGTGAAGGGAAAAGAGTTTGGTGTAGCAGTTTCTATAGGTGGATTAGAAAAAGATTATGAAAATAGCGGAATTACGATGGATGAGTTGACGAAACCATTCCAAGCTACATGCTTATATACAGACATGAAATTTATACCTTCATTTTATTTATATGGTGCCGAATATAAATTAAGTGATGAAGAGATTGATAAAAGTGCACCTGAGTATGTGCAATATGTAATGAACAAGAAGTATTCTAATATATAAGAGGAAATAGCCATTTACTTGTGAAGTAAATGGCTATTTTATATTCTTGTTATATTCACTAAGTGTAATCTTTAGTAAATTAATAGTTAATCTGGTAAAATAAAAAACCTAACATATATAAAGGGGAGTTTTACTTGAGAACGATGCAAAAATTATTACAAAAAAGAGCAATGCAATCACCAAATTTGGAAGCGCTTGTAGGCGGAGGGAAAAGATATTCGTTTCAGCAATATAATGAACGAGTAAATCAGCTTGCACATTATTTATTACATAATGGTGTGCAAAGAGGAGATCGTATAGGAATACTATGCAAAAATAATCACCCATTTCCAAGCGTTATGATGGCAAGTTTAAAAATTGGAGCGGTATGTATTCCGCTAAATCATCAGCTTACTGTATATGAATTAGAAACGATTGTAAAAGAAGCGAAATTAAAAGTGTTAGTTATTGATGAAGAATTTAGTGAAGTGTTATTAAATGTTGATGCTGTTAAAGAAATTCCTTATGTAATTCAAACGACAAAAGAAGGCTTTGGTTCATTTGAATTAGAGTTGCAAAAACAGCCAATGACAGAACCGAACGTAGAAGTTCATGAAGAAGATGATGCCATTTACTTATTTACTTCAGGAACGACTGGACAGGCAAAAGCATGCGTAATTGGACATAAAAACTTACATCATTATTTTGCAGAGATTGCAGGACAAAGAGAAATTCCAGCAGGTGAACGCTTTTTATCCGTGCATCCATTATTTCATATGAGTGGCGTGCTTTCTATTTTAAATTGTATTTATCATGGTGTTACGATGATCTTCTTAGCTGATTCGAGTCCTACTCTTATTTGGGATAAGATTGAAGAAGAGAAAATTACTACGATGCTTGCATTCCCGGCTGTTTATAGCTATATGCTTGATGAACTAAATAAAAAAGAACGTAACATTTCAACCTTTAAAGTAGCACAAAGCGGTGGAACAAAAGTGCCAGAAACACTCATCCAAAAATATATGGAAAAAGGAATCTATATGGTGCAAGGCTATGGTAGTACAGAAGGTTGGGTTGTAACATCATGGCATCCAATGATGGGAAAAGAAAAGATGTCTTCTGTTGGAAAAGCCTTGAAAAATGTAGAGGTGAAAATTGTTCATCCAGAAACAGGACATGAACTTAAAGCAAATGAAGTTGGAGAGATTCATGTAAGAAGTCCATATATGTTTAAAGGGTATTGGAATAATGAAAAGGCGACAAAGAAGGTAGTAAAAGATAATTGGTTTAACATGGGCGATGCTGGCATGATAGATGACGACGGATTCTTGCATATTATGGGAAGATATAAAGACGTTATTATACGCGGTGGTGACAATGTATATCCAGACCAAGTAGAAGATGTTATTCATGAAATACATGGTGTTTTAGAAGTTGCAGTAGTTGGAGTTCCAGATGACTTTTGGGGAGAGGTTCCAAGAGCTTACATTGTGAAGGATGGCGAAACAACAGTAACAGAAGAAAGTATTATTCAGTATTGTAAGGAGAAGTTAGCAAGTTACAAAATTCCAGAAGTGGTATTCGTAGAAGAATTACCGAAAAACGCTTTAGGGAAAGTGTTGAAGAGGGAATTAAGAGAAAATGTACTTGTAAAATAAAAAACGATTAGGTAATGAGGAATCCAGTTATGTATAAAGCATAACTGGATTTTTTGTTTATGATTCTGTTGGTTGATATTGTAAATATTTAAAACCTTTTATGTTTTTTTAGTGTAATATTGAAAATAAAGGGAGCTAACTAATTTCAGTACTAGGGGGAGAAACTATGGCTATAAAATTAGAAACTGAGCATTTATGTATAGAACCTTTTACTAATGATGACGTGTTTAGAATTAAAGAGTTAGCTAATGATAAGGAATTAGCTAATATTCTTGGCCTTCCGCACCCATATAAATTAGAGTTCGCGCAAGATTGGGTTGATATGCAACCAGAACTTATAAGGAAAGGAATTGAATACCCTTTAGGAATTGTCTCTAAAGAATCAAGAGAAATTGTAGGTACAATTACACTAAGAATTGACAAGGGTAACAATAGAGGTGAACTTGGTTATTGGATTGGTAAGAATTATTGGGGAAAGGGTTTTGCAACTGAGGCTGTAAACAGAATAATTCAATTTGGTTTTATCGAATTAGGTTTAAATAGAATTTGGGCATCTGCCATTTCTAGAAACCGATCATCAATTAAAGTGTTAGAGAAGTCGGGCTTACGTAAAGAAGGCACATTGAGAAAAAATAGACTTTTATTAAATACATATGAAGATGTTGATGTGTATGGAATATTAAAGACAGAATACAAAGGTTTAAATTACAGATAAGATTGAGAGTATGATGACAAAAGGAAACCCTTCAGAACAGGGTTTCCTTTTGTATTTCTCAAAAATCAATATTGTAGTTTAACAGGTCATTGTTTATCAAAAACATAATAATTTACTAGATTTTGTATTTTGTGTAAGATAATAAAGAATATTCAAATATTAATTAAGGGAAGAGATGTAAATGAAGCTACCGCTATTACAGGTAGAGACAGAGAGATTGATGATCCGTCCGTTCCAAAATGATGATTATGAAAATTGGTTAGATGGATTTCATAAGAGGTTACCATCGCAGTATAAATATGACGATGGTTATCAAGTTATGGCATCATCAACGAAAGAATGGTTCACGGAATGGATAAGGGGCTTTGATGAAGCAGCACATCGAGATGAGATGTACGTATTAGGTATTTTTCGTAAAGAAGACGGAGCTAATATTGGTAAGCTAGAGCTGATTAAAATTTTACGTATGGACTATCAATGGGCGATGATGGGATATTCCATACATAATCAATACTGGAAAAACGGATATGGCATGGAAAGTGTGAAAGCTGCAGTATCGTTATTTTTTAATCGTCTTCATTTTCATAGAATCGAATTACATATACGTGTTGATAATGAGCCATCCGTTCGTCTTGCGGAAAGAGCCGGTTTTTCTTTTGAATGCAAGAGAGAGGCGTTTTCATTAGAGAATGGTAAGTGGATGGATTTTCTTATTTATTTTAAAAATAAGGAGATGAATATATGAGAGTTCTAATTACAGGTGGAAATCGCGGATTAGGGTTACAATTAGTAAAAGTGTTTCATGAAAATGGACATATCGTTTATCCGTTAGTTAGAACTGAGGTTGCGTTAACACAATTGAAGAAAATGTTTAGTTGCAGATGTTTTCCTATATTAGCAGACTTATCGGCTGATGAAAGTACAGAACAAATTAAGAAACAGCTTGAGGAATATACAGAGTATATTGATCTAGTTATAAATAACGCAGGAATTACTGGAAAGGAGACTGAGGTTTTACATACGAATTCAGAAGAGTTAACGGACTTATTTAATATTCATTGCTTAGGTGTAATTCGAGCTGTAAAAGGTACATATGTGGCTTTAGCTAAATCGGATCATCCGAGAATCATAAATGTGTCCTCTCGGTTAGGTTCATTGCATAAAATGGCCAACAAAGAGTTTCCGCAAGGCCATTTCTCATATTCATATCGAATTGCTAAAGCTGCACAAAACATGTTAACGCTCTGTTTACAACAAGAGTTTGAGGATAAAGGAATTCGTGTAACTGCTATTCACCCTGGAAAATTAAAGACTGAAATTGGTGCTTTTGATGCGAATATGACCCCGGCTGAAGGAGCAAAAAATATATATGATTGGATAATAGATTCAAATGAGGATGTTTCAGGGAAGTTTATTGAGCCAGGTGTAGGTGAATTAAAGTGGTGATATACGATCTTGCAATCATTCAGAATTTGTTTGGCCCTTCTAAAAAAGTATTAAATGGCTTACCACATGCAGTAACGATTGAAGAAATAGAAGAAGATGTTTTGTATAACGTACAAACATATAAAGAAAAGATAAGTAGATTTGAAGAGGTTTGTTTTAATTGGGAGTTAAAAAGAGCGAGTATTGTATTAAACAAAAGGTTTAGTAGTTATAACTCAAGTGTGAGGGTGTTACTTGATGCAGGTTTTTCTTTGCACGCAGCAAAGGTAGAAGTATGTAGAGAATTGAACAATATAGAAGAACTTGAAAGACAATATACATATCGATCAATAGCAGAAGGAACGTTATCGGAAAAAGAATTTAAATATATTTGGGAACAATGTATGTCGGGTTCAGGGAATCAAACTTCAATTTTAACTATCGATGAACATTTTTATTCTGTACAAACAGAGTTAGGTAAGGGTTGGGAAAAGTCATGTATTGTTTTTTATGATAAAAATGAGCTGATTGGTATGTCCATACCGCATATAGAAACTGGAACAGAAAGTGAAGGACGATTATTTTATTTTGGGGTAATGCCTTGTTATCGTGGGAAAGGAATTGCTTCCCGGCTGCATCTTCAATCTTTACATATGTTAAAGGAAATAGGGGCTACTTATTACATCGGAAGCGCACATACTTCAAATGAAAAGATGCAGAGAATATTTTGGAGAAATAATTGTTCGTTGAAAACGGAGATAGAGCTTTATTATAAAATTTTTAAAGAAGGTTAGGAGAAAAGAAGATGAAGACTATAAACGTATTTCATTATGACGCATTTACGAATAAACCGAATATGGGTAATCCAGCAGGTATTGTATTAGATGCAGATGGATTAACAGAAGAGGAAATGCAGCGTATTGCTGAAAAAGTTGGATTTAACGAAACAACTTTTGTTCTTTCCTCAGAAGTAGGAGATATAAGAATGCGCTACTTTACACCTGGTTTTGAAATGGATTTATGTGGTCATGGGACAGTTGGGACAATATTTGCCTTGCGTGAAAGAGGTTTATTAGAAGAGAAAGCAAGCCTTACGATTGAAACGAAGGCCGGGATTTTACCGATACAAATAGGTGTAAATGAAAATGGAGAAACCTTTATTAAAATGAGGCAGGCAGCACCTCAGTTTAAAGAATTTACAGGTTCAAAAGAAAAATTAGCTCATAGTATCGGTTTAGAAGTAAATGATTTAGATGTAAGTTTACCGATTGTATATGGAAGTACGGGGAACTGGACCGTAATTGTACCGGTTAAAAATCTAGATGTATGTGAGAGAATGAAACCTAACAATGAGGTGTTTCCATCGGTATTAAAAGAAATACCTAACGCTTCTATTCACCCAATTTGTCTAGAAACTTATGACGAAAAGGTACATATGCATGGGCGTCATTTCTCATCAGCTTATGCTGGAACGATTGAAGATCCCGTGACAGGAACAGCTTCAGGTGTAATGGGAGCATATTATGCGACGTATGTGGAGAAAGATTTTGACCATGAAATGGAGTTAATCGTTGAACAAGGGCAAGAAATACATAAAGATGGTCGTGTAACGGTATATATAACGAAAGATGTAGAAAGTGAGAAGTTACAAATAGATATTGCTGGAACAGCGGTATATGTGAAAGAGTTTGAAGTTTTAATATAAAGTGAAACTTTAATCAGTGGGTGGGGCATCCCCACTGATTATTAGTTGAACCAATCGGGCTTTTACGGGCAGTTGATCCCCCACCTAACTTCTTTGCTTCCGTTGAATTTTGAGCTGAGGGTCTTACTGCCCGTTAATGCGGGATAAAAAAGAAAGCCCGGCATACATCCGGACTTTCACTATCTGTTCAATACTTCAATATACGAAGCATCTCCAGTTGTTCTTAAAGCAGAGCGGAAATTGTTATTTTCTAACGTTTTAGCGACTTGTTGTAACTGCTGTGCATCATCATGATGGATGAGTAAGCTGTCAGCACCGCTTTCCTCTATATGAATGTGTTCGACATTTCCGATGGCATCATGTACAGCTTTTAAAAATTCAGGTTTCATATTGTCCTCCTATATGTATGTAACGTTGTTGTTAGTATTTCCTTATTTTTGAAATGTAAAAGTGAATGAATTTTTGTTATATTATGATTTTGGAAGGTATTTACTATTTGTTTGTCAAATAATAGTAAAGTTGTCTTTTGAATTGAAGAAATCTTCGGGATTAAAGGGTGAGGGAATGGACATTTCAACAATCGCTGCACAACTAGTTAAGGAGAAAGTGATTTCACATTATCCAACTAGCGTAAAAGTGCTGAACGGGGGAACGACAAGTACTGTATATTTGTTGGATGAAAAATACGTTGTAAAACTTAATGAAGCGGAAGTAATACGTGAAGAAGCTATTTTTCTTTCTTTTTATGAAAGGAATACTTTGTTTGCAAATCTTTTGTATAAGGAACCTTTACATACATATATTGTGTATTCTTTCCTTGAAGGTAGTACTTCGTGCGGACGAGGACAAAAAAGAATTACGCTTAGTACCCTTGTAAAAGAAGTTATTAATAAGTATGAAATAGTTTCACGTATAGATGGCTGGGGATGGAAAGAAAGTCCGGTTCAATCTTGGAGTGCATTTTTAACGAAAAATGTGATGGAAGCTTATGAAAATGTAAGACGTTACATAAGTGAGGAAGAGTATAGAACAGTTCTTAAGTTAGCAAATAGCCCAAATAGAGGGACTGGAATAAATCATCCATTTTTACTGCATGGTGATCTTGGATTTCATAATTTTATATTTCAAGGAAATGAGTTGCATGGTGTAATTGATCCCCTACCAGTGTTAGGAGATCCTATATACGATTTAATTTATGCGTTCTGTTCAACCCCGGAAGATGTAACGAAAGAAACGATTGATTATGCGATGAAACAATGTGTATTTCATAAAAAAGAACGTGATTTATATGAAGAAATAGTTATAGGATTATATTTGCGTATAGATACGTGTTTAAGACATCACCCGAAAGATTTAGAAGATTATTTAGTAGCTTGGCGTTATTGGATGGACGAGGTTGAGGTGACTTTATAGTACAAATATTTTTGGGGGGATCGTGAAATGAATGTTTCAGAAGCGAAAAAGGATTTAGCAATCAAAACGAAGCGAGGATTACCGATTATATTAGCTGGTGTTTTATTTTGGATAGTTATGAGTATAATGGGCTTTGTTCTTTCTGAAAAACAAGTGGTGTGGGTATATTTAATCGGTATGGGATGTGTGTTTCCTTTTGGATTAATGATAGCTGCTATATTGAAAATTGATATGTTTGCGAAAGGAAACCCGTTAGGGGTTTTGGCAGGATTAATTGGTGGGATAAATGTATTGAATATTCCGCTTGTATTACTTGCCTATTTTCAATTTCCAGAATGGTTACCTTTTGTAGTAGCGATGTTAATAGGTGTTCATTTTATCCCGTACGTATGGATTTATGAAAGCAAAAGTTATGGTTTATTATCCGTAGGGACTGTATTCGTAACGTCAGTTTGCGGGATTCTTTTTGCAGAAAAAGGATTTACTGTCATTCCATTATCCGTTACAGGTGTTTATTTACTTACTTTTATCAGTTTATTAATTGAAAATAAAAAAGCAGATCATTATCAACAAAAATCAGCTTAATAAAAATAGAGGGATAGGGGAAATTATGATGAAAAATTTCGTTTGTACAACGTGTGGCGTGCAGTATGCAGCGGGTGTAGAAGAACCAGTGAGTTGTCATATTTGTGATGAAGAGAGACAATATGTGAATCCGAAAGGGCAGTCTTGGACGACGCTAGAAAGCTTACAAACAAGTGATACATATAAAAATGAAATAATCGAAGAGGAAAATGGGCTTTTTAGTATTACAACAAAACCAGGATTTGCGATTGGTCAAACGGCATATGTAGTGAAAACAGAATCATATCGTTTACTATGGGACTGTATTACTTATTTAGATGAAACGACAATTGCGAAAATAAAAGAGCTTGGTGGACTAGATGCAATTGCCTTGTCTCATCCTCATTATTATTCAACACAAGTAGAATGGGCAGAGACATTTGATGTACCAATTTATATACACGAAGATGATAAAGAGTGGGTGATGCGCCCGAGTAGTCGTATTATTTATTGGTCTGGTGAGTCTTTACAATTAGCGGATGGATTGGTTATTCATCGTTTAGGTGGTCATTTTAAAGGTGGATCTGTCTTACATTGGGAAGAAGGTAATGATGGGAAAGGAATTTTGTTAACAGGTGATATTATTCAAGTTGTAGCGGATGAACGATGGGTAAGCTTTATGTACAGCTATCCAAACTTAATTCCATTACCAGCGAGAAAAGTGGAAGAAATGGTGAATCGAGTGAAGCCGTTACAGTTTAATCGGTTATACAACGCTTTTCATCGAGTAGTAAAAGAACATGCAAATGAGGCAGTGGAACGTTCTGCTGAAAGATATATTAAGGCGGTAGAAGGAAAGTTGTTTCATACGTAAAAGGAGAGTTAGTTTTATGAAAACGTTAGTATGCTTTGGGGATAGTATTACAGCTGATGAAGTGTTTTTCAATGGAACGCCGAGGTTAACACCACGTTTGCGAGAGATGTTTCCGAATTGGAACGTAGTGAATGCAGGTGTTCCAGGTGATAATACGTTTGATGCGTTAAAAAGGATTAAAGAAGATGTATTATCACATAAACCAGATTTCGTAACAGTTTTTCTTGGCACGAATGATGCAGTCTCTTTTTCGCAAGGGTCATTACAAGCATACAAAGAAAATTTAGAGAAGATTGTGAACCATATTTCTTCAGGTAAAGTACTGCTTATTAGTCCTGCCCCAGTTGATGAAGAAAGACAGCATAATAGAACAAATGAAGTACTCGGTCAGTATGCAGACGTGGTAGAGGAAGTGGCGAAAGAAACAGGAAGCTATTTTCTAAATTTGTATGCTGAAATGATTCAAGAACGGAATTATAAAAGGTTTGTAGAAAATGATGAAAGAGATGGGCTACACTTTGGACCAGAAGGCTATGAGTATGTAGCGAAGTTAATTGGTGAAAAGTTAAAAGGGATTTTATAAAAAAGCAAAGCGATATCGCTTTGCTTTTCATTGTTTTTAATAGCTCAATCTAGAAATGCTTGTTGCAATGCTTTCAGTCCATCACTGTAAATACTATGAAAAAGGTTTATTGCCTCTTCATCACTAACTTCAACAGGAGTGAACGTACCAGACCACTCTACTACCGATGTGTTACTTTCAGTACCTTCTTTCACCTGGATTGTAGATAGATAATTAGTGACTGGGAATGGTGCATTCATGATTGAATACGTGTAGTATCGTTCTTTCTCATTGAATACTTCTAATCGTTCTATAATCGTGTCACCATCTGGATTAGCTAGGTGACGTACACGACCGCCTTCCGTTAATTTACTGTTAGGTATATAAGGTAACCAGTCTGGAAGGGAGTTGAAACCTCCGATTAATTGCCATACTTGTTCAGGTGAACCGAAAATTTCCATAGATGTAGTAGTATGTGCCATGTTCATTACGCTCCTTTTCATCCCGGTATTTGCGGGTAAATAATCAGTGGGGATTGCCCCACTGATTAAGGTTTCAATTTATTTTACGTTGATTGGTAGTGGTGCATTAGGTGCTACTAGTTTTTGTTCGCGCATTTCTTCCCAGAATGCTGCTGGAATTACTGTATTTAAGGCGTTTTGGTCTTCTACAATTCGTTCCGGTTTACTTGCACCAGGAACAACGGCAGCAACTGCTGGATTCGCTAGTGAAAATTGTAATGCAGCAGCTTTGATACTGATTTCGTGACGATCTGCAAGAGCTTTGATTTTCTCAACTTTTGCAATGATTTCTGGTGATGCTTTTTGATATTCGAAGTGAGCACCCCCAGCAAGAATACCTGAGCTATATGGGCCACCAACAACAATATCCATATTATGCTTAACAGCTGCAGGCATTACTCGTTGCAATGCACGCTCGTGGTCTAGTAATGAATAACGACCAGCTAGTAAGGATATATTTGGCTGCGCTTCTTCTAAATCAAGCATTAGTTCAATTGATTCTACTTTGTTTACTCCAAGTCCCCAGCCTTTAATAACGCCTTCTTCACGTAAACGTGTTAGTGCACGGAATGCTCCTGTTCGAGCTGTTTCAAATTGTGAAATCCACTCATCACCATAAAAGTCTTGAGCTAAATCATGAATGAAAACAAAGTCTAGACGATCTGTTTTTAAACGTTTCAAACTTTGCTCGATAGAACGAAGTGTTGCATCTGCACTATAGTCATTGATCATTTTATTTTTGCGGCCAAATTCGAAAAGTCCGCCTTTTTCACCTAAATCACGTGCAGATGGATCTTCTAGTTCATCTGAAATCGTTCGACCGACTTTTGTGCTTAAAAAGTAATCATCACGATTTCTTTTTGATAGTGCTTCACCAAGGCGAATTTCTGCTAAGCCAGATCCATAAAGTGGAGCTGTATCAAAGTAACGAACGCCATTCTCCCAAGCAGCATCCACTGTAGCGATTGCTTCTTCTTCTGGAATATTACGGTACATATTTCCTAGTGGTGCTGTACCAAAACCAATTTTTTCTTTTAGTAATTTACTCATTATTAATATCCTCCTAAAATGTATTTGAAAATTAATTCATCATTGTGAATGGATGTGAAAATGAAAATATGTCATTTCATCGTCGGACAAAATGTATGATAAAAATACTCACTTTAAAGTACCGGGACAAGAATGTAATTTCTAATACTGCATGACTCACTCAACTCTTACAAATGCTATTATGAAATGTATTTTACATAATGAAAAGTACGTACTTTAAAGTGATATAGATACTAAAAAGTAATACAGGTACTTTTTAGTGCCGTACTACTCATCTGCTGTTTACGTATGCTATTATGAAACATGTTTAATAGGATAAAAAGTACGTACTTTAAGGTGCTATAGATACTTAAAAGTAATATTTAAATCTTTAGCTTACTTGCCTTATCACATTATTAAAGGAGATTTTTATATGAAAACATACAATATTCCTGTTGAGGCGACTTTACAGGTTATCGGTGGGAAGTGGAAAGTAGTGATCCTTTGTCATTTAAAGAAAGATAAAAAGAGAACGTGCGAATTAAAACAATTAATGTCTGGTATTACACAAAAGATGTTAACGCAACAATTACGTGAATTAGAAGAAGACGGTGTAATCGAGAGAAAAGTGTATAACCAAGTGCCGCCAAAAGTAGAGTATTCGTTAACGGAATACGGTCATTCTTTAGATTCTATACTCGATTCTCTTTGTAACTGGGGAGAACATCATCTTGAAAAGAATGGCAACACGTCTATGCTTATTACAGCAGAATAAACAAGAAAAAAACGAACGAGAATACGTTCGTTTTTCTTTTTGTATATAGGAATATTTTTAAACGGCATAATTACTTTTTGGTAATATAGGTACTTTTTTGTGCTGTAGGAACTAAAATGTGCCGTATAGAAAATTATTTGTTTTTACGTAACAATAGAGAAGAAATTTAGAAAAAAGGAGGGAGATCGTGTGAAACAATACAATATACCGATAGAAGCAACTTTAGAAATTATCGGGGGAAAGTGGAAAGTCGTCATTTTATGTCACTTAACGAAAGGAACGAAGCGAACGAGCGAGTTGCAGCGTCTAATTCCTGAAATTTCTGTTAGAATGTTGACGCAACAATTACGTGAGCTAGAAGATGATGGTGTGATTACACGTGAAATCTATAAAGAAATTCCACCCCGAGTAGAATACTCCTTAACTGATTATGGGTGGTCTTTGCAAAATGTATTAAATCAATTGACCGTATGGGGAGAACGATGCATAGATAGAAAAAATAGTAAAGTTAAGTGAAATCTATATATGTAATATTGAAACGCCACCTATTGATGAGGTGGTGTTTTTTCAGTATAAAACTTTAGAAAGTTACTACGGTGAAAAGTAGGGATCTATACCAGAATAGCAGTTGTTTTAGCCGTGATGAATAATGGATTAAAGTTTTCATAGGTACTTAAAAGTGCCTTCATCACTTTAAAGTACGTACTATGCTTCATAATATAACCGTTTTATAATGACACTCGTAGCAAGAAGTCATAACGGTTTTAAGCTATGTTCAAAAAGACTTATTAACTAGTATAGTTTTTTGTTCAATTTTTTAGTAGGAGATGTTTATATGATTGAAGAACTTTTTTATAAAAAAATACTTAAAAATCTTTTTTCAGATCCAGTTCAAATTACACTTTGGAATGGAGAAACAATACAATATGGAGAAGGGGAACCTCAATTTCATGTAACATTCCATAAGCCGCTTTCAAAAAAAGAGATTGCTAAGGATCCTTCTATTGCATTCGGTGAAGCATATATGAATGGGGATCTTGAAATAGAAGGGAATCTTGAAAAAGCAATTCAATCTATTTATAAAAGGCAGGATAGCTTTTTAGGTGATAGTAAGTTGCAATATTTCAAAAGTAAATGGAATTTCTCAAAACAAAAAAATAAAGATGATATTGCTTATCATTATGATATTGGGAACGATTTCTATAAATTATGGCTTGATGAAACAATGACATATTCTTGTGCGTATTTCCAAAATGAGCAAGATTCTTTAACGACAGCTCAGCATAATAAAGTGAATCATATTTTGAAAAAGTTGAACCTTCAAAAAGGTGATACGCTATTAGATATTGGTTGCGGGTGGGGTGAGCTCATTACAGCTGCCGCTAAGCAGTACGGTGTGAAAGCGATGGGAGTAACGTTAAGTGAGGAACAGTATGCTAAGACTTCCGAACGAATTAAACAAGAGGGACTTACGGATTTAGTTGAAGTATCTTTACTTGATTACCGTGATATTAAGAATCGTAAATTTGATAAAATTGTTAGTGTAGGTATGATTGAACATGTAGGAAAAGACAACATTACACAATACTTTGAGACAGTGAATGCACTACTAAATGATGGTGGGATTTCGCTACTTCATTGTATTACTTCTCCGGCCAATGGTGGTGCTACGAATGGTTGGATTGAAAAATATATATTCCCTGGCGGATATGTTCCTGCTGTTAACGAATTAATCACGAACATGACAAACGAACAATTTTACATTGTTGATGTGGAAAGCTTACGTAGACATTACGGGAAAACATTACAGCATTGGGCTCGAAATTTTGAAAACGTACTGGAGGAAGTTCGCAAAACGAAAGATGAGCGATTCATTCGTATGTGGCGCTTATATTTAAATGCATGTGCAGCTTCGTTCTTTACAGGTAATATTGATTTACATCAATTTGTATTTACAAAAGGTATTAACGATACAATTCCGATGACACGTTCTTATATGTATGAATAAGAGCATGTAATGAAGCAGCTCTGTAACTACTCATCGAGTGTAAATAAAATGATGGTAGGACATAAGTCTATAACTTAAAGTCGAGATCGGAATCAGAAAATGATTTCCATCTCGACTTTTTTATATATAATTTTAAAAACAAAACTATATACTTTTAATGATAAAAATATATAATAAATATAGAATCAAAAATTTATGAGCAAGGAAGTTGAAGAATATGACATTAACAATGGGCTTTATTGGATTTGGAAAATCAGCTAACCGCTATCACTTACCGTATGTGAATATACGTAAAAATATAAAAGTAAAAACGATTTTTGCTCGCCAAATTAATGAAGAATTAGCGGCTCCATATAAGGAAAAAGGTGTTAGTTTCACTACTAATTTGAACGAATTGTTGAATGATAAAGAAATCCAAGTGGTGACGGTCTGTACGCCAGCACATACGCATTACGAATTAGCGAAAAAAGTTATACTTGCTGGAAAATCAGTTATTGTGGAAAAACCATTTTGCGATACAGTGGGACATGCGAAAGAATTATTAGCTTTAGGACGAGAAAAAGGTGTAGTAGTTATGCCTTATCAAAACCGCCGTTTTGATGGTGATTTTTTAGCGGTGAAGCAAGTTGTGGAACAAGGATTCCTTGGTGATATTGTCGAGATTGAATCACATATTGATTATTTCCGTCCTGGTTCAATCACTCACGAAGGTCCGAAAGAAGAAGGTTCATTTTACAGTTTAGGTATTCATACGATGGACCGTATGATTTCACTATTTGGCCGTCCAGATACGGTGACATACGATATTCGTAATAATGAAGTGGAAGTTGCGGTTGATAATTATTTCGATGTTGGTCTACATTACGGAAATAAGTTGAAAATTAAACTGAAAACGAACCATGTTGTAGCGAAAGATTATCCGCGCTTTATCGTTCATGGAACAAATGGATCGTTTATTAAATATGGTGAAGATCAGCAGGAAAATGATTTGAAAGCGGGTATTATGCCTGAGAGTGCAGGATTTGGTGAAGATTCGCCGATGTACTATGGAATTGCGAAATATCGCAATGCAAACGGTGATTGGATTGAAAAACAAATTAAAACGCCGCTTGGTGATTACGGTCGTTTTTATGATGCAGCGTATGAAACAATTGTAAATGGTGCACCAAAGCTTGTGAAAGACGAAGAAGCGGTAACGAATATTGAAATCTTAGAAAACGGATTTGCTGCGCCATCACCTTCCGTTTACAAACTTGAGGCTTTAAACTTAAATGAATAGAAGAGGGAATACAGCATAAAGGAGGTATGGAAATGGCAAGCGGATCCACACAAGTAAAATACCTCGGCATTTATCAAAAAATGAAACAGCAAATTTTAGACGGCGAATATAAGATTAAAGAAAAAATTCCAAGTAGCCCCGTCCTTGCTGAAGAATTTGATGTTTCTGTCCTTACTATAAAAAAGGCGCTGGATCTGTTAGTTAGAGACGGCTACATCATTCGCCGGCGCGGAAGTGGAACGGTCGTTCAAGATTGGCGTCAGCAAGAAAAGGCGCGAATGATTCAAACTTTAACAGGTACAAAAGCTGTTTATGGCAGTGAGGTAGAAAGTAAAATTATTGAGTTTACGATTGTCGGTGCCGATGAAGTCATTGCTGAAAAATTGGGTATTTCAGTAGGGGATTTTGTATATAAAATCATCCGCCTCCGCATCATTCACAGTATTCCAACGATTATGGAGCATACATGGATGCCGATTTCGGTCATTCCAGGTGTTGATGTTTCTGTTTTAGAGGAATCAATCTACTCCCACATTCAAAATAAACTAGGTCTTCAAGTGGGAACATCCGTTGTTAGGGTTAAAGGAATTCGCCCGGATGATAAAGAAAAGCAGTTTATGAACTTAACAAATCAAGATTTCCTAATGAGAGTGGAACAGGTGGCCTACTTAACGGATGGACGCACTTTTGAATACTCTTACGCCGATCATTTGCCGGAAACCTTTGAATTCGAAACAGTTATTACTGCAAAAAGTTATAAAGAGGTATAAAAAATAGGTTGGGGCACGTATTGCCTCAACCTATTTTCTGTTTTCAATATAGTAGGAACAGCTATTATTCATCTGCTGTAATCAGCATGGATGTGTTCCCGGTTTTTTCAAGATGAACTTCTCCCCAGGAACAGAGGGAATCGAGTATAGCTCCTAAAGACGAACCGTAATCCGTTAAAGAGTACTCTACTTTCGGTGGCACTTGGTCATATACCTTCCTTTGGATTACACCATCTTCTTCTAGTTCCCGTAATTGTTGTGTTAACATTTTTTGTGTAATACCAGGCATTAAACGTTTTAATTCACTCGTTCTTTTTGTTCCTTTTTTTAAATGGCAAAGGATAACAACCTTCCACTTTCCGCCAATAACTTCTAAAGTCGCTTCTACAGGAATATTGTATGTCTTCATAAAAAACCCCTTTGATGAATGTAGATTACAGTTTTGGACTTACATACGCTTTAATAATAAAATTATTTCTTTTTAGTGCCTATAACACTTTAAAGTGCGCACTATTTATTGTGCGAAATATCGTTTATAATAACCGATGTAGAACTGCACTAGAAAGTTTATATGTTACTTTTTAGTACCTATAACACTTTAAAGTACGTACTTTTTATTATGCGAAATATCGTTCATACTAACACATGTAAGTAAGAAATGAATAAAATGTACTTTGAAGTGCATTTGGAATGGGTCGGCATAACACTATGGGGACATTCACAAAAAATGATTAATTAATCCAAGACTTAACATTTGATTAATAGAACTGTAAGGTTTAAAATTACAGTATAGATTTAAGAAGTGAGTTGTCATCATCTGTAAAATGTAGTTTCAACTATTTTATAAAAGAAGCATGCAAAGAACTGAGTAGTAAAAAATAAACGAAACATTGCCGAATAACTAACATTACGTGAATTTGATTCTAAACTGTAATTTTTTTTAATACATTTCAACAAACGATATTTAAAGTGTACATTTTATAAAGAACATTAAAGGAGTGAGTGAAATATGGTGGTTTTATATACAACAGCAAGCTGCGGTTCATGCCGAAAAGCGAAAGCATGGCTGGAGGAGAATCAAATTGATTATACTGAAAAAAATATCGTATCCAATTCTATGACAGTGGATGAACTTAAATCCATTCTTCGTTTAACTGAAGAGGGTGCTACTGAAATTATTTCAACTAGATCCAAAACTTTTCAAGACTTAAATATAAATATAGATGAGCTTTCGCTGAATGAATTTTATAAATTAATAATTGAGCATCCGCTAATGTTGCGTCGCCCAATTATGCTGGACGAGAAAAGATTACAGATTGGTTTTAATGACGAAGAAATTCGTAAATTTTTACCACGTAGCGTTCGAACATTTTTAAATATTGAACTGCAAAAATTGGCTAATTAATAAGTAATAATTTTTAGGAAAAGTTTTTTGAAAGGAGAAAGCAGGAAATGATAGAAGTATGTGTTACAGTCAATTATAACGATAGAAACTATCAAACAAATGTTATTGTAAGCAAAGATACGGTGTGGACAAAAATTAAACAATTGGCAGAAGAACAAGTCAAAAAACAGTGGGATTTTTAAATATGATTATCAAAAAAATGAAGTTATAGGTTAGAGATTATAACTAAACCCAAGACTTTTCAGGACTTAAATATAGATAAGAAATTTGTTTGAAAGGAGGAAGCAGGAAATGATAGAAGTATGTGTTACAGTCAATTATAACGATAGAAATTATCAAACAAATGTTATTGTAAGCAAAGATACGATATGGACAAAAATTAAACAGTTGGCAGAAGAGCAAGTGAAGAAACAATGGAGTCTTTAAATGTATGTTTAACTTAAAAAGCTAAAGGGAGTTATGGAATCTATTTCTTTATGCTAAGAGTGGTTCTTATATATTTTAACGTTTGACTAACCTATCTGTAATATTTATGGCTACAGTATGTTAATATAGGAGAAACAATATTTTTGATCGTAGGAGGAAAACAATGAGCAGCGACTTTACTTTGGCCATACACAGTTTAACTTATTTAGCTTTACAGCCAGACCGGATGTCAACAAGTAATGCGATTTCAGAAAGTGCAGGTGTTCACCCAGTACGTATTCGCAAAGTACTAAGTTTATTAAAAAAACATAAGTTTATACAATCGAAAGAGGGGACTGGTGGCGGTTTTATTTTCGCCCGAGATTTAGATGAAGTTAATCTTTGGCATATTTATCAAATAACCTCTGAAGGTGCATTGCAGCCTAAGTGCCCAGAATCAAATGATCAGTGTATTGTAGGTTCAAACATGCGAAAAGTGCTGTTCACTATTTTCTTAGGTGCGGAAGAACATCTAGGTGAATACTTAAAGAATTACACAATGAAAGAAGTTGTTGATCTTATCAATCAAGAACGTTAAGCGGCTTACTTGTTATATAGAGCCGTAAGTTCTTACCATTGAAATGTAATGGAAAATATTACAGTTTAATTTCGTTTTTATCGTCACAAAAAATATTTATAAGAAGGTGAAAAAGTATGATGTCAAATAATAATCAAGTTTTAAAAGTAGGAGATTGGGTTCGTGGAATATCAAATGAGGGCGAATTCATAGTTGGTTACATTGTATCACTTGATGAAGCGGAAGATATAGTTACAGTTAGTATTGTGAAACGTGACGACAAGTACACAATAAACGAAGCGATTTTACTCTTTAGTAAACATGTTAACAAACTTCCTGAATCAAAGGTAATCAATAAGGAGCAAATCCTTTATCTGATAGACCTTGCATTATTAACAGGAGACGAAGAATGGTTTATCGAGCTTTCTTCAAAATTAAACTCAATAAAAGAGCTAGTTAACGAAGGATTTTAAAGATTACATGATTTGCTTTTAATAGGTTGAATCGTGCAATAATCAATAATATCATCTCTAAGGAAATGATATAAAAACGATTCATTATAAATATAGAAATATTCCTGAAGAAGAGTTGAAAAAACTCGAATTAAGATTACATTGCATTCAGTTGTTTGCACACCTCTGATAACAATTGTTATGTAAATAAGCTGCCCGATATGGGCAGCTTATTGTATTTTTGCGTTTAGCGTAGGTTTTTGTAAAATGTTAGCGGTCCTCTTATTGCCATCAAGTAAAAGGTAGCTTCCTAAAAATGTATATGAATGCAATGTCGATAATATATATCCTGAAAATTGGTTGGTATATTCAAAAAGATATTTCTTTTTAACCACATTAATTATTTATTAGAATATCTTTTTAAATTAAAATAAATTTTTTTGACAAAGAAGAATATAAGTATCTTTATAATAAGTAACTTGGATAAATAATATGTGACTGTGTTTTATGCTAATTCATTCAGTTTTAAGCGATAGGAACAAGGGTTGCATGCGAACTGTAAAATGTTATCTATGTAAAATTATATCCAATTAATATTTCTGAAAATATAAAAATATTAATTTTATAAATATACACGTTATAATGAGGGCGTCGAGAGAAATTTTATTATCTCTGGAGAAAATATAAAAAATGCGATTATTAGTAAGAAAGGTGTGTGATTAGAGGCGAAATGAATGTAATGTGCTTCAGTGGCTTGTGTAAGCAATATTATCAGTGCTACCGAAGTTATGAAAGTTAATGTATAGAATTGAGAAAGAAATGCCTCGCAAATGAAGAGAGGCCGGTTTAGCTAAAATTACTGCTAAAAGTAAAAAAGAGAAACCATGAAAGTAATACACTGTTATTAGAAATGTTGCAACGTATTTATGAAGTCTATTCTATATTGTTCTCTTAAGGGGTCTTTATATAAAGAGCGGATATTACGAGTAAACTTTTTTGTGAACGCTAACAATTATATTAGGACGCTAATTAGCGAATGTTTCAATTTGGATTCATTATGATGAAGGACATACAATGTGGGGCAACTTGTAAGGAATTCATTTTCCGGAAAGGGAATATTTGTTAGATGCAAAGAGAGATGCAGGAATAGATACAAGGGGGAGTTATTATATGAACGGGAATACTGCAAAGAAAATAGAAGTTCAAGCTGAAAATACCGCACTAAACAATGAGCAATATGCAGATCCGAAAAAGTGGCATAAGCAGGATACTACATGGGCACTCAGTCTATTTGGAACTGCAATTGGAGCAGGGGTGCTCTTTTTACCGATTAATGCAGGTTCAGGTGGTTTATTATCTTTACTGCTAATTACATTGCTTGCATATCCAGTTATGTACTACTCACATAGGGCGCTTGCTAAAATGATATACGCTTCTAATTCTGCTGATGAGGGGATCACAGGTACAATTAGAGAGTATTTTGGAAATAAAGCGAGTATCATTTTTAACATCGTATATTTCGGTTCAATTTATACAATCGTACTAATGTATTCGGTTGCGCTTACAAACACTGCAAGTAGTTTTATCGTGCATCAATTGCACATGCCAGAACCTCCAAGAGCAATTTTATCACTTGTATTAGTTCTTGGTCTTATCGCTATACTAAATTTTGGTCAAGATATTACTGTAAAGGTAATGAGTATGTTAGTGTATCCTTTCATCGTTTCTCTACTGTTTATCGCAATATCTTTAATTCCACAGTGGAATACGTCAATGCTTAGTTTTTCAGCTGTTTCAACTGCTTCAACAGGAACAGGCTATTTTGGGACGATATTGATGATTCTACCAATCATCGTATTCTCATTTAATCATTCACCTATGATTTCATCATTTGTTGTGAAACAGAGAGCTACGTATGGAATCGAAGCCACTGATGCGAAATGTGCGCAAATACAAAAGGTTTGTTATATCATGACATTCGCTGTTGTTATGTTCTTCGTTTGGAGTAGCGCATTGAGCTTGACTCCAGAGGATATAAAAATGGCAAAAGAACAAAACTTATCAATTCTTTCATATCTTGCGAATGAGCTTAATTCGCCTGTAATCACGATTGCAGCTCCAATTATTGCTTTTGTGGCTATTACAAAGTCATTCCTTGGCCATTATATCGGAGCATTTGAAGTAATGCGTGACATGATTATTAAGTTTGGTAAATCACGTGGAAAAGATATTGAAGAAAAAACAATTAAGACAATAATCCTTACTTTTGTTGTATTATCATGCTGGTTTGTTGCTTATACAAATCCAAGTATTCTTGGACTTATTGATTCTCTAAGCGGTCCATTAGTTGCTGCTATCTTATGTCTATTACCGATGTATGCGATTCAAAAAGTACCGGTATTAGCTAAGTACAAAGGGAAAATGAGTAACGTATTTGTTATTATTGTAGGTGTACTTACTGTTTTAGCAAGTATTAAGTCATTATTCTAATTCGTTTTTAACAACTCAAAAGAAATATAAGAGTGTTTTGTAGATAAGAAAAGAATCTAGTATCGGCTAGGTTCTTTTCTTTTTCGTTTGTTTTTATACAAAAATTTGATGGGCTTGCATTACAGCCATTGAGCAAAAAAGTTTGATATGAAAAATATTATTCTTTAGTACATACATTTTTAAGATGTTAAATATATTTCATAATAGTCTCTGTAAGATAGGGATAAGTAAAATAGTACTTTAAAGTACCTATAGCACTTTAAAGTGCGTACTTTTTATAATTTTGAATATCATTCATAATAGCACCAGTAAGAAGAAAACAAGCTTTTCGGTACTAGTTACTAATGAGGTTATAACAGTTTATTTAGATTCAGATTGTTTAAAAGGTTGTACGATATGGCCTAATAATTTCAAAAAAATGTCGGTGTGGCATAAAACAATTATGGAGGTTAAAAATATGAGTTCTTCAAATTTGAATGAAATAAGTAAACAAATTTTAAAAGAGGAGGAAACACTTCAATTTTCTTCTTTTACAAATGAAGATGCGTTGCAACTAGGTTTATTTATCGTGGAAACAGCAAAGCAAGAGGGTAAAGTGATTGCTGTTGATATAACGAAAAACGGTGTGCAATTATTTCATTTCAAGATGACAGGGACAAATGCGGAAAATACGAAATGGATTGAGCGTAAAAAGCGAGTCGTTTCCCTGCATGATCGTAGCTCGTATTATATGCAGATACAAAGTGAAATAACTGGAATCTCATATAATGAAAAATATCTTTTAGATACTTCGGAATATGCTGCATTTGGTGGATGTTTTCCTATCAGAATAAAAAACGTAGGGGTTATTGGAATGATAACAGTATCAGGATTACCACCAGAAGAAGATCATGAATTGGTAGTAAGGGCAGTTAAAAATCATTTAAACCAATAGTTGTAGCTAGTGAATAAATAATTAATTAACTTTAGGGGGCAATACTATGCCATTAATTGAACTAAATACTTGGCCAACGATGTCAACAGAAGAAAAGAAGGAATTCATTTATAATGTAACGGAACTTACAATAAAACGATTAAAAATTGTCCCTGACAAAATTCAAGTGTTGATAACGGAACTTGAGAAAGAAAATTGGGGGAAAGCTGGGGCTGTAGCAAGTGATGCTACCTTTGCTGAGAAAAGTAGGGTGTCCAATTGGGAGACAAAAGAGTCCTACGATACATCGTCTGGTAACGTTGATGGAATGGCTATTATTAAGATTGACATATGGAATACATTTGATCAAGAGACGAAGGATAAGTGGGTAAATGAGCTTACACAAGTAACCTCTAAATATACGCATGCACCTTTGGATAAAGTGCTAATTCTTATTCGTGAAATGATTCCAGGAAACTGGGGACAAAGTGGTGTAACGGGAGCCGATAAAGATTTCCTTTCCAAAAGTCGTACATTTTAATTGTTAAATAAAAAAGGCAAAAATGAACAAATTTCTGTTCGTTTTTGCCTTTTTATTATTTCTCTGTGGTAATGAGCATGACCTTAATATGTTTAAGTAATGTCCTCTAAAGTTCCCTCTACGGGAAAGGGTATTTCTTCATTTGAAAGTCTTTTTCATGGAATGTAGATTTCAATTTTTGAGCAAAATAAGCTAGGTTATATAAATGTTACTTTTTAGTACCTATAGTACTTTAAAGTACGTACTTTTTATTATGTTAAATATGATTCATAATAGCACATGTGAGAGGGAAACAAGCTTTATGGTACTAGTAATTAACTATGTTACTTTTTAGTACCTACAGCACTTTAAAGTGCGTACTATTCATTATGTTAAATATATTTCATAATAGTACATGTAGGAGAGAGAAAAGCTTTACGGTACTAAAAAGTATCTATCGTACTTTAAAGTGCGTTCTTTAAAAAGAGAATGAGACCATTCATAATAGCGTTTGTAGAGATTAAATATATGTTTTGAAAGATAAAAGGGCCTTTTTATCGCACTATTATGATAGGAATTATAGGGAAGAGGGGAAATCAATTGAATTCATATACAGCATCGTCTTCAGAAGTTCAGACGAATCGAAGAAGTATATTTGCGTTATTAGCGCTAGCAATTAGTGCGTTCGGGATTGGGACAACTGAATTTGTTAGTGTCGGTTTATTACCATCTATTTCGGAAGATTTACATGTGTCGGTGACAACAGCTGGTTTAACAGTTTCTTTATATGCGTTAGGCGTAGCATTTGGTGCTCCGGTATTAACGTCGTTAACAGCTAATATGTCACGAAAAACGTTATTAATGTGGATTATGATTATTTTCATTATTGGTAATGGAATTGCAGCTGTCGCAACAAGTTTCACTGTATTACTTATTGCGCGAATTGTTTCTGCACTTTCGCATGGTGTGTTTATGTCAATTGGTTCAACGATTGCTGCGGCACTTGTACCAGAAAATAAACGTGCTAGCGCCATTGCCATTATGTTTACTGGTGTAACAGTTGCAACTATTACAGGAGCACCAATTGGAACATTTATTGGTCAACAATTTGGCTGGAGAACATCATTTTTAGCAATTGTAGTAATTGGAATTATTGCCTTAATCGCAAATAGTATTCTCATTCCATCTAATATGAAAAAAGGTGCGTCTGTATCATTCCGCGATCAGTTTAAATTAATTACAAACGGAAGACTGTTACTAGTTTTCATCATTACTGCATTAGGATATGGGGGAACATTCGTAACATTTACGTATTTATCTCCGTTATTACAAGAAGTAACAGGATTTAAAGCTAATACGGTTACTATCATTTTATTAGTGTATGGAATCGCCATTGCAATAGGGAATGTGATTGGCGGGAAATTATCGAATCATAATCCGATTCGAGCGCTATTTTACATGTTCTTTATTCAAGCGATTATATTATTTGTTTTAACATTTACAGCACCATTTAAGGTAGCGGGGTTAATCACAATTATTTTTATGGGACTATTCGCATTTATGAATGTTCCAGGGTTACAAGTATATGTCGTAATGTTAGCTGAACGATTTGTACCGAGTGCTGTCGATGTTGCATCGGCAATTAATATTGCGGCGTTTAACGCCGGGATTGCTCTTGGTGCTTATTTAGGTGGTATTGTAACGAATTCGTTAGGGTTAATTCATACTGCTTGGGTAGGCGGCATTATGGTAGTAGGTGCTGTTATTTTAACAGCATGGAGCATGTCATTAGAAAAACGAGATCAAGTAAAATAAAAGGAGAGAAAATATAATGAAAAACTTACAAAGTACAACAACATTGCATAACGGTGTAGAAATGCCTTGGTTTGGTTTAGGTGTATTTAAAGTAGAAGAAGGACCAGAGCTTGTAGAAGCAATTAAATCAGCAATTAAGGCAGGATACCGTAGCATCGATACAGCTGCGATTTATGGAAATGAAGCAGCTGTAGGTGAAGGAATTCGCGCTGGTATTGAAGCGACTGGAATTTCAAGAGAAGAATTATTTATCACTTCAAAAGTATGGAACGCAGACCAAGGATACGAAGAAACAATTGCTGCATATGAAGAGAGTTTAAAAAAATTACAACTAGATTATTTAGATTTATATCTTGTTCACTGGCCTGTAGAAGGGAAATATAAAGATACGTGGAGAGCGTTAGAAACGCTTTATAAAGAAAAGCGTGTACGTGCAATTGGCGTAAGTAACTTCCAAATTCATCACCTGCAAGATGTAATAAAAGATGCAGAAATTAAGCCAATGATCAACCAAGTAGAATACCATCCTCGTTTAACACAAAAAGAATTACAAGCTTTCTGTAAAGAACAAGGTATTCAAATGGAAGCATGGTCACCACTAATGCAAGGTCAATTATTAGATAATGAAACATTACAGGCAATTGCTGAGAAATACGGTAAAACAACAGCACAAGTAATTTTACGTTGGGATCTTCAAAATGGAGTAATTACAATTCCAAAATCAACGAAAGAACACCGTATTATTGCAAACGCTGATGTATTTAACTTTGAATTAACGAAAGAAGATATGGAAAAAATCGATGCGTTAAACCAAAATCACCGCGTTGGTCCAGACCCTGATAACTTTGATTTCTAAGATTAAAGAATGAGTAAAAAGAGTGCAAAGTTGCACTCTTTTTTATTTTCTATTCAATAAAATGTTTCTGTTTATTTGATTAGCGTTTATATTATGGCTGTTGAATTGCTTTTGGCTATGTAGAGAACTTACTCTAAGACAGTATTAAAGTTTGACATGTAATCATGCATTCTATAATATGTATGCTATAGCATGTATATTGCAAGTTATTTGGAGGTGGCATATGGACTTATATGAGTGAACAGGGTATCTTGTTCATCGCACTGATGTGAAATTAACAAAATATATAATGTAAGTTTTTAATCACATATTGATTATAAATTTTAACTTTTATATGCTATAGCATATAAAATTCGCCTCTTAAATTGTAATGGCGAAAATTTAAATAATACAGTAGATATATTATGAAACGAGGAGATTTTAGTTATGGAAAAATTTATATTAGCGTTTGATAGAGAGCTTGTAATTGCAGAAAAAAAAGACTCAACATGGAGTGTCCAATCACAGTTTGTAGGTGCGAATCCAGTTGCGTTAGCTTTAGATCCATACGATTCAGAAAGAATGTATTGTGGTACTTTTGATAGGGGATTATGGAGAAGTAAAGATGGGGGAAGTTCATGGGAAGCGATTGGTACGTTACCTTCCTTCGGTGAAGTCTTCCCGGCTAATGCCATTCATATGAGAGCTATTACAGCAGTTGCTGTATCTCCAGCAAAGGGAGATGACGGTAACGGGATCGTATATGTAGGAACTGAACCGAGCGCCATGTTTGTATCTAAAAATGGAGGAGACAGCTTTGAACTGCTAACGGATTATCGACAAATGCCATCGTATTCATCATGGTTCTTTCCTCAAAGAACATATACGCACCACGTAAAACATATTGAAATTGATGCTAATAATCCAGAAACTATATATACAACGATTGAGGTTGGGGGATTAATTAAAAGTGTAGATGGAGGTAAGACGTGGACTGAGGAAAAAGAGGGGAACTACCCTCAAGATATTCACATTCTTACATCACATCGCAATGCTCCAAATCGTTTATACGGGGTGTTAGGTGATTCATTCTTGAAAGAACCAGGTCAAGAGTATGCGGAGAGTAATGATGGAGGTAAGACGTGGAACTATATGTGTAGTGGGCTAAAGCATCATTACGCATATCAAATGGCAGTTAATCCAAATGATCCAGAAAATATTATTATCGCGACATCTTCAAATCCACACGTAGCACACGATTACAATAATGGAAATTGTGAATCATTTATTTATAAGAAAGAAAAAGATCAGCCTTGGTCAGAAATGAATGCAGGTTTACCAACTCCTAAGGGCACAATCATACCAGTATTAAAGGCAACAAGTGATGGAACGTTCTATTTATTTAGTAATAAAGGGGTTTATAAGTCGGTAGATGGCGGTTCAAATTGGACGTCATTAGATATTCCATGGGAGAACAGATTTATGGAACAACATCCTTATGAGATGTTAATTATTAAATAAGTAATGAGTATAATTTTTACAACTATTCATTAAGTATGGTTATTTGAATTGAATTTGAAAATGTAAAAAGCTAGGTGATGCGTTATTCGTGTTACCTGGCTTTTTTGACTATCAATTTAAGGTTATTTTCATATTTGTGTAAATATGAAACACGTAGAATATCTGAATGGAGAATGGGTAAAATAGTACCGAATAATGTTATAAGGCTTTTTAGGGAAACTGAAGAAAGCAGTGTGTTTAGATTTAGAATGACTGGCAATGGGTGTTAAGAAGTTCAATGATTTAAAAATGAACTCTTTTAAACGCATATTATCTATGAGATGTATGATTTTGAATAATATTAAAACTCAGGAGGAATTGAATTATGACAAAAGATTTCTATACTGCACTGAAAGAAAGACGTACTTACTATGGGATTAATAAAGAGGTAAAAGTATCGGATGAAAAAATTAAAGAAATCGTGGAGTTTGCTGTAAAATATACTCCATCAGCTTTCAATTCACAAACTGCGCGAGTAGTTGTATTATTTGGTGAAGCTCATAATAAATTATGGGATATTACAACTGAAACATTAAGAAAAGTAGTTGGAGATGGAGATTTTTCAGGAACGCAACAAAAAATGGATTCTTTTAAAGCAGGTTATGGAACAGTACTATTCTTTGAAGATGAGGCAATAGTGAAATCGCTTCAAGAAAAATTTGCTGCATATGCTGAAAACTTCCCAATTTGGTCACACCAAGCATCAGGTATGCACCAACTAGTCGTGTGGACAGGTTTAGAAGCAGAGGGATTAGGGGCATCTTTACAACATTATAATCCATTAATCGACGATGAGGTAAAACAAGAATGGAATGTTCCTTCTAATTGGAAACTCATTGCACAAATGCCATTTGGTAATCCAACAGCTGCACCAGGAGAAAAAGAATTCCAACCGCTTGAAGAGCGTGTGAAATTTCATAAATAATTAACTGTTCTCTAAAGGATAATTTAAAATTCATATCCTAATTAGGATACATACAAATATTTTTGTGAAAAAAGAATCCATTTTCAAAATGGATTCTTTTTTAGGTAATAGGAAAATATTCGTATTTATAAATTAATTAGTAATTCTTTAAGATGTATATATTTTATATAGGAGAGAAACAATAATTTTTGGGGACGGGGTGTAATAGTAACTATGTAGGAGGGATAGGGGTGATGAAAAAATGGATATTTTATTAGCGATTTTACCAGCGTTATTTTGGGGGAGTATTGTACTCTTTAACGTTAAATTGGGCGGAGGACCCTATAGTCAAGTACTTGGAACAACTTTTGGTGCACTTCTTTTCTCAATAGGTATTTATATTTTTGTAAAACCAGTGTTAACGCCAATGGTAATTGGAGTAGGAATTGTATCAGGGTTATTTTGGGCATTGGGACAAGCTAATCAATTAAAAAGTATTGATTTAATTGGAGTTTCTAAAACAATGCCTATTTCAACCGGGATGCAATTAGTGTCAGCTACTTTATTTGGAGTAATCGTATTTCATGAATGGTCCACAACAACGTCTGTTATATTAGGTGTTCTGGCACTTATTTGTATCATAATCGGAATCGTTCTTACATCACTCCCAAATTCAGAAGAGAAACAACAAGCACAAGCAGGGAACTTAAAAAGAGGGATTTTAATTTTATTGGTATCTACTTTTGGCTATTTAGTTTATGTAGTCGTAATACGATTATTTAATATAGACGGATGGTCAGCATTATTGCCGCAAGCAATCGGCATGGTGTTAGGTGGAATCCTGCTAACATTTAAGCATCGACCATTCAATAAATATGCCATTCGTAATATTATTCCTGGCTTAATTTGGGCAGCCGGAAATATGTTTTTATTTATATCACAGCCGCGTGTAGGGGTAGCTACAAGCTTCTCCCTTTCCCAAATGGGGATTGTAATCTCAACTTTAGGTGGCATTTTTATTTTAGGTGAAAAGAAAACAAAACGTCAGTTTAATGCGATTATCATTGGAATTATTTTTATTGTCGCAGCTGGAGTTATGTTAGGAATTGCAAAAGGATAAAGAGGAGGAAAAAATTATGTATACAGATTTAAAAGGAAAAGTAGTTGTTATTACAGGTGCTGCAAAAGGTCTTGGAAGAGCAATGGCAGTTCGTTTTGGAGAAGAACAAGCAAAGGTTGTAGTAAATTATCGATCTGATGAATCGGAAGCGAAAGAATTAGTAGACGAGATTAAAAAAGTAGGGGGGGAAGCTATTGCGATAAAAGGAGATGTAACAGTCGAATCGGATGTTATCAATCTCGTGCAGTCAGCAGTGAAAGAATTTGGTACACTAGATGTCATGATTAATAATGCAGGTATCGAAAATCCGGTACCTTCACATGAAATGCCATTACGTGATTGGAATAGAGTAATTAATACGAATTTAACAGGCGCTTTCTTAGGAAGCCGCGAAGCAATTAAATATTTCGTAGAGAACGATATTAAAGGGTCAGTTATTAATATGTCAAGCGTTCACGAGCAAATTCCATGGCCATTATTTGTTCACTATGCAGCAAGTAAAGGTGGTATTAAGCTAATGACAGAAACATTAGCACTAGAGTATGCACCAAAAGGAATTCGTGTAAATAATATTGGACCGGGTGCTATCAATACGCCAATTAATGCTGAGAAATTTGCAGATCCAGAAAAACGTGCGGATGTTGAAAGTATGGTTCCAATGGGATATATCGGAGAACCAAAAGAAATTGCAGCTGTAGCGGTATGGCTTGCTTCTTCGCAAGCGAGTTATGTAACAGGTATTACACTGTTTGCTGATGGCGGCATGACTCTATATCCATCCTTCCAAGCTGGACGCGGATGAGTAATTGTATAACAGGATTTTTTCAGAGATTATAGAATCAGTCTTTAAAGTGATTTTTTACTTTAGGAATATCTTTCAGAGTGACGGATATAATGAATCTCATATAAAAAATCATGCAAAAAATATGGATTAATTTTTATATAAAATTCTTATATTAAAACAAAAGGGCATCCAATTAGAGGGTATCCTTTGTTTTATAGTTTTTATTTTTAACGATGGTAAGATATTGGAAATTGTTGATGCCATTGTTGCCATGTTTGATGAGGATAATGTTGATGCCATTGATTCCAATTCATATAATGTGGCCACATTGTATGATGCCATTGTTGCCATGTTTGATGAGGGTGGTGTTGATGCCATTGTCCCCAAGGTACATAATGGGAAGGGTACATTGAATTATCAGCTCCTTTATAAAGAATCTATATATTTTATGTTTTTTTACTTTTAAGGAGCTTGTTTCTGTATAATATGGGCATCTTGCATTAGAACCCGATGAGCTGGGGATTTAGTTGAAATGGTTACAGAAGATAATTTAAAAGAAATTTATTGGGAAAATAATAATTATGAGCTTGTAACAGCGGAGAATTATTATTTTCTTCTCGATAAGTTAACTAGAGATAAATGGTTTAATCGTGAAGTAAATGAATAGAGAAAACATGAATAAAAACGTTATTTTAATCTCAAAGAGAATTGAAAAAATAGAAGAGAACGGCATCAGTAATGACACCTTGCGCTAGCGTACTTACGTAGATGATTGAACAAAGGAAAAAGCAATTACTAAACATATTCCAAAAGAACAAGGTTGGAAGGTAATAACTATTGTTAAGGAATTCAGAGTTATGATTTGTAAAAGATTACATGGGGGAGGTTAAGTACTTCGACATTAGAAGCTAAAGTGTAAATACCATTAATAATTTATGTTCGTGTCAGTTTTCAGAAGTATTTGTAGTATACATGTGATTTACTGAGGCTTTGATTAAGAAGATGCATAAATCGCTAATAAATACCTAATTTCATTAGAGTATATGTTTATAAAAACGAAAATTAGGCCCTGCCTGTAATAGAGGTGGAACATAAAGCTACAGTTATAGTGTAATGAGAATGAAAATGTTATACGGAAATGAATCTAATAAAAATTCATTTATTTTTTTAAAGGAAAAGCAGTTAGTAAAAGCTAACTGCTTCGTGAATAAGAAGAACACAATGGTTATTCGTATTCGACCTTGGTGTATCTATAGTATTACCATGTATTTAAAAAATTATTCAATACAAAAGCAGTTAGCGAAGGCTAACTGCTTCATTTAAACTTATTAAAACCAAACAACTCAATTATTGATTAATCAACCACGTCCAGCTTGGAAGGATGGATATAGAGTCATGCCGCCATCAGCAAACAGTGTAATACCTGTTACATAACTCGCTTGTGAAGAAGCAAGCCATGCTGCTACCGCTGCAATTTCTTTTGGTTCTCCGATATATCCCATTGGAACCATACTTTCAACATCGGCACGTTTTTCTGGATCTGCAAATTTCTCAGCATTAATTGGCGTATTGATAGCACCTGGTCCAATATTGTTTACACGAATTCCTTTTGGTGCATATTCTAGTGCTAATGTTTCTGTCATTAGCTTAACACCACCTTTACTTGCTGCATAGTGAACAAATAATGGCCATGGAATTTGCTCGTGAACGCTTGACATGTTAATAACTGACCCTTTAATATCGTTCTCTACAAAATATTTAATTGCTTCGCGGCTTCCTAAGAAAGCGCCTGTTAAATTCGTATCAATTACTCTATTCCAATCACTTAATGGCATTTCATGTGAAGGTACCGGATTTTCGATACCTGCATTATTAATCATTACATTCAGCGTACCAAATTCTTTCACAGCAGATTGAATTAGATTAATCATATCTGATTCAACTCTGACATCTCCTTGTACAGCAATGGCCTCTCCACCAGCTTGCTTAACTGCTTGTACTACTTCATTTGCCTCTGATTCGTTTGAATAATAATTAATTACAACTTTCGCTTGTTCTTCTCCAAAACGAATTGCCATCGCTCTTCCAAGACCAGTTGCACCACCTGTAATAACAACTACTTTTCCTTTTAAATCTGTATACATAATTTTTTCCTCCTCTTTATCCTTTTGCAATTCCTAACATAACTCCAGCTGCGACAATAAAGATAATCCCAATGATAATCGCATTAAACTGACGTTTTGTTTTCTTTTCACCTAAAATAAAAATGCCACCTAAAGTTGAGATTACAATCCCCATTTGGGAAAGGGAGAAGCTTGTAGCTACCCCTACACGTGGTTGTGAAATAAATAAAAACATATTTCCGGCTGCCCAAATTAAGCCAGGAATAATATTGCGAATGGCATATTTATTAAATGGTTGATGCTTAAATGTTAGCATCAGTCCACCTAACACCATGCCGATCGCTTGCGGCAATAACGCCGACCATCCGTCTATATCGAATAAGCGGATAATTACTACATACACTAAGTAACCAAGAGTTGAGATGAATAACATCACAATCCCTTTTTTGAAATTTCCTGTTTGTTCTTCGTTTTTCTCCTCGTTGCTTTGAAGAGATGTGAGAACGATTCCAACAATGATACAAATAAGTGCCAGAACACCTAATACAACAGACGTTGTTGTGGACCATTCATGAAATACGATTACTCCAAATAAAGTAGCTGACACTAATTGCATTCCTGTTGAAATAGGCATTGTTTTAGAAACCCCTATTAAATCAACACTTTTCAATTGATTGGCTTGTCCTACTGCCCAAAATAGGCCTGAAATAATCCCGATGATTATAACCATTGGCGTCAAAACGGGCTTCATAAAAATATAAACACCGATAGAAAAAACTAGAGCGCCAAGGGTAGTTCCTAGTATTTGACTGTAGGGCCCACCACCTAGTTTAACGTTGAAGAGTACAATACTTCCCCAAAATAATGCTGGTAAAATCGCTAATAAAATATCCATTTTTTAACCTTCCTAAAACATATTTATTTAGCTGAATTCATATAAGAGACAGCAAGCTTAGTTTGTTTGGTATCTAATTACGTCCCCCTTTTATTAAAAATAAGTACCTATTTAAAAATATGTTTTAAAATTAATTTATATTAAATATATTTTTGTTAACAGGTTACTTTATGTAACCAATAATAACTACACAATAATTTTATGTCAAGAATTAATTTTCGATTTTAAAAGGGTAAATAAAAAAATTCGTAATAAGCAAGTCTAATAAAATGGACTTGCTTATTACGAATTTCAATTTTTGAATGATTTAAATATACTTCCCAGTAAAAAAAATTCTCAATTCAAGATAAATAAAAGAGAAAAGTAATACAGTTATATAAATGCGTAAAAATTCTAAAGGAAGTGAGACTGTGCAATCACATCCAAACGAATGGATTTCGGTTATACCGTTGGAGCAAATGACTAATAAAGAATATGACGTTTTGATTGTTGGCAGTGGAGCAGGAGGCGGGGCGGTTCTATGGAGATTATGTGAACAATGGAAAAATAAAAAAAAACAAATTGGTCTTCTGGAAGCAGGGGATTTGCTTTTACCAACTCATGGGCAAAATCTTCCCACAATGAATATTGATCGGCTTTTAAACAATTATTTTCCTAAAGTCGCAACACCTATTGGGAAGCGGTTGCCTCAATATTCGGAAGCAACACTGGTTTTTGCTCTTGGAGGTAGAACCTTGTTTTGGAGTACGGCATCTCCCCGAATGCCTACTTTTGAAATGGAAAAATGGCCTGTGACAGCAAACGAGATGAAATTCTATTATGTTATCGCAGAAAAAGTAATGAATGTCACTCCGTTTTTCGCCCGAGGATCATCTATGCAAAACATCATGTTAGAGCGTCTTAAGAAAAATGGATTTCCGGAAGCTATAGACTTACCAATGGCTGTTAATCTTAAAGGAACACAACAAGGACAAATTGGTTCCGATGTTTTTTTTAGCTCAATCCATTTTTTAGCCTATGCCTTGAATTGGAGGGCTTTTGATTTAGCAGTCAATTCTCGTGTCGTTCAAGTAGTAATCGATCAAGGAAGAACAGTCGGAGTTCACGTGATTTCTCCTGATAAAAAGTCCTATTTCATTAGAGCAAAAACAGTTGTATTATCAACGGGTGCTCTAGAAACACCTCGAATTTTGCTTTACTCAGGAATTCAAGGACCAGCAATTGGCCATTATTTGACGAATCATTCCCTTCTTAGAGCTATAGGGCAAATAAACCGTAGAAACTTTTCAGAGGAACTAGGAAACTTAGTAATAAATATCCCTCAAACAAAACAATCTCCTTTTCAAATTCAAATGCTCGGATCGGAAAAATACTATGCTTATCAGCCTTTTGAGGAAAAACCATTTCTTGAGGAAGTGAAAATTGCGTTAAATACCTTCGGTAAAGTAGAATCCCGATTTGAAAATAGTGTTTACTTAGACCCTACCGAACGTGATGAATATGGTATACCACAGATTCAAGTCAGTTTTTCCTACAGTGAAAGAGACAATATGATCATCCAACAAATGGCACAAGCTAAGATACAAGCTACCTCAGCAATGAAATTATCCTTGACTTCACAAGAGAATAGGCCTCCAATCTCTCTAATGTCTCCTGGAAATGATTATCATGAGTCAGGTACATGCCGTATGGGTGATGATCCTTTAACTTCTGCAACCAATCAATTTGGTCAAATTCATGGCATTCCGGGTCTTTATGTAGCTGATAATAGTGTACTTCCCTCCATTGGAGCAGCTAATCCTACTCTAACTACAATTGCATTGTCTATTCGTACGGCTGATTACATTATCCGACAACTAGGGTAATATGGGGTGATTTACTTATATAAATTTCAATACATAATGGAACGTACAAAGAAATTTTGTACACAGCATATTAACTGCCACTTTCGGATTTCACTTCAAATACCCTCTTTTGTGGGGGCTATTTTTTTGCGTATCGTGTTTTTTCTAAATGCTGAAGATATCCCAAGTTGCACGAGATAGTTAGGTTATCGGAATTAAATAAACATAAAAAAGCTATCAGGAATTGATAGCTTTTTTATGTTTATCTATAGTGCAAAATAGCGAGTACATATTATTTGAATCAGCAGCTAATTGTAGACTGCAAGGATCTGATTTTGAAATTACCTTATTCTTTAGAGTTTCGTATTTAAAAATATTTAGCAATTTCTTTCGCTTTAAGAATAGCATTTTCCTTAATTTCTAATGCTTTTTCAGGAAACTTGTTATGCCCCTCGATAAAGATACCCTCAAAAGATGAAGTTCCAAAAAACTCCATCATAACTTTTAAATAGCGGTGCCCCATTTCTTTTGATGCTTCTGGTCCGTCAATATAAATATCGCCACTCGCTTGAATGTGCAATGCTTTTTTACCTGTTAATAATCCAACTGATCCTTCTTTTGTATATTTGAATGTTTTTCCAGATACAGCTACAGCATCTAGATATGTTTTTAAAATGGCAGGGATGGAGAAATTCCACATAGGAGTAACAAATACATATTTATCAGCTAAGACAAACTGCCCACCTAATTCAGCTAGACGTCCGACTTTTGAAATTTCAATAGGTTTTAATTCGTTCAATGGGGTCCCGGATCTAAGTTTATTCCATCCGTTAAAGACATCAGCATCCAGATATGGAATATCAGCCTTATATAAATCAAGATGAACGATTTCATCATTAGGGTTTAGTTTTTTATAAGATTTAATAAATTCTTTTCCAACCGCCATACTGTATGATTGAGTATCATCAAATGGATGGGCTGTAATATAAAGAAGATTTGCCATATATTTATTCCAGCCTTTCTAAAATGAGGTCAGTTATTACTTGAATATTAAACAGTGTAAATTTTATAAGATAAATTGTCCATTTATTGAACTTATTAAGTATAATTTTTAGTGAATTATAATTTGTCTTTGTTTGAGAGTTATTTCGCTTGTGAATATGAAAGGAGATCTACATTTATTCTTTCATCCAGCTTTCTGCCCATTGACTAATTGGTCCCAGAATTTCCCCTAATGCTGCGCCTTTTTTGGTAAGTGAATATTCTATTCTTACAGGGCGTTCTGCGAGTACATGTCTTACCACTATATCGTTATCCTCAAGTTCTTTCATTCTTTCTGTGAGCATACGTTTACTTAAATCTGGAATTATTGTATGAATCTCGCTAAAACGTTTAGGACCACTCATTAGTACATAAATAATTAATCCCGTCCATCTTTTTCCTATTAATTCAAAGCTTCTTTCTATTTTAGGTTCTATGTCTCGTTGATTATTCATTTCTCACACCTCCGTGCCAATAAATTGTAATTGTGTGTTTCTATATATGTATTGTAACCATATAAATTATATCAAACAAATAGGATAATTCCGTTATTTATGTAGGGAATTATAAATAATTAGCGGGGGAAAGCAATCTGCGTGTTTCTATTTTAATAATATTTTTTTATAATGTGAAGGTTTCTCCGTATTATATCTAATTAATATACAAAATTTACAATTATTAAGAAAAGTAGTTAGAGATGGAGATTTTTCAGTGGCCTCGAATTTTTCTGCGAGGTTTTTTGAACGTTATCTTATAGATGTGTTATATAATTTGTAGTTAATTAGGATAAAAATAATCCTATAACTGTATGTAAGAATATATAATTTTACACTCTTTTCTATGATAGAAAAGGATACTACGTTAGTAAATATAAAGAGTTAGAAATTATAGTTTATAGGGCACTTTTTTGTTCCTATGGAACTTTAAAGTGCGTAATTTTCTTTATCGTTAATATATATCATAATGGTATTTATTAGTTGGTTTTAGCTTTACTCTGCTGTTGATGTGATTTTTTAATTCCGTACAGAGTGCAATAGCTACATAATTTTCGTTTATACTCTTTTGAAAAAAGGGTGGATCAGCTTATTTTCTGTTAAAGATAAGAGAAATGAACCACAATATAAACGTAATTATTTATTCCAACGTAAGTCAATCATGTAGCACATGAATTTGGAGGGATCTATATGCATATGCAATTAAAAGGGAAAACAGCACTGGTTACTGGATCTACGGCAGGCATTGGAAAAGCAATTGCCACTTCATTGGTAGCGGAAGGAGCTACTGTACTTATTAATGGACGCCGTGAAGAAAATGTTAATCAAACGATAAAAGAAATTCGAATGCAGTATCCAGATGCTATCCTTCAACCCGTAGTAGCTGATTTAGGAACAGAACAAGGGTGCCAAAATGTGATTGAAAAGTACCCTGAAGTAGACATTCTTATTAACAACTTAGGCATTTTTGAACCTGTAGAATATTTTGATATCCCTGATGAAGATTGGTTTAAATTGTTTGAAGTCAATATTATGAGTGGTGTTCGACTTACTCGCTCGTACTTGAAAAAAATGATTGAAAGAAAAGAAGGAAGAGTTATCTTTATTGCTAGCGAAGCAGCTATTATGCCATCTCAAGAAATGGCTCATTATAGTGCGACTAAAACGATGCAACTCTCACTTTCTCGTAGTTTAGCTGAGCTGACGACAGGAACGAATGTGACTGTTAATACTATCATGCCTGGTTCGACTTTAACGGAAGGAGTGGAGACTATGTTAAATAGTCTTTATCCTAATGAGCAATTGACAATAGAAGAAGCTGAGAAGCGATTTATGAAAGAAAATCGACCAACCTCTATTATTCAAAGACTTATTCGACCAGAAGAAATTGCCAATCTTGTCACTTTCTTAAGCAGCCCACTATCTTCAGCGATTAATGGTTCCGCGTTGCGAATAGACGGGGGATTAGTACGTAGTGTATTTTAATAAATTTAAAACAATATAATATGCTGTTGAAGGTAAAGATGGTAAGGCAAATGAGTTGTATTTTACTTATTAACAGAAATATATATATAGCAAATTGTGATATGAAAACAGCCGGATTTTCTACTATAAGAAAAATTCGGCTGTTATTTTTTTATTTGTTGTAAAGGATGGGAAGCTTTTAAGGTTGTGGCACGCCTCTTAAGACAAAGATAAGGCGAAGTGATCCTGCTGTTATTTGTATTATTTAGTGAAAGTTACCAAACGTTTTTCAACACTATTTTCCCTATTGCTTTATTTGATTCCAAATATTCATGTGCTTGTGCAATTTCATCAAACGTAAAAGTTTTCGAATCTAGCAATGGGCGAAGTTTTCCTTCTTCTACTATTTGCGTTAGTTTATTTAAAATTTCCCCACAAGCGTCACGTTTATCTGTATGTAATATTTTTAACGCCATAAAAGTAACGTGCAGAGAGAGTCCTTTTGCGTGTAAAGGAGAGAGGTCATGGGTTGAACGAGCTGCAATTGTTACGACAGTTCCGTTGATTGCAGCAGCTTCGAAAGAGTTATCGAGATTTTTGCCACCTACTGTATCAAATATAACTTCAAATCCGTTGCCATTCGTATGTTTTTGCACATATTCTTGAACAGATTCTTCTTTATAGTTAATAGCTACGTCAGCTCCGAGACGATGGGCTATTTCTATTTTGCTTTGCTGAGAAGCGGTTGTAAAAACTTTAGCACCAGCCCATTTAGCTAGTTGAATGGCTACGTGTCCTACGCCACCAGTAGCTCCATGAATGAGAACATTTTGACCAGGTTTAATATTTGCACGATCAAATAAAGATTCCCAAGCTGTAATTGCCACTAATGGTAGAGCAGCTGCTTCTTCCATTGTTATATTGTTAGGTTTGTGAGCAATTAATCGCGTATCAGCAAGCATAAACTCTGCAAGTGCACCACCAGTTTCTTTAAAACCTCCGGCACATCCGTATACTTCATCGCCAGCTTTGAATTTCGAAACACCTTCTCCTACTTCAATAACAATACCAGCTACATCGCCATGTAATATAGCTGGAAACTCAGGAGCGACTGCTGAAACGGCACCACTACGCATTTTCGTATCGATTGGATTTACACTTGTTGCTTTTACATCGATTAGAACATGACCTGGTAAAAGTTTTGGTTTTGAAACTTCTTCTAATTGAAATACAGATGAATCCCCAAAAGAATGGATAATTTGTGCTTTCATAGTTTATACCTCCTGTTTATGGTTATAGCATAGCAAAGTACGAAAAATAAGTATAATATTTTGAATTTGGTTAGTGAGCATTTTATATAAAGAAGAGGCAAGTACGTGAAATCATGTAACGTACTTGCAAAAGCAACAGTAAAGTTTTTTGAAGAAAGGATAGATGTTATTTTTGCAGCACGATTTATTCATTATGTTTATTACTACTTACTTAGTATAGGTACTTTTAAGTGCCTACATCACTTTAAAGTACGTACTGTTATTCATGTTATGGCCGATTTATAATAACACTCGTAGCACAAAGAAAGTTATGACGATGACAATCGGCAACAATGTGGTGCTACAGTATTGCTTATGAATTTTGAGAAGAAATATGAAAAGTATAGATTTATATAAATAAAGGAAAGTGAGTGAAACAAATGGAAAAGTTTGCGAATCATTTTGGATATAATCGTATGTTTGCGAAAGATCAGCTTACATTAGGAGTTCACATTCCGATTGAAAATTATCAGTTTCATGCTCCAACGATGGAAAAACAAGTAGAGTTAGTACAAAAAGCAGAACAATATGGTTTTACAGGTGTATGGCTTCGCGATGTTTTACTGCAAGACCCTGACTTTGGTGATCCTGCAACAGGTCAAATTTACGATATGATGATTTATTTAACGTATTTAGCAAGTAAAACAGAGAAAATCGCATTTGGAACGTCGGCAACCGTATTGTCACTTCGTCATCCATTGCGTGTAGCAAAAGAAATTGCTACATTAGATCAACTATTTCCAGAAAGAATTATGCTTGGCGTTTCATCCGGTGACAGACGTGCCGATTTCAAAGCGCTAGGTGTTAGTCATGAAACACGAGGTGAAAAGTTTAGAGAAGCGTTTGCTTACTTGGAAGAGATTTTGTATAAAAACTTCCCGTCTATCCAGTCGACACTAGGAGAAGTGAATGGAGCGAATTTGGTTCCAAAACCGTCTAAACGTGTTCCAACCTTTATTACAGGTTTTAGTCAGCAAAATATGGATTGGTTCGCTGAACATGGTGATGGATGGATGTACTACCCACGTAGTCCAGTGCATCAGGCAGCAGCAATTGGACAATGGAGAGAACTAGTAGAGGATTATCATCCAGATGTATTTAAACCATTTATCCAACCGATGCATTTAGACTTATCTGAAGATCCAAATGAACGTCCTACACCGATACGTTTAGGTTACCGTACAGGGCGTAAGGCACTAATTGAATTACTTGATATATATAAAAGTATTGGTGTGAATCATTTATTCCTTGCTCTATTTGATGGTCAACGTCCAGCTGACGAAGTATTGGATGAGCTAGGAGAAGAAGTACTACCTCATTTCCCAGCATTGTAAAGGAGTGAAAAGAATGAAAGCGATAGGACTTATGCAATATGGAGATAAAAGCGTACTACAAGAGATTGAAATGCAGACACCGCTATTGGGAGACAAAGATGTACTGATTGAAGTATATGCAGCTGGTGTAAATCCCGTGGATTGGAAAATACGTGAAGGTTTACTTCAAGACGTAATTTCTTATGACTTCCCGCTTGTTTTAGGATGGGATGTTGCAGGTGTAGTTGCTGCTATAGGGCCAAACGTAACAGCATGTAAAGTGGGGGATGAAGTATATAGTCGTCCGGATATTGAACGAAACGGTGCTTATGCAGAGTACGTGGCTGTAGATGAGAAATATGTGGCGAAAAAACCGAGGAATTTATCTTTTGAAGAGGCGGCATCAATCCCTCTTGTAGGTTTGACAAGTTGGCAAAGCTTAGTGAAGTTCGCAAATGTTCAAAAAGGTAATAAGGTTTTAATTCATGCTGGATCTGGTGGAATTGGTACGTTTGCTATTCAGCTAGCGAAAAGTTTCGGTGCACATGTTGCAACTACGACTAGTACGAAAAACATGCAGTTTGTAAAGGATCTAGGCGCTGATACTGTCGTCGATTACAAAACAGAAGACTTTTCTTCGCTTTTGCATAATTACAATATTGTTTTTGATGTGTTAGGCGGAGATGTACTAAAGGATAGTTATAAAGTGCTTGCACCAAATGGAAAGTTAGCGTCTATTTATGGTCCGAAAGGTATGGAAATTCCGCAAACCGAGATATCAAGAGAGAAAAATATTGAGAGTGACCATATATTTACTGAACCTAACGGATATGAACTTTCTTTTATTACAGAATTAATTGAGGGCGGGAAGATTAAACCCGTTGTCACGCATGTGTTGCCTTTACATGTAGAAGGTGTAAAAAAAGCACACCACATAAGTGAGTCAGAGCGTGCTCGTGGCAAAATAGTATTGAAGAAACATTGGTAAAGTATGAGGTTTTAGAGACAGTATTGTGCTAAGTAGCAAATGAGTTTATATATTCTATTCTAGCAATTGTTTTAAAAGGGAGAGAACAAATGGATTCAATGACCTTTGTTTTATTTGGAGCGACAGGGGATTTAGCGAAACGCAAAATTTACCCTGCTTTATACAAATTATTTAGTAATGGGAATATACCGCAATCTATTTCTATTATCGGTATTGGTAGAAGGGTAATGTCAGATGTGGAATTTCAAACAAAGGTAGAACAATCCCTTGCTACATTTTCTAGAAGATCTACTGATGACGAATTAGGAGTAGAAGAATTTATTAGCACATTTCGTTATTGTCAATTAAATACAGCGAATATAGAGGACTATCAAGATTTGTTGAGTCTTGTAAAGAGACGTGAAACAGAATTGAACATTCCTGAAGACCGCATGTTTTACCTATCTGTTATACCAGAAGTATTTGATGTCATTGCTTTAAATATTAAGGAAAGTGGATTGTGGGCTACAAAAGGATTGAACCGTCTTATTATAGAGAAGCCTTTTGGTCATCATGTAACGTCTGCTCACGAGTTTAACGAAAAATTAATTGAATATTTTGATGAAACTGATATTTTTTATATCGATCATTATCTTTGAAAATGAGTGGTAACTAAGGATAAACTTAGAAAAGTATTACGAAATAAGTAGTATGTAATTTAAGACATTTTTATTGACGATAATAATATATGTGGTTAATATACTAGACATAAGATTATTTAATTACTAAAAGTAATTAAATATATGTTATTTCGTAAAGTATTATAAATAAGTAAGTCGTGGTAGAAACGCTTTGAATTGCCACTATTAATATTGGGGACAATTAGAAAGCGAAAGGTATAAAAAGAATTGGAATTTGATAACTCTTTGTTTTTTATAAAAACATGAGCTTCTGTACAATTCATTTTTAATATATTGACCAGGATTATACAACAAGAGGGGGACTGAAATTGGAATCAATGACCTTTGTTTTATTTGGAGCGACAGGGGACCTAGCGAAACGCAAAATTTACCCCGCACTATATAACTTATATAGAGATCAAAAGCTTCCAAAGCAAATATCCGTTATCGGGCTTGGGAGACGTGAAGTATCTCATGTAGATTTTCAAAAAAGAATAAAAGAATCAATAGAGACGTTTTCTCGTCATAGAGAAGAAGGTACTCCAGAACTCGAAGGTTTTTTAGATAATTTTCGTTATTGTCCATTAGATGTGAGTAAGCCGGAAGACTATGAGAGATTATTACAAGTCGTTCGTGAAAGGGAAGAAGAACTACATATAAAAGGGAATAGAATGTTCTATCTTTCCGTTGCTCCTGAATTTTTTGAGACAATCGCTTTAAATATTAAGGAAAGCGGACTTGATAAAACGGATGGATGGAAACGCCTAATGATTGAGAAACCGTTCGGGCACGACCTTACATCTGCTCGTGAGCTGAATGATAAGCTTAGTCGCACGTTTGAAGAAGACGAGATATACCGTATTGATCATTATTTAGGTAAGCCGATGATTCAAAACCTTGAAGCACTAGAGTTTGCAAATCCTGTTTTACAATCGATTTGGAATAAAGAACATATAGCAAATGTACAAATTACAGCGAGTGAAACAGTTGGGGTTGAAGAAAGGGCAGGATATTATGATCAGGCAGGAGCCATTCGAGATATGGTTCAAAATCATATGTTACAAATATTAATGATGACTGCTATGAATTTGCCGGAAAAGGTTAATGCATGTGAAATTCGAGAGGAAAAGCGAAAGGTAATGGAGGCGCTTCGTAAAGTGAAAAAAGAAGACGTTCAAAACCATATCATTCGCGGACAATATGGTGCAGGTGAGATAAATGGTGGGCAAGTTGTAGCATATAAAGAGGAGCCAGGAGTAAATCCTTCTTCTAATATAGACACATTTGTCGCTGCTCGCTTGTGGATCGATAATCCATTTTGGACTGGCGTTCCCTTTTATATACGAACAGGCAAACGAATGAAAGAAAAGTCTACTCGTATTGTAATCGAATTTAAAAATACGTTAAAACAGCAATATCAAGATAGTAATCCAAATGCAGCACCTAACTTGTTAATAATTGAAATTAGCCCAGGTGAGAACGTTTCATTACAGTTAAATAGTAAAAATCCATTGAAAAATGGAGAAATTGAACCGATCCGTATTAACTTTACTTGTGAGCAAGCGGATGTGGGAGTACCTGAAGCGTATGAAAGACTCATTCACGATGCTGTGAGTGGAGACGCTACATTCTTTGCACATTGGAGAGAAGTTGAATTGTCATGGGAATGGGTACAACCAATTCTTGAAGCATTCGAGGAAAACTTATTACCACTTCATGAATATGAGTCTGGTTCATATGGTCCAGAGGCATCTAATGAATTATTGCAAGAAAGTGGATTTAAATGGTGGTTAGATCAAGAAACGAAAAAATAAGTACTTTCTTTCATGAAAGCATGTAGGGGGACGATTACTATGACACAAAACATAAATCAATTAGCAGTGAATACAATTCGTACGTTATCAATTGATGCTATTAATGCGGCAAATTCAGGTCATCCAGGTCTTCCGATGGGAGCAGCGCCAATGGCTTATGCATTATGGGCGAATCATTTAAATCATAATCCTAATCATCCAAAATGGTTTAACCGTGATCGCTTCGTTTTATCGGCGGGACATGGATCTAGCTTATTATATAGCTTACTTCATTTAGCTGGATATGACGTTTCAATTGATGACTTGAAAAACTTCAGAAAGTTAAATAGTAAAACACCAGGACATCCTGAGTTTGGTCACACTTCTGGAGTTGAAGCGACGACAGGACCGTTAGGACAAGGGATTGCGAATGCTGTCGGAATGGCAATGGCAGAAGCGCATTTAGCAGCGAAGTTTAATAAGGATGGTCACTCTATTATTGATCACAATACGTACGCTTTAGTTGGAGACGGTGATTTAATGGAAGGTGTCGCTTATGAAGCGATGTCAATGGCAGGACATATGAAACTTGGCAAGTTAATTGTGCTGTATGATTCAAATGAAATTTCACTTGATGGTGAATTAAACATTGCTTTCTCTGAAGATATGCAGAAAAGGGTAGAATCTGCACATTGGCAATATGTAAGAGTTGAAGATGGAAACGATGTTGATGCGATTACAAAAGCGATTCAATTAGCGAAAGATAATACGGACCAACCTACTCTTATAGAAATTAGAACCATTATAGGTTACGGAAGTCCAAAAGTTGCTGGAACGAACAAAGCACATGGTAATCCGCTTGGAGTAGAAGAAGCGACAGCAACAAAACAAGTGTATGGTTGGCATTATGAGGAAGACTTCTTTGTGCCTGAAGAAGTAACAGCTCATTTTAATGAACTGAAGCAAAAAGGTATTGAAAAAGAAAATGGCTGGAATGAGCAGTTTAACTTATACAAAGAGTCAAACCCTACACTAGCAGATGAATTAGAAAAAGCGATTACAGGTGAAGTTTTAATCGAAGCGAAAGACATTTTATCCTTCGATACTGAAAAAACGATTTCAACTCGTGTTGCAAGTGGGGAAGCTATTAATCATTATGTGAAATCGATTCCTTCTATTTTCGGTGGAAGTGCGGATCTTTCTCATTCTACGATGACAGATATAAAAGGTGAAGCAGTGTATGCAGTAGAATCGTATGCTGGTCGAAATATATACTTCGGTGTACGTGAACATGCAATGGGCGCAGCAGCGAATGGACTGGCTCTTCATGGAGGAGTAAAACCGTTCGTGAGTACATTCTTTGTATTTAATGACTATCTTCGTCCATCTATTCGACTGGCTGCATTGCAAAAGTTACCTGTTACGTACGTATTTACACATGATTCGATTGCTGTAGGAGAAGATGGTCCAACGCATGAACCTATTGAACATTTAGCAGCTCTTCGGGCAATTCCTGGTTTAACAGTTATCCGTCCGTCAGATGCAAATGAAACAGCAAGTGCGTGGGCGTATGCTTTACAGCAAACGGATGGTCCAGTCGTTTTAGTACTGAGCCGTCAAAATTTACCGGTGTTTCATGAAACGAAAGCAAACATAGAGAATCTTTCTAAAGGGGCTTACGTATTAACACAAACGAATGAAAATCCGGATGTAATTTTAATTGCGACAGGTTCTGAAGTATCCTTAGCTGCTAGTGCAAAAGCGAAACTAGAAGAAGACAATGTCTCTGTTCGCATCGTTGCAATGCCAAGTTGGGAGTTATTCGATCGTCAATCGAATGAATATAAAGAATCCGTTCTTCCGTCTTCTGTAACGAAACGAGTATCTCTTGAGATGGGTGTATCTCTCGGGTGGGAGCGTTATGTAGGACAAGAAGGAAAAGTACTATCAATTGAAACATTTGGAGCTTCAGGAACTGGTGCTGAAGTCATGAATCTATTTGGATTTACGACAGAAAATGTTGTTCAAATTACAAAAAATGTATTGAATTCTTAAGCTATGACTGTGAATACCTTTCCGTACATATCAGTGCTGCAAGGTATTCTAGATTGTAGTGATATGAATTTTTAATAAAAGATGATTTGAGGAGGAATTATATTATGCAAGTAGGATTAATTGGCTTAGGTAAAATGGGATTAAACTTAGGGAAAAATTTAATCGATCATAAACATGAAGTAGCAGCATTTGACTTGAATGCAAGTGCAGTGGAAGAAATGAAAGAGTACGGGGCAACAGGTGCATCTAGTTTAAATGAACTTGTTCAGTCATTACAATCACCAAGAGTTCTTTGGGTTATGGTACCACACGCTGTTGTAGATTCTGTTATCGATGAGGTTACACCACTTTTATCAAAAGGAGACATTTTAATTGAAGCGGGTAATTCACATTATAAAGAGTCTATTCGCCGATATGAGCAACTAAAGAAAGATGGTATTCACTTTATGGATGCAGGAACTTCTGGCGGAATGGAAGGCGCTCGTAATGGTGCTTGTTACATGATCGGAGGAGATCAAGAAGCTTGGGATATCGTTGAACCTATCTTCCGAGATACTGCTGTAGAAAATGGATTCTTATATGCTGGAAAAGCTGGTAGTGGTCACTTCTTAAAAATGGTTCACAACGGAATTGAATACGGTATGATGGCTGCTATTGGTGAAGGATTTGAGATTCTAGAGAAAAGTGAATTTGACTACGATTATGAAAAAGTATCAAGAGTATGGAACAACGGTTCAGTAATCCGTTCATGGTTAATGGAATTAACAGAAAATGCATTTTCTAAAGATGCAAAACTAGATGAAATTAAGGGTGTTATGCATTCTTCTGGTGAAGGAAAATGGACAGTAGAAACAGCATTAGACCTTCAAACAGCAACTCCTGTTATCGCAATGTCGTTATTAATGCGCTACCGCTCATTAGACAATGATACATTTACAGGAAAAGTAGTAGCAGCTCTGCGCAATGAATTTGGCGGACATGCAGTAGAAAAGAAATAAACATCTTAAAAATTTAACTCATTGACGTTTAAAAAATGGAGGGAATTAATCATGAAATTTTTTATTGATACTGCAAATCTTGAGGACATAAAAAAAGCATATAAACTTGGAGTTTTAGCTGGTGTTACAACGAATCCTTCTTTAGTAGCAAAAGAGGGCATTAAATTTGAAGACCGTATCGCAGAAATTTGTCAGGCAGTTCCTAAAGTTGAATCTGTTTCGGCAGAAGTAACGCCAGATGCTGTGACGGCTGAAGAAATGATTGCTCAAGCAGAAGAGTTGATTAAGATTAACGGCGGCGATGAGAAAGTTACAATAAAACTTCCAATGACGCTAGCAGGATTAGAAGCTTGTCGCTATCTTACTGAAAAAGGTGTGAAAACGAACGTTACACTTATTTTCACTGTGAACCAAGCACTTTTAGCTGCCAGAGCAGGTGCAACGTATGTTTCTCCATTTTTAGGACGTTTAGATGATATTTCTGAAGATGGCGTATTATTAGTTGCTAAAATTGCTGAATTATTCGATGTTCACCAATTAGATACACAAATTATTGCGGCTTCTGTTAGACATCCAGATCATGTAACTCGTGTAGCGATGGCAGGTGCTCACATTGCAACAATCCCTTATAAAGTAATTGAACAACTTGCTATGCACCCATTAACAGATCAAGGTATTGAGAAGTTTGCTGCGGATTGGGCGAAAGCTCCTAAATTATAATGCATAAAAGTGAAGGAGCTTTCCGAAAATTGCTTTTCATGAGAGGACAAATCCTAAGTAACTTCATCGTTTAAACGGGATCCCGAGTTTGTAGTCTTACTATGTGAAAACAGCAAGAGAAGAAAGCGTCATTCACTTTTAAAAAAGGAAAATTTGCTTACGCGAAGCGTTTATCACAATAACATTATAATGATGAAAGAGAAATCCCCTTATCAGAGAGATGAGTTAAAGTATATCTCTGATAAGGGAGATTCTTTTTATATAAATTATTATGTTGTGAAGATGAGTTGTATATCGATATATAAATTTTTACTCAAAAAAGAACTATATAGGTTCTTTTCATTGTATATCACTTTTGAAAGGGTTTACATAAAGGGGTGGAATTGCGTATGAATATGTACCTTTTAATGATTACATTATTATCAATTGTAATTGTTATTTTAGGGGTATCGTGGTGGAGATGGCATGCGTTTATTAGTTTAACGATTGCAAGTTTATTTTTAGCAATTATGTCTGGAATGCCAATGGATAAAATAGTGAGTGCTTATGAAACGGGAGTCGGAAGTGTTCTTGGGCATTTAGTAGGTATTTTAGTATTAGGTACAATTTTAGGGAAAATGATGGCAGAGTCAGGTGCTGGAATGCAGGTGGCAGAGTTCTTTATTAAATCCTTCGGAATAAAAAACTTACCATGGGCGATGTTAATTGCGGGTTTTATTATTGGAATTCCGGTGTTTTTTGAAGTAGGTATTTTAATATTATTGCCGTTAGTAATTTCTATTCATAAAACAACGAAACAAAATATTTTATTGATAGCATTACCAGCAATTGCTGGGTTATCTGTCGTACACGGCCTTGTTCCTCCGCATCCAGGGGCAATCGTTGCAATAGGTATTTATAAAGCGAACCTTGGGAAGGTACTATTGTATTCACTCATTATTACATTTTTTGCAGCGATTATTGCAGGTCCTATATTCGCTAAATGGATTCACAAACGTGTAATTCCTGAAAATGAGCCAGAATTGATTCGTGTAAATACAAAATCAACGAAATTACCAGGAATAGGAGTTTCGTTTTTAGTTATATTGTTACCTGTAATGTTAATGGTGTTAGCGGCAGCAGCTCCTTATGTTCCGCTTTCTACTACTTTGATGAAGATGGTCACCTTAATCGGTAGTCCTATCATTGCACTTTTGATTGCATGTTTTGCAGCGTTTTATTTTCTTGGATTTCGTCAAGGTATCGATAAAAAGGCTATTAAGAAGGTAACAGAAGATAGCTTATTACCAATCGGTTCAATCGTTGCGATTATTGGTGCCGGCGGGGGATTTAAGCAAATTCTTATCGATAGTGGTGTAGGGAATGCTATTGCTCAAATGTCTGAGCATTTAGCACTATCTCCAATTGTATTAGCATTTATGGTAGCTGGATTAATTCGAATTGCGACAGGGTCAGCGACAGTCGCCTTAACAACAGCAGCGGGTATCGTTTCGCCAATCGTTGAAAATACGACAGGTGTGAATTTAGAATTACTCGTCATTGCAACGGGTGCAGGAGCATTAATGTTTTCTCACGTAAACGATGCTGGGTTCTGGATGGTAAAAGAATACCTAGGTTTAACAGTGAAAGAAACATTTAAAACATGGACAGTATTAGAAACATTACTTTCATTTATCGCTTTTGGAGGAGTTTTACTACTCGATATGTTTGTTTAAAATAAGGATGTTTTTATAGTGGGATACTGTAGTAATTTTTTGTTAGGAGGAAGAAATGGTGAGTTCAAAATATATGATTGGTGTAGACATTGGGACAACTAGTACAAAATCAGTTCTATTTTCTACGGATGGATCTGTTATTGCAAGTCATGGAATTGAATATCCTTTATATTCTCCTACGCCGGAAACAGCAGAACAAGACCCAGAAGAAATTTTTCGTGCAGTAATACATACGATTAAAGAAACTGTACAGTCAAGTAGTGTACAGCCGCATGATATTCTTTGTGTTTCTTTTAGTTCGGCAATGCATAGTATCATTGCTGTAGATGAGAAGGGAAAGCCGTTAACGAGATGTATTACTTGGGCAGATAATAGAAGTGCAAGCTGGGCAGAGAAAATAAAGAATGATATGAATGGTCATGAAATTTATTTACGGACTGGGACACCAATTCATCCGATGTCACCACTTTCGAAATTAGTTTGGCTACAAAATGAGCAGGCAGAATTGTTCGCAAAAACTTATAAATTTATTTCTATTAAAGAGTATGTTTTTTATAAGTTATATAAGGAGTATGTAATTGATTATTCTATAGCATCAGCGACAGGAATGTTCAATTTGAAATCTTTAAAATGGGATGAAGAGGCTTTACGTGTAGCGGGCATTACAGATGATAAGCTTTCTAAACTTGTTCCAACGACGCACAGCTTAACAGGATTAGATGAAGAGCTTGCCAAAGAAATGAATGTACTTGTTTCTACTCCATTTGTAGTAGGAGCGAGTGATGGAGTCCTATCCAATTTAGGTGTAAATGCAATAGATCCTGGCGTTGTTGCTGTGACAATTGGTACAAGCGGTGCGATACGTGCTGTAACAAATCGTCCTGTAACAGATCCAAAAGGTAGAATTTTTTGTTACGCCTTAACTGAAGACCATTGGGTAATTGGTGGACCGGTTAATAACGGTGGTATGATTTTCAGATGGGCTCGTGATCAATTAGGTACTTCAGAGATTGAGCTTGCGAAGCGTTTAGGAAAAGATCCATATGAAGTGCTTACTGAAATAGCAGCAAAAGTGAGTCCGGGGTCCGACGGTTTATTATTTCACCCGTATTTAGCAGGAGAAAGAGCGCCTTTATGGAATGCAAATGCGCGAGGATCTTTCTTTGGACTTGGATTGCATCATAAGAAAGAACATCTTATCCGTGCTGTTTTAGAAGGAGTAATTTATAATTTATACACCGTTCTTCTCGCTTTAAAAGAACTCATTGGTGAACCGAAAAAAATTCAAGCGACAGGTGGTTTTGCAAGATCGGAACTTTGGAGACAGATGATGGCAGATATTTTCCATCAAGACGTATATGTTCCGGAAAGTTTTGAAAGCTCTTGCTTAGGAGCAGCAATCCTCGGTTTATATAGTTTAGGTGAAGTAGATACGTTGCATGTAGTTTCTGAAATGGTAGGGGCGAATTTCCACCATGAACCAAACATGGAAAGTGTAGAAAAGTATAAAGATTTAACACCAATCTATATTCGTCTGTCTCGTCAATTGGAAGAAGAATATGAAAGTATAGCAGCGTACCAAAAAAAGTGGGTTTAAAAGCTATTTAACAAGAAAATATGGTAACGTATAAAGAGGTACTCTAATTTTTTAGGATACTCTTTCAACATAAAATATTATAGGAAGTAAGATGAATGAAAAATATAGGGAGAGAGGGTTATGAAAATGAAGGATAATAAAGAGTTTATTGGATATGTTGGAACTTACACGAAAGAAAAAAGTGAAGGAATATATAAGTTTATTTTAGACACGGAAGCAAAGAAAATTAGTAATGTAACACTTGCGGCCAAGTTGGATAATCCTACATATGTAACGATTAACCGAAAGAATGAATATCTCTATTCCGTTGTTAAGGAAGGAGAATCTGGTGGTGTAGCTGCTCATTCGATTGATAGTAAAACTGGAGAGCTAAAGGAGAAAAATAGACAAGTGGTAGAAGGGGCTTCTCCTTGTCATGTGAGTGTTGATAGTGGGACTCACACGGTAGTTACAGCAAATTATCATAAAGGAACGATTGAGTCTTTCGCAGTAAATGAAGAAGATGGATCTGTAAATCCTGCGACCTCTATTATAACGCATAAAGGTTCAGGTCTGAATAAAGAAAACCAAGAGAAACCACATGCGCATTACGCAGGATATACGCCTGATGAAAAATATGTGGTAGGTGTTGATTTAGGGATAGATAAAATAATTACGTATGAAATAAAAGATAGTGTATTAAAAGAAGTGAATAGCTTGGCTGTAAATCCAGGAAGTGGTCCGAGACATATTACTTTTCATCCGAATGGAAAGTATGCGTATGTGATGACGGAGCTTAGTTCAGAGGTTATTGTGTTAACATATAATCAGGCAGAAGGGTCATTTACAGAAGTACAGTATATTTCTACTATTCCTGCCGCGTTTGATGAAAATAATCAAGGAAGTGCGATTCATATTTCTTCTGACGGCCAGTTTGTATATGCAGGCAATCGTGGTCATAATAGTATCGCTGTTTTCAGTGTGGATCAAAACTCAGGTGAGCTTACATTTGTGGAACACACATCTACAGAAGGAAATTGGCCAAGAGACTTTGTATTAGATCCTACTGAAAAGTTCCTTATTGCTTCAAATGAAAAGTCGCATAATCTTGTATTATTTTCAAGAAATGAAACGACAGGGAAGTTAACACTTTTACAATCTGATGTTGTTGTGCCGGAGCCTGTTTGTGTGAAGTTTTTAAATGCTTAAGTTGTGTTGAAGTTGAATGCATGCAGAGGTGTCGTTATTTGTCGGTAAGTCGATATCCTTTGTCGAAACGTCGATATATTAAAAAAATCGTTGATATATTTGAATTTGTGTTCGATATATTTGAAAAATCGTTGATATAATTTCATATGCCTAAAAAAAGCAAAGCGATATCGCTTTGCTTTTTACTGTTTCTTTTTCGGTCTACGTACTAACTCGCCGCCGCAGTTTGGGCAAACGTTATGTCTTTCTTCTGTACATGGTGCGCAAAATGTACATTCATATACGCAAATGTATGCTTCAGAATCTTGCTCCAGCGATTGATCGCAAATTTGACAGTTTGTTTTCATTTGTAGTGCCATAGTAACTCTCCTTTTAGTTTGAATATTTATAATTTAATTATAATTCAATGAGCAGAGTTAGTCCTTTTCAATTGAAAGGAAATAGAATGATAAAGTTGTGATTTGAAATGAAAGGCGCTCGTTTATTTTTAAATTGATTATTTCATGCAGTTAGAATATTATGAAATAGTCAAAAGACAACAGGGGGTATACATTTTGACTAATCATAACGATCATTTAAAAGCAAACTGCGAAAAATGCTTCGGTTTATGTTGTGTGGCGTTACCGTTTGCAGCATCGGTAGATTTTGCAGTGAATAAAGATGGTGGTAAACCATGTTCCAATTTACAATCAGATTTTAAATGCAGCATACATAAAAATCTTAGAGGAAAAGGTTATAAAGGCTGTACAGTATTTGAATGTTTTGGCGCTGGACAGAAAATTTCTCAAGTTACTTTTAACGGGATGGATTGGCGGAAAGATGCTAAGCATGCGAGGAAAATGTATGATGCTTTTCCAGTTATGCATCAGCTCCATGAAATGCTTTGGTATTTAAATGAGGCTATTTTATTAAAGGCGACACAATCGATCCATAAAGAATTAAGGAAAGCAATTGAAGAGACGGAGCGACTTTCGAATTTAAATGCGGACGAGTTAATGAAAGTAAATATCCCATTACATCGTGCAGAAGTGAATATTTTACTTTTAGAAACGAGCGAACTAGTATGGAAAGAAATGAATACTGCGCGTAGGAAACGAATCATACACCGCGGCGCAGATCTTATGGGAGCAAACCTGAAAAAGAAAAATTTACAAGGGGCGAATTTAAGAGGAGCATATTTAATTGCGGCAAACTTAAATGGTGCAGACTTACGAGGGGCGGATCTCATTGGAGCAGATTTACGAGATGCAGATATTCGTGGGGCTGATTTTACAAATAGTATTTTTCTGACGCAAGTTCAAGTTAATGCGGCAAGAGGGGACAAACATACGAAATTACCGAAATTGTTGTCTCGTCCATCGCATTGGAGTGTGTAAAATGATTAGAATGAAATTTTTTTGGGATTTTTCTGAATGGATAATAGGCATATTTTGGTAATGTAAAGAAAATGTATGATGTTTTCTGGTTATGTGTCAGCTTAACATAGTGGATGTAATCTTGAGTAACTAAAAGAAATCCTGATATATATCAATATTTAAAATTATATATTATAATATACAATGAAGGGTGTGAAAATATATATATCCTTTAATATATAGTATTTAAAGGTGAGATGTAGAGGTGCCATTGATTAAAGAGAAGTATGAATTAAAGTATCGAGATAATTTTGGAAAGGAACAAAAGGCAAAATTAGTGTCTAAGGATTTTCTAAATGCTGAGATAGAAGCATTGAAAATTTTAGAGGATAATCAAAAGAACGTAGTATTTAATAAAAAAAGGAATATTAAGTTAATTAAGTATAAAGGTAAAAAGATTTATATTTATGACTCAGTTTGGAAGAAATTTAGTCCACTTTCTAATGCTACTGCTGCTGGAGGCTATATAGAAGGTTTTTCTAAACATTATTCTAAGAAGGCTAGGAAGAAAGCAGAGGAATATATTGAAAATAGTTCAAAAAAACAGTATAAAGGTTTAAAAATATATACAATAGTTTATTGGGCATTGTCACTATTGATAGTTGCAGATATGTTTTCTGATTTTTTCATGAGTTGGGAGAATAAAAAAGAAATCCTAGATTATTTTGGGATAGGGAAAATTAGTATTAGTATTACTTTACAATCACTTTTTTTATTTATGCTTATAATCTCTGCAATCTTCCAACCTATAGCATACGAGAATTTTAGAGAAAATTCTCGTAAATGGTCCGATGTAAAAAAACGGTTATATTTATATGAAATTCCTTCATTAGTTAGTACGGTATCAACTGCACTATCTTTAATATTTATTAAGGATAGTGTAATAATTTTTGGAGACCTTACTCTTTTCACTATTATTTTGCTACTTATTTTAAAGATTTTTATTACAATTGAATACGAAAGGAATGCTTTTTATCAGCAAATAAAAGATCAATTTCATAATAAATAACATAAGGTATGATGCTGATATTTTTAGTTAAATGAAACTAAAAGACAAGGTATAAAAGAGATCATTTAGATAAAATACTGGAGTATACATAAAATTAAAAAAAGTTTAGTTCGTTAAAAAACACGAATCTGGTACAATACCAGATTCGTGTTTTTTAGTTTTATTGATATAGTGTTTAAATTTCTTTTTATTTGTTTCTAATAATATGTTATTTCCTTTCAAAAGTAGTAATAAAAACACTACATATAATAAGAATACCACCAATAAAAAAGTTACTACTCAATGTTTCGTTTAAGAGTAACCAACCAAGCAACGATCCGACGATAGGTTGGAAGAAGAAAAATAACGAACCGATGCTAGCGTCCATTAATTCTAATCCTTTATTCCAAAGGAAAAAGGCACCTGCCGTTGAGACGATTCCTAAATAAAGTACGCCTAATACTACGTATAGGTTCATATGTTCAATAGGGTTTGATTGAAATTCCCATATCATAAAAGGTGTAATAAAAAAGAGTGAAAAGAATATAGCGTACGTTGTAATCACTAAAGATGAAAATCGAGCTGAAGCAATTTTTACATAAATAGATAGTAAAGCCCACGTAATAGCTGCCCCGACTAATATGATTGTACCGATAAAATAGGAGCCAATTTCAATATCCCATCCGATTACGATAATGACACCGATTGTCGCTATGATGGTAGATAGTAATCTACGAGCGGTTAGTTTTTCTTTTAAAATGATCGCTGCAAATATAACGATAAATGCAGGTGTAGCTGATGTTACTAAAGATCCTGTATGAGCGTCGGATAATTTTGTTCCGATAAATTGACAAGTGATCGAAATGAAATATCCGATAAATCCAATCCAAGCGAATAATAGCCAATCTTTTTTACGAATGGTTACTGTTTTCTTTTGCTTTTTCTCAGCTATTTTTAAAATCATATACAAAACAACAAAAGCAATGATAAAGCGTAGCCAAACGAGTGTGAGTGGTGGGATAAAGTCGAGTACATATTTGCTAACAACATACATACCGCCCCATATACTAGCTGCTAGTGATAAACATATAGCTCCTAAAATGGTTTGTTTCATGTAAAGTACCTCCGTCTATTTTTAGGGTATGATGAGTTCCCTAAGACGAGGCATAGTGCACGTGCTATATGAATGCCCGTCTTAGTTTATAGACGGCCTACTGGTTGATCGTTTTCGAATGAAGTGTTGTAGTACATGTGTATTCCCCCTTCTTAAGTTATAATGATATTATAACTTAATTTTCTGATTATTGGAGGCTGTTATGAAATATATCGTGATAAAATCACATGTTAGCAATTATCCTAATCCAATTCGTTTAGAAGAGGGGGATGTAGTGAAAATGATAGAGAGTTACGCTGGTCCTGAAAATTGGGAAAACTGGATGTTTTGTCACGAAGAGAAATATGACCGGAAAGGATGGGTTCCGGAGCAAATTATAAGAAAAGATATGAATGGAACAGGAATTATTATAAAACAATATACTGCGAAAGAATTAAATGTGAGTATTGGAGAAAGAGTGATTGCATTAGAAGAATTAAATGGATGGATTTGGTGTGAAAAAACAGGTGGTAAGGATGGCTGGGTACCAAAGGAAAACTTACAAAAATATTAGTAATACGATTTGGTTATTAATATAGGAAACATATTTTTAGTTTATGAGTATATTGGTTGTAGGATGAAAAATAGATTAATAGAGAAAGAGGAGATTATTATAACTACAACCGTTATTTCTCATTTTTATAATGAAGAGTATTTATTACCGTGGTGGCTTGCTCATCATACGAAACTGTTTGATCATGGTATTTTAATTAATAAAGGCTCAACAGATCGTTCGGTGGAGATTTGTAAGAAATTCGCACCGCATTGGGAAGTGCGAGATTCTGTAAATCCAGAGTTTGATGCATATGCGACGGATCATGAAGTGATGAGGGTAGAACAAGAAATACAAGGATGGAAAATGATTTTAAATACGACTGAGTTTCTTTGTGTGCAAGATAAAAATCAGTTTTGGAAATCACTAAATGAATTGGGAGGGAGGATGTATTGGCTAGAAGGGCTTATTATGGTTGATGATCCTAACTACAGTTATCCGGACCTTAACTTTGGACTCCCTTTAATGAAACAGCGATTTCATGGTTATTTACCAGAAGATTGGCCGTTGTGGAGAAGAGGTAGATTTATTCATAATCATGAACACGGAAGTTATACAGTTGGAAGACATTTATCCGCGCATGAATCTATGATTTATCCGCCTCTTGCTTGTATATTATGGTTTGGATTTAGTCCGTGGAACGATGCGATGAGAAAGAGAAAGTTACAAATTGGTCCGACTCTTTCTGAAGCTAGTAAGCATGGGGGAATGGGGACGCATCATATTATTACGCCGGAAAGATTAGAAGAATGGTATAAGGAATTAGCGAGAGGAACGAAGGATTTACGTTTTAGTGATGCGTACCGTTATGTTTTTGTATAAATGATTCCCACCATGAAATTGTTTCTTCGATTCCTGTATTTAGATCGTATGTCGGTTTCCAGTTTACTTCAGTTTTTAAACGTTCTACATTAACGCCGACAAATAAAGGTTCATCTTTAGAGAAAGGTATTGCACCCAGTTTAATTAGATGTTCTTTTCCTATCTTTTTAGCGATGATAGAAGCTAACTCTTTAATTTGTACAGATTGACCAGAAGCGATATTGATTGTGTCTGTAACGCCATGTTCTAATACTGTTATGAGAGCATCAGCGACGTCGCTCACATGGAGGAAATCTCTTGATTGTTTTCCATGTGTACATAGTGCTTCCTCATTTTTTAATAAAGAAGTGATGATGTTAGAAACGAGTCGATTCCCTTGTTCGTGAGGGCCATACATATGAAAAATGCGGCCCCAACACATGCTGAGACCGGTTTGCTTGGCGTACGTTTGGAGCCAGGAGTGTAGTGCATTTTTACATAATGAATACGGGGTTTTATAAGAAAGAAGCGGTGAATCTTCAAATAATACACCGTTAAACCATTCATACTCTGCGCCAGTCCCGGCAACGACGACTCGCTTTCCGCCGCATGTTGTGAAGTGTTGAATCAATGAGATACTAGACGTAAGCCAATAGTAATTATTGATAGATACATAACACGCTGGCGGCACTGCTTCCCAAGCTAAATGAATGAGATGACTAGGCTTCATGTCGTAAATGAGTTTTTTTACTTCTTCATCGCAAAGTAAGTTGACTTTATGCCAATGGCAAGAAAGATGGGAAGGCTTATTTGTATTGTAAGTGGCGTGCACTTCATAGCCCTTTTGAATAAGAGAATGTACAACATATTTACCAATCCATCCGCTACCGCCTGTTACAAGGATTTTTTTCATGGCTCAATTACCTCAACTTCTGGTATTGTTACTAAAAATTTGCCGCCCCACTCACGAATGAAAGAGCATTCTTTCATAATCTCGTCTTTTAAATTCCAAGGAAGTATAAGAATGTAATCAGGTTTTGTACGTTTTATTTCTTCTGGAGATTTTATTGGAATGCGGGTTCCTGGTAGAAGGAGATTTTGTTTATGAGGGTTTTTATCTACTGTATAAGCTAGAAATTCTTTTCCTATCCCGCAATAATTTAAAAGGGTGTTTCCTTTAGCTGGCGCACCGTAACCGATAATTTGTTTGTTTAAAGCTTTCGCTTCGATAAAAAACTGTAAAATATTTATTTTCAATTGTTCGATGCGTTTAGAAAAAAGGAGATAACAATCTAACGTATTTAGCCCGTGATCCACTTCTTTTTGAATTAATTTTGTAACACTAGAATGGATAGTTGATTCGTCACTATGATGTTTTACAAAAATACGTAAGGAACCACCGTGCGTTGCAAGTTCTTCTACATCGACAATTTGTAAATGATGGTGAGATAAAACTTTTTGCAGGCTTATAAGTGAGAAATAGGAGAAGTGCTCATGGTATATCGTATCAAACTGTTTAAAGGATATGAGATTTAATAAGTGCGGGAATTCAATTGTTATTGTTCCGTCTTGTTTTAATAACGTTTTTAAACCTGCCACAAAATCATGTAAGTTCGGAACGTGTGCTAATACGTTATTAGCAATGATTAAATCTGCTTGCGGTAATTTTTTTGCTAAGTCGTTGCTGAAAAAATTCACTTCAGTAGGAATTCCTTTTTGGATAGCGATTTCTGCTACATTTTTTGCTGGTTCAATTCCTAACGTTTCAATATGTTCTTTTTGAAAGTATTGTAATAAGTACCCATCGTTACTCGCGATTTCAACCACCTTTGAATGTTTCTTTAAGCGGAAGCGCTTAATCGCCATTTCTACATATTGTTTAGCATGCAGTAGCCAGCTTGATGAGTAAGAGCTAAAGTATAAATAGTCATGAAAAATATTGTGCGGAGATTCAAATTCATCTAATTGTACGAGTAAACAAGAGTGACAAACAAATGTGTGCAATGGATAAAATGGTTCCATTTTATATGAGTTTTCTGGAGAAACAAATGAGTTAGCGAGAGGAGAAACACCTAAATCTAAAAAAGTGTTGCTGAGTAATGAGTGGCAAAAACGGCATTTTTTCTGTTCCATTTTATAGCCCCCTTATAAATTTTTGAATGCATCGATTTGTTGCCGCGTGAAAGATTCGATATTTTCACCAGATGCATATTTTTTGTACCAATCAACAGTCCAAGTGATAGCCTTATCTGTTGATAACTTAGGAGTCCAGCCGAGTTTAGTTACTGCTTTTGTACTATCGAGTGTTAAAACAGGCGATTCATAAGGAGTGTTTGTAGAGGGGGAAGTGATTGTTAGTTGTTTATTCCATAATTTTATTACAGATTGAATGACATCATGAACGGTTCTGTTAGGTTCGTTCAACGGGCCGAAATTCCATGCTTCTGCATATGCAGCGTCTGTCCAAAGTTTTTCAGCTAAAAGGATATAGCCGTGTAAAGGATCTAATACGTGTTGCCACGGGCGAATAGCCTTTTTGTTTCTAATCGTTAATGTACCATCTTGTAAATATGCACGAATGACATCTGGGAATAATCGGTCTTCTGCCCAATCCCCACCACCGATGACGTTACCTGCTCTTACTGAGGCGAGTTTCTGAGTATTAGTGTGGAAGAATGATTTTTGATAGGATGTTGCCACTATTTCAGCGCAAGCTTTACTAGCACTATAAGGGTCGATACCTCCTAGCCGGTCAATTTCCACGAATGCCCGGTTACCGCTCCCGTCATTTTCATAACATTTATCACTTGTAACATTAATGATGCCACGTATACTTTCTGTATGTTTTGCAGCTTCCAATACGTGAACAGTGCCTAAAACATTCGTTTTAAATGTTTCGATAGGATCTTTGTATGAAGTGGTGACGATTGGCTGGGCAGCTAAATGAAATAGTATGTCAGGGTTATGATGTTTTAGGGCGTGTAATAAAGAATCGTAATCTGTAATGTCGCCTTTAATTGTTATGCATTCTTTTGCTACGTTACATTGTTTAAAAAGATTAGGAATCGATGGGGGATGAGAAGAAAAGCCAACTACTTCTGCACCTAAAGAAGTTAAGAAAAGGGTGAGCCAAGAGCCTTTAAATCCAGTATGTCCCGTAATAAATACTTTTTTCTTATTCCAAAAAGATGAAGAAGCCATATTACCAAACCTTCCACGGAGCGTTATTACTTTCCCATAGCTCGACTAATTTATTTTTATCGCGCAATGTATCCATCGGATGCCAAAAACCAGTATGTTGATATGCTGATAGTTCGTTTTTGTTTACTAACTGAACTAAAGTGTCTGTTTCAAAAACAGACTTATCTCCACTAATGTAATTGAAAACTTCAGGGTTTAAAACGAAAAATCCACCGTTAACCCATCCGCCATCCCCGAGTGGCTTCTCTTGAAAAGATGTTACAGACTGTTTATTTAATATGAGAGAACCGAATCTACCAGGAGGTTGTACGGCGGTAACAGTTGCCATTTTTCCATGTTTTTTATGAAATGCAATAAGTTCTTTTATATTTACGTTGCTTAATCCATCGCCATAAGTGAGGCAGAAAGGTTCGTCGCCAACAAAATTTTGAATCTTTTTCACTCGTCCTCCCGTTTCGGTATTTACACCAGTATCGATTAGTGTAACTTTCCACGGTTCTACACGTTGAGAATGGCTAGTAATTGTATTATCGCTTAAATGTATCGTGAAATCTGACATGTGTAAGTTGTAATTTAGAAAGAACTCTTTAATTGCATATCCTTTATACCCTAAGCAAATAATAAACTCTGTAATGCCGTAATGGCTATACAAACTCATAATGTGCCATAGAATAGGTTTTGTTCCAATTTCAATCATAGGTTTCGGTTTTAAATGTGTTTCTTCCCCAATCCTTGTCCCGTATCCACCAGCAAGAATAACAGCTTTCATTTTTTCCTCCTAAAATAAAAATTTATAATATATACAGTATTCATATTGTATGCAAATGGTTTTGTTTTTGACTAAGTGCGTAAAAATGTGTGGAAAATGATGGTGTGAGAAATATTAAGGTTTAAATTTAGGGAATAATTGTTGATATTCAGGGTGGTTACGAAGATCTTGGGTTATGCTACTAAGCTCTAAAAATCGAGTTTCGAGTTGATCAGAGGACTGACCATAATGTGTTTGAAGTCCCATTCGAACGCCCTTTTTTGAAAGGGTGGGTGTAATTTGTAATTTTCTTGCCTTTGTATGTTCGTTCCAAGGACTAAAGTAAAATTTAACAATGAATGAAGGGGAGTTATAAACGACATGTTGATGCCGGGTAAAATGTCTACCAGGTAAATATGCGCCATCAAGATGGTTGTGTATAAATCTCCAGGCACAGCCGATTTCTGGGTTATAAGGAAAAAGCCCGTGATATCGTTGTTCTACTAAAGGAGTGGAATATCTTAGTTTTGAATAATTGTAATCATGCTTATCAATCATGACAATCATTCTAATCGCATACATATTTTGACCTAACGTATGAAGTGATGAGAAAAATTCTTCTACATTGTTACAGCAAAGAAATTCTGTAGTATTTAATACCATCTTCCAACCTGAAACTTCTCTTTCAATTTCCATTACCTCAATATCAGTATTAGTGGGATCGAATTCAAGGAATCTTGAATCTCGTACTTCCCAGTGGGGAGCAAATAATTTACAAATTTCAACGGAACGATCTGTAGAACCTCTATTAATTAATATACCGTGATCAAATATTTTTGTATGATGCATAAGCCACCATGGTAATAAATACTCCTCGTTATAAAAGTGAGAGATAATAGTTTTAGTAATTTTAATCTCCTCCAATAGCATGAATAATAATTTTAATTAAATATTATTATCATATGTTTTGTATTAAAAAAGGTTGAAAGGAATATGCGATTCTATGATGATATTTTCATAGTAATGTAGTATGGGAAATATAATTCGATTATAAGAATTAAGTAATGTATTGTTAATTTACAAAATGATAAAATGGTAAGTGGAATTGTGTATAAATTATGAATAATAAACCGTCACGTTTGACTGTACAGTTTATGTATTGTATGATGTTAGTAATATAAACAAGGGGGGAAGATCGTTGGGAAGGTGTATCGAATCGGACAGTTGGCTCTCATGGCTCACGTGTCGAAACGAACGATTGATTATTATACGAATCTAGGTATCTTAAAAGCGGAGCGATCTCAATCTAATTATCGCTATTACGACGAAACAGCATTTGAGACATTACAATTTATTGAGAAGTGCAAAGAAATGCATATGCCGCTTTGTGAGATTAAAGAGAAAATCGAGGAGAAGAAGAAGCTGCTCGGTATCAATGAACACGTTTCGAAACAAGTGAATGAAGTGACAGACCATATTCATCGATTAGAAGTAGAGCTAACGGAATTAAAGCCGCTTTTAGATGGATTGACTGATTCACAACGTGAAAAAATATCGAAATCTTTATCTGGTCAAACGACAGCTTTAATACAGACACTTGCTCTATTATTATAGAACAAGTGAAATCCGACCTCTTTAATTTTTGTATCGGGCTATGTTTTCTAAGAAAGAAATAAGAAAACATTATAGTATACAGGAGGTGGACACCTTAGTTTTTTAACTAAGGGGATTCATTGGAAATATTTAATTTAGTCATGGTTGCGATTTTAATCGCATTTACTGGATTTTTCGTAGCAGCTGAGTTTGCGATTGTAAAAGTACGTTCAAGTCGTATTGATCAGCTTGTTGCAGAAGGAAAACGCGGTGCTTTAGCAGCGAAAAAAGTAACAACAAATTTAGATGAATATTTATCTGCTTGTCAATTAGGTATTACAGTTACAGCTATGGGATTAGGTTGGTTAGGTGAACCGACAATTGAAAAGTTATTACACCCGTTATTTGAGAAATGGAACTTAAACCCTTCTATTTCATCAGTATTAACATTTGGTCTTGCTTTTATGATTATGACGTATTTACACGTTGTAGTAGGAGAATTAGCTCCGAAAACGATGGCAATTCAAAAGGCTGAAAAGGTAACGTTATTATTGGCAGGTCCATTAATGATGTTCTACAAAGTAATGTATCCATTTATTTGGGTATTGAACGGTTCAGCGCGTGTTGTAACTGGCTTATTCGGTTTAAAACCAGCTTCAGAACATGAAGTAGCTCATACAGAGGAAGAATTACGCCTTATCCTTTCAGATAGCTATGAAAGTGGCGAAATTAATCAAGCTGAATACAAGTATGTAAATAACATTTTTGAATTTGATAATCGTATTGCAAAAGAAATTATGGTACCGCGAACAGAAATCGTTGGTTTCTACCTGGAAGATTCAGTAGAAGAACACATGAAAGTAATCCAAAATGAGCGATACACACGTTATCCGATTTTTGGAGAAGATAAAGATGATATTATCGGTATGGTCAACGTAAAAGATTTCTTTATTCGATATATGACCGAGGATCAAAAAGATTTATCATCCATTCGCTCGTATATGCGTCCGATTATTGAAGTGATGGAAACGACTCCAATTCACGATTTATTACTTCAAATGCAGAAGAAGCGAATTCCGATGGCTGTTTTATATGATGAGTACGGAGGAACAGCTGGAATTGTAACGCTTGAGGACATCTTGGAGGAAATCGTCGGCGAAATTCGTGACGAATATGATGAAGATGAAGCACCACCAATTCAACATGTGAACGAGCAACATATCATTGTTGATGGAAAAGTGCTTATCTCAGAAGTGAAAGATTTATTTGGATTACACATTGAAGAAGATGATGTGGATACAATCGGTGGATGGATTATGATGCAAAATCATGAAATCGAAGAAGGACAACACGTTGAGGCGGAAGGTTATGAATTTAAAGTGTTAGAAAAAGACGCTTACCAAATTAAACGTGTTGAAATTCGTAAGATGGAACAAGAACAAGAAGAAGAGAAAGCAGCAACTGTGTAAGTTGCTGCTTTTCTTCTAAAGTATAAAAAATGAGAAATTAGGAGCGGATATTTTGATTCAAGTAGCCTTACGTGTATATCGATTACAATTGTATGTGATCTTTAGTGGTTTACTACTTATGTGGACGATTACTCCGTTTGGAAAACAAGTAACAGGGTTTGGGATCGGATTAGCTGTAAGTGCATATTGCCTTTGGTTATTAGCTCGCAGAGTGGAGAAACTTGGGAAAAGTATTGTAATGAAGGAAAAGGCTCCGGGATTAGGAGTTCTAAACCGATTTGCAGCGGCCATTTTAGGAGCTATTATCATGTATGAAATTGAGCATGAAATGGAAATGTGGGCATTTGGTACAGGCATTTTAGGTGGTCACTTTTTAATGATTGCGAATTTAGCTTATGCAAATATGCAGGTAGTGAAAGAAGAAGAGAAGAAAAGGGAACATGCTTCGAAAAACATAGAGCTATGATGAGAGGGACCTAATGGGGTTCCTTTTTTAGTTTAGCGATATGATACAAGTAATTAAATTAACGACAAATATAATACGCTTCTTTTTTGCGTTTTTCAATAGTATGAAAAATAATAAAAAAAAATTTAAAAACCCATCGATTTCTAAAGGTTATGTATGTTATCATGACAAAAGACTTTTTGAAAGAGGTGGATACCAATGTTACAAGCGCTACTTATTTTTGTGCTTCAAATTATTTACGTTCCCATTTTAACAATCCGTACGATTTTGCTTGTAAAGAATCAAACAAGATCCGCTGCTGCTGTTGGATTGTTAGAAGGAGCTATTTACATTGTCAGTTTAGGTATTGTGTTTCAAGATTTATCAAATTGGATGAACATCGTTGCCTATGTCATTGGCTTTAGTGCGGGACTGTTATTAGGCGGTTATATAGAGAATAAATTAGCAATTGGTTATATTACGTATCAAGTTAGTTTACTAGACCGTTGTAATGAATTAGTAGATGAATTACGTCACTCTGGATTTGGCGTTACTGTATTTGAAGGCGAAGGTATTAATTCGATACGTTATCGCTTAGATATCGTTGCAAAACGTTCTAGAGAAAAAGAACTATTAGAAATCATTAATGAAATTGCACCGAAAGCGTTTATGTCTTCTTATGAAATTCGTTCATTTAAAGGCGGATATTTAACGAAGGCGATGAAGAAAAGAGCGTTAATGAAGAAGAAAGATCATCATGCATCGTAAAGAAAAGGGAGTAGTGCCGTTTTAAAAGTTCCCATATGTAAAAGAGAGGAATCTACATTAAAATAGATTCCTCTCTTTTTTATTGTTAATTGAAAAACTAAATCGTATAATTATTTTTTTTACTCATCCTCAAATTAATGATTAGCCATATAACTTGAAAAAATACAGGTATGATAAACGCGATTAATATAACGATAAGTGATATGGATTTAATTTCGGGTGTTTGAATGACACCAGCACCATCAACATCTCGTAGCCAAATAATAGCTGCCCATATTCCAAAAACGATAATCCAAAATAGGTTACCAATCCACCAAGAAATCCATCGTTTTTTCATGTTAGCACCCCTTACATGTATCTACTGTTAAAAGTATATTTTCGTTCATTACATTTATAATGAAACAACTTTAAAATTAGTTTTTAACTGTATATCTAACTTGTTTGAAGGTGACTATTTCTCCATCATCATTATTATCTTTCGTTTGCAAAAGTTGAACTTTTGGTTTGTAGTCTGTCCGATGAGCGTGTTCGATATCTTTAATGTTAAGCTTGTAGGATTCACCATTCTTTAGCTTTTGTTCCAACACTTTTTTATTAGCAACATAAATAAAAGTCACTTTATTTTCATCAATACCTTCAGTCTTAATTTCTAATTCATTATCTTTTGTTGTAATCGTTGGTGTTAATAATTCCATACTGGCGTTTCCGGTTTCTAAAGAATTTTCTGCTATAGTTGAACATCCTGATAGTATGATTCCAGTGAATAGAAGAACAAGTAATTTCCTTTTCATAACATTCCCCCGATTCTATGTGATTTCTGATTTTGGCATTGTTAGATTGCTAGTGTTTTATGTAAACGTTTAGTGAGCATTCTTTTTGATTGTACCATAATATGTAAAATGATGCAGGCTGTATATCCAATTTAAAGGAGATTGAAAGTTTACTTATTGCTGTAAATTAGTATTTTTACAGTAGGCATATATCTTCTTTAGGAAACCCTTTTTCGTATTTAAAATATGTAATGAAATAAAACCAATAAGTCCTATTCCGCCAAAAATAAGCCATGGTGTATACACTCCGCTTAAGTTGGATGTAAAAGATGTACCAGTATAATTACCGATGATAAAACCAAATGCGAGTGATAGTTGATAAAATCCAAAGAAAGTGGCTGTATATGATTCATTACTGTAATTTGCAATAGCGATATCAGCGTTAGGTAATACGAGTGTTTCACCGATTGTAAAGAAAATTACACAAATAAATAGCCAATATGGGTGTTGAAATAAAGGAATGAGTAAAAAGGAAATACTCATTAATAAAACACCGTATTTAATAAAGGAAAGGGTGTTGTATTTAAGAAAGGGTTTTCGAAATAGCACCATAAATATGACGCCTGTTATTGCATTTATCGTAATGACTAATGTAGCAAGTTGATTGCTATTACTAATGTTTTTCATATGAAGTGGAAGTGCGACAGTAAGCTGAGTAAACATAATATAGAAGAAAATCATGATAAAGGAAAACAGAAGAAAAGACTTGTTTTGTAAGATGGCCTGTATTCCTAATGTAATAGACGTGTTTTCAGTAGTGACTTGGAAGTGATTTTTAAGTAAGTAAAAGATTAAAGCAAATATCAGCATAAGAGATCCTGTTAGAGAGAAAGCATAGATTGGATCGAGTAAGAGTAAAAAACCTCCTGCAATTGGTCCGATTATTGCACCGCAATTAAAGCTAAGGTTTAAATATGTAAATAAATTTTTTCTCAAATGAGCTGGCTGTGAGCCAAATATAGCGCGAGCGGCAGGTTCGTAAAATGCAGTTCCGAAGCCAATAAGTGCAGAAGAAATAGAAATTGTATAGAAATCAGAGCATATTCCTAAAGCGATGAATCCGATTCCTCTCAAAAATAAACCGGCTATCATCATAATGATATAGCCTATTTTGTCAGCAATTAATCCTGAGAATAAAGGGATAACTCGTGATGTAATTATTATAACGGTCAACACTGTTCCTACTTGAAAAGCTGAAAAATGGAGAAAGGTTAATAGATAAATAGCTAAAAATGCGTATACTGCAAAATAACCAAAAGACATAAAAAATGAAGAAATAAGCATGAAACGTATCGGTGTTGAGAGACTTTTCATAGAACTCCTCCTAATATTGTAACCAGTAAATTTTTTTAGTGGTTAACTATTTTATATTATAATTATACATAAAGTCAGAAAAAAGTAAATTTTAAGAAGAAGGTGAATAGAGTTGAGTCAAAACGCACCAAACGAATTAGAGTATATTCGAGAATTTTTAAATACATGGAGAATACCAAACGATACGAGAGAGCCAATTGATTTGCTGCAAACAGAAGAGGATATAAAGAAATTTATGAAAGAATCTTTTCATGAAGAGCTTCTATTTCATACGATAGAGGAATTAAAAAGTTTTCGAGAAGATATTCGGGCGGCAATTGAAGGTGAAGGATCATTGCAAAAATGGTTAGAGGAATACCCATTTCATGTACATATAAAGGAAGATATGAAAGGTATTACATATGAACCAGTATACGAAGAGAATGTGTATACAAAAATATTAAGCATTGTGTTTATCTCGATTCAAGAAAATTTGTGGGGAAGGTTAAAAGCATGTCCAGATTGCCGTTGGGTATTTTACGATCATTCGCGAAATGGAAGCAAAAGATGGTGCGGTATGTATGCTGGTGAAGAAGGAGGCAGAGCATGCGGTACAATTGCAAAAGTGAAAAATTACCGCGCGAAGAGAAAAGGAAGAACGGGTTATAATGTGTAATTACTATTAGGGGAAGAAAAATGGATGGGGGAATGTAGCATATGAAAGGTACACAAATGATAGCATTAAATAAAAAGTGTTGGGATACAGTTGCACCTTATTTCTTTCAAGTGGATTGTTTACCGAAATATGGCCCATATACAGCGTCTGAAGATGAAATTCATTTGTTTGATTCAATTAAAGGTAAAAAGGTTCTTGATATTGGATGTGGAAGTGGGCATTCGTTGCAATATATGGCGGAACATGGCGCAGAAGAATTGTGGGGACTTGATCTTTCGAGCACACAAATTGAAACGGCACATAAAACGTTACAGTCGTGGAATCCGAAGTTAATATGTGGAGCAATGGAAGAGGAAGTGGATATTCCGAAAGGGTATTTTGATATTGTATATTCCATTTATGCATTAGGTTGGACTTCAGATTTAAGAAAAACGTTGGAACTAATATATTCATATGTAAAGCCAGGAGGAAGCTTTATTTTTAGCTGGGAGCATCCCGTATATTCAAACTTAATGTATGGAACAGAGGAGATTGCTTTCAGCTCGTCTTATCATGAAGAAACTCCTATTACGTTTGAAACATTTAAAGGGGAAGATGTACAAGCGACATTATATAAACGAAAAATGAGTACATACATAAATGAGTTAAATAGAGCAGGATTTACAATTGAGAGAATAGAAGAGCCTGAACCATCGAGCTTGTTTGATGAAGAACTAGCTGAGCCGTCTACGAAATATTATTCTTTATATAAAGCTAGGATGGTGCCAACTACTTTTATTATTAAGGCAAGAAAATGAAAAATACAGCGTACACTGAAAAAAGCGTACGCTGTATTTTATTAAAGGTTAGTACTTATCTCTTCGGTTGAAAAATATGTTGAAAGAAGTATTTGTGATGTAAGTTATCTACAATTTTATTTGCTTGATATGTGCGATGTTGCTCGAGTCGAAGTCTTTGCTCCATCATTTTGATTGCGTGATCAGATAAACGTAACATAGTGCATTTCTCCTTTTCTATAAATATAGGTGACTATTTGGTATCGATCCCATATTTATAACTAAGGAGGCAAAATGTGTAACATAGGCAAAAAGCACCTTCCTCTCCCATTACGCTTACGAGGTTAGCTGTCGGACTCGGGAAGTGAGAGTTCCCTACTTAAAAAAGATTCGCCCCAAGTAGCATAGCTACAAAAGTGGTTCCCCCGCTCCAAAATTTGGACTCAGCAAAAGGTTTTATAAAGTAAAAGATAACATAAATAAATTAACGAGTCAAACTATTTGTTGTTTTCTGATTTTTCGAGTGAAGTTAAAACCACTCCATCGGGTAATATAATCTCCTTTACTTCAATAAAGCCATGTTTTTTATATAAAGACAAAGCAGGTGTATTTTCTTTCCCTGTTTGTACAATATATGTTTTGGAAGGGGAGAACATGTCAAATACATAAAGTAGTAGTTTTGTTGCAATCCCTTTATGAAAATGATCAGGGGATACTACTAAACGATGAATATCCACTTCTTCTTCATCTATTTTAAAAGAAATAAAACCAGCAAGTGTATCTTCAAAAAAATAGCCGTAAAAAATTTCATCACAAGATTGAATATCGGCTACAGTATCATAAAGTCGAGGGATAGCTGTACTATTTATATATTTCGCCTCAATTTCATAAGCGGGTATTTGAATGCTTAAAATAGAAGTTGCAGTTTTGTGAGAAGTTGTTATTAATTTTTGAATCATAGAATAGAAACCTCCTTGTTGGCTGTATTTTCATAGATTTGACAAGATTTTTCTTTTTTGGATATAATAATTACATAGTTACACAATAAGTTAGTAGCTAAATTGAATTACACTATAATAGAAATGGAGGACTAAAGATGGGGTGGATTATCACATTAATAGTTGGTGCTATTATAGGTGCAATTGCAGGTTCTATTACAGGTAAAGACTTTCCTGCTGGCATGTTTGGAAATATAATTGCTGGTTTATTAGGAGCTTGGTTAGGCGGTAAATTATTTGGAGATTGGGGTCCATCACTAGGTGGTATTCATATTGTACCAGCTTTATTAGGATCAATTGTTCTCGTTCTTATTGTATCATTTGTAGTGAAATCTGCAAGGAAATAAAGAGTTATATTATGATAAAAAGCCCTATATAAGGGCTTTTCATCATTCGAAGAGGTGGTTTTATTGGAGAAAGTAAGTTTAAGAAAACGAGATAAGTTGAAAAAATTTTTTAGAGAACACAATTATTTAGCAGTGTTACTTGGGTTTGCACTATTGTTCATTAATATTTTATTACTAACAAAAATATCATTTGTTTTTACGCCGTTTATCGTCTTTTTAAAAACAATTTTCTTCCCAGTATTATTAGCGGGCGTACTATTTTACATTTTGCATCCATTCGTTTCGCTTTTAGAAAAGAAAGGTGTTTCAAGAATCGTATCAATAGCCTCGATATACTTAATCGTAATTGGATTATTTGTGTTTTTAGTTTTAACGGTTATTCCAATTATTAAAGATCAAATTGATGCATTAATAGATAACTTACCGTATTTCGGTCATGAAATTGAACGAGCAGCACGTAGATTTGGGGAAAGCAATTTACTCGGTAAAATTCAGGAGAATTTAAATATTAATGTTGCGAATATGGTAAAAGACTATACAGTTGATTTTACGAAATCTTTATCATCAGTAACAGGAAATGTAACTGGATTTTTAAGTACTATTACAGAGGTCGTTTTAACGTTTGTAATGGTTCCGTTTATATTGTTCTATCTTTTAAAAGATGGTGAGCAATTACCAAATCACTTTTTAAAGTTTATTTCAGAACAAAGACGACCAGCAGCGATGAGAATACTAGACGATATGCATTATGCGATTAGCTCGTATATTAGAGGACAAATTATTGTTAGCTTATTTATCGGTATTATGCTATTAATTGGTTACCTTATTATCGGTATTAAATATGCAGTACTACTCGCTATTTTAGCGATGATTGTAAATATCGTTCCGTACGTAGGACCAATTATCGCAATTACACCAGCGTTAATTATTGCGTTTATTGATTCGCCGGGGATGGTTTTAAAGGTAATTATTGTAATGATGGTTGTACAATTAGCAGAAGGTAAATTTATTTCTCCGCAAGTCATGGGGAAAAAGCTAGATATTCACCCGATTACTATCATTTTTATTATTTTAACTGCCGGAAATTTATTTGGAATTATGGGGATTATTTTAGCAATTCCAGGGTATGCGATATTAAAGGTGTTAGTAACGCATGGTTATCGATTTGTTAAGTTGAATACGTAGGAAAAAGAGCTAAAACAGTATTATCTGTTTTAGCTCTTTTTTATTAACAATTGATGTGCATATTGGCGTGCCCATTGATCCGCTTCTAATATAGCATCTAGTGAAGGATTTTTTACGTTATGATGGGCTTCAACTGTTTTGTAAATTGTTTTTTCAATATCGAAAAAGGCAATTTCATTTTTTAAGAATAGTGCATTCGCAATTTCATTTGCTGCGTTTAATACAGCAGGAGTAGTACCACCAATTTTGCCACATTCATATGCGTATTGTAGACAAGGAAACTTCTCTAAATCTGGTTTTTCAAAATGTAAACTACCGATTTCTAATAAATTTAATTTTTCATAGGAAGAAGGTAGCCGAGTAGGGTAGTGAAACGCATATTGAATCGGCATCCTCATATCAGGAGCACCGAGCTGCGCTATAACTGATCCATCAATAAACTCTACTAAAGAATGAATAATACTTTCTTTATGAATCATTACATCAATTTTTTCATAAGGAATATCAAATAGCCATCTTGCTTCCATTACTTCGAATCCTTTATTCATTAATGTGGCAGAATCAATCGTTAATTTTGCCCCCATTAACCAGTTTGGGTGCTTTAAAGCATCTTTTGCTTGTAGAGTGTTCATTTCTTCACGTGTTTTATCACGGAATGCACCGCCAGAAGCTGTAACGATTAATTTGTCAATTTCTTTATTATTTTCTCCGTTTAAACATTGGAAAATAGCTGAATGTTCGCTATCGACTGGAATTAAACGACATCCGTTTTGTTTGGCCAGTTCAGTTACAATATGACCAGCTGCAACTAACGTTTCTTTATTAGCGATAGCAATATCTTTCTTCGCTTTTAATGCTTCAATTGTTGGGAGTAATCCTGAAACACCAACGACGGAACTTAATACAAGATTTGAATCAGGGTGAGTAGCTACCGCAATTAAGCCATCTGTTCCGTATGTAATTTTTACGTTGGTTGAAATACGCGTACGAAGCGTGTCTGCTAATTCTTTTGTCGCGACGCTTACAATGCGAGGTTGAAACGTTTTGATTTGTTGCTCAAGAAGCTCGATATTATAATTTGCGGTTAAACCGACGATTTTAAAATGTTCGGGATGAGCTGAAACGACATCTAATGCAGACGTGCCGATAGATCCTGTTGAACCTAAAATGGATATATATTTTACCATGAAAAAACCTCCAAAGTTGTTTCGAGTATTTCTGCAAACCTATATAATATTAGACAATTGAAGTGGAAATTCCTGCTAAATAAAATAGAAAATTTTGGTTTGTTTAGAAGTGAAATGTGATAAACTGTAAAAAATAACGAAAAGCGATGAAAGAGAAGAGTACATATTCGAAACTTTTCAGAGAGCTGATATGTGGTGGAAATCAGTAAGGGATGAATATGGAATGGGCTCTGGAGCTTCTAACTGAAATGAGTAGGTAAAGACGGTTGCTTCACGTTAAGAAGTTGAAGTGAGCTAACAATAGCTAATTAAGGTGGTACCGCGGGAGTCTCTCGTCCTTTTTTAAGGATGAGGGGCTCTTTTTGTTTTGAGAAAGGAGGAGTTAGGATGAGTGAGAAAATAATGTTAACAGGAATTAAGCCGACAGGTTATCCGCATTTAGGAAATTATATTGGTGCAATTAAACCTGCGTTGCAAATGTCAAAGAAGAATGAAGGGAAAGCATTGTATTTTATAGCTGATTATCACGCGTTAAATGCTGTGCATGATCCGAGCCAGTTTAGTAGTTATACGAAAGAGGTAGCAGCTACTTGGTTATCGCTTGGACTTGGAGAAGATGTTATTTTTTATAGGCAAACAGAAGTGCCGGAGATTCTAGAATTAGCTTGGATATTAGCTTGCCTAACTCCGAAAGGGCTTATGAACCGTGCTCATGCGTATAAAGCGAAAGTAGAGCAAAATAAAGAAGCGGGTTTAGAGGTCGATGCAGGAGTGAATATGGGATTATATACGTATCCGATCTTAATGGCAGCCGACATATTACTATTCCAGGCTACGCATGTACCCGTTGGAAAAGATCAAATTCAGCATATCGAAATTGCGCGTGATATCGCGACGTATTTTAATCATACATTCGGCATGACATTTACGCTTCCGGAGTATGTCATACAAGAAGAGGGTGCAATATTACCAGGGCTTGATGGAAGAAAGATGAGTAAAAGCTACGGGAATGTGATCCCGTTATTCGCGGAGCAAGAAAAACTACGCAAGTTAATATTTAAAATCAAAACAGATTCTTCACTTCCAAATGAACCGAAAGAACTAGAAACGTTATTTACAATTTATAAAGAATTTGCAACGGAAGATGAAATGCAGTCAATGCGTGAAAAATATGAAACTGGCATTGGATGGGGCGATGTGAAAAAAGAGTTGTTTCGCGTTGTAGACCGTGAATTAGCTGGGCCACGTGAGAAATATGCTATGTATATGAATGAACCGAATTTATTATATGAAGCGTTGGAAAAAGGTGCTGAGCGGGCGCGGACTATTGCGAAGGTAAATTTAACAGAAATTAAGAAACGGATTGGATTTGAGAGGGAGCACTGAGCGTTCCCTCTTTTTTCTCTATAACTTATTCGTCATATCGATGAGTAAAGCAAGGAGTTCGCATATTCTTTTGAAACTTATTAGTTGCATATATTAAAAAGTATGCTACTATAGGGTTACTTATTAAACATGTTTAATAAGTATAATGAAAGTCACTTAATAAAGATGTTTAATAAGTAGGGTTCATTTGATTACGAAGGAGATGATTGTATGAAAACAGAAAAAGAAAAGATGTTAGCGGGAGAAATGTATATTGCGGATGACGAAGAATTAGTAGCTGATAGGGTGGAGGCAAAACGTTTAACACGTCTTTATAACGAGGCTATGGAGACAGGAGATGAGAGGCGTTTTACATTATTAAATCAGCTTTTAGGTTCTTCAGCTGACGGGGCATCACATATTAAACCTACTTTTCGTTGTGATTATGGTTACAATATCCATATTGGAAAGAATTTTTTCTCCAATTTCAATTGTGTGATTTTAGACGTTTGTGAAGTGCGAATTGGGGATAATTGTATGTTTGCACCTGGTGTTCACATTTATACTGCTACTCATCCTTTACACCCGGTAGAGCGGAATTCTGGTAAAGAATATGGAAAGCCTGTAAAGATTGGTAACAATGTTTGGGTAGGCGGGGGAGCTATTATTAACCCTGGTATTTCAATTGGAGATAACGCTGTAATTGCTTCAGGGGCAGTTGTGACAAAAGATGTACCCAATAATGTAGTAGTTGGTGGTAACCCAGCTAAAGTTATTAAAACGATAGACTTATAGAAATCGTTTTTTATGAGTGCATGAATAAACGGATGTTGTATCGTATAGAAAATGTGAAAGGTGTTTCATATAAAGAAAAATAGTGCGGAAAATCGTACGAAGACATTACTTACTTCTTGAAACGCTCTTTTTCTTATTTGTTTTGCTGGTTTTCTCGTTTGCTGTAATTTTCTCTCATAGGTTATACACAATTTTTAAGTATACTAGGGGAAGCATTCGGAATACTGCTAGTAGAAATATATCATCTTTATTGCTTTAGAAAATGATGTATGATATATTGTCAACGCAACTTATTAAAAGTGTTTAATAAGTATGTTGATTAAGGTGGTGAGCGATTTGAGTGAACAATTTGTTACTCAAAAATCGATTAAAGAGACAATCCTTCGCGGCATTCGTAAAGTTCTTTTAGAGCGAGGTAGTGCAACGAAAGTTGAGCTTAGTAATACATTAGAAATTAGTTTTCCAACGATAAGTAAATTTATAGAAAAAATGAAACAAGACGGTGAAGTCACTTTAGCTGGTTTAGATGATTCAAGTGGTGGAAGAAGAGCGAAACGATATGAATATAATCCAGAATATATGTTAGGTTTAGCGATATTTTTAGAAAAAAATGAAACAAACTATACAATTTTCAACTGTTTAGGGGAAGTAAAAGAACAAGGAAGTACTTCAAGTATGTTAATTGATACGGGCGTAAATCTATTATCTAAACATATTGAAGGTCTTATCGCTACCTTCCCGAAAATAAGCTCTATATCAATTGGTGTGCCTGGTTCGGTTGATAATGGTCGTATTTTTTATATTCCTGGATATGAAAAGTTCCAAAATTTTAATTTGAAAAGTCATTTGGAGGAAAAGTTTTCTATACCAGTAGTAATAGAAAACGATATGAATGCCGCAGTGCTTGGTTATTATAAAAACACTGGAAACTATGATAATTCCTCTCTTGTATATTTGTATTCAGGTCAAAATGGTCCGGGTGCAGGTATTATGATTAATGGAGATGTCGTAAGAGGAAGTACTTTTTTCTCAGGAGAGATATCTTTCGTTCCGCAATATGATAATAAAAATTTCTTACAAGCTTCGAGAAGTGAAGATTCGAATAATCCAGAGGAATATAATATAGATGCTATTACTCGTTTAATAGCTACATGTATAGCTATTATTAACCCTCATGGATTCATCTTCTGTGATGATGAAGTGAACCAATTCGTTATAGATCAAATTGTAAAAAGTTGTCCGCAGTACATTCCGGCAGAACATATCCCGAAAATAACAGTGAGCAATTGGAAAGAAGATTATTTATATGGATTAAAAAGTCTTGGACTTGATCTTATGATTACGAGAACAAATAAAGAAAATTAAATGTGCGGGCAATGAAGCATCCGATTGTCAGTTGAATAACATAAAAGAAAAGGTGTCGATTATGAAAATTGAACATGTAGCAATTTGGGTGAATGATTTAGAAGGAATGCGTGATTTCTATAAACTGTACTTCGGTGGTGAAGAAAATAGCTTATATCACAATCCGAAAAAGCAGTTTGAATCTTATTTTATAACTTTTGAAGGTGGTGCGCGTCTAGAACTTATGAAGCAGGTAGGGATAGATGATGCATTACAAACACAAACAATAGGATATGCGCATATTGCTTTTTCTGTAGGTAGTGAAGAAAAAGTGAACGAATTAACTAGTACATTAAGAGAAGCAGGATACGCTGTGTTAAACGGTCCCCGTACTACAGGGGATGGTTACTACGAAAGTGTAGTAAGTGATCCTGAAGGAAATCAGATTGAGATAACGATCTAACATTTTATTTACGGCAAACGATAAAAACCTCATTTCGCGTTACCATGACGAGAAATGAGGTTTTTATATTGCTATATAAAATGAAAGGAAGAGCCATTCTATTTCACGTATAAATTGGATTGTTGAAACTCCTTAATAATCCTCTCAATAACAGGAGGAAGATTACTCGGTAACTCATTCAGTGAAAAGAAGCGTAGTTCTTTCGATTCCGTATGGTCGCATACAAGCTCACCGTGGAATTCGCGGCAAATATAAACAACGAGTACACCGTGTACTTGATCGCCGTTTGGATAGATTTGAAAGTAATCTGGTCCAGAGTATGTACGGAATAGTTCTGGATTTTTAATAATCAGTCCAGTTTCTTCATATACTTCTCGCTTTAAAGCGTCTTCTAATGTTTCGTTATATTCTAAAGCGCCGCCAATAATGCCCCAGCGGTTAAAGTCTGTGCGGAGCTGCAGTAATACTTCACCTTTTTCATTTACTATAATGGCGTGCGAACCTATTAAAATAAGTGGATGATTTCCTACTAAATTTCTCATGTCTTCAATATAACCCATATTTTGACTCCTTGTTTTTAATAGTAATTAGGAAGTTCTTTTAACATTCTTTCTGTTTTACGTGCTGTAAAGGCTAAGTTATGATCATCTTTCGTTCTGAAAAATAATGTGCGTAAAAAGGTTTTAATGTTGGCACATAAAATACAATACTCATTAAGTGAAAGGCGTTTTCTAATTTGAGGAAGCCTTTTTATTTTTTTATGAATAATAGAAATTAACTCGTCTTGCGGAAAGTCATGATACAACATCGCTAGTAAAGGAGTAACGATGCGTTCATCTTCGTTATTATGAAAAAGGTCAGATGGAATGAAGATTTTATTTAATAAACAATGAATTAACTCTTCGTACCATTCAAAAGTTGTATACGTATTATGAACAATTTCCGTAAAGGCATCAGATACGTGAGCAAGACAATGAGCCCATCCTTTATTTTCAATATAGCCTCGGAAATCTGTTTCTAAGTTTGTGTATGTAATGAGTTTGTTTTTTATTTCTTCAATATCCTCCTCTGTACAAAAGTAGTGCGAATTAGCGAATTGGAGTATTAACGCAATTAACGAAACAGTGTAAGAACGTGTGAAAACCCCATCTGTATGTGGGGAGTAAATGTCACAATATAAATACTCATCACTTAAACAAGTTTGCAACAGTAATTTTAGTTGATCATCCATAAGGAATTCATGATGAATAAAATGCACAAAACATTTATATATAAGCTGGTAACGAACGTAACTATCAGTTGTTCCGATATACTGAAGCATATGGAGCGTTAATTCATTTATATCTATATGTCGCAGTTGCGTATAGTCATTTTGTTGTATAAGCTCTAACTGTTGTTGCAGCGCTGTAATATCCAATGGAGAACCTCCTCCGCACTTTAAAGATGCGATGTTTTCTAGTATTCTATATATTCAAGGACAATCCTGCTCATGCAAGGAGAACAAGTAGAAATTCAAGTATGACATAGATGAGGGAAGAATATGACGACGATAGAACAGTTAGAAAAACATTTTAAAATAAGAAGAAATGCTTCTTCTATCATGATAAAAGAAAATAATGCAGAGATTTTTACAGAAGAGCAATTAAAGGGAATCATGCAATATTGTGTTGTTGAGGCTGAAAAAGAGGGAATTGAAAACTTACTTTTTGAAGTTTCTTCAAAAAGCCCAAATTATGATGTGTATAAGAAATGTTTCGAAGCGTATTCTTTTGAATATGTTACTGAAAACATCATTGTATGTAAGGATATATATGAAGTGGAAGATGTAGAAAGTGAAATTGATTTTAAGTTGATTGAAGAAGTAGGAGAAGATGCTTTTTATTCACTTTGGAACGAGATGACGGAAGAACAAGTCACTTATGATCAATTTGTAAATATGATGCTACAAGAAATTGGAGAGCAATGGAAAGAACATTGTTTAACTGCGAGTATTAATGAAGAGCAGATCGGAATTGTAATCCCATATATTGAAAAGGGGACGTTAGAAGAAGGAAAACTTATGTATTTCGCAGTCGCTCCAAATATGCGAAATAAAGGATACGAAGCAGCATTCTTTACAGGAGCGATGTTTGTATTAAAAGAAATAGGAGCATCTTATTATATCGGTGAGACAAATGTACAAAATGAGTGGATGAAGGATATTTTTGAAAATAACGGATGTCAGCTGCTTAGTTCTACTGAGCGGTATGTGTGGAAGTTTTAGGAGGATGAACGATGTACTCTCTTGAACTCATTTCGAGGGAATCCATGTACAACTTATGAACAAGTAAAAGAACTTTTTGCCTGTTTGTAAGATAAAAAGAAAAATGAGAACGACAAAGTAGATATTTGTATAATACAATAGAGTAAGATTCGATTATAAGAGAAAGCGTTGGTGAAAGAATGGGGCAGCAAAGACATTGGTTACAAGCAACTGTAGAAAGAAATGAAGATAATACGTTACAAATAAAGTGGGAAAATAATATAGAGGAAGTTCGCATTTACTGGAGTACTTCGCCAGATCATATTGAAGAAAATGGAGAATTACTTGCAACGGTAAATGGAGAATCATCATATACAATTGAAAACCCGAGAGAAAATGAGCGTCCATATTTTAGACTAGTAGGTAGTAATGGACAAGCAGTAACAGTAGCTGAGCGTAGACTGCCATTACAAGGCGCGTTTAACTTCCGTGATATGGGAGGATATGAAACGACAGAAGGCCGTAAAGTAAAATGGGGTAAATTATACCGTTCTGAAGAATTAGCAGGACTAACAGAGTGGGATATTGCGTATTTACAAAAGTCTGGCTTAAAGTTAATTTGCGATTACCGTACAGACTTTGAAGTGAAGCATAAGCCAAACCCTGAGATTACAGGAGCTCGTCAAGTGTGTTTACCAGTTATGCAAGACTTAGCAAAAGACTTGAACATAAATGAGTTTTTCCAAGTTGGTGACCTTTCTATGTTAGGCAAACCAGGCGAATACCTTGTGAAAATGAATCAAGATTTCGTAAGTGGTAACGAGGCGTTCGTAAGCTTCTTAAACTTAGCGCAAAACCCGGAAAACTTACCGTTAGTAAACCATTGTACAGCTGGGAAAGACCGTACTGGATTTGGATCAGCATTATTATTACTTTTACTAGGTGTACCAGAGAAAACAGTAATGGAAGATTATTTACTAAGTAACGGTTTCCGTGAAAAGTTAAACGAGAAAATGATGGCCTTTTTAGGTGCAAAACTACAAAACGATGAGAGTAGAGCGATATTAGGTGCGATGTTCGAAGCACGTGCTGAGTATTTACAAGCTGCGATTGATGAAGTGAAAAAGCAATATGGTTCAGTTGAAGCGTATGCTGAAAAAGCACTTGGCTTTACGAAAGAGTCGTTAGAACAAATGAAAGTTTTATTGTTAGAAGATAAATAAAGCGGAGGGAGGCTGATTGGATTAGCCTCCTTTTCTTATTGTTGTTATAATTTTGCTAATGAGAATGTTGTGCAACGAAGAGAGAATGAATGAAAAGAACTTACGAATCGGGGGATAAAATGATTCATACACGTGGAAAAGCAGAGGGGTTAAGAGAAAAGCTAGCAACAATACTAAGTCAAGATTATAAGGAATTAGCTGTTCAGGATTTAAAGGTGATTGGAACGGGAGTGCAAAATATTGTTTTTCGAGGAGATTCAGAAAAGGGGTCTTTGGCATTTCGAGTGCCGTGGGAAAGAGAAGTAGAAAATATAAATGAAGATTTATTTAATAGTCGGATTTCATTGAAAAAGGAAGCAGAGCTTTCTAAGTATTGTCATTCAAAAGGTATTTCGGTGCCAAAGATACACGGATTGCATCTTTCTGTCGAACTTGATTTTTTAATTTCGGATTGTGTGTATACTGATCATATGCCAATTTCTGCGCACAAAATAGGAGAGTTAGTGAGCAAGCTTCATAGCATGCCAATTGATGGTTTGCATTACGAGAAAAATATTAAAGAGCCGATTAGTAAGTATATAGCAGAAAGAATTGTGAAACGGATAGAAGGGTTTAATACAATTACGAACTGTGGAATTAAACTTCCAGATACAAAAACAATTGAACATATTCTTAGTACAGCAGATCATGTAAAATGCTTATTACATATGGACATTCGACCAGCCAATTTAATCGGGTATAATGGAGAAGTTAAAGCAATAGTTGATTGGGATAACGCTTTAATTGGTCATCCATTGCTGGAGTTAATGAGAATAGCTGAAACTAATGAGATTAGTTGGGATGAATTTAAAGATGGATATAAGAATGATAGTATCTTTAATGTTACCCCTCATATCGTTAGTTTATTTTATAGACTAGATACAGCTGTCATGCTAGCAAACTTATTTATAGCACATTTGAAAATAAAAGATAAAGGTGTATTCTATAAAGAGCGGGTTAAAGCGCTTCATCAAGAAATATATAAAAACTTATAAGCAATGAGAACGAAGTTTTTAAAATAGGAACTAAGGAGAACATCATGAAATACAAAGTTATATTATTCGACGTAGATGATACATTATTAGATTTCCCTGAAACGGAAAGACACGCATTACATAATGCGTTTGTACAGTTTGGTATGCCTACAGGGTATACTGATTATCTTGCAAGTTATAAAGAGATTAGTAATGGGTTATGGAGAGATTTAGAAAATAAAATGATTACGTTAAGTGAATTAGCGGTAGATCGATTTAGACAATTATTTGCACTTCATAATATAGAAGTAGATGCACAGCAATTTAGTGACGTATATCTTGAAAACTTAGGGAAAGAAGTACATCTTATAGAAGGTGCAGTGCAATTATGTGAGAATCTACAAGATTGCAAGTTAGGTATTATTACGAATGGATATACAAAAGTACAACAATCTAGAATCGGAAATTCGCCTTTATGTAATTTATTTGATCATATTATTATTTCAGAAGAGGTTGGTCATCAAAAACCAGCACGTGAGATTTTTGATTATGCATTTGAAAAGTTTGGGATTACGGATAAATCAAGTGTACTAATGGTTGGAGATTCGCTCACTTCTGATATGAAAGGCGGAGAAGATTACGGCATTGATACGTGTTGGTATAATCCGAGTTTGAAAGAGAATAAGGCAAGTGTTAAGCCGACTTATGAAGTGAAGAGTCTGCTGCAAATTTTAGAACTTGTAGAAGTGGCGGAAGAAAAGGTAGTTTCATTTTAATCGTGTCGATATTTGTTGATAAGTCGATATTCTTTGTCGAATCGTCGATATATCGAAAAAATCGTTGATATATTTTAAGTTACGGTAGATATATTGGCAAAATCGTCGATATAATTTGAGTTGCGTTCATTTTATAGGTACGATCGGTGTAATAACTAGAGGTGAGTGAAAGATGTTAACATTTTTATTTGAGTTAGACAAGAATATCCCACAGAAAGATGAACGGCGGTATGATGCTTATTCAAAGGGCTTTATCGAAGGGGATGTAACGATTCGCGTGAGTGACAGCGTGCTTTTTCAAAAGTCATGCATGAAGGTCGCAGAGCTTGGCATTTATTTAGGGCAGTGGATGGAGCAAGTGCAGCACGGGCAGAATGTACATATGAATTATGAAACGCCTGACCGTGATGAGACAATTCTTAGTTTCTTCTATGAAGAGGACAATCAATGGAGAGTTTCTTCCAGTTGGCAACAATTTGAGGTTCAGGAATGTATTTCTACTACAGCATTAGTGGAGAGTGTTCAGCGTTATTTATATGAGTTAAATAAAGAACTGCGCGCGTTAGAATATCCAGTGACGTTTGATCAGTACTTAAGAGGAGAGCGGGTGATGCAGCTTTCTTACAAACGACTGTGTGATAGTAAAGCGGATACGGTGCCTATTGAGGTTTACAATGAAAGCGACAGAGTAGGCACAGTACGGGGATATTATAAAAATACGTTGATGAGAGTGCTAGATTTCATTCCGAAAGTCGGTAGTAATATTATTTATGAAATAAAGGATAGTAAGGACAATATTCGCGTCATTGCAAAGGATGTAAGTAGGCAGCGTCAAAGAAGAATTTTAGTAACATATAAAGATAATCATGATGCAGAGCATGAAATACTTGTATGTGACGGAAAGTTATTGGATGCAAATTTCTTATTTACCTTTACATATAAGAGAGAAGAATTTGTTGTTCATAAAACTACTTTTGGGATGGGAAAATTATTACGAAAAGGCTATGTAATTGCAGATTGGAATATTCGTCTTGAGGAAGATATGTATCACATCGAGATGAATGTATACGATGAAGATTATATAGAAGACCAATATTTACTGTTGGGCGTATTTCATGCGGTTTTGTATGGGTGATCGTTGTATAAATGAAAAATACCGGTATTCTTTGTGAAAAGAATGCCGGTATTTTTATTTATCCTCAAAAATAAAAACTTCATCAATCGTACTATGAAGTGCCCTCGCAATATCGTGAGCAAGCTGCAAGGAAGGATTATATTTTCCTTTTTCGAGATGGTTAATTGTTTCACGACGTACACTAACTTGTTTCGCTAAATCTTCTTGCGTCATATTCAATTTGGCGCGGTATTCTTTTATTTTCGTTACGAACGCCATGGTGCATCTTCCATTTCGTCAACAGGTTTATCGTAAAAGAACATAGAAAAACCAAACGTAAGAATGAGTGTGCCGAAAATAAGAGCGATATCAATCTCTTGTAGCACCGGGTTTGGAAATAACATTTCAATGAACATAATGATAGCGGTAGTTAGTAACGTAACGATAAAGGCATTGCGGCACGATTTATTGACGATTTGTTCAAACAGTTCATCGTGTTGAACCGTTCTATATGAGGTGAAAAAGGAGAAGAAACAAAACATAGTAAACAATCCTTTTTCATAAAAAAAGCCAAGAAAACCGAAGAAACCGAGAAATCCTAAATATTTTATCCAAGTTGTTTTCATGATAGTTCCTCCTTATCATGTTAGAAATAAATCACGTTATGTTATAAATATATCACATATGGATAGGAATGGTAATAATAGTTTTTTAGTTTGCTTCATAATAATAGTAAAAAGAGGAAATATACTGCGAAATAAAGAGGATAATATTGTAAAATGGTTGTAAGGAGGGGGAGGAAGGTATGCTAAATTGGATCATGATCGTTGTATTACTTGTAGTCATTACTGTAGTCGCGACGGTGTTAATTGGGCGAAAGGGTGATGCAAATTATAGTAAAGCGACAAAGGGGAATATTAGAAGGCTTACGATGATTTATATTATACTAGCTGTCGTTTTAATCGTTGGGTTAGGTCTGTATATTTATTTTAAAGGTTAAAAACTGAAAAATACAAAAATATAAAAATTATAAGTATGCTATAATGTTAATATAGTTATTTGGTAATTAAGGAAAGGATTGGATGGAATGATTGAAATTATGAATGTGTCAAAAAGTTATAATGGTTCTACCTATGCAGTAAAAGATTTAAGTTTATCTGTGCCTAGCGGAGAAATCTTTGGATTTTTAGGGCCAAATGGTGCCGGTAAATCAACGACAATTAAGATGATTACTGGTATCCATGGGGTGGACAAAGGGACGATTACGATTAACGGTATAGATATTATGAAAAATCCGATGGAAGCGAAAAAGACGTTTGGTTATGTCCCAGATAGTCCAGATATGTTTTTACGATTAAAGGGAATTGAATATTTAAACTTTATGGCAGATATGTATGAAGTGCCGAAAGAAGTACGCCAAGAACGAATTGAGTCCTTAGCGAAGAAATTTGATCTTTATAATGCTTTATCAGATCAAATTCAAAGTTACTCGCACGGTATGAGACAAAAGATTGTTATTATTGGTGTGCTCGTGCATGAGCCAGATGTATGGATTTTAGATGAACCGTTAACGGGGCTTGATCCGAAATCTGCATATATTTTAAAAGAAATGATGAGAGAACATGCGGATAAAGGAAAGATTGTATTCTTCTCTACACACGTATTAGAAGTGGCAGAAAAATTATGTGACCGCGTCGCGATTATTAATAAGGGGAATTTGCAGTTTAAAGGGAATTTAGATGAAATGAGAGATCATTTTAAATCCAACGAATCACTTGAAAAAATGTTCTTGGAGATGACGGGCAATGAGTAAAATTTGGACGTTAACGAAAGTATTATTGAAATTAAATTATGCAGATTTTATAACAGATAAGAAGAAGCGATGGGCGTATGTATTTTCATTTGCGGCTATTTTATTTGTCGGATTTTTACTGTTTGGTTCTATCACGCATGCAATGTATGAGGGAATGATACATTTAGGGCAAGATCCAGGAATGATTATCGCAATGGGACTTGCGATTGCGAGTATATGGGTATTTTTAATGAGTATTACGAACATTTTAACTGTATTTTACTACAGCAATGACATTGAAATGTTATTACCATTACCATTAAAACCAGCGCAAATTATTTCAGCCAAATTTTTAACGGTATTAATTACACAATACGTAATGAGTTCATTTATTTTACTACCAATCTTCATTACTTACGGATTAAAAAGTGGAGCGTTTATTACATATTACATATATATGATTTTCATTTACTTACTCTTCCCGATTGTGCCGTTAGTACTAGCTTCGTTACTCATGACAGTTATTATGAGGTATACAAATATAGCGAAAAATAAAGACCGAGGAAATATATTTATCGGAATCGTAAGTATACTATTTATTGTAGGAATTAACGTGTTTTTGCAGTGGAAAAATAAAAGTTCGTTTTCTGAAGATGCAATTGCGGATTACCTTGCAAACAACCAGTCTTCTCTTTTAGTACAAATGACAAACTATTTTCCAACTACATATTTTGGAGCAGTAGCATTAGTAGAAAATGCAAATTGGAAGGGTCCTTTATACGTAATAATCTTTGCAGTTATTTCATTTGTATTTTTTGTGTTGTTTTATTACATTGCAGAGCGTACATATTTAAAAGGGGTTATTGGACTTTCAACGAGTACAGCAAAAAAAGAAGTCATTTCAGCAGAAGGTTTACAAAAATCAACGGTACAAAGTTCACATTTGAAAGCGTATGTGAAAAAAGAATTTAAAACGTTATTCCGTACACCACAATTTTTCTTAAATTGTATCGTACAAACTTTCGTTATGCCGATTATGTTGTTCTTCGTTTTATTTGTACAAGATGGAAATTTAAAATGGGTTACGAGTTATATTAATAATCCAAAATCAGCAGGGCTTGCGATTGGCGTTGGCCTTTGTGCCTCTCTATTTTTAATGGGAAGTAACGTCATCGCAACAACTTCATTCTCACGTGATGGAAGCTCTTGGTTTGTGAATCGATATTTACCTGTAAAAGCTTCGGATATCTTTTTTGCAAAAGCAATCACGGCTTGGTTAATTAATGTAATTATTTTAGCAGTGTTCGGTATTACGATGGCAGTTGTAGCGGGAATTTCTCCTGTTTTCATGTTACTGTGGTTTTTACTAAGTGCGAACGGCTTACTGTTAATTAATTTAATTGGTACACGCTGGGATGCACAAACTGCAGATATACATTGGGATACAGAGCAGAAATTATTTAAGAGCCGCTATACAACTTTGTGGAATTTTTTAGCTAATATTTTAATAGCTTTAGTTATTGTAGCGGGAGTAAGTTTATTATACTTCTTCCTTCATGTCGGACTGTGGGTTATGTTTATCGTTTTATTTGTAATGTTTACGATTGTAAATTATATCTTTATTAAAATTTTAAAATTAGGTGCAGAACGTATATTGTCAAATATTGAATAAAAAGATAGATCCTCTGTATTCGTGCAGAGGATTTATCCATAGGTGGAGGAGAAAAGGTGAAGAAAATAGCAATTGTAACAGGGGCCACTCGTCTGAATGGAATTGGTGCAGTTGTATGCAAGGCGCTTGCTCAAAAAGGAATAGACATTTTTTTCACGTACTGGTCTCAGTATGATAAAGCGATGCCGTGGGGAATGCATGACAAAGAGCCCTTTTTGTTGAAAGAGGAGATTGAAAGTTACGGTGTTCGATGTGAAATGGCAGAAATCAACTTATCGCAGTCGTATTCGCCCAATCGTTTGTTTTATATGGTATCAGAACGGTTAGGTGATCCATCTATTTTAATTAATAATGCAGCGTATGCTACTCATACGAGAATTGAGGAATTAAATGTAGAACAGTTAGATAAACATTATACGGTTAATGTTCGGGCTACTATGTTATTAAGTTCATTATTTATAAAACAGTATGCAAGCAAGGCGAGTGGCAGTATTATTAACCTTACTTCAGGACAGTCACTAGGGCCGATGCCTGATGAATTAGCATACGCAGCAACGAAAGGGGCAATTGAAGCATTTACAAAATCAGTAGCACCAGTTGCGATGGAGAAGGGGATTACAGTAAATGCTGTTGATCCAGGACCGACGAATACAGGATGGATTACAGAGGAGCTGAAGCATCATTTAGTATGGAAGTTCCCGCAAGGTAAAGTAGGAGAGCCGGTGGATGCTGCGCGCTTAATATCTTTTTTAGTAAGTGAAGAAGCGAAATGGATTACTGGGCAAGTTATTCATTCGAATGGTGGGTACTCATAAATATATTATGTTAACAATTGTTGAGAAACAAAAAAACGAAAGAAAATTTTATTTTTTTGTATAAATAAAATGTCAAGAAAGATAAAAATTTGATAGAAGAGTATATCGTCATATGAAGATCGTAATTCTTCATGTGACAATATACTCTTTTTCTTTTACTACAGAGAAGAAAAATGAAGTAGAAGAAACTCGAATATTCAAATTGATCTATCAGTTTTTGTACGTATTATTATGAAGATTACTGTCGGAAAGATGGTAATTCGTATGAAAAGGGATTTTTTAAGGGGAAATCGAATCGTAAAGGGGAGGATAAAAACGTAAACATAGGGGGATTTATATGAAAATGAAAAAGGTCGCTATCGCATCGATAACAATTGGTACAATGCTTACTATGGCAGCTTGTAGTCCGTCAGCAGATAAAGAAACAGAAAAGAAAGAGCAAGTAACTGCGCAAAATGAAGGAGAAGTAAAAACGACAAGTACAGATGAAACGTCAAAAACAACGAAAGATACTGACAAAGAAACAAATACTTCTTCCAACGAAAAAACAGATAAAGATGCAAAAAACACGAAAGAATCATCAGGAACAGAAAGTAACGGTAAAACGTCAGCTCAAAACGAGAATGTAAAAACAAAAGAAAAAGAGACGACAGGAAAAACGAATGATCAAACGACTAGCGGGAAAACAACAGATCAAAGTACAAGTACAAATTCTGACGGAAAAACAACGAAAGATCCTAAGAAAAGTGTAGCTGTGAAAACGAGTGTGAAAGAAGTTGCTGCATTAGTTGATAGCTTAGATAAGCAATTAGCTGCTAATCCGAAATTAGAAACAGTAAATAAACTTGGAAAACAAATTAATGCAAAGTGGGATGTAATTGAGAAAGAGTTAGAAACATCACACCCAGCTGAATATAAAACAATTGGACAAAGTATGTATCCGTTAATTGTAGGGGCGGAGAAAGAAAAGATAGATATTACTAAAATGAAGTCCTTAACGACGAAAACGAAAAAAGATTTAAATCAATTATTAACAAAACTTTCGTAGTTTTAAAAGCCTACTTGTGGGAGTAGGCTTTTTTTATGTTGAGAGTGTAATGAAAGTTTATGGGAATCATAATGAAAAAGGATGGTGATAAAAATGACAATCGATCGAATTTGTACAATTGGGCCAGCAAGTAATAATAAAGAAACGTTAGCGCAGTTAATAAGCAATGGTATGAAAATTGTTCGGCTAAATTTATCACATGGGACGCATGAAAGTCATAAAGATATCATTCGTTTAGTGAAATCGTTAGATGATTCTATTAAAATTTTAGGCGATGTACAAGGTCCTAAAATAAGGTTAGGTGAAATGAAAGGAGAACAAATTACACTTCAGGCGGGAGATTCTTTTATTTTGCATACGCAACCAGTTACAGGGAGTAGTACAGAAGCAAGTGTTGATTATGAAGGAATCGCGAATGATGTGAAAGTCGGAAGTAGAATTTTAATGAATGATGGTGAAGTTGAGTTAATCGTTGAGAAAGTAAGTACGGATAAAATAGAAACGAAGGTGAAAACAGGTGGTAATATCTCCTCTCATAAAGGGGTGAACTTACCAGGCGCAATCGTTCGTTTACCCGCTATTACAGAGAAAGATAAAAAAGATATTCAGTTTCTTTTAGAAGAAGGTGTTGATTTTATCGCATGTTCTTTCGTAAGAAAACCTAGTCATATAAAAGAAATACGAGATTTCATACAACAGTATAAAGAAACGTCACCTAATTTAATTGCAAAAATAGAAACGATGGAAGCGATCGAGAATTTTCAAGATATATGTAAAGAAGTAGATGGAATCATGATTGCAAGGGGAGATTTAGGAGTTGAGTTACCGTTTCAATTTATTCCGCTCTTGCAAAAAATGATGATTCAGGAATGCAATCGAACGAATACATATGTTATTACAGCGACACAAATGCTTCAATCTATGGTAGATCATTCTATTCCAACAAGGGCTGAGGTAACGGATGTGTTTCAAGCTGTACTGGACGGAACGAATGCCGTTATGCTTTCTGCTGAAAGTGCATCAGGCGAGCATCCGGTTGAGAGTGTAAAAACATTACGTCTCGTTTCTGAATTTGCTGAGCATGTGAAAAAAGACGGTTCTTTTGTGATGAAAGATGTACTGGAATTACTACATAAGTCTTTGGATGCGTGATAAATAAAAAGAGGGCGGATATGCATCCGTCCTCGTGTGTTTCATTCTATTCTTGCTCTTGCTCATCCAAAATCTTTTCAAACGCAGCAGATACTTTTTCAAATTCCTCGTCATTCTCAATATATGAGAATTCACTATCTTCTTCTACTTTTAAAAAGAAAATATCAATGTCTTCCTCGGTTTCTGTTTGAATGTCTTCAACAAAGGCAACTGCAATATATTCAGCGCCTTCGACATCCATCGCTCCAAGCACTTCTACTTCTTGCTCTTCGTTATTCTCATCACTAAGAGTAAACACTTCGCCAACTTCAATATCAGACATATTCATTCTCCTCCTGTCCAACTCTAATAAATAGAGTGTTTAAACTGCATACATACTAATATATCTTTCCATGAAAAACCAATTTCATACATAAGAGAAATGAAATTCTACTTTTTTCGTATGAGTATACAGCTATAAGGAGCGCATGTTATCTTATTCAATCCATTCAACAATTGCATCCATAGTCTGTCTTGTTTTATCACGTTTTGGCTCTTCTTTACGGTAACCAAAGGCAACCATAACAGATACTTCAAAGTTATCTCCATTGATAATGCCTTCTTGACGAAGTAAAGAATCTACTTTCTCTTTATCAAATCCTTCTATTGGACAAGAATCAATCCCGATTTGAGCTGCGCTCGTCATCATATTCCCTAAAGCAATATAAGTTTGCTTAGATGCCCAATCAAATACAGCACGATCAGATTGTAATAAGTTAAAATCTGTTTCCTGGAACTTTTTGAAGAATTCATATCTAATTTTTTGCGCGTCTTCAGGTAATTCAATAATATCATTCATCATATGTTTAATATAATCTGCATTATAATGCATATCTTTAATATTTCTTGAAAGAACAATGACAAAGTGGCTAGCTGTTGCAAGTTGCCCACCAGCGCCCCATGAATATGGTTGTAGTTTTTCTCTTAATTCTTTATTTTGTACGACAACAAATTTCCAAGGTTCATATCCGAAAGAAGAAGGGGATAATCTGCCTGTTTCTAAAATGAATTTAAAATCTTCTTCTGAAATTTTGTGCATAGGATCGAACGCTTTACATGCATGTCTGAAATGAAAAGCTTCCATAATTTTTTCTTTTGTAATTTGATTTGTATTTGTCATAAAAGTTCCTCTTTTCATTAATTTATTTTGTAACCAAATTATATTTTTAAAGTAACATAGAAACAAGTACGCACATTTATGTAGTATAGTATCAAAAAAGATACTAATGTTAAGGGAAGGGATTTATTATGGATTGTTCAAACGAAAATAATGTAAATTACCCATTTTTAAATAAATATTCTTGTCCAGTGGAAGCGATGGTTGAGGTCATTGGAGGGAAATGGAAAGGGGTAATTTTGTATCATCTATTAGATGGGACGAAGAGGTTTAATGAATTAAAAAGATTAAAACCTAATATCACACAAAGAATGTTAACATTACAGCTGAGAGAACTTGAAGCAGATGGTATCATACATCGTGAAGTGTACCGTGAAGTACCTCCAAAAGTAGAATATTCGTTAACGGAGCTTGGTGAATCGCTTCGTCCAATGATTCTATTAATGATGGAGTGGGCGACTCATAATATGGAGAAAGTTTTGGAGAGTAGGAATACGAAAAATAATAGGAAAGAGTTGTAGAAATAAAAGGTGTTTTCCATATGTGAAGACACCTTTTATTTCTGTATTTTTACTTTTTAACTTCAACTGCTGAAGTTGGAATGGCAGCCAAGTTTGCAGTTTTACCATACCAATCAGCATGTTTAAAAACAACACCTTTTCCATATCCTTCAGTTGAAGTACGTTCCCATAGCGTTGTTGAATAGCTAGCAGTAGGGGATGCTGTACTTACGGAAGAAATTTGATTTTGCCAACTAGGAGACAAGTTTTTATAACCGCTACTTAGAGAAAAATACTCGCTACCTTGATTTGTACGTTTATAGAAGTCTGTACTACCAGGGCCGCTTCCTTCAACCCCAAGGGGAGTGATTGTATGATTCAATCTTTGTTTATCTTTTTCAATAAAAGACTCTAAACTTTCTTTGCTCGAAAAACCATAAGATAACCAGTCTCCATTTTGGTTTTGTTTCGGTAGAACTAAAGTTATTTTTATGTCTTCCTTAGATGGAGCACCCAATTTGTTAAACGAATCTACTGTCTTTTCATCTACAGTTACATATTCAAAAGAGGTAATCGAATAATCCTTTTCGGTACTAGCTGATACTGATCCTAACCCTACAGTTAATGATGAAATGGCTACCACTGCACCTACTATCAATTTTTTTAGCATGAATTCATCTCCTTTACACTTAGTTTTTTTACATAACTAAAATGTATGATAATTAAGTTATATTGTAAATTTTTAGAATTTTATAAAAATAAAACAGAATATTCTTTTATTAGTCTGGGGTAAGGAGAGTAATTTGAAAAAGGATTTACTTAAAAAGTAAATCCTTTTTGGGTGTTAACAATAACGTTATTATGTAAGTTTTGCAATTTGCTAACCGACTTCAAAACTCTACTGATTAAAGTTTCATTTTATCCTGTTATGAATCATACACTTCTTTTGCATTCATAGAAGCCGCATCTAATAAAAGGAAAATGGCTGCTATAATATGTAGAACGATGTCTATATAAGGGAAAAAGGCAACTAGAGTAACGATAATACCTATATAATGGGGATACGTATTCACGCCTTCTTTTTTAGCTAATAAAATAGTAGTGATATGTAAAACAATCAATAGTAGTAAAGGTATCCCATATAGGTTAACAAGACTTGGAAATACATAATAACAAGGAAGTAATAAAAGATGATAGATCCCTGTAGTCCACTTTAGTGCTTGGATGTAGGTTTTCAAAGTGAATCCTCCTAAAATAATTCTTATCTATATATTACCAAAAATAATAGGTAACTGGATATTGTTTATTTGTAGCTTTTAATAGATTATAATAATTTTATGTAAACTAATTGTTGGGTATCTATAAAATAGAAAAACCACCTCAATAAGGGGGAATGGACGTTATCCACATCGATCAAACAGTAAGTAATAAATATTTGACTAGATTATTGAGTTAATCTCAGTTATTTAAAAACTTGTATACGAGATTCTATAAATGTATGAAGACGCTTTTCGTTTAAGGGATAATATATCCATTGTTTTTAGGGAACAGTAATTCAAAACTTAAAACAATGGAGGTTATACTAATGCAAAAAGTACTTTTTTCTTTCTTTTGTATATTTTGTTTTGTAATTGGAAGTTCTTTCACTGTTCATGCTTTTTCTCCAAAGCAGTTGCCGGTTTCTCAAACATCAGATCGATGGAAAATAGAAATTAAGAAACCTGATAAAAAAACTAGTTTAGTTACATCTAAAAAGGATATTTTTGATACGTATGGTTTCGAGGTTCAAGATATTGGGAAGGACGCTTATCATGTAACCGTTGAAGTATTTCGAAATGAACCACATTCTCAAACGAAGTATGAACTTTTCACTTCTAAAAAGATCATGTGTTAAGTAAAGAAATTGCTTTTAATCATGCGAATTTTCCTATATCCGTTCAGTCTAATAAACTTGAAGTTATTATAACTTGGCAAGAGAGGCCTTCGAGAACATTAGAAAATGGACAAAAAGATTGTGAAGCGGCGAGAAAATATAAACAAACATTTACATTTAAACAAAATTAAATTGTGCGTAAAAACTCCATTATTTGTTAATGGAGTTTTTTATTCTATCATTTACATTTTGAGAATACTTCACAGTCATAACGTAGTAGGCGTAGTAAAGTACTTATTTAGTGTATTGTCTTTCAAAGAAGAAAGCGGAACCTTCACTTCACTACCTTCTTTCATATTCCGCAGCACAACAGTTTCTGTACTAAGTTCTTCTTCCCCAATAATAAGCACATAAGGGATATTCTCTTTATTGGCATAATTAAGGGCGCGTTTTAATTTGCGTCCCGCTAGTTCAAGTTCGATTTTTAAGGAAGTGGTAGAACGTAATTGCTGGGCGATTTGTAAGCATTGTAATTCTGTTCCGAGCGGGATGATAAATACATCCGCTGTAGATGATACTGTTTCTTTCTGTGATAGTGCTGTATAAATAACGTCTAAACCGAATGAAATACCGACTGTTGGATAGTTCATATCATCACCACGGAATGCTCCAATAATATTATCGTAACGACCACCGCTACCGATGCTAGATGTAATCGAGCCATCTTTTAAAAAAATTTCATATACAGTACCTGTGTACATTGTCAGTCCTCGTGCTAAAAATGGATTAAATATCGTATTCTCATTTATTCCAAGAGCGATTAAATATTGCTGTAATTGTTGTAATTCGTTTACCCCATCTGCAACGAGTGGATTATTGAAAGCTTCTTTAAAGTCAGCAATTGAAAGCTGTAGACAAGATAATACGGTATTACATATTGTATCAGCCATTTCTTCAGAAATTCCGCGCTCAAGTACATCTTTTCGTACACCATCAATCCCAATCTTTTCGATTTTGTCTAATGATAAAATGACGTCACTCGTTCGTTCAGTAGGGATGTTAATAGACTGGAGAATACCGTTCAACAATTTTCGGTTATTATATTGGATCGTTACTTCTAAGTTTAACGTTCGGAACAGTTCAAACGCCATGCTCATAAGTTCCGCTTCTGCCATGACAGATTCAACACCGACAATATCAACGTCACATTGTATAAACTCACGAAATCTCCCTTGTTTAATAGGGCCATCTCGAAATACTTTCCCAATTTCATACCGTTTAAAAGGAAGGCGTATGTTTGGATTCATTGCCACAACTTTTGCGAATGGAATTGTCAAATCGTAACGTAAGGCAAGTGCGCGTTTTCCTTGATCCTGAAGTGTATATATTTCTTTTAATATTTCATCACCACCGCCGTACTTGTAAGACATAAGCTCATACATATTTAATGTCGGCGTTTCTAACGGTTTACATCCGTATCGTTCAAACGTGTCTTCGCACGCTCTTTTAATTTTATTTCGTAGTACTTGTTCCTCTGGTAAATAGTCTTTCGTTCCTTTTACATTTCTCATTTCCACCATAATCACTCCTTTTTAAATTAAAAAAAGCTATGCAGGTATAAAAATACCCACATAGCTTTATAAACGCTTCGTGGGTCAACAGGAAAAGCCCTGTACCCACGAAGAAAAATTTTTCTTCGGATACACGGCGTTACGTATGATGATGAAGTTGGAAAGAAATATTAAAATTTTGCATTACAAATCTCTCCTTAACAATAAGTTTTTCCAAATTATATCAAATGATTTTTGAATTATCAATATTTTTAGTTTTGAAATATACGTGAAGTTATGTAGGAGAAATGGAAAAGGGTGTATAATAAAACTTAATAATATGAAATAACCGTTTAAGGAGATCACTATGAAAAAAGATAAAACAAATGCGATGCGAATATTAGATAAAGAGAAAATTGAATATTCGATGATGTCATATAATCCAGACGATGGGAAAATTGATGGCGTATCAGTAGCCGAGAAAATTGGACGAGAAGTGAGAGAAGTATATAAAACGTTAATCGCTCAAGGGAATAGTAAAAATTATCATGTGTTTATCATCCCGGTAGATGAGGAACTAAATTTAAAAGCTGCCGCAAAAGCAGTAAGTGAAAAGAAAATTGAAATGATTCCTGTTAAAGATATTACGAAAGTTTCAGGATATATTCGCGGCGGCTGTTCACCAGTCGGAATGAAGAAGTTATTTTCTACATGTATTGATGCGAGTGCCCAATTACTTGAAACGATGATAGTAAGCGGCGGAAAAATAGGTATACAAATTGAGCTGAAAGTGGATGACTTGGCGAAAGTGACGAGAGCGCAGTTTGGTGAGGTAACGAAGTAAATATACATAGGGAAAGAAGTTCTAGTTTTATTAACTTTAGATAAAGATTTATAGGATAGTTAGTCCATTATGGGGCTGATTATCCCTTTTATTTACATACCTATATTAAAATGAATAAAGATTAAATATTCAGTTTGAAATAGACTGTAATATGAATCATTTGTTTGGATTTGGGAGGAGGACAAAGGCTCGGTGCGTTACCCTTAAAGATAGACAAGTGACAGAAGATTGTTTAATGGGGGCAAGAAATACCCATAAGAAAGCACGTATTGGGGTCCAATATTTTGGGGGAATCTTACGCTAAGAGTTTGCAAGATGTTATACAGTTTTTTTTGCTAATCCAGTAACATACACGAACACTAAAACCGCGTTAGGATAGGAATGTATAAAAAATGTATAGATTTATAGAACTAAAAAAGAAGATTCTCTTGTGAGAGCAGGGTTATCCTTTTTTCATTGCTACTGATAATAATGTGTTATGTAAATTAGCAATGAATAGAATATACAATTTCATCGTGTTATTTTAATTATATAATAATATTAGAAAGTAGGTACGGAGTTTGAAAAAATGGATTTTGTTAAATGAACAAGAATATGAGAATGTTTGGGATAGATTTTATGATGAATTTGCTTTTAATCCTAATATTGATGGTGACCAATCATTTAAATTTTCTTGTCCATATATTACTTACGATTTACCTAATTATTTTGAAGGAAAATGGACTGATGACGATGATTATATCTTTGATCATATATTATTGGAAGCTCTTATTTTATGTACCGAGAAACATGAATATATATATGCGTTAGATTGGCAGCATGCTGGCTACTGGATGAATCCTAGTTTAAATTTAAATCTAAACGAAGATGATCATCAATGGAAAATCCCATTTTTTCCGGATGGAGATTATTATTTCTTTTTGCAAAAAGACTTTAAGTGGGGGTATTTAGGACATCCATGGGAAAAAGTTATTTATATTTTCGGAGAAGAATTAATCAAGAATTTCAAAGAATTAAGAGCTAGTAGATTAAAAAAGACCAATGATAAAGTATAAATTTCACTTCCCATATCGAAAGTTATGGTGCGACAAGAAGTCGCATTCCCACAGGGTAGCTTCTGCTACTAGATTAGATGCAAAGTCTATCTCCATCCGAAACTGCGGACTTGGTAACGGGCTCGTGGGTTGCATGAGGAAATGTGGAA
>NZ_JAQQGG010000011.1:0-148431 GCF_028548245.1 Bacillus sp. FF-1
TACAAAGGGGATTAAATAAAGGAGAAGCCATGAACGGATTAGCAAGAGCTATTTTCTTCGGAAAACAAGGTGAGCTTAGGGAACGGACTATACAACATCAATTGCAAAGAGCCAGTGCTTTAAACATCATTATCAATGCCATCAGTATCTGGAATACTTTACATCTAACAAAGGCAGTTGAATATCAAAAACGGTCAGGTAGTTTTAATGAAGAATTATTGCACCATATGTCACCTCTAGGTTGGGAACATATTAATTTACTTGGAGAATACCATTTTAATTCGGAGAAAATGGTCTCGTTAGATTCTTTAAGACCCTTGAAACTTTCTTAACGTTGTTAAAACTGGGGGAATAGTCGGGGAAATGGGCTTAGCGTTGTAAATCCGCATTTTCCTGACTGTACCCCAAATAAGAACAATTAAGCGATTGATGGGAATGAATAAATAAATCTTATTCAACCAAAGGGTGCTTTACTTGAGAAGGTCACTAGAAGAGTCAAATGATAACTATGAACTGCCCCAATTGCTAGGTTTTGTTTAACAATTGGGGCAGTTCATTTATAGCGCATAGGTAATCAGCTTTTTGTTAATCATGAGGTAGATATTTTTATCTAAAAACCCAACAATGGAAATATATTACAGCTCATGCCCCGTTTTTACACGTATCTCGGCTGAACCCCATCAACCTCTAAATTAATAACTACGCCAAAAGCTGATTTTCTTTAAGATAAGGAAATCAGCTTTTTCTTTGTAAAATATTTTTTAATACAGGAAAACCGGATTTTTATTTTCCATAAAATTTATTAACGTGGGTTTTATGTCATTTGGTTGGCGGGACCCCTTAGAGTAGGAAATTCGGCTCATTTTATGTCGAAATTTACTTAGCGTATATTTTCGTTAATTATCTTAACTAGTCGTTACGTATGACTTTACAGCATTCGATGCAAAGTTATCGGTTTTTTGTATGCAAATTTATGGATTAAGTCATACAATTACGCACTATTTTTAATGAATCGATATTTACTTGTTTCTTCAACTAAGTTCGTCCGAATCTTTTTCTACAAAATCACTAAAGTCATCTCCCCAATCACAGATGGCTGTTACAACATTCTCTAGTTGATGACCAATTTCACTAAGTTCATACTCAACCTTAGGAGGCACTACGGGGTATACACATCGAGTAATTATTTTATCGTCTTCTAATTCTCTTAATTGTCTAATCAACATACGTTGATTAACTTCAGGCAGCTTTTTTTGTATTTCACTTAATCTTAATGGCGAACGTTGTAACAAACACCATATAATTGCTATTTTCCAACGCCCTCCTATCACAGATAAAGCTAAATCTTTTCCAGTGAAAAATTCCTTGTCCTTATAATGAATAACCATAATTTTTGACCTTCCTCTCGCGAAAAAAATGTTTATAGTGACAAATTTGTCAGTATTGTAATTAAAATTATAAAGTGTAATCTTAGTGGTGTAAACAATAAAAAAAGAAAGTAGGGATTCAATTGAAAAGTAGAGCTGCTGTTGCATTTAAGCCAGGGGAGCCACTTCAAATCGTAGAAATCGATGTAGAAGAGCCAAAAGCAAAAGAGGTATTAGTAAAAATACTATATACTTCTGTCTGTCATACAGATGCTTTTACATTATCAGGTGACGACCCAGAAGGAGTATTTCCTGCTGTATTAGGCCATGAAGGTGCTGGTGTTGTCGTTTCAGTAGGTGATGAAGTTACTTCAGTAAAACCTGGGGATCATGTTATTCCACTATATACACCTGAATGTGGAGAATGTAAATTCTGTCGTTCTGGTAAAACAAACCTATGTAGTGCTGTACGAGAAACACAAGGTAAAGGTTTAATGCCTGATGGAACAACTCGCTTCTCTTATAATGGAGAGCCCCTTTATCATTACATGGGAACTAGTACATTCAGTGAATATACAGTTGTTAATGAGATTAACTTAGCGAAAATCGATGAAAACGCTCCGTTAGATAAAGTTGCTTTATTAGGATGTGGTGTGACTACAGGTATTGGTGCTGTACACAACACTGCAAAAGTTGAAGAAGGAGCTGTAACAGCTGTATTTGGTTTAGGAGCGATTGGATTAGCAGCTATTCAAGGATTGGTTCAAGCAAAAGCAAGCCGAATTATTGCAGTTGACCTGAATCCCCAAAAATGGGAACTCGCTAAAAAAATGGGAGCGACTGATTTTGTGAATCCTGCAGATTATGATCGCCCAATTCAAGAAGTTATAGTCGAAATGACAGATGGTGGCGTGGATTATAGCTTCGAATGTATTGGTAATGTTGAAGTAATGAAATCCGCTCTTGAAGCATGTCATAAAGGTTGGGGCGAAAGTATTATTATCGGAGTAGCTGGTGCTGGTAAAGAAATCCATACTCGTCCATTCCAATTAGTAACGGGCCGAGTATGGCGTGGATCAGCCTTTGGTGGAGTTAAAGGAAGATCTGAACTTCCAGAAATGGTCGAAGATTATATGCATGGTGATATTGATTTAGATTCATTTATTACTCATCATTTAGAATTTAAAGACATCAATGCGGCATTTGACTTATTACACAAAGGTGAATCCATTCGTACGATTTTAACTTACGGAGAGTGAGATAATGAGTCTTAAATGTATTGAACAACATCGTTCTTTCGAAGGAGAGCAACGTAAGTATAGCCATTATTCCGAAGTCTTGCAATGTGATATGAAATTTAGTATCTACTTACCATCAAATAAAGAAAAGAAAAAAATTCCACTTATATGGTGGTTATCTGGTTTAACTTGTACAGATGATAATTTTAGTCAAAAAAGTGGATTTCAACGTTTGGCTGAAAAACATCAAGTTGCAGTGATTATGCCAGATACTTCACCACGTGGAGAATACGTTTCTGATGTTGCAGCATGGGATCTTGGACAAGGGGCAGGTTTTTATTTAAATGCTACCCAGGATCCTTGGGCACAGCATTATAAAATGTATTCGTATATCGTAGATGAATTAACATCCATTGCTTCGACTATAGTACCTAATTTTTCAGGTGAAGAAAGCATAATGGGGCATTCAATGGGAGGACATGGGGCTTTAGTGATCGGTTTGAAAAATGCTAAGAGATTCAAAGCGGTTTCTGCTTTTTCTCCAATCTTAACTCCTAGTCAAGTACCATGGGGAATAAATGCTTTCACCTCTTATTTAGGTGAAGACAAAGATTCTTGGAAAGAATGGGATGCTTCAGAATTAATTAAAGAAGCTACTATTCCACCAATTCTTATTATGCAAGGTAGTCAAGACGAGTTTTATCCGAAACAATTGGAAGAACATATTTTCTTAGAGAACGCTCAAAAAAATAGTCAAATGGTAACTTATAAAAAAATGGAGGGCTATGATCATAGCTACTTCTTTATTTCCACTTTCTTAAATGAGCATTTCTCTTTCCATATGAAGTATTTAAGATGATTCTTATTTACAACAATACCCACTTCCAATGGCATATGAAGTATTTAAGTTTACAGCAAAATATAGTAACAAAAGTATCCGCATGTAGAGATGTGGGTGCTTTTGATTGTTATATTTTGTCATATTATATAGTTTGTAAAAACAAATAAATTGGGAGGAAGAGTTCATGTGGATTAAAAAAATGTTATTTAATTACCGTGTTAAACCATCCTTATTAAAATCTCGTTATGAGATTGAAAAGGAAAATCGACAAGTTGACTTATTTGAAAGTTCAACTGAAACGTCTAAACCGTTTTCGATAAGAGATACAAGATCATATATTCAGCCTAATACTAAAACATTAGAAGACATGATTAATTACTTAGCAGCTATTCGTGAAATCCCTTCTCTTTCCGTGGATAAGAATAAAATGCTTTGGCCATTAATATCCAAATGCTAAATTCAAAAAAATAATGGTTATAATTTTAGCTATTTCTATATCAAATATTTGAGTTGATGGGAGGTACAGTTTGTATGGAAATGAAAAAAATGTTAAACAATGACCGTATTAAACCATATTTATTAAAAGCACGTTTTGGAGTTGAAAAAGAAAGTCAACGAGTTGACCTATCAGGAAGTTTAGCTAAAACGGAACATCCCAAAAGTATTTCAGTAAGAGATGAACATCCTTATATTCAGCGAGATTTCTCTGAAACACAAATGGAATTAATCACACCAGTTACTGAGACACTAGGAGATTTATTTAATTATTTAGCAGCTATCCATGATGTTGCCTATCGTTCTATGGGAAATAACGAAATGCTTTGGCCATTAAGCATGCCACCACAGTTGCCCGAAAAAGAAGAAGATATTGTTATTGCGAAACTTAATAATCATGAAAATGTTTTATATCGTCGATATTTATCTAATTCTTATGGTCGACGAAAACAAATGATTAGTGGTATTCATTACAATTTTGAATTTAGCGATAATTTGATTCAGGCATTATTTGAATTACAATCAGAAATAAAAGATTATCATCAATTTAAAACAGAAATTTATCTGAAAGTCACAAGGAATTATTTACACTATCGATGGTTAATAACTTATTTCTTCGGTGCTTCTCCTAGTAGTGAAAAGAATTTCTTTGAAATAAATCCTTTAAATGACGCCGTAAGAAGCATTAGAAATAGTAAATATGGTTATAGTAATGAAAATGATGTTCAAGTATCCTATAGTAGTTTACAGAACTATATATCTGATCTTTCTTCGCTGGTAAGTAAAGGGGTTTTATTAGAAGAAAAAGAATTTTATGCATCTGTCCGTTTAAGGGGCGGTCCTCAAGTTTCAGATTTAAAAAATCATGGGATTCGTTATATTGAATTAAGAAACCTAGATTTAAATCCTTTTGAAACATATGGAATTAGCCATGAACAAGCAGAATTTCTACATCTTTTCCTCATCTATTTACTCTGGATTGATCAAGACGATAATAATGATGAATGGGTAAAAATCGGTGATTTTCAAAATAATTTAGTGGCTCTTGAACATCCGTTAGAACATACGCAATTTAAAACAGATGCTGAGCGTATTATTGATGAGATGGAACATTTAACAGGGCTGTTAGACATAACTGTTTCGAATACCTTATTTGTTAACTTGAGAGAAATGCTAACAGATCCAAGTAAGACTTTAGCTGGAAGACTTTATAAAGAGATTATAAAAAGTAGTCAAAGTCAGGTAGCTTCCCGTATTGCTAAAGAAAATTATAAAAAAGCATGGGATAAACCATATCAACTATCAGGATTTACTGACATGGAGTTGTCTACACAAATTTTAATGTTTGATGCTATTCAACAAGGATTACAAGTAGACGTTTTAGATCGACAAGATCAATTTTTAAAACTACAGTTAGGAAATCATGTTGAATATGTGAAAAATGGGAATATGACAAGTAAAGATAGTTATATATCACCATTAATTATGGAAAATAAAACAGTAACAAAGAAAATTCTTCAACAGCATGGATTTCGTGTACCAATAGGTGAGGAATTTAGTGATATAGAAAAAGCCTTACGTTCCTATGATATATTTGCAGGAAAGCCTTTTGTCGTTAAACCAAAAACAACAAATTATGGTTTAGGAATATCTATCTTTAAAGAAAACGGAGCAAGTTACGAAGACTATCAAAAAGCACTCACAATAGCATTTAAAGAGGACTCATCAGTATTAATAGAAGAATTTATTAATGGAACAGAATATCGATTTTTTGTGCTAGATGGCAAAGTTTCTGCCGTTTTATTACGAATTCCAGCCAATGTTATAGGAGACGGTTCACATACGATTGAAGAGTTAGTCGCTCAAAAGAACCTGAATTCATTAAGAGGAATGGACCATAGAACACCTTTAGAAAATATACAATTAGGTGAATTAGAGGTCCTAATGCTTAAAGCTCAAGGGTATCGAAAAGATTCTATTCCAACAAGTGATGAAATTGTTTTTCTGCGAGAAAATTCTAATGTCAGTACAGGTGGAGACTCAATTGATATGACAGATCAAATTCCCGATGATTATAAGAAAATTGCCGTAGATGCTGTGTCGGCACTTGGAGCAAATATTAGTGGTATTGATTTGATTATTGAAAATACAGAAGTTCCTGCAGCTAATAAAAATGCTTATGGAATTATTGAGGCAAACTTTAATCCATCGATGTATATGCATATATATCCGTATAAAGGCAAATCCAGACGTTTGACCATCTGTATATTACATTATTTATTCCCTGAACTACCAAAAAAATAATTTAGAAGTCTTCGAGATGTTAGAGGGATTAGTATAAAAATTGTAAATGATGTAACAAGAGGAGACATTACTTTTTAATTAATTGGGATCTCTCAGAGGTCCCAATTTAAATTATTATTTTAGAAACAGGCGTATGAGAAATGGGTTATTGGAATGCAAGTTTGAATAAGATAAAATAGGGGAATATCAGAGGGAAATTTAGAAAGGTATTTTGACTTATTTGGTCAATCAAGAGCAAGTCAAAAAGGGATACAGACGAGATATACATGTTATCTATACTTAGGAGTAAAAACCTTAATTTAATAAGAGTTTTACATTGAATACATGTAAACAATTTGTTTGACAACGATCCTTGCAACATCGAAGTCTACAACCGTTCGTTGCCCTCAAGGTAACGGACGCGCCTTAAGGAGCTCTTAAGAGACACGGTTTATCCAAGCAAGGTTATTCGATACCTTCTCATTGCACTACCTTGAATACATTAAATACATAATTTACTTAGTTAAGATATCAAGTAGTTAACGTAGCTTATCACTCAATTCTTCTTCTTAGAATACTTTAAATATTCCTGATTTTCATAGTAGATAATACACGTACCTTGGCTGTACTCCAACGTAATAGTTGATATAAAACTTACGTTAAGCAAATTTCCACGAAATTTTCACTATTTGATTCTTTAAAAAAAGTAGTAAACTAAGTAATCGGTTCCTTAACGTACAGGAATCAGTTTAAATGTGTCTAAATTTTGTCTAAATGTACAATTTTCTTTTTTGGGTATGGTGACCCCTTATTGCTCCACCAGGTATAGAAAATCCAGAGTGGGAACCTATTAGAAAGTTTATTTATAACGACAGTACATGCAAAAAGAAAAAATCATTTAAACATTTTTTACATTATCTTCACGCGAATGGGGCAGATTCTGACTATCTTAATCCACACTATTCACAACAATATATTCAAGGAGAAGAAGAGTTTGTAACCAATTATATATATTTAGAGAATTTCTCTAATGAAATCTCAAAAATAGAAAACAAATATAACTTACAGACTATCCCACTAGACACATTAACGAGATCATGGCATCATCAGGCGCCTAAGATGATTCATAAGGGAAACTACGCTGAAGCTGACATTACAGATCCATCTTTCCCTCGGCTGCCGACATATCAGAGCTTTTATGATACGGAGGCTATAAAATTAGTTACAGATATATTTAATGAAGATTTTGAAGCGTATCATTATCTTAAAATGGATATTTCTACAATATGAATCAGTTTCAGAGTACTTAAATAATAGTCTTATTTTTAATATGGAAAACACCGTGAACACTGTTATGGTGTTTTTTTGGGTTTAACACTATATTTTTAACTTTATATAATCCATATACCTTCAAGATAAGATGTATTTGTAAAATAATGTATGATTATGACCCATTTCTACAAGTATCTCGGCTGAACCCCTCTAGGTTTTTCTGTGCATCCTTTATATATTAAAGAGCCGATTTACTCTTAGCGGGGTAAATTCTGGCTCTTTTCTTATATATATTCTCTTAGCGTGGTTTTTTTCCGAAATGCTGGCGGTACCCCTAATAAAAGCTGCAGAAGATTCCCACTTTAATTTTCTAACTGTATCATTTGCACGCTTTTATCGGTGGATAGGATTTCTTTTAGCTGTCTTCCTACCCGGATTTTGGATGGCATTACTTGCTTATCACCAAGATCAAATTCCTTTCCCTCTTCTTGCGACTGTGACTGTTGCAAGATCAGGTCTACCATTTCCAGCACCACTTGAGCTTATAATTGTTTTGTTCCTTTTTGAGATGTTCCGTGAAGCCGGTCAAAGATTACCCTCCCCCCTTGGTCAAACCCTTTCAGTGGTAGGCGGACTAATCATTGGGGATGCTGCAATCCGTTCGGGTTTTATCTCCCCTTCTGTCATTGTTATTACTGCTTTATCTGCTATTGCGGGATATACCTTAGTAAACCAAATATTAGCAGGAGCAGTATCCATACTCAGAGGGTTTGTACTATTATGTTCAATTTTGATGGGGTTATATGGATTTATGCTTGCCGGATTCGTAATCGTTCTTTATATCTCAAGATTACGTTCCTTTGGAATCCCTTACTTAGCTTTAGTTTTCCCAAAATCTAGTTCAGATTTTTTCAAGGGATTGTTTCGTTTACCGTGGAGAAGTTATAGACATAGAGTTGATTATCTCCGAACCAATGATAGTTCTAAAACGGACGAAGGAGAAGGAAAACAGTGAAGCTGCACAAAATAAAACTAATAATTATGATGCTTATCACTAGTGCAATGTTATCTGGATGTTGGAATATTAAAGAAGTTCAAGATATTTATTATGTTGCAGCTCTTGGTATAGATTTTAAAGAAGGAAAATATATAGCTTATGCTCAGTTACTTGACTTTTCTAACGTTGCTAAGTTAGAGGGGGCTAGACCTGATAAACAACCACCAGTGTGGATAGGAAGAGGTGAAGGTTTTACCATTACGGAAGCATTAAATCAATTATATAAGGATGCTCAACAAAGACTTTTTTGGGGACATGTATCTACAATAATATTAAGCGAAAGACTGCTCAGACAAGATATTAAAGACTCTATTGATTTTATTAATCGGTACCGAGAAATACGCTATAATATTCTCTTATACGCTACAAAGGAACCCATTGATGATATACTTAAAACAAAAGCCTTTTTTACATTATCGGGGTTGTCTACCATTCTCCATGAACCAAAGGAAAGGTATAAACAACGGTCTTACATACAACCTAAACAATTTTATCAATTTATTAGAGATAGTGATCCGATGGGGCAAACTGCTTATATCCCATCACTTAAAATTTCAACAGAAAATTGGAAAGAAGAATCCAAAAAAGCACCATTATTAAGAAATGATGGAGCGTTCTTTGTAAGGAATAATCGCCTAGAAGGATGGCTTTCTGAGACTGATTTAAACGGTCTAAGATGGATGGATGAAAAAAACGTTCGATCTCCTGTGTGGATTATTGAGAATGATAGCGCTGTTGTTTCCGTAGTGATAGAGAAACCTAAGATTACAACTTCCCCTATTATGAGTAGTAAGCCCATACTTTTTAATATTCGAGTTGAAGTTCAAGCTGGAATAAATGAGAAGATCAAGGAAATTAGTGATAAAGAGTTGATTACAAAAACTGAAGATATTATCAAATTAGAAATTCTAAAATCCTTTGAAAAAGGAATAGAAATAAATGCAGATATCTACAAATTAGGTGAATCATTATACCGTCAGAATCCAAGAAAATGGAAAGAAGAAGTAAAAACAGACTCGTTTTACTTAAATGAACACAGTATAAAGAATTTAAAAGTTAAAGTTAATTTAGTTAACTCCGGAAAGTTGAAGTACCAAGATGGATCCTAATATTAATTCAAACGGTATTTATAGTTTTTTAAAAAGGCCTAAGCTCTTGCAACACCGAGAAATTAGGCTTTTTTATATTGAATTCCTTAACGTTGTAAATCCGCATTTTCCTGACGCTACCCCTATATTAGGTTGCGCATGCATTGCTAAAATAGGATTAAGCCGGGTAAGATATAATTATTTTTCTAAATAGTCTACTTTATAATTATTTAATCCGTATATTTTGTTTTTAGGGATAATGATTTTGTTTAGTGTTATACATATTTCTTTTCTACTGTATAAACCTTGTCTCCTCCATGAATAATAAACAAGGGATCTAATTTAGCTGCTCTTTGTAATAAAAGTTCGAATTCACCACCCATCTTAAAACAGCTACCTTCAGGTCCGTTGCATCTGCTGTCTTCAAAAAACACAAAATTAAATTTATTCTTACAGTGTAATTTTTTCATTCATTCTTTCAGTAAATATTCTGAACGTCCATGTAGTGTCATAAACATCTTTTCCTTTCATAAAAATCAATAATCTATCTTTTTAATTACATGAAGATTAATTGTTAAGTTAATCAAAAAAATAAAGGTTCTATAATGAATCTTGAGAAGCAAAAATAATTGAAATCATTTGAGTATAGAGATGAAAAACTTAGATGTTGGGAACTTGTTTTTTGTGGCATCTTCAACCAGTGATGTATAGGTGCATCTTCTATGCCTCGAGATATCGCTATCCAAACTTTCTTTTCACACAGTGGGCTTATTTGGATTTTAAGTGATTTGATATGAGATTTATTGTGTTAGCGCCTTTACTAATTTTTATTGTATATAAGATAAAATGAAGGAATGGTGGAAATGAAATGTCTTTTTAAAGTTATAACAATTGCGCTTATAGCTGGGGCTATCAGCGGTTGCTCTGAGTTAGCGGAGATAGAAGAAAGAGGCTTTGTAGTAGGTGCCGCTTACGATATTGTTAAGGAAAAGAAATCTAATCCAATTATGAAAGGGACGTATCAAATGGTACTTCCCAGTAAGTTAACGCAAGAAGGTGGAAAAGGCGCAGGGAATAATTATATTGATGTGAGTGCAAAAGGAGATAGTGTGTTTGAACAAATACGAATAATCGCTAAAAAGATTAGTCGTACTTTATTTTTTCCACATATACAAGTAATCATTTTTTCTGAAGAATTACTATCGAATCCAAATGTTTTACAAAATACGTTAGATGTATACATTCGAGATCATGAAATGAGAAGAAATATTCGTCTATTTGTTTCTGAGAAAAATGCAGAAGCAATCTTGAAACAAAATGCAAAACCAGAAAATTTACCGGCACAGTATATTGATATGCTAGCTGAACACCCTCCTAAAAATGCTCAGATGGTTGAGGCAGCAAGAATTGGTGACGTGCAGGAAAAGATAATTTCAAACCGAAGTTTTGTACTACCTGTCTTAAAACCTACAAAACAGGGGATAGAAATGGATGGGGCTGCGTTGTTTCGTGGGAAGGATAACAAGTGTGTTGGAATGTTAAACGGCGAACAGACAGTGGGAATAAACTTTATAATCGGTGAAAAATTAGGAGGTTATTTTACCATACGTAAAAAGGACCAGCTTATTACATATGAAATTCATAAGCTACACCGAAAAATACAGGTATTTACTGAAAATACTACAAAACCGAAGTTTGATATTCATCTATTTCTCGAAGGTGCTTTAGCGGAGTTGCATTTTAGTGATCATAAAAAATTCATGAATGAAAAACGCTTAACGAAGGATATTTCAAAAGAGGTGGAACAAAGGATTCAAAAATCAATAAAGCTTGTTCAAAAAAAATATAAGGTAGATGTATTAGCGTTAGGAGAAGTATATAAGCGGCATAATTATAAAAAATGGAAGAAAATACGTAAGAATTGGGATCAAGGCGAAAATTATTTTAGTGATGCCCAAATTAATGTTCATGTTCATTCAATAATTGAACATTCAGGTTCAGCTTTACCCAAGAAAGTAAAATGAGTTAATTTGATTGGTTACCGAATTAGATATTAGCTGCCAAATATCAATACTAGCTATACCCCGTATTATATATTTTATTTTCATAACTTCGATTGCTTCATATACATTACCTGTATTTCTTACATAAATTATATAAGTGAACAAGCTTTTACACTTTTCTTTCAATTTCACCTTTTACTTTTCTTAATATTTTCTTTTCAACTAAAAAATTGACTGAATAATTTTTTATCAGAGGTTTGAAATAGATTAAGTAACTAGAGGTACCATGTCAAAAAAGCTTGTAATTTGGATAACATCCAAATTACAAGCTTTTTATTTTTTATTTAATTACTGCCACCAAATCCAAGCCCAAAGGTAATTTCTTATATTTCGAGGAGTAATGCGAATGAAGCGTTCACCGTCAAAGAAGCAATTTAAATTTGGAAGTGTTTCATCTGGATTTTCTGGAACAAAGGTGACGATGTTCTCGTTACTTGTAACGGTTACTGTAATTGGTGGATCGGTAGGCGAGACTTGAAGTTGTAACGAAATATTGGCCGTATTTTTAAACTCATTATTAACAGGTGGACTTATTACTTGTACTGTGAATAACACGATAATTGTTTCGTTTGGCTCTAAATTAGTGGCAACTAGGAAACCGATATTCGGATTCGCTAGTGGAGAGCGTTCACCGTTAATAAAGACAGTGCCGTTTATAAATTGTAAACCTGCTGGAATAGTATCTTGTAACGAAATATTTGAGAGTGAAATTTTGGAAGTATTTGTAATGCGTACCGTGTAATCAAAATATTGATTTAAATAAGCTGAGCTGACGGAAGCATTTTTCGTGACTGTTGTAGTTATAAATTGAACTGGTATACGAACAATATTTGAATTAACAATGAAAGTAATAATTGGATCCTGTGGTGTCAATTGAAAAGCAGCGGTAACTGTTGCAGAATTTATAATTGTACTGTTTGAAGGAATAGAAGTTACGAGGACTTGAAATGTTATAGTTGCTACTGTACCTGCAGATAAAGAACCAATATTAATACCAGTGTCTGGACGAACATTTGGAACCGAAGTACCGTTAATAGTTACGCTGTTTTCTATAAATGTTGTACCAGCTGGAATTGTGTCTATAACAGAAGTACTAATTGTCGGAATTGTGGAATCATTAAATACCTCTAATGTGAATGTAATAACATCTCCTATAACGACGATAGATTTGTCTGCTGTTTTCTCAATGTTAATTATTGGCTCGATTAATGTTGTTGTAACGGTATTTGTTTGCTTTGTAATTGTAATAGGTGGTTCATCTGGATCAATGATAACGGTATAGGAAACAGTAGCATCGTTATTAATTGTAGGTTGAAGAGTAGAAGAAGATATTGTCACTTGGAACGTAATAATGACAGAGTCATTATGAGCAAGATTTCCTAACGTAATACCATTTTCCGGATTCTCATTAGGCTGATTGATTCCGTTAATCGTAACACTACCAGCAACAAAAGTCGTATCTATTGGTATGGTGTCTATAACAAGAAGGTCTTCAATCGTTACATTACCGCTATTCATAATCGTAATTGTATACGTTAAAGTTTGAGCAGGTAAGGCATTCGTTACATCAACAGATTTTATGGCAATGACATTATCATTTTGGACAGTAGTTGTGACGGTATTTGTTGTAGTCGTATTTGTAACGGGTACGTTATTTGGGTTGACTATATAGTTAAAAGTAGTAATTGCGTTGTTGTTTAGTTCATTTGGTGTTGGAATAGTAGTCACAGTTACTTGGAATGAAACGATAGCATCTCCATCTACAATTATAGTACCAATTGGTATGCCGCTTACTGGATTCACTCCTGGAAGAGTTTCTCCGTTTACAATGACGCTATTTTCTATAAACGTAGTACCTTGAGGAATAATATCTTGAATGATTACATCATTTACTGCAACATTACCGGTTTGATTTAGTGTAATCGTATACGTTAACGCATCACCAACCGTTGCAAATGCAAGGTCAACAGTTTTATTACTATTCAAAGTCGCATGATTAATTGTTGTTACGGCAGCTGATGAAATAATAGTTTCGGTAATAGGCGGCTGGTTTGGTAACGTGTATTGGTATTCAATTGTACTCGTATTAGAGATTGGATTTGTTTGCGGAATTGAAGTAACCCGTACTTGGAATAGAATAGTTGCTGTCGTATTAGGCGGAATGTTATCAAGTTGTATCCCGCTAAGTGGATTATCATTTGGACGAGCGCTTCCATTCACAATAACACTATTCTCTATAAAGCTCGTATTTGCTGGGATGATATCTGTAACGATAATATTTTCCACTTGTATATTCCCATTGTTTGTGATGGAAATAGTGTAAGGGATAATCGTTTGTAGGTCAGCGTATTGGATAGGCGTTGTTTTTGTTGCAATTATATTAGCAGAAATAACTTCAGTGAAGGTAATATTACTAGTTGATATTTGTTCTTCGCTATTAATTGTATAACGAGAAGTGGATTGATTTTGAATACGACCACTAGCTGGAAGCGCTACGACAGTAACAGAAAATGTGACTGGGATAGAAATGTTAGGAGCAATCGTTCCTAACAATATACCGGTACTTGGATTGGCATTAAGCTGCGGAATGTTATTTACTAAAACGCTACCGTCTATAAAGGTTGTTCCACCAGGAATATTGTCTGTAAATACAAGAGCAGTAGCATCCGTATTCCCTGTATTTGTTAAAGTTGTTGTATAAGTTAAAACATCACCAATTGTTACAGAAGTCAAATCAACAGTTTTAAGTGAAACGATATCAGCATCATTAATTTGAACGAAAGTAGTGTTGGAAGTAGTCGATTTTTGAATTGGTGCAAAGTCAGGGTTGAAAATAAAGTCGTAGACGATGTTTGCAGTATTAGGTGTTGGGTTTGCAGCAGGTAAATTCGTAACCGAAACTTGGAATGTTATTGTAGCTACTTGACCTGATGTGATATTCGGGATGGAAAAGCCGATATTCGGATCTGCTGCAGGAAGTACAGTGTTGTTAACTGTTACACTCCCCGAAATAAATACTGTTCCATCTTCTATAATATCAGTAAAAAAGATGGAGTTAGTTGTAGTGGATCCGTTATTTTGAATGAGTACTGTATATTCAATAGTTTCATCAATATTAGCTAATACTGTATTAGCGGATTTTGTAGCGATAAGAATGGCATCAATAAATTGTATATTTGTAGTATTGGAAGATGTCGTTTCTGAAATTGGTGGTAAGCTTTGGTCTGGCTGATACTCATAGTGGATGACGGCGATATTATTCATGTTATTTTGAGAAGGTATCGAGTCTACATTTACTTGGAATGTAACGATAATTGTATTGTTTGGAAGGATAATATTAAGTGAGATTCCGGTACTTGGATTTTCGTTAGGTCTTGGTATGCCATCTACAAGAATGCTATCTGGAACGAATGTGGTGCCAGCAGCGATTGCGTCAATTAGGAGAGTATTTGTAATAGGTACTGTACCAGCATTTGTAACTGCGATGGTATATGTGATAATTTGACCGATGCGTGTAATGGATCTGTTAGCAGATTTAATTGCACTAACATTTGCTGTACGGACTTCCGTGTTTACTGTATTTGATAATGATCTACGCTGAATAATTGGAGAACTAGGGTCAATTTGGTATTCATATGAAGTGTCTGAGATGTTAATGACTGTATTGTCTTCAGGTATATTTGTAAGTTGTACTTGGAATGAAATAGTGACTGTTTCATCTGGTTGTATCGTGCCGAGAGTTACTCCATTTTCAGGATTCGTACCAGGCTGAATGACATTATTTATTGATAAGCTATCTTCAATGAATATTGTCCCTTCTGGAATGTTGTCAATGAACACCGTATTGTTAGCTGGAACCGTTCCGATATTTTGTAGTGTATTTGTGTAGGTAATAAATTGCCCGATGGAGACGAAAGTTACATCTGCGCTTTTAACGGAAATAATATTCGCATTTTGAAGTGATGTTGTAACAATGTTAGAATTTGCAGAGCGATTCACTGGTGGAGCTGTAGGAATACTTATATATTGGTAAGTTACTGAAGATTGATTTACAATTTCGGTTTCAGTAGGTGGATTATTTGTTTGTACTTGAAATAGTATTGTTTTGGAACTGTTTGGTGGAATCTTTCCAATTGGTATTCCGTTTTCGGGATTTGCATCAGGCTGAAGTACACCGTTAATTGTGACACTGTCGAGAACGAATGTAGTCCCAACTGGAATCGAATCTGTAAAAATAATATTTATTGCGTCAACATTGCCGCTATTTTTCACTTCAGAAATATAAAGTATAGTTCCGCCAATATCTACAGTTATTGGATTGGACGTTTTTGTAATTGTTAATTGTGCTTGCACGAAATTTGTAATGACAATATTACTTGTAGATGTTTCAGTAATAGGCGGTTGCCCTGGATCTGGTTGAATTGTATATGTTGTATTAGATTGATTTGTAATCGATTGTTGCGAGAATGGATCGTTAATAAGAACTTGGAAAGCAATAAGGTGAGTAGCGTTTGCTGCTAGGTTAGGCAAAGTAACACCTACATTTGGATTGGCACCAAGTATAGTTGTTCCGTTAAGTGTAAAACTATTGTCTACGAATGTAGTCCCTTCTGGAAGCGTATCTGAAAATATGAGATTCGTAGCTGGAATATTTCCGGTATTTTCTAGCGTTATCGTATAGGTCAAAATATCACCTGTTGTTGCTTGTTGTGCATTGACTGCTTTTAAAGAAAGAACATTCGCATCCGAAATTTGTGTGAAAGCTGGATTAGACGTAATTGTTCGAGAGATGATAGGAGCAGTTGGATCAGCGATAAAAGTATAGTCAATACGAGCTATATTAGAAATTGGATTCACGCTTGGAATGGATTGAACGATAACTTGGAATGTGACGGTGACGATTTCCGAAGGTGCAATGGAGTTTAATGAGATCCCTACGTTTGGATCAGTACCTGGAGCTGAAACACCATTAATGGTCACACTATCCGGAATAAATGCAGTTCCCTCTGGGACCAAATCTGTTAAAGTAACTGTATTTGCAGTTGTATTCCCGTTATTTTGAACGACTACAGTGTAAGTGATTGTACCGTCAGTAGACTGTACGAGGGAATCTGTATTTTTAATTACAGATAGTGATGCATCAACGACAGCTGTATTAACCGTATTAGATGAAGATGTTGCTGTAACTGGAGGTTGACTTGGATCGACAATATATGTGTAACTTGTAAGTGCTTGATTTATAATTGCTCCTTGTGGCGGAATAGAGTTTGCAAGAAATTGGAACGTAATTGTAGCAGAATCACCTGGTGCGATAATGCCAACTGGAATACCGAGAGTTGGACTTGCATCTGGAAGTGAAATTCCGTTAAGCGTAACACTATTGGGAACAAATAATGCCCCTTCAGGAACACCGTTAATGAGTAATACCGAGTTTGCAGGGAAGTTTCCAGTGTTTGTTAATGTTGCTGTATACGTAATTATATCTCCGATAGATACAATTGTTCGATTTGCTTCTAAAACCGTTGTAACAGTAGCATTATTAATTTGTGTAGAAGCACTATTAGAAGTAATTGTGCCTGTAACAGGAGGAGAAGTCGGATCAACAAGAAATTCGTATTGAACGGATGCAACGTTTGTAATTGGGTTTGAAGGCGGAGTAGATGTAACTATGACTTGGAAAGTAACGGTTAAGGAACTGTTCGTACTAACGGTTCCGATATTAACTCCGTTATTTGGATTTGCACCTGGAATGGTACTTCCATTTACGGCAAAACTATTTTCAATAAAGGTCGTTCCAGCTGGAATGAGGTCTGAGAAATTTACATTCGTAGCGTTTGTACTGCCGCTATTTTGTATTAAAACTGTATAAGTGATCGTGTCTCCAATATTCGCAAAGGCTGTACTAGCAGTTTTTACAGCTGAAAGTATTGCTGAATGAATAGAAGTAACGAAGACGTTCGTTTCCACATTGCCAGGCTGAGCCTGTAATGCATTGCCTACGTTATATTGGAAGTTAACAAATGCTAAGTTTTGGAGTTCAGGTGTGAATGTTGATGGATTGCTTACGATTTGAACTTGGAATATGATTGTTACAGTTTGATTTGGAATGATCGTATTTATGCCAATACCGCTGGTAATAGAAGTGGATGGTAATGGAGTGCCATCAACAATAACGGATCCGGCAACAAATTGTGTCCACGATGGTATCGGGTCTGAGAAAATAACGTTATTGGCAGGGATATTTCCAGTATTCGTAATTGTAGTTGTATACGTAATTGTATCACCAATCGTTGCAAAAGCTTTATCACCGATTTTAGTAGTAGTTAAAATAGCACTTTCAATTGTTGTGATAACACTATTTGAAGTAATGTTTTTTGAAACAGGAGGATTATCTGGATTAACGATATGCTGAAAGCTAACGCTAGCTTGATTCGTAATTGGATTAATAGCCGGGATTTCATTTGAAGTAATATGAAATTCTACAATGGCAGATTCGTTTGGCGCGATATCACCAATTGGGACACCTGTAATGGTGTTTGCATTTTCGATAATAGTTCCATTAAGTGTAAAACTATTTGGTTCAAAGGAAGTTCCGTCTGGAATAACGTCGGTAAAAATAACATTCGTTGCATTAACATTTCCGCTATTTGTAATTGTAACGGAGTAGATGATATCTTGCCCAATATCTACTGTTGACACATTTGAATTTTTTTGTGCAGTAAGAATAGCACTATTAATTTGTGTTGTCGTTGTATTAGATTGATTGGAAGTTGTAATAGGTGACTGGTCTGGATCAACAATATAACGATAAGTGGTAAGAGCTGAATTAGAAATAGGGTTGTTGATTGGTAGGGTTGTAACGGTAGCTTGGAATGTGATAATTGCTGCAGTACCACCGTTAATTGAACCGATATTTACACCAGTAGATAAATCAGCATTTGGAATGGTTTGCCCATTAACTGTGAAACTGTTTGGAACAAAAGTTAAATTGCTATCAAGCGTATCGATAACGGTAACATCAGTTGCAGTCACATTCCCTGTATTCGGGAGGTTAAGTGTAAATGTTATTGTATTACCAACATCCGCAAAAGTAAGATCTGTTGTTTTTGTACTTATAATATTCGCGTTGTTTATTTGAAGAAGCGTAGTGTTGGAAGTAGCCGCACTTAATACTGGAGGATTAACAGGATCAACAGTAAACTCATATGTTGTTGATGCTGTATTTGGTGCTGGATTAATAGGGGGAATGCTGTTCACTGTAACTTGAAAGACGATACTATATATTTCATTAGGCGGAAGTGTTGCAAGTAATACACCTGTATTTGGATTCGCGTCAGGTTGTAAAACACCATCGACAGTTAATGTGTTAGGAACAAATGTGACTCCATTTGGTAATACATCTGTGAATACAATATTAGTTGCATCTGTATTTCCTATATTCGAAATAGAAGTAGTGTAAAAAGCAGTTTGCCCGATATCTGCAAAGGATACACTTTCATTTTTCGTCATGGATAATAGTGCTTCTTTAATTTGCGTTGAAACAGGATTGCTAATTGAAGTTTCTGCATCAGGCGGTGAGACTAATTGGTACGATGTTGATGAGAAATTTACAATGGGGTTTTCAGTTGGTAATGACGTTACAGTAACTTGGAACGAAATTGTTACTGTAGTCCCAGCTGTTATAGTTCCGATATTTACACCGTTCACTGGATTTGCACCACTTTGAAGAATTCCATTAATAGAAAATGTGTCTGCAATAAATGCTGTTCCGCTCGGTACGGTATCTGTGAATATAACATTTTGCGCAGATGAGTTTCCATTGTTTGTTAAAGCGACAGTATAAGTGAGTGTGTCTCCAATACGACTAAAGGATTTATCGACTTGTTTTAATGAAAGAATGGTAGCTGTATTAATCGTAGTGAACACTGTGTTTGAAGTAACGGTCCTTGAAACAATAGGGGCATTAGGATCAGCGATAAATGTGTAAGAAGCAGTAGCGGAATTGGCAATAGGATTTTGGGCTGGTGTAGAAGTAGCGGTAACTTGAAATGCTATAGATATTGAGCTGTTAGGAGCAATTAATCCAATTGTAATACCTGTATTAGGGTTGAGCCCGATTTGTGTGATGCCATCTATTGTAACGCTATCAGTTATAAACGTCGTACCATCTGGTATGAGGTCAGTGAAAGTAATATTCGTAGCGTTTGTATTACCGCTATTCGTTAAAATTGTCGTATAGGTAATGGTATCACCTAGTGTTACAAGTGTTTGATCTACAGATTTCACCATCGTTATCATAGCATCTAGTACCGGGTTTGTAACGATATTTGTTGAAATAGAAGTTGTAATAGGAGTTCCGTTTGGATCGACAGTATAAGAATATAAAATTGTGTCATTACCCATAATCGAATTTGAAGGGGGAACAGAAATAACATTTACTTGGAAAGTAACAGTTACTGTTTCACCCGGTGCGATATTTGGTATAGTTACTCCCAGTGCTGGTTGTGCACCAGACTGCTGAACGCCATTTATCGTGAATGAATTTGGTATAAAGGTAATGCTAGCTGGAATAGCGCTTGTGAAAGTAATATTCGTAGCGGCTGTATTTCCTGTATTTGTAATAGTAGTTGTATACGTAATCGTATCTCCAACTGAAACGATAGATTTATCAGCACTTTTTTGGGTTGTTAAAATTGCACTATTAATAGTTGTCGAAACAGCATTAGATACATTCATTTGTGATACGGAAGGTTGGCTAGGGTCGACCACATGTGAAAATTGTACAGAACTAGAATTAGAAATTGGATTTATACTTGGAATATTTGTAACAAGTACGTTGAGAGTAATCACAGCCGTTCCGTTTGGATTTATATTTCCAATCTGAATCCCGTTAGCTGGATTTCCGATCTGCTGTGTACCAGAATCGTTTGTAAGAGTGCCAGATATGAATGTCGTTCCGTCAGGTAAAATATCTGTGAAAATTATATTTTGTGAAGTAACATTTCCAGGGTTACTTAATGTAATCGTATAAGAAATTGTATCGCCAATTGTTGCGAAAGTTTTATCTACAGATTTAACAAGTGTAATTTCTCCGGAATTTATTTGTGTCGAAACCGGATTGGATGTCGTACTTCTTGAAACGAGTGGTAAATTAGGTCCTGTCATAAATTGATAATCAATAGAAGCGCCATTTACAACTGGTGAGTTTGGCCCCCCAGGTCCAATTGTGAAAATTGGATTTGGAATGCTAACTACTTGCACGCGGAAGGTAATGTTTGTAAAATCTCCTGCAATAATATCCCCAATTGGTACCCCATTCGCTGGATTTACCCCAGGTAATAAAACCCCGCCTACTCGAACGCTATCCGCTATAAACACTGTATTATTTGGAATCGGATCTGTAAAAATGATATTCGTAGCAGTTGTGTTTCCTATATTCTCCAATAAAACAGTATACGTTAAAAATGAATTTCCAGGTGCTACGTCAGAAAATAGTCGATCCACACTTTTCGTTGCTTGAATAATCGCTTCGTTAATTTGAACTAAAGTTGGATTACTTGTAGCTGTTTCTGTCACCGGCGGCTGGGTAGGATCAACAATGATCGAGTATGTCGTGCTAGACTGGTTCAAAGTTGGATTTGTAACTGGTATTGAGCCAACGATAGCTTGAAAGCTAATTGTTGTCGTTCCTCCAACTGGAATTGAGTCTAAAGAAATCCCGCTATCTGGTCTAAATCCAAGTTGTGGGATGGTATTAATTTGTACGCTATCAGGAACGAATGAAAGTTCGGGTGGTAATATATCGATAAAAACAGGTGTGTTTGCGGTAGTATTTCCGCTATTGGTGAGGGTAGTTGTATACGTAATTGTATCTCCAACAGCAGCAAATGCACTGCTTGCAGTTTTTGTTGCGATAACGGAAGCAGTATTTACTTGTGTAAAAGTTTTATTAGATTGAACTGTTCGTGAAACTGGCGGTTCATTTATACCTACAATAAAGCTATATTGAAGCGATGATTGGTTTGGGATTGGATTCGGATTTGGGAGTGATGTAATGTTTACTTGAAAACTGAGTGTAGCAGATGCATTTGAATTCAAGTTGCCAATATTGATACCATTTTGTGGATTTGCATTAGGAATAGTTGTTCCATTTACCGTAAAACTGTTTGGAATAAATGATGTACCATTTGGAATTACATCTGTAAAAATAACATTGTTTGCGGTAGTATTACCGGAATTAGTAATGATAGCAGTGAAAGTCAGTGTATCTCCAATAGTAGCAAATCTTGAATTGACAGTTTTATTTATAGAAAGAGTTGCATCAATAATTGGCGTAACCGTCGTATTCGTAACTGTACTACCAACAGCGGGTGATTGGTTTGGATTTACGGTATATTCATAATTTACAAGAGCATTATTTGTTAATGTGCCACTAGGTGGTATCGCTAAAATTTGTGCTTGAAAAGTAATGAATACAGTATCTCCTGGGGGAATATCTGCCAAGTGAATACCAAGTGATGGATCTAACCCTGGCTGCGGAATATTATCGATAGTTACAGAGTTTGGCACAAATGAGGCGCCTGCACCGAGTCCATCTGTTAAAACTGTAGCGCTAGCAGGGATATTCCCTGTGTTCGTAACTGCAATCGTATAAGTAACGATATCCCCAATTGCAGCTGTCGGTGTATTCACTGACTTCGTAGCGACGATTGTAGCGTTATTAATTTGAGTTGTTATTACGTTACTTAACGCATTGGCGGACGCTGGAGGTAAGTTAGGATCTATGACATATTGGTACGCTGTATTGCTTTGGTTCGGGATTGGATTTGGACTAGGAATGGAATTTACTATTACTTGAAATGAGATTGTTGCACTTGTATTAGGGTTTATTGGATCAATTGCAATTCCACTTGCTGGGTTTGTATTAGGAAGTGTATTGCCATTTACTGTTACACTATTAGGAATAAATGATGTTCCGTTTGGAATTACATCTGTAAAAATTACATTTGATGCAAGTGTGTTCCCGTTATTCGTTAAAGTAGTTGTATACGTAATAATATCATTTACGTTAGCAAAGTGTTTATCTGCCGATTTTACAGCGGCAATCGTAGCGTTATTAATAGTTGTCTGTACGGTGTTAGAGGCCACCATCTGCGTTACAACTGATTTGGATGCGTCGTATGTGTATTGGAATGTAGTGCTCGATTGATTCGTAATCGGATTTGGACTAGGAATAGTTGGTACAGAAACTTGGAATGCAACAGTACGTGATGAATTCGCTCCTATCGTCCCAATTAAAATGCCATTAGCAGGGTTTGCATTTGCTATAGGGACACCGTTAATCGTTACAGTATTAGGAAGGAAGATGGTACCAGCTGGAATGATATCTGTAAACGTTACGTTAGAAGCAGGGATATTGCCGTTATTTGTTAAAATTGTTGCATACGTTATGACAGCGCCAACATCAGCGAAATTTGTACTTGTTAGTTTTGTGGCAACAATATTAGCAGTATTAATTTGCGTCGTTACTATATTGCTAGTAGCGTTTCTGACAACGGCAGGTAAACTTGGATCTGCGATAAAGCTATATTGAAGTGCAGCGCTATTTTGAACTGGATTTGGTGAAGGTAAACTATTTGCACTTATTTGAAAAACAATCGTTGTAAAACCACCTGAAGGAATGGAGCCGACTTGAAGACCGGTACTAGGGTCTGCACCTTGTTGTAAAGTACCACCTATAAAAATACTATTTGGTACGATAGTGGAGCCATTAGGGATTATATCGGTAACAATAACATTATTTGCTGTAGTATTGCCAAGATTAGCTAAAGAAATTGTATATGTGATTGGTTGCCCGACATCGGCGATAGTTAAATCTACTTCTTTGACAATCACTACATTTGCTAAATTAATTTGTGTACTTACAGTGTTACTTACAGATGTTTCTATAGTTGGTGGATCGCCCGGATTTAGAATAAAGCTATACTGTGTACTAGATGAATTTAATGTTGGATTTTGTGTTGGTAAAGAGGTGACGGTTACTTGATAAGAGACAGTAAGTGAGCCATTAGCAGCAATGGAAGGTAGTGGAACACCTATATTTGGATCTGCGTTATTTTGAAGTACACCATTAATAAGAAAAGTATTTGGAATAAAGGTAGTACCGTCTGGATTCGTATCTACGAAAGTAGGGCTATCAGCAGAAACACTTCCTGCATTCGTCAAAGTAACAGTATAAGTTAATATATCCCCTACGGTAGCGAACGCTCGATCCACTGTTTTGGCTGAAATGACATTTGCATCGTTTACTTGAGTAAATGTAGTGGTTGAAGTAGTGTTCTTACTTACAGGTGAAGTGTTTGGATCAACGATAAAGTTATAGGAGATGGAAGCGCTATTTGAAATAGGGTTTGGATTTGGAATGCTAGTGATTACTACTTGGAATGAAGCTGTAATTGTAGTATTAGCATTGATGCTACCAATATTGATGCTAGCTGGTGTAACGCCTGGCTGAGTAACACTGTTAACTATAACGCTGTTTGGGACAAAAGCGGTTCCATTCGCAATTGAATCAGATAGTAATACATTGTTCGCTGCAACATTTCCATCGTTAGTAAGAGCAAAGGTGTAAGTTAATACATCACCAACTTCCGCAAACGTTTTATCTACAGATTTATTAGCATGGAGATTTGCTAGTCTAATTGTTGATGTAACAGAATTAGAATTTGCTGTTTTTGAAGTCGGTGGCAAACTTGGATTTACAGTATATAGATAAGAAGCGAAGGCGTTATTAATGATAGGATTTTGGGTCGTAATATTGATGACTGTTACTTGAAAGGATAAGGTGAAAGTAGCTCCTCCTGGTATTGTACCAATAGGTACGAAAACGAGTGAATCTACATTTTGTAAAACACCGTTGAGTGTTACCGAACCTGGTGTTAATATCGTTCCATTTGGAAGTGAATCTGTTAGCTGTACGTTAGTTGCAGCTGTATTTCCACTGTTTGTAATAAGGATTGTATAACTTATCGTTTCGCCAATTGTGGCAAATTGTTTGTTAGTTGATTTTGTTAATGTTACATTCGCATTATTAATTTGAGTGGAAACGAGATTAGAAGAAATGTTTTTTGTAACTGGTGATTGGCTAGGGTTGACGGTATATTGATAAGAAGCGCTTGATCCATTAAATACGACGTTTGACGCGGGTATTGTATTTACTACTACTTGAAATGAAACATTTTTTGTTGTACCAGTTGGGATGGATCCAATGTTCACACCGTTAGCGGGATTTGCGCCCACTTGTGTCGTGCCATCAATTGTTACACTGTTTACAACAAAAGTTGTTCCAGTAGGAATGACATCTGTAAAAATAACATTGTTTGCATTCGTATTACCTGTACCTGTAAAGGAAACGGTGTACGTTAGTATATCACCAATATCTGCAAAATTTTTATCTACTGCTTTCGTCATTGTTACAGTAGCATTATTCACTTGAGTGGAGACAATATTCGTCGTATCAGTCCCGCTTACTGCCGGTTGATTTGGCACAGGAATGTATTGATAAGTTGTTGTACCACTATTTAATATGGGATTTGTTTGCGGGATAGAAGGAACGAATACTTGAAATGAAACCGTAGTCGTAGAATTAGCAGCAATAGATCCAATTGATATACCAGTAGCGGGATTTGCGCCAGCTTGGGTAACTCCGTTCACAGTTACGCTCCCTGGAATGAAAGTAGTCCCGCTAGGAATCGGGTCCGTATATATAACATTTGTTGCAGCGATATTTCCTATATTAGCTAAGGCAATACTGTAAGTTAGCGTTTCACCAATATCGGTAAAAAGTTTATTAACTGATTTTGTGCCATTAATATCTGCGAGGTTAACTTGTGTTCCAGCAGAGTTGCTTGTTGCAAGACCGTTAAAGGTCGTTCCACCGGCGATTGGTGTATATTGAAATGTAATATTAGCAGTGTTAGAAATCGGATTTGGATTTGGCAGAGAAACGACAGTCGCTTGGAAAGTTACTGTACGAGAAGCACCATTATTGATTGTTCCAAGAGATATACCAGCGGCAGGATTTGCATTTGTTTGTGGTATGTTATCTACCATTACAGTGCCAGGTATAAAGGAAGTCCCATTAGGGAGAATGTCTGTCAAAATAACGTTATTGGCGGGAAGAAGTCCGGTATTAGGGATAGTAACTGTATAAGTGAGAATGTCTCCAATTGTAGCTACACTTTTATTCACGCTTTTCGTTGCTTGTATATTAGGTGAGTTTATATTAATTTGTAAACCGACTGTATTTAACATGTATGCATCTCCGTTAGTTGTTAAACGGATTGCGGCAGATACTTGAGAATTTGTTAAATAGGGAGAAATATCAATGGAAGTAATGTCCCAGCCTTGTCTTCCTGCAGAGATGTTTGTACCTGAAGAAGCACTTTGATTTCGCGTTCCAAATGTCCCTGTTGTATCTAAGTTTCCTGCAGCATTATTAATTTGGGAACCGAAGAAATTATTTATGGCATTATTTGGTCCGGATAAAGCGTTTAATGAACTGAAATTTGGTCCGAATAGAGCCTGATCCCCAATTAAATCAGCATCCCCTTCGGTAGAACTCAAAAATAATCGTCCGCTTACAGGTCCTCCGGAAGGTGTTAAAAATCCTGAAACAGCTACATCTGCACTACCGGTATCAGCAGAAACACGGTTACCCGCTACATAAATGGTTAAGTTTCTTGCTGGCAATGTCCCATTTTGATAAGCGACAATGAGCGTCCATCCAGAAGAATTGATAGCCCCATTAGAAGCATCTAAAGGATCAACAAGTCCAGGGACAGAGCCAGTTGTATAAGAGCCAGATCCAGCAGCTTGAACGAGAGATGTTACATCTGCAGAACGTGTATAGAATCCAAATGTGACAGATCCAGAAACGAAAGTTTGATTTGAAGCTGTAACAGCCGAAGGGGTAATTGGGTATGTTGAAACAGGTGTAGTAAAAGAAACAGGGTTTCCTAAAACACTCGTAATGTTTTGATCACGAGATAAATAGTTTCCACCCCAAACGAGTTCTGCGTAAAGAATCGTACTACCAGCAGGGATATTTAATACAGCGGTAGAACTATTTTGTGTATAGTTTAACGTTGTACCAGCAGGAAAAGTAGGTACTTGTAAAGCGGTATTCGTAGTTACGAATGCACCAATTGCCCCGATTGTACCAGCACGGTTTTGGTTACTAATTTTACTTAAACCTAGTGTGTTCCCTGTAATCGCAAGTGCCCCGTTAGTAGTGGTAGAAAATCGATTCGTAATGGGCATTTTTTCACCTCATTTGCATATAGTTTTGGTCAAAATACGATATGCATATAAACAATCAAAAGGAACATGTATAATTGAACTATAAATTCCTTCCTTAATCATTGGAAGGAATTTAATAGTAACAAGGGCTATTTTTAAATCAGTTAATATTAACATTAAAGGAAACTCCAGGGACACAAACATTGATTTATAAAACTGCATTTGTTCCTCTATTTTGTTTATTTTGACTTTTGGATAGCACCACATGCCCATCAACTTAAGAATTTAGAATTACCCCAAAATGAAAAAAATAAGCTTTTTGTTACTTAATAACGGTGTGTCTGTAGCCCTAAAAGGGGCATTTAATTATTAGAATATAATTATTACATTATCGCATACAGTAAAACATATATTTAATAATAGGAAACAGGATTAATACCTTAGCTAAATTTAAATGATTCGTACTATATCTATCAAGAAAAACCTATTCAAGATTAATTAAAATTCAATTATCTGAGCTTTTTTCAAATCAGCAAACCATTCACCTATTATATCGTTATGATGCTTAATAATTTGGGATGCCGATAATAATGTAGTGTCATATGTACTATGCCCATCTTCAACAAGAGTAACATCATACCCTAAGCTATATGCACGTCGACACGTCGCATCTATACATATTTCAGACTGAACGCCTGTAATCACAATGTGTTCGATGTCCCTTTTATTCAATTCTTGTTGAAGACTTGTTTCATGAAATGAATCAGGGTGGTTTTTTTCAAGAACGATATCTTCAGATAGTGGAGCTACAGATTCATGAATTGCCCATTCCGGATTTCCATGCTCTAATAAAGATCCTGTTTTCCCATTAAACTTCATGTAAAAAATAGGCGCTTGGACAGTACGAGCTTTATGGATTAACAATTGAATGTTTTTTAATAATTCAATTCCTTTATATAGCATTCTTTCTTCTTTAAATGAACCCACTTGTACATCTATAATAAGCAATGCTGCATAGCCTTTTATCATAAACGACCACCTCACATTTTGATTAAAATCATACAAGTAAAATATGTATAAAATAAGTATCCATTTTTAAAGTATCCAAAATGGATAGAGAATATAAATATGTGGAATCATGAATTTTTTTATCTTCAAGCTAGAAATGAATACATTAATAAAGTTTGTATTGCTTAATGTAGCCTAGAGGTGTTTGAATGTAGTGAATTTCGCACGTACAGTGTTAAGTGGCGCAAAAGATGGAGATAACTTCAAAGTCTTACCTATCGCAACGATGGGGATGAAGAATGACCATAAATAGAACCTGTTGTTTATAACAGGTTCTAATCAGAGTTATAGGCTCAATTACAGGAACTACAGATCTACTGGGGGGTAGTGTAATTCCTGATTAAAATTAAGATATGTTAAAAAATTTTAAATATGATTAATCAAATGATAACTAAACAAAATCGTTATTTTAAAGTGACTCAAAAAAGAGCACAGATATAAATGTGCTCTTAGAGAGGTAGGTTAAGTATCCTATTGGCCATTGTTCAAAGTTAATATATGTACGTTTAACTAAAAAGTGAAAAATAAAAACAGGATAGTTAGAAAAAAGCTAACTGTTTCATTGCAACTTGTAAAAAAGAATGTGGGAGGTTCAAAAAAGAAACTATATATAATTATACAAGTAAAACAGAATTGTACAGCATGAAAAGGAGCACTACATAAGTGAGTGCTCATCGATAAGGAGGTAACTTTTTTAGCTAAACACCCTTCTTAAAGAATATGCTGGAAAAGTGGGAAATAAAACTAAAATATAGTAACTAATGATGTTATGAATAACAATTTATAGGGAGAGGTTTAATGTTGTTATTATTTAAATAATAAAGCAGCTAGCTCAATGAACTAACTGCTTTATTGTCCAACAATAACGATACCCACAATACGTTGTAACTTAAAGTTACAACTATAGTATAAACGGAATTAAAAATATTATGTAAAATTAAAAGTGAGCTAAATAAGGAAACTAAAAAGAGCACTAGGTACAAGTGCTCTTTAAAAGAAGACCCTATGAGTTAATAGCTACATATCCGTAATATATGATGACAAACAAGTTAATATAAAAGAGCATTCAGCAGAAAACTAACTGCTCATTCCTAGAAGAAAAGGAAAAACAAAATTAAAGAAGTCACTGTGAATTCAAGCTGCATCAGCCCATCTATAGCATTGGACATAATGAATAGAAACAATAAGGTCATTAAAACTCACTTATAAAAACGTAAAGGAGGCACTGCTTAAATTGTAGTATCTCCTTTTAAAAAAGTTAAGTTCAGCTTTACTTCTGAAATCAAAACAGATAATAAAGTTGTTTATTTCCTTGTGAAACTAAAGCTACCATATAGTTGAATAATATAAATTGTTTTATTCGAATATATAGTTTTAACATTGACTTTCCGTCCTTATCCAATAACGGAGTAAATTCCCCTGCATATCCACTCAACTAAATAAATGATGAATTCCTATTTCTTTATCTACCATTATTACTCGTGAACACATAATTTAGAATTTTATTCGGAAAAACTCAAAAAGGCAGCTAGAAAAAACTAACTGCTCTAGTAAATACTATGAATACAATGTTTATTCGTATTCAAACTTGGATTACCTATATTGTTAACATGCCCTAAAAATTTATTCAATAAAAGAGCAGTTAGCCCAGTCTAACTGCTCGATGCAGAGGTATTGTATGCCGAGTTATTGATTTTATTCAAGGAATAAAGAAATTGTATTTATTTGAAAAATATAGTTGAAGAATTTTATAGAGAAAATGTAGCAAATTCTATATTACAAGAGATACAAGGTGTAGCTCCAATAGAAGACAGAAGTACGAAGACCTAAACAACTTTCTGAACCAAATTTTAGTAAGGCTTCAACTAATTTAACTGCATTTGAAACAAAACTAAATAGTAAAACCTAATTAAATGTGAAATTCAACTAAAATTTAATTCTACATAAGTAACAAAAGATATTCATGAAAATGGATACTTTCTCTTCTAAAAAGTATCTATTTTATGTCCATGTACAAGTGTAGAAAGACATAAAAGTCTAAACTAAAATCTCACAAATAATTGTTGATAAATAGTAATTACCATATAGCAATAGGATTTGTAAATAATAATCAAACCACATACCTAAAATCTCGAAGATTATACTTTAATGAAAAGAATTCGAGGACTTTTTGCAAAGTACGAAAAATTAGAACGTGAACTTAAAGAAGTTAAATATTGCTTGTTGAAAGCAATATTTGTAGCACATAAGATTAATACGTAAAGCAATTATCTTTATATAATCTTGATATGAATTTTACTTTGTCTTTCTATAAATATGATTTTATCTAAATATAAACAAATTACACTCTCCTTATAAAGCATCGAGGAGAGATAATGATGAATCCATTTAGAAAAACAACCCTGTTTGTATTTACACTATCAGTATTAAATACAAACATTGGTATGTCACATGGTGATATTCCTATATTTACTAAAATACAACCTGCAATACCACAAGAGGAGAATGCAAAATCAGAAGTAGAATATATGAGAAATGAATCAGTAGAATCAGAAAAGGTACTTGAAAAAGAAAATAGGCCCATAGAGCAAGAAAAAGTGATAGTAAGGCCATTGGATGTGCCGCTGATTCTACAAAAACCAGAATTAATGAGAGGTTGTGAAGTAACGAGCCTTGCTATGGTGTTGCAATTTTCAGGTGTACAAGTCGATAAGATGGAACTCGCTGCAAAGATAAAGTCTGTACCATTTCAGGGAAAGGGTATAAAGGGGAATATGCACAAAGGGTTTATTGGGGATATAGCTACATTTGATAAACCTGGACTAGGTGTTTATGTAGAGCCGATTTTAGAATTGGCAAAGGAGTATGTTTCAGAAGAGAAAGTGAAGGATCTAAGTCACAAAGAACCTCAGCAAATATATGAGGCGATAGACAGAGGGCAACCTGTATGGGTATTAACAAATGCCCGTTTTAAACGGTTACCTGATGATGAATTTTATACATGGCGTACAGATGCAGGAGAAATGAAAGTGACATATCACCAGCATAGTGTCGTTGTGACCGATTATGATGAACAATATGTATATATTAAAGATCCACTAAAGAAGGACAAACACAGAGCAATTGATCGGAATAGTTTTGAACAAGCCTGGATTCAAATGGGAAGACAAGCGATGACAGTTTCAATGTAAAACGAACGTAGATTGGATGAGAATAGAGATGAAAAAAGTTTTAATAGTTGAAGATGAACAGATTATCCGAGAGACTGTAGCCCATTATTTCTCGCATGATGGATATGAAGTAATTACAGCGGAAGATGGTCAAATTGGGCTAGATTTGTTTGCTGAACAAGAGCATAATATCAGTTTAGTTATTTTGGATATTATGCTCCCATTAATGGATGGATGGTCAGTGTGTAGACGTATTCGAAAGAATTCTAATGTTCCTATTATCCTATTAACGGCACGAAGTGATGAAGATGATACGTTACTTGGATTTGAACTTGGGGCAGACGATTATGTAACAAAACCATTTAAACCGTCTATTTTATTAGCGAGAGCAAAACGTTTGTTCAAAGATACAAATCAACAAGTACAATATCAGGACTGTATTAATTTATGTGGTATTCGCTTAGATAAATCAGCACGTTCTGTTTCAATAGATGGACAAAAAATAGATTTTACACATACAGAATATGAAATTTTACACTCTTTAATGCAACACAAGGAACAAGTACTATCAAGAGAGCAGTTAATCACAAATATTTGGGGATACGATTATGATGGAGATGATAAAACACTAACTGCACATATGCGTAATGTACGATTAAAACTTGGTGAGAAAGCAAAACACATTATTACAGTTGTTCGTACGGGTTATAAATTTGAGGTAGAAAAATGATGAGAAAGAAGATTGTGTTTCAGTTATTTTCTCTTACCTTTTTACTATGTTGCATGATTATCGCAGCTATCTTTTTCGGACAAATGTATGTGATGAAATACTTATATATAGATAAAGAAAAAGAAAATGTTCAGAAGCAATTACAACGGTACTATACATTTTATGAAGCTCATAAACAGGATGAAAATACACTCCAGAGGAAGGAACTCTCGTATGCTAATCAGCAGGGTATTATGATTGCTAGGCTCGATAAAGAAGCCAATATCAAGAAATTACCATCAGGAGATCATTATATAAAAACAGTTGATAAAAATGATTCGAGTCGATCCTCTAAGGTTGTGTTTAATAATTTAATCAATGCAAAGAAAGATATGGATCCTAATTTCAGTATATTAATTACAAGTTTACTCAATAAAACGACTAAACTAGCTATCATGGATACAGTAAGTAAAAGATCGAATAAAGACATAGTGATTCCTACAACATTGAGAATAAAAGGTTATGATGGAAATTTTGTTGCACCTACTTATTATCAGATTGATAAATATATGATGTCTGGTGCTAAAAATGGTATGAAGGTTTTTTCAAAAGAAGAAAGTGAGAAATATTATTTCTTAGAGGGAATTGTAACAGAGATAAATTTCCCAGTTTACTTCAATTCAAAAATGAATAATACATTGTATAGTAATGAGGTGTTTGCAAATCGTATTTTGCAATTTCAATCGGAATGGATCAGCGATAAAGTGAAATTACAAGGAGACGAATGGGTTCAGAATGAAATCAGTATAGATGGAATCAAGTATCTAGAAACGATAAAACCACTCATGCAAAATGGACAAGTAAATGAATTCATTTATACATTGTCTTCGTTACAACCGATTACAAAAGTGACAGATGTAATGAGTGATTATTATATATATATTATAGCATTTGTGCTGATTCTATCGCTGGTTGTATGTTTATATTATTCAAGAATTATTACCAAACCATTACTAAAAATTAATGAAGCAACGAAAAAAATAATGCAATTTCAATTTCAAGATAAGCTTTCTATCAAATCAAAAAATGAAATTGGTGAGCTTTCCTCTAATATTAATCAACTCTCAGAAAGAATGGAAGGATATATCAATCAGTTAAAAACAGACTTAGAAAAAGAGAAAAAATTAGAACAGACACGAAAAGATTTCATTGCAGGCGTTTCGCATGAATTAAAAACGTCACTCAGTGTCATGCAAATATCTGCATCTATGCTGCAAGATGGAATCGCGCCTGAAATGAATCAATATTATTGGGAAGCATTAGAAAAAGAAATAGAGAAAATGAATGTGTTAATAGATGAAATGTTGAATTTGGCTAAATATGAATCCGGAACGTACCAAATACAGATGGAGCAGGTTAATATAGGGAATTTAATTCAAAAGGCAGCAAAAGATTTACAAGTTCAAATTAAAGAAAAATCACTACACATCAAATTAAATATAGATAATGTTTGTGTTAAAGGTAAAACACATCTGTTAGAACAGGTCATAACAAACTTGTTTACCAACGCGATTCGCTATACAGATGCGAATCGAACCATTGTGATAGATGTAAACGAGAAACAACATGACGTATATATAGGGTTTGAAAATAAAGGGGCACATATAGCAGAAGAAAACATAGATAAAATATGGGATCAATTCTATAGAGTGGATAAATCAAGAAAAAGAGTATATGGTGGAACGGGTCTTGGACTTTCAATTGTAAAAAATATATTAGATTTACATAATGTAAAGTACGGTGTAACTAATACAAAAGATGGGGTATTGTTCTACTTCCATTTAGAAAAATGGGATACAAAGTAGTAAGATGTAACATTGATATTATAGATTTTACTGTGGTGTTAAAGGCGATTTACATTCATATAAATTATTTTTAAAAAGGTGCGGAGTCAACTGAAATGTACCCTTTAAAATGGACAGTTTAATAAAAAAAAACTGAAAAATCAAGCCCGGAAAAGATGGTTCCGATATTCAATCGGAATCATCTTTTTTAATGTTCACTGATAACGATTATAATTATACCCCTCCATCTATTAATGGTATCTTTAGTAAAGTTGAAGAATATGTAGGCTAAAGCGTCCATAGCGTTGCTTTTTTTGGTTATATAAGGGTAATATCATATAGGAGTAGAGGCCATGCATATTTGCACCAGAACCGGTTAAAATTAAGGTGGTTCAGTTAGAGAAAGGAACTTTATGGTATCATTTTAGCGAGTTTATTTATATTAAACTATATAAATAAGAAGTTGCATAAAGGTAAGTAAATATTATAATTGATTTTGAACCATTTAATCCAACAATAAATGACATAGCGATCAAACTTACTATGGTACTTTTTATACCGTTATTCTTAGCCTTGCTTATCAAAGTCATACTTATGAAATTTATGAGAGAATCGATTGCTGGCAGACTAGCATATCTATCTTGTCTATTTTTTATGTACTATGTATTTAAATTTGTTACAGAGTAGAAAGACATCTTAGGATGTCTTTTCTTTATAAATAACAGTAATGTAGTATTTAAGCCTATACGTTCACACAAGATTACATGTATTTAGTTCTGTATATCAATAAAGTTTTGGAACTTGATTTTCTTATCCAATCAAGTTCCAAAAAACTCTAAACTAAAAACTTATAAAGAATCTTTGATAAATAGCCATTATTATAAATTTTGTAGGTACTTTCATGTCTTAATAACAGGACATGAAAGTCTAAACCTTTTGAACATAGGACAAAAAACTCTAAACTACTTAGCCAGTAATATCTTTAACTTATTTTATTATAATAGATGAAAATAATGATAAAATTATACCTTTTTCCTAATTGCACGTGTGAATATTCTGATACAATAGAATTAAATAAATTTAAAGTTAGGGTGAAACGTAATGTGGGATAGTCATTTCCATGGTACTCCAAGTAAAGTGATAGTTGAAGAGATTTCTTCGGAAAACAATAGTGATAAAACTTTTAAAGTTGGACAAATATATTCACATCCATTATATGTTTATAAGCTAGAAATTTCTAAAATTGAAGCGTATAAAGGTGAAAGTTATAGTTATAGAAATGCTTCTATATTTGTAAAGCCTTGCTTTTTTAATAGGGAAAATGAAATTGTTAAATTAGATGAGTATGAGATGACTACAGAAGAATTGAACGCAGACAAATGGTGGATTGAATCAGAAAAGTAGAGGTGAGAATACTATGATTAATTTACTTATAAATACAGGTCTTTCTAAAAAGCTGTTAAGTGAATGGCATCCTATCAAGAATGGTCACTTGAATCCTGAAGATATTACATATGGAAGTTACGAATATATTTGGTGGGAGTGCTCTGAGGGACATGTTTGGGGATCAACTCCTAATGATAGGCTGAAAGTTGAAGATGAGCTTTGTCCAAAGTGTATGAAGAAAAAGCAGCAGCTAGATAAATTAAACAATGTTAATAAAATAGAAGCTAAATCACTTAGATGTATTGATCCAGATTTATCTAAGCAATGGAATTTCAAAAGAAATGCAGATGTAACACCTGATAATGAGATGATTGATGAAGAGAATTGGAATGTTAGATGGTGGATATGTGGTAAGGGTCATGAGTGGAAGGAGTCTGTTAGAAGTAGACTTCATGATAAAACTGTGTGTCCATACTGTTCAAATAAGAAAGTTTGCAAAGACAACTCATTAGCAACAATGTATCCAGAGATAGCAAAGGAGTTTTGTATCTTTGACACATGTTATCGGCAGAAATTCCGAAATCCATATGAGGCAATTTATACTTCAAATGAAGAAGTAATGTGGGTTTGTAAAGAAGGTCATATGTGGAGAGAAAAAATAAATTTAAGAGTGAAAAATGGTAAGGGATGTAGAACTTGTGAAAAGTATCAACAGTCAATTGCTCTTCATAACCCAGAAATAGCAAAAGAATGGCATCCTACAAAGAATAAAGAAGTATATGGTGTAACAACACCAGAGGAGACATCTACCAGATGTAACGAAAGAGCATGGTGGATTTGTGGTAAGTGTGGACATGAATATAAAGCAATGGTCAAAGCTAGACATGAAGGGGCTGCAAAATGTCCGTCATGTTATCCTCCAGAACCAAGGGTAAGAAAAAAGAAAAGAGAAGCTTTATTTCAAACTTATAATAAGATGGAAGATAATAGGGTTATCTTTGAGAAGAATTTAAGAGGAAAATTTAAAGATAGTGAAGGATAGCTTGAAATCTTTTTTCAAATTTGTGCTGGGAAGCTAAAAAACTAAAAAAGTGTCCTTTTTGCTTTTTTAGTTTTTTACATTTTATTTTGTGGAAATGAATTTAAATAAAAGCACCTATAAATCTCTAAGGTGCTTATTTTACTATATCTAGACCTTGCTATTTTGTGTAGCAAGGTCTTTTATTATATGTTCTATTTATAAAGTGAATTTAGTACGATAGAACATTTTCAATACTCCTAGAAATCATAGCAGTGCTTTTTTGTTATAAAGGATAATATTATATAGGAGTAGAAGCCATGCATATGACAAAAAAGAACAATTTCGGTAGGAATCCTGATTGTTCCCTGAAATGCGTCTTATATTTGCAAAAGAACCGGTTAAAATTAAGATTGTTCAGTTGGAGGAAGGAACCTTATGGTATCTTTTTAGCGAGTTTATTTGTATAATTTTATTCTTTAAATAGAACGATAAGAGAAAGGTAAGTGAATATTATAATTAATTTCGAACCATTTAATCCAATAATGAATGACATAGCGATCAAACTTGCTATGGTACTATTTATACCGTTATTCTTAGCATTGCTTGTCAAAGTCATACTTATGAAATTTATGAGAGAATCCGTTGCTGGCAGGCTAGCCTATCTATCTTGTCTATTTTTTATGTACTATGTATTTAAATTTGTTACAGAATAGATAGGCATCTTAGGATGCCTTTTTTATAAATAAAAGTAACGTAGTATTTAAACATATACGTTCACACAAGATCACATGTATTTAGTTCTGTAAATCTATAAAACTTTAGTTTGGATTTTCTTGGCCCAAGCTAGTCCCAAAAATGAGAGTTTAGAGTTTCATGCCTTTGTACAGTACATTAAGATAGGAGGGGAGTTTAACTCACATTTCCTCAACTGTTCGTTAAATTCCTATTTAACGAACACTTTATTTTTTAATATATATATTATATAATATTAATTGTATTAACTTATGAAATGTCATGTATCTAAATATAAGCTTTGTTTATTTAGATACTCCTCAAATTCTAATTGTATATAAAATTAAGGAGTGAAAGTAATTGAAACTAACAAGTGCAATTTTAGAGATGGATTCTAACGGAAATATTCGTAAGGAAGATAACATGGCTACAATCATTGCAAATACAGACACAGGTAATTCTATTCGTTTATATTGTAAGATTGATCCAGAGCAGAATACTATTGTTGCTTTTAACACGGCCATTATGGGGATTGTCTGTCCTTGTTGCTATTCAAACACATTTACATGTACTACACTTTATAACAAAAGACATAAGTTACTTCGTGAAGCATATGAACTTTTAAACGAAAACCATGCTATTGGTTTAAAATTACTTTATGACCATTTTGGAGAATTAATAGTTGAATAAATTTAACAATACAGTAGTTCACTATTCAATAGCACATATAATGTAATAAAAAGCATTAGGTTGACAATAACTTTATTACATAAACTATTCGTTAAATTATGTATTTATTTGGATCCTTGTCGTTTTATATATTAAAGTAAAATTATTTATTATCGCTCCGTATGTATTTGTTAAAAAAATTCATTTCAGAAAAACCTTTAAAATTACTTATTTCTTCTATTCATAAAACATCTTCAATGATATAACAATTTAGAAAATGCAAGAATGTGCATGGATAATAAAGTTGTCTAAATTACAATAAAGCCTTTTAAAAATAGAATAGTTATTTAACAGGCTGGGCTGAATTAGGATTTTATGCCCTCTATTTTATTTTGTGCTATTCAATAAAAAGGAATATTGTAACATTTCTTGTTAAAAAAAGGGCTGTATGCAGGAGGAGTTAATTAAATGTTAGGATTACCCTGTAGTAAAGTTTTTTAGTTTTTTTGACTAAGGAATAGGAGGTAGAATTCTTAAAAGAGAAAAAATTAATTGAAAAACAAATTGGAGAATACATTTTGGCAATACACCCTATTGTGAAAGTACTGTCACTCCAAACTTGAGTGCAAAACCTAATATTAATATTGCACTTGAATTAAAGAATTTTGAAAATGGTTTGAAATGTATCGCTAAGTTAGAACAGCTATATTATGGGTATAGAAAAAGAAAAGGTGTATTACTTGAAAGATATTATTTTAACTAAGGAGAACCGAGAACATATCAAACCATATGTATGAAAAGGGTAATAAATATTTAATTGAGCAATTGTGTTTTAGAGATTACTTATGAAATAATAAAACCGCTCGAATTGAGTATGAGCAGTTAAAGACTCAATTCGAGCGGGATAATCCCGATAATAAATATAAGTATAAGTATTTAGATGATAAAACAAACTTAGTTAAATCTGTATTCGCTAAAATAACTAATTAAAAAGGAGGCTATGTGTAACTAATCACTTTCCAAATTTAAATAGCTTTATTTTTCATGAAATATCGTTTTATGAAAGCATTAAAGCAATTTTTAAACAAATACAATAATCGCCTATCAAATTTATTGATAGGCGATTATTGTATTTCTAAGAACAAAATTAAAAAACTTTATTATTTCTACACAAAAAAGATTCTTATACATTTGTAAGGTAAGAAAGTAGATTGTTTTGTTTTTATAAACGATTTACAACTTCAAGTAAAAGAGCCTTGCTACATACTATTGTACAAAGACTCTTTTATATTTACTCAAATCTACTCACACTTTAAATAAAATGGTTTAATTCAACTTTACTAAAGCTCTATTAGTAATAGATAAACAGTATTATTTTTCAATAATATCTTCTAACGTAGGTAATGATGGGATAGCACCATAATTCATACATGTAATTGCTCCCACTTTGTTTGCAAATTTAACAAAAGTGTGTATTTTTTCTGAGTTTACATCAAATATATTTTCTTCCTGCGCAAATTGATAGAGCATAGCTCCTACAAAAGCATCACCTGCACCTGTTGAATCTACTTGCTTTACAGTAATCGAAGGAATAAGTACTTCCCCTTCATTTGTTGCAATAAGTGTTCCTTGTTTTCCAAGCGTAATGGCAACAGCATTTGCACCTGTTGCAAGTAAAAATTTTGCAGCATTAATCATATTTGTTTCTTTTGAAAGCATTATCGCTTCCTCTTCACTTACTTTTACGAAATGAGCTTGCCCAATGAAAGATAAGCAATCCTTAGAAAATTGCTCCTTATCTGTAATGAGTGTATCACGATAGTTTGGATCAAATGAAATGAAGTGATTTTGATCTTTAGCGTATTGAAATAAATTAAAATATGTTTCTTTCAAGTTACCAGGTAATAAAGCTGTTGCAGAACCAAAATGAATAATATCATTCATTTTCATCTTAGAAAAATCAATTTGTTGAAAATGATATTCTCCATCTGCACCACGCATGAATGTAAAATCACGTTCCCCGTGTTGGTCAATGGAAACGAATGCTAATGTTGTTTGTTTTTCTTTTACAAGCATAGAAGTATCAACATTATTTTCTTGTAATGTTTTTTCAAGAAATGTCCCAAAAGAATCATTTCCAACTTGCCCCATAAAGGAAGCCTTACCACCTAATTTTGTAATTGCCGCCGCAACATTTGCTGGGGCACCTCCCGCTTTCTTTTCAAAATATATACCTTCACTTAAAGATTCATTGTTGCAACAAATAAAATCAATTAACAATTCTCCGATGCAAAAAACTTTCTTCATTCTAAACCTCTCCCAAGTTTGTATTGTGTAATTTGAAATTCCATCTTTTCATCTGCGAAAAGTGAGATGCCACTTTCTAAATCTTTACGAGGAAACACACGTGATGTAAAGACAGTGTCTCCATCACATAAGAAAACTTCAACAATACTTTGATCAACAAAAATCTGCATACTCATCGAATCTTGAATTTGAATTTGTTTGCAACGTGTATAACCGTACTCTCCACCAAAACGATGTTGAAAATTTCCACGTTCAACTGAAACAGTTCCCTTTTCACGATGAAAAGTAATAGGGAATGATTCTTCCTCATGATGAAATAACGAAATACCGAAGACATTAGCCTTTTCCACTTGTAGTTGTACTTCTAATTCGTAAGAGCGTTCTTTAAGGAGGTCTAATAATACACATGTTTCATTCTGCACACAACCTGATATAGACTTTGAAGATGTACGCAATTCTTTCAATTCAGAAACAGGTCGTTGCTTTAATATATTCCCTTCAAGAGTAAGCTCACGAGGAATAGTTAAACAATGTGCCCACATGAAATCATCTGAAGGGTATGATATTTCACTGGATCCCGCCCAGGCAAACATAATGCGTCTTCCATTGGAATCTTGTAATGTTTGCGGTGCATAAAAATCAAATCCTTTATCTAATTCATTATAAGACTCAATATGAAAATATAAATTCTCTAAATCTAGTGTTCCAACTGCATAAATGACATTATAAACATTTTGGTAACTATCCCCTTTTCCTTCAAGTCCTTGTGGGGAGAAAACCAAGATGTCTTTTCCATCTAAATGGAAAAAATCAGGACACTCCCACATGAAACCAAAATCCTTCAAGTTAGTTTGTAGTTCTCCATATAGTTCCCAACTAAACAAATTTTTTGAGTGATAAATGAGAAGTGTTCCTGTCTCATTACTCCGTTGTGCCCCAAGGAGCATATAATAGCACCCATTATGCTCCAAAATTTTAGGATCACGAACATGCCTAGTATATCCAGCTGGGACTCCTCGAATAATCGGATTATATGCTATTTTTTCTATTTCATATTTGTTATTCATAAGAGCCAGACATTGATTCGCATTACTGGAGCCATCGTCATATTTTACATTTCCGGTATAAAATAAATGAAGTATATCATTTTTCACAAAAGACCCACCAGAATAAGCACCATGTGATTCGTAATCTTCTGTTGGCGTAATGGCCACAGGCATACGCTCCCAATGAATGAGATCTTTCGACTTTACATGCCCCCAATGCTTCATTCCATGAATCGGAGCAAAAGGATACCACTGATAGAATATATGATATTCATCGTTATAATAAGATACACCGTTTGGATCATTCATTAATCCATATGGAGGATGAATGTGGTAGATTGGCTTCCAAGAGTCTTGGTTTGCAACTTTTTCAAGTGAAGTCAATTCACCTTCTTTTGCATCCTGTATTTTTCTATATTTACTCATCAGGTATTCACCTCAAAATATTAATTCTTTTCTTTATATAAAATAATTGTTGCTACAAAAGCTGTAATTACCGCAATCACAAAACCAATTATATAATGGACTGCATTCATTACCCCTAATGGAACTACAATCGTAAGCATTGGAATTCCTGTTAAACCGTAAGCATTTGCTGCAACATTCATAAACACAACATATGCTCCGCCTAAAGCTCCACCAATTCCCGCACCAATAAATGGTTTTCCTAATTTTAAATTCACACCAAAAATTGCCGGCTCTGTAACACCCAAAAATGCTGATATTGCAGACGGAATTGCAATTCCCTTTGTTTTGGTATTCTTTGTTTTAAAGTAAACAGCTAGGGCTGCTCCACCTTGTGCAACATTGGCCATTGACCATATCGGGAGTAAAAAATTCACACCAATTTCTTTATTTGCAAGCAATCCGGCTTCAATTGCGTGGAAACTATGGTGTAAACCTGTTAATACAATAGTTGAATATAAACCACCGAAGATAAAACCAGCTATTGGTCCTGCAACTTCGTATACAGTATTTAAAATGTAAGTAATTCCATCACCTATCTTATAACCCGCAGGACCAATAATAATGAGCGATAGAAAACCTGTAATCATAACTGTTAAAAAAGGTGTAATTAATAAGTCTAAAGTATTTGGTACATGTTTTCGTAATTGTTTCTCTATAACACTCATAACGTATACACATAATAAAACTGGAAGGACTGTACCTTGATAACCAATCATATCAATATCCATACCAAGAAAATGTAAAACTGTTGGCTTCGCATTTACAAGTGTCCAAGGGTTCGTTAATGCAGGATGAGTTAAAATCCCACCAATTACAGCTCCTAAGAAAATATTACTACCAAATTCCTTTGCAGCACTAACACCAAGTAAGATTGGTAAAATTATAAAAGTAGCACCTGAAAATATATCAAATAATTGAATCATAGCATGATCAGCCGGCACCACTTTAAACGCTTTCAACATTCCTAGTAGACCCATTAATAAACCGCTTGCTACAATTGCCGGGATGATTGGCACGAAGATATTAGATAAAACTTTTGCTAATCGAACAATTGGATTCATATTTTTCTTTACGACTCTTGTATCTGTTTGCGAATTGATTTGAGATGAGCCAATAAGATTTGCAAAAGGTTCATATACCTTGTTAACAAGTCCCGTTCCGAAAATAATTTGATACTGCTCACCTGTAGAGAATGCACCTTTTACCCCTTCAATGTTTTCGATTTCTGTTTGTATTACTTTTGAGTCATCCTTTAAAACGAGGCGGAGACGTGTTGCACAATGCGTTGCACTTACAATATTTTCTTTTCCGCCAATATGCTGTAATACACTGTTAGCAATTGCTTTCATATCCATCCGAAATCCTCCTAAATATTTATGGAACCGGTTCCGTAAATATTCAAAATAGGAGACAGGTTTTTAAATGTAAAAAAATCCTGTCTTAACCTTACCGGAATGGAACCGGTTCTACAATAGATTATAGAGCGCTTTCACACTTTGTCAACACTTTCTCGAATTTTCAATTCATATTTTGAACTGATTATTTTTGGTACTTCCTTGTTCTCAACTAATTGTATAATAGATGTCGCTGCAACAGTACCAGTGTAATGGTAATCAAACGAGACGGTTGTTAAACTAGGATGAATCATCTCTGAAATATCATATCCTCCAAAACCAGTAACTGATATATCTGCTGGTACAGAAAGCTTCCTTTCATGAATCACCTTAATTGCCCCAATTGCAATATTATCTGTTGCACAAACAATAATAGTTGGAAACTGATTATTTAAAATGTCTGATACTTGTTTCATAGCATCTTTCACTTGAAATGTTGTCTTATAGTATGTAACATTGCATGATGGGGCAAACTTTTGAACTGCTTTTTGAAAACCTTGTTTTCTTTTTATACCTACCGAAACATCTTCTTCCGTCACTCCTACATATGCAATATCACAATGTCCTTGGGATAAAATATAAGATCCCAATTCAAATGCTGCTTCAAAATCATTGTGAATCAAACAGTATTGATTTTCGTATTGCTGGCCAACAAACAAAATAGGAATTTGTAACTTACACAAAATTTTATTGTGCTGAGCAGTTAATTTTGTGGTTAATAAAATGATACCAGCTACTTTTTGCTTTACAAAGTTTTCAATTGCTTCTATCTCTATTTCTTGGCTTTGGCTTGCGTTTGCAACAAGCATTTGATAGCCATGTTCGCGAAGTGAGATATCGATTCCGATAAGTGTTTTTGTTGTTGCAAAAGAATCTAACCGAGGGACGATTACTCCAATTAAATTTGTGGTTTTCGCTTTTAAACTCCGTGCAAATGTATTGGGAGAAAAATTTGTTTCTTGAATAATCAATTCAATTTTTTGTTTTGTTTTTTCACTGACGTATCCACCGTTCAAATAACGGGATACAGTACTTTTTGCAACACCAGCTAATTTTGCAATATCTGATATATTATTTGCCATTATTCTCTCCTCACTATCATTATTGATAGATGTATAGAAATTTGTATACTATTTATTAATATTAACTTATAAATAATAAATTTTCATTTATTATTTGAGAACAACTATTTCAGTTAGTTTTTCTCTTTTTTATTTGATTTAATACTTAATACCTCTATACTTTTATTACATAATATTCTAAAGCCTGTTATAAGAACTTTTCTTGTCCCATACCAATATCCATGGCATTTTGCATTACTTCTTGTTTAAATTCATAATCTGTATGAAAAGTTTATGGCTCTACATTACTTTATAATATTTTGATATACTCCATCGCGACATAGTTGAAAGGAATTAAAATAATTTATTATATACTAAACTAAGTACTACTACTTCAATACATTGTTAAATGTTGGAGTAAATAGTTAACTTACAAGATAATCATAGCACTTGTTAAAATTTGGAGATTTTTAATTTCTCATTACTTAAAATCTAGGTATATATTCAATTACTGCTCATTATGCTGCAATGATGTTTCTACTATAAATATAATTTAAACTAATTACCTTTTTGAGACTAGATTTCAGTTTATCCCTTAATCTATCGAATACTATAATTCATGTTATGTTTACTAACTGATTGGATAATAGTGATCCCGCCACATGCCCATCAATTTAAGAAGAGTAAACACCCCTAAATTGAAAAAATAAGCTGACTTCTCAGAATAACTAACTATAGAGAAAGAAAATTTTCATTTAGAGGGTACTTCAAAACCTTAACTTAATAGTAATGTGATGCTACACCTAGTTGAGATAGAATATCAGCATCCAATAGTTCGTTAAAAGTGTATTTAACGAACAGTTTGATGGATTTCATAGAATTGAGTATAGTAGAGGTATCAATCATATATTGATACCTCTCTTCTTTTTCAAAGACTAGTATGGTATCCATATATGTAATCAAGCTATTTATTAAAATAGTATTCTAGCTCAAAAATTTGAATAGTTAGTTTAAGTATTAGTTTAAAAATTTATTTACATTATTTGATTTGAGGTGTACAACATGAGTAACCAAGAAAAAGAAAAGTTTAAAATCCTAATAGATAAACATAAAAGTAAAATGCCCTGGTATATCATAGAGTATGCAGAAATGAAAACAGCCCTCTCCCCCGCTACATTGTATGCTTACATTACTGAATTTGAAAAGTTTCTAAACTGGCTTATAAGTAATCGATTAGCCGTTGAAAACGGTAAGGTTGTCACTAATATATGTGATGTACCAATTTCAACACTAGAAAATCTACCATTAAATGAAGCTAGAACTTTTCAAAGATATCTCCAGGGAGAAGGTATTGAGACAAGAGCTATTAACAGAACTTTCTCTGCTTTAAAATCTCTATTCAAGTACTTAGCTCAAAACACAGAGAATGAACAAGGGGAAAATTACATCTCACGTAATGTAATGGAGAAAATTGAACTGCATAAGGAGAAAGTAGATGCAGCAGCAAGAGCAGATGACGTTGCAAACATGATATTTAATGAAAAAGATGATGTAGCTTTTCTCCAATTTCTAGCAAATGATTATGGTGAAATGTTGAAAGATATATCACCAAAAAAATATAACTTTTTTCAGCGTGATAAAGAAAGAGACATAGCCATTATAAGCCTTATTTTAGGCACTGGCCTTCGGGTTTCCGAGGTAGCTAGTCTTACTATCTCTAGTATAAACTTCCGTCAGGGTACCGTAAAAGTGACTCGTAAAGGTAATAAAAGATCTTCTATATTAGCCACTCGCTCTTGCTTAGATGATGTTCAAGAATATATAAAGGTCCGCCCTAGTAAATATAACTGTTCTCAAGATGAAGATTTACTTTTCGTAACAAACTATAAAGGGAAATATACGCAGCTAACTGTTAGAGCTATACAGAAGTTATGTGACAAATATTCAAGTGCATTTGATGAGAAGCGTAGCCCTCATAAACTACGACACACATATGCTACAAATCACTATAAAGAAAACAAGGACCTAGTATTATTACGTGATCAACTTGGCCATACTTCTGTAGAAGTTACTAGTATCTATACAAATATAAATAATAAGAAGAAACGTGAAGCTATTGATCGATTAGAAAAAAGACAGTTTGAATAATAAAGGAAAAGCATCCTATTTAGGATGCTTTTCCTTTATTATTCATTATACATATCACAGCTTTTAATCAATTAAAGCAAAATTCAGTTTTAAAATAAAATTTTTAATAGATTTTATTTATTTATTTATTTAAGTAATATATAAATTATCACTATTACTCTTGTTTATTATTTAACTACATGTCATTTTTATTCTTTGTTATCTATATCATTATCAGTTCTATCACGAATGCCTCTTAAATCTAAATAGGTATACGTTTTAGTATTTTCTTTTAAGAGATAATCTACATATTGTTCAATAGACGCTATCTTCCCTAATTCAAAAGCAACTCCTTTAAATTCTTCAAGAAATTTAGATAAATTCACTACAATAAATCTTTTTATTCTCTTATCAAATAAATCTAATTCATTTCTTTCAAAATGATCGTATGCATATCCATAATCTAAAAGTTCAGTTCCTATAACAGAATCCATTCTATTTAATTCATTAAGTACCATGTTCTGTTCATTTTCTGAATATAAATGTGATATTTTAAAAATATTTTGTAAGCTAGGAGCGATTGGTATCGCCTTTCTAAATAACAATGGCCCAAAATTTTTTAATAATATTCTGCTGTTTACTTTTAAATAGAATTCCAAATTTGAAAAAGGTTTGATTTTATAATTTACATATTCTTTCTCATATGCGATAACACTAATTCCTTGCTTTTCAAAAAGCCTATTAATTTTAGGGATTAATGATTCCAAAAAATTCGGTTCTAAAATTTTATGTACTATATCAGAAGTGACATAACCAGTTTTTTTTATATGCTTAATTGTTTCATAATCATTTTTTAATTGAAGCCATTTAACAATTTTACGTGTAACAACATAATCCTTTAGTTTGTTTTCCGTTTCATAATCCCTCATATTGCTCAAAAAAGAATCCCTTGACTTTAAAAGTTTAGAAATCTTTTTTATATCAGCTTTTCCAACCCGTCTTTTTAAATAGTTATTATATATCTCTTTTAATTCACTCCCAATATCAAGGTACTTATTCTCTAAAAATTCAGGAATTAAGACGTGATACTTTTCTAATTCAGATTCCCATGACGATACTATTTTTTCTATACCAGGAAATTTTAATGTTAAACTCTGAATACGAGATTGTCGGTGTGCACGTCTCATAACTTCTGCTTTAGTCAGACCAGAAGGATATTCTAATGAATGAAATGCTGTTATACATTTACTTCCCACATTCATTTTCATTCCATTAAATTGATTTTTGATATGAAAAATTAATTTATTTTTCTGCTTACACAATGTACATTTTTTCCTTTTTTTCTCATCTTCAATAATCTCATAAGGATTTACATCACCAATCCACTCATCTCTGCACTGATTTATAACATTTGCTAATGTATCATTAAATAAAATAATTTCATCCTTTGTAAAATAATTAAACCCTTTATCAATTTCATTGGACGGACTATCCAAATACGTATATGCTAATTTATACAGAGATTGAGCATTTTGCTTTGCATATTGACTATATATTAATAATGCACGATTATTTCTATTAATGAATAGATTTCTTGCATTTTTTGATAAAGTATAACCTTCTTGCAATGAAACAATTTTAGAATTTATCAAATAATCAAACCACCCTTTTTTTGTATTAATAACCTTAATTTTACCATAAAATCTAATTAATTTTCAAATAATCAGATTTTAGTTGCGTTGAATTTTTAAATTTCTTCAAATTAAACATTAATTCATAATTGGCTTGAAAATGTTTGTATAGGGTTCATTAATATCTTAAGAAGCATCTATAATGTAAAATAAAATACTAATTGAGTAATTAGAAAAAACATTTTACGTACTACGACACGTATGTTACAATATCCACTTCATCCTTAATTAACTAGGGCTTTCATCCATTTAAAAAACCATCGTAATGAAAAATACGATGGTTTTCTTTTATTTTTTATTAACCTTATTCTCCACTAACAAGTTGACTTTCATCAAAGGGATTCATTATCAATATGTATTTTTTATTACCCAATCTCAGATTCACCTTATAAGGTCTATTCAAATTAAACATGTATATCTCTGGTTCAAAGTCATGTTTAAATTTATAACGACGCGCCGCATTTTCAATCACTATATACACATACTCAGCAAAACTATCTGGTTCCATACAATCATCCCATATTTCTTTCCACTTCGTTTTATCGACAACTACTTTATTTTTAAAATCAAGAGATAGAGTACTATATCCCATTAAACTTCCACTTCCTTTTAATATCTTATCTGATTATATAAGACTAACTTATTGGCATTACTTATAAATTGATTCTTAAATTAAAGAAAAACCCTCTAGTAACGATATTTCAAATCTAATTTGTCATAGCTGTCATAATATGTTCTACCGAAAGCATAATCTTTTTTCGATCCCTTTTTAATAATATACCCGGTTTCTATAAATGGACTTCTCCTATTTTGACAATGAGCACTACGATGCCCGTCTCCTCGTCCATGAAGATGCCATGTCGCACAATAAGGGCACCAAACTGCAAGATTTCCACTTTCATCTCTTTCATAGGCTAATAATACAGGCAATGATCTTTCACTTTTATTTAATCTCATATGTATCCTCCTAAAAAACACGATTTTAAAATTATAATATAAAGAAATAAAGTTTAATGATATATATGTTATCTTCCAATTACAAAAATTTCTTTTATAATAACTTCAGCTGAATATAGCCATCGTCGTTATCTTTTAAGTTTTCTTTTTGCTCCTTGTTCTTGCTATTTTTCTTTTTTAATTCAGCTTCTATTTCTTTTTCTACATGGAGAATCTTGTCTTTCATAAACCACCGTGGTAGTCCTGAAGGAAAATACTTTCTTTCATAAGCAGTGCGTTCTTTTTTAGGAATACATTTGTATTCCTCCCAAAACCTATTTCTAAAATTATCGATTTCATTTTTTGTTAAAAGTGGTATATCATCATAATCTTTGTTTAAAAGTTCTTGTTTTCTATATAATTGCTCTTTCTGTAATTGAATGCGTTTTCGTTCTTCTTCCTCTTTCTTTATTTTTTCTTGACGGATACGTAGCTCTTCTTGCTCCCTTTGTATTTTTTCTTTTTTTTGCACTTTATCTAACTTTTGTCCATACTTAGTCAAAAGCTTTTGATAAAATATTTTTTCCTTAGTATTATTTGTTTCCTGTTCATAATGTTGCTGTAATTCCTCTACAAACTCATTTAAACTTCTACCCTCAATCCATTTTTTATAACTATTTTGTTCCTTATTAAAATACATTTCATAATCATTCTTATCACTTAAGAAACGTGTTGGAAATCCTTTAAATAAAGTTTTTACGACTATATACCACTTATGGCACTCTTCATTTAAATAGTTCAACCAAGAATACCACTTACCGATTGAAGATAAATGAAATTGAACCTTTTCTGCCTCCAAGCGGTCTACTAGCATATTAAATTCCTTTTTATATTGATTGTATAAGTCGTTCATATAATCCTTTGCCATTTGTTCAGCCAATGTTTCCTCTTGCCTTCTGCGCTCCTCTGCTTTTTGTTGCTCTATCTCTAGTAGTTTGTTAGTATAGGCTATTTTTATTTCTTCTCTTGTTTTTCTCGCTAATTCTATACTATTTAATGCTTCCTCTATCTGCCAGGCTTTATCAAACTCAATAGCAGCATCTACTAACTTCGTGGGATCAGAATCACTTCTATGAATTTGGCCTTTAAATTTTTCATTTAATTGAGTACTCTTTTTCAGCCTCGTATCATTTTCACTATTTGGTGCACGCAATAATTCTGTTTCTAATAATACTGGTACAATGTCAGACTCTGCTATTCGGTTAACCAGAAATATATCATCTTGTGTTGAATGTTCTCGGTTCTCTAATAATGCATCTACCCTTAACTTAGAACTTTCGGGAGTTCTTCGAATTAAAAATACATGTCCATTATGATCAACAGTTACAATAACATGGTATACATCCATCAAATAGTTAAATGCTTTATTATTTTCCCCTGTTACAAAGAAGTACTCCTCTTTTAATGGAGCAATATATGTATACTCATATGAATTTGTTTCTGGATTAAAACTACTAATTCTTGTGCCACTATAACTATCCGTGTATATTTTTTCACCATTTACTTCTTTTTCCTTAGGTGGAAAGAAACTATCTAGTATTAACACCCATGCAGTTGGTACATTTTCTTCAAAATATATATTTGTTCTCTTTGCAATATTACTAGTCCGAATATTTGACGCCTGTACCTCGATTGCCAGCTTCAGCTCTTCTTTTCCATCAATTGTTTGCAGTACTGCTACGTCGGCACGTGAAATGTCTTTATATCGTTTCTCTTCTTTTACGATGTAACCAGCCTTACTAAATAATTCATATAAGTATTTCTTAGTTCTAGCATGTGCCAGTGATTCAAATGAAAAACATTGTTCTTTATCTAAATGAAAAAAATATGGATTTTTATTAACGGCCTTAGATCCTTTATTAAACGACATGATGTCTTCGCATATAGGGCATATTGCCTGATATATAGCTTTTCTTCCTTTAATAAGCTTAGCTTCCTTTTCATTATCTATAATCATAGAATCTAACTCTATATAACTTTTCTCCTGAAATTCTATTAAGTTACCACTAGGAAATATTTTTTTCCAACCATCAAAATACTTAATGTAAGAATACTGCATTTAATATACACCCTTTCAAAGAGGAATATTATTACCATCCATTTAATTCATTATAATACTATTCACGCATTAAAATTTATGAATATATACATTTAATTATTAATAGAAATTCTATGCTTACTTATTTTTATCTTCTGATTCTTATTAATAAATAGTTTAAAATCAACTTCAGATTAACTTTATTTTGCTATGATGGTAATAATTAAATAGGGCTAGGTTACTTCTATGAGAGGGGGGAATTATTTGTACAGAAACTTGTTGAATTTTTCATTATATTGTATTCTAAGTCTTTTTATATATTTAATAATTTTTTTTATCGCTATAAAACCTGCTATTATTAATGCTACGTCCATAGATTATAATAGGGTGCAATTTGTTTGGCTGTTACTTCTACTCATTTTAATTTCGATGATATATGGATTAATAATAAAAATATTAATTCGTCATAATTCTAGATATTCTCATTCAATCAAAAATGAAAGTATTTTATTTATATTTAGTCATATTTTCACTGCTCTTATTCTCTTTTTTTTTATTTCTATTTAGGCTTTTAAACGAATAACAAGTAAGATATGGCTTATTTTATTTTTATAATTGATTACCGAGAAATATTGAAAAATATATCACCACAAAAATATAGTTTTTCCGGCGGGATAAGGAAAGAGATATAGCCATCATAAGCCTCATTTTAAACAATAGACTTCTGGTTTCCCATGTAGCTAGTCTTACTATTTCTAGTATAAACTTCGGTCAGGGAACCATAAAAGCGACTCGTAAAGGTAATAAAAGATAGCCACTCGTTCTTGCTTAGATGATGTTCAGGGGTATATTAGGATTCGTCCTGATAAATATAACTGCCCTCAAGATGAAGACTTACTTTTTGTAACAAATTATAAAGGGAAATATACGCAGTTAACTGTTAGAGCTATACAGAAGTTATTTGACAAATATTCAAGTGCATTTGATGAAAAACGTAGCCCTCATAAACGACAGCACACATATGCCACCAATCATTATAAGGAAAACAAAGACCTAGTATTACTTCGAGATCAACTTAGACATACTTCAGTCGAAGTTACTAGTATCTATACAAATATTAGTAATGAGAAGAAACGTGAAGCTATTGATTGTTTAGAAAAAAGGCAACTTGAATAATTTAGCATATAATTCCCGAGAATTACAGTCTAGTTCATCTATTCACTAAGCACCTGTTGTAGAACGAAAATTGAGCGATTTAAATTTAAAGAATTGAACAAACATACCCCCGTTCTATATATAGGACGGGGGTAAAAATATAGTTGCTTAATCTCGATGTGAAATTGAAGATTTTTTTATCCAATGAATTAATTCAAAGGTACTAATTCTAATCGCGTAATTTATATTGGATAAATTCTATTATTAATCCTTGTAATTTGCAGCGATTTAGAGAGTAGATTTAGTCTTCAGAAGAGCTTCTTCTAAATCTTTAATTATTTTCGAATGTAATAACATCCACTTTTCGGCAGTATCTGGTTGACCTCCAAAGCTTAAAAAGAAGTTGTTCACTGTTTCTACCACATTTAGATCATTAAGTTCCATATGAAGATAGTAATGTCTTAAACATCGAATCAGATTTAAGATTTCAAAAAGTGTACGATGTTCTTTATATATACGCCCATCGATATCTTTCTTTTGCTTTTGCTCTTTGTGAAGTGATTCAAAAAAGATTTGCTGCATATAATTGATAAAATTCTCGAATTCGCGGTTGCTTTTACTTAATTTAAGGGAAACTAAATAAGCAATATTCCCCATGTTCTTAGGATGTAACTTGAAAATATCTATAGCAGTCGTATTCTCCATAATATCAGTCTGAAGATTTATGCATGCTATTAGTTTATTTCGATATTCTTCATCCTCTGGGACAAAGAGGATTCGATTGACTGAGGTTAAAGTAGTGTAAATATCATTGCTCTTTTTGTAGTTTGATTTATAAAACTTCAACACATCATCGTGGATTACATGGAAATCGTTTAGTTCGATATCTTCTTTGTTTTGTTCAATAAATCCCAAAATCCCTTCAAGTACTTTTCCTAAGCTGCTTGCGTCTTTTACGGCTATATTTTTAAACGCAGATACTATTTCTTCTTGAAGTCGTTCAAATGGTTCTTGCTTAATTTCTTTTCTTACAACATCATTTAATAAAGTAAATAAGAGTTCCAATGCTTCTATATTCGATATCTTTTGAATTAACATTTGTGAAGTAAAAGAACCATATTTTTTTTGTTTTCGAATGTAATTAATGTAATACTCAATACCTTCTATATTTTGATAGTTTATTAAATGTGCAGCACTCTTTAAAGCTATATTGTCTTTTTTATTAAGACTTTCTATTAAAATATCTTGAGTTTTTTGAGGTTCGAGCTGACTTAAATAAGCGGCACATGTATCAAAAATCTTCTCGTCTTCAGTGGACACCATTAACTCTTTTAAGTATGAAATTTCTACACCTAGATAAATTAAAGTTTTTAGACATTCCAACTTATCACGATTAGAAAGATTACTGTTACTAAATAATTTTTTTATTATCTCTATTGAATCCCTTACCTTATACTCTTTACAAAAGCTTAAATGATTGTATAGTATTTGCTCCCTGATGTCTTTATTTATTAGGTTCCAAAGGATTCTTTCCTGCATTAAAGACAAACTAACATATTTTTCTATATATTTAATTCCCACATGATTGTTTTTAATAACATAATCAAATGATATCATATCCAACAATATGTTTTCCGGATATTGAAGGTTAAACAGTCTTTGGAAAAACCATAATGACACATATATTGAACCAAATGTTACACTATTTTCGTTGTAAGTAATTGCAGTATTAAAATCAACGTGTTTTATTTTGTCATAGCATATTTGTGAAATTTTCTCTCTTTGTTCTTTAGAAAATTCGATATTCGAATTATTCGTTTTTATTTTATACGCCTCATTCAGTGTGAATACATCATAATCTGGAATTAATGTTTCGAATTCATCAAATGTAATAGGTTTTATTTTCAATATTTCTCTTAAGCACCGCAACATAAAACTATTATATTTCTCATCACCTTTTAAATTATCCCACATTTTATCGATTTCCAAATCATCGAAACATAATGCTTCTTTTTCTTCACCTATGAATATGTTTTTAACTTCTGCTAAAAACTTTTCTTTTGAGAAAATAATTTCAATAAATTCCATTAGTTTATTGTTTTGTATTTCTTCATAATTTTTAGAAGTGGGCTCTTCGATATTAAGATCATGTACTAATTTTTCTACGAAATCCTCCTCTTGATGATACACACGCATTTCAAAAATTATTTTCATTATTTCATTTTCAGATATTACATCATCTTTTTTATCGGAAATAAGTCTTAGTATATTCTCCTCTGTCATCGATAAAGCAATTACTTTGTAATAATAACGATCTTTTTTAATTTCCGCACGATTGTAAAAACTATCGAACAGCTGATTTAAAGTACCTGAAGCTACAAAAAAATTGAAAATAGTATACATTGCTTTGTGCGGAGATATGATATCTGATTTCCTTAAAAGTTCCCGCATCTTATTCCAAACAACCGAAGATTCCTGATAAATTAATGCTTTACCTACTATGCTAGGTATTAAATCATCAATATGAATATCCCTTAGTATCTGGGTGTTTTCAATAAAATAATCCAGTAGTTTTATAATTGCATCTAGTGATTGCAGTTTTTCTATACAATCATAAATAGCATAGTTTGATAAATGAATGGTTGAATCAAGATTAAAGTGCATTAAAGGAATGTGTTCAATAATAAATTCAATATAATCATCCACTGTTGAATATTTAGTTAAGAATCTAAAAAAAGAACCAATTAAGCCTACATTTTCTTTTTCTTGAAGAATAGGTAATACAGCATTAACAAGTTCATTATCCACCTGGTACAAACTTGTTAAAGTTGATAAGCTAACTGCCCGCAATTCAGTATTAATATCTATGTTTAATACAAGATCAATGAGTTTGTTTTTTAAATCCATTTCTGCATATTCTTTGAAGTATCGAATTATATAAACAGCGTTGTATTTATCCATATTACTACTTGAACTTATGATTTTATCCTTTAAATAACTGTATGTTTCATTATTCATCGCTAATTTTGCTAAATCAAATGGATTATCTCCTAACCAAATATCACGGGAGGAGTATCTCTCATATAGAGTTTTAAAAATTTGATTACGTTGTTGCTTTGTTAATCTTCCAACTTCTAAATCTAAGAGCATTGAAGGATCTATAGTAATTAGATTTTCAATTAGATCTTGGCTATCTCTCAAATATAACAAAAAAGCTACAGTGTTTTTCCATGATGGCAGAATATTAAATTCAGGCAATCCATCTATAGTAATTAATTGTAAAATATCATCGAGGCTCTTATTTTTTAAAGCGTCTGCAGCAAGATACTCATTGTAATTATTATGAATAAACTGGAAACTAATATTATTATTATTAAATCTTTTTTTAATTATAGATAAATTTTTAATGACATGCCTAGTTTCTTTATTAGGGATAATTGTCATAAGCTGTTTATTTGTTAAGAAATTTGATTGGATGCTTTCCATAACTAATGCTATTTTTTGTAAATTGAAGTATACTTTTTCTAATTCATACGATTCCTTAAATAAGATATCTTCTTCTAATTCATTTAGTTTTTCATTGATTGAAGATTTTATAACTTCATTAATAATTTTCGCAGTATTTTTAGGGAGAGAATTATTTATTTTATAATAATCAATAATTGCATTTAGATTGAATGGATTTTTCATAAATTCCATATAATTAAATATTTTAGCATCCTGTAGAAGTGCATTATATTTCAAAGGTAATTTATTTTTTACAAATTGTTCAATATCACGGGAGGAAAAAGGTAATAGTTGAACCAATTCTGCATTATTAAAGTTATTTGAATAAGCATTTGAGCGAGATGCAATACAAAAGTGTGAATCACAAAACTTATCCCGAAAAGACTGCAATTTTTTTATAAGTAATGCCTTATTTTGGACTTGATCAAATTCATCAAATAGAAAAAGAAACTTTAAATCTTTAAATTTAGTAAAGTCTCCATATTCCTTTTCTAGTAACATTTGAATATCTTCATCTGCATACATATTTAATGAATAATATAAGGCAAGATAGTTGTTACTTGGATCGCGATTACTCATAATTTCATAAGCACTTCTTTTTAAAAATATACTCTTACCTTCACCTGCATCCCCAAGTAATACAATAAACTTATTACTTTTTACTAAATCTAATAAATTCGAATCTTTAGTATTTCTCATATAAAGTAAATCCATAGGGATTGAATCTTTAAATGCTTTACAACTAATAATATTTCTTTTGATTGATTCCCCTGTTTCCTTTGTTAAATCTATAACCTTTTTTCTTAAATCATCCAAATCATTCAGATCATCAGAAGCTCTTTTGGTAACCGAAACATCTTTTTCATTACGCATAGCTAATACCACCTTTTGTTAACTTATCCAACTCTATCAGAAAAATTATATCATATACTGTGTTCACGAATTTTAAACAATACCCAGCTTAAAACATCCGCGTGCTCCTGAGGTTTCAATCTACGGTTATGAACCTTAATCTTCTCTATATAAGCCTCTCTTAATCAATTTTATATGGTTTCACGCTGTTTTTGCTTAGGTGAGATCATTTCTTATTGGTTTGTAGTAATTGACTCTTAGAATTCCTTATGTGATTCTTCATTGATCGCTCCTCCTATTTTATTTTTATTTACTTCTTATCCGAACCGAAGACACAGCGCATTCCAAATCGAGGCACAGCATATGTAGTTCCAATTTTACGGATTGAGCCTTTTGGGAAATCATTTATTCTTTTACGTAATGTTGATGATTCAATTCCCCACTCTTCTATAGCACCTGTACTACTCATAATTTCGTTATCCAATAGATTAAGGTCTCCCCGTTCTACATCTTCAAAATTAAATCTATCCATCTCTAACTGCTGCAGCATGTCTCTTTCGTCCCCTTTTACAGCAAATAAATTATAATCCTCTCCCTGATGGACCTCTTCTAACACTTCTACGTTTAGATACTCATTGGCAGCTACCTCAATCGTACTATTCTCAGATATATAATAGTAGCTACCTTCTTTTACTTTGAATATAGCCTTATTCCATATACCATCTGCACCAGTACCTTCAAAAATCTGTTCCGCTTTTATTTGTTGATTGATTTTTCTGAATTTTGTTGAAAAATAAAAATAAAACAGTTAAATACAATGGGGATTTTGCTACAATGGTAATATATAACATCAGTAGACTTCTATAGGATGGGGGAATAAATAATGATTGTTTCAACTAAGGGAAACAATGAAATTACAAAGCTACTAAACGATTGGTATCTTGAAATCCGCTCAAGACGTATAGGTAATGCTCATCAATTAAAAGAAATAATTGATACTAAGATTCATAGTATTGAAGAGGATCAGAATTTATTGCTCTACTACTCACTACTAGATTTTAGATATCAATTTGTAATTGATAATTTAAGCGTTTCAAAAAGCAGTTTTGACAAAGTTGAGGCTTTTGATATGCCTACAGATAATTTCTTAGCTTATTATTATCACTTTTTCAAAGGAATTCATGCCTCTACTATTGGAGAATATCAAATCGCAAAAGAGAGTTATGAAAACGCAGAAAAACTTTTAGACTGCATTCCTGATGAATTGGAAAAAGCGGAATTTTATTATAAAGTTGGAGCTTTCCATTATGATATGTATCAAGGGCTCTTATCTTATAAAAAAGTATCAGAGGCAAGGGAAATCTTTGCTCAACATGCTGGGTATGAAATTAATGTCGCTTTTTGTGATAACCTTATAGGCCTAGCTTGTACTCATTTGAGAGAATGGGAACTCGCAGAAGAGTATTTTACGAAAGCAATGGATATGTTCCAAAAAATAGACGAAGAGCAATTTATTTTAATGGTGCGTCAAAATTTAGGGTTAATGTATGCTACTCAAAACCTCTCGTCATTAGCTATTAGATATCTTTCAGAAGTAAATCAAAAAATGCCTAACAATTATAAAGCACTATTTATTGAGGCAAGGGAACATATGAAAGAAGGAAATCACTCCGTTGCAAAAGATCTCATAGTAACAGGACATTCCATTTGTGAAGAGGTTGCAAATATAGAGTATCTGCACCATTTTAAAATATTAGATGCAATGAATGGAGATTTTCCTGCCGAAACACTTGAAAAGACAGTGTTAGAAGGCGTATCATATTTTAAAGAGCAAGAACTTTTCGAATACATTAAAGAGTATGAAGAATATCTTGCTACTGCATTTTATAAAGAAAATAACCATGTTAAAGCAAGTCATTATTTCTATTCATGTTCTCAAGCAGGAAAAAAAGCTTTTGAGAAGGAGGCATTAAAATGAAAAAGACAATGCTCGGTTTAGTTGGTGTAATTACTATTTTTACTTTAATGTTTGGTGCCCAATCCCCTACAGAAACACAGAAAGCTATTGATGTTATTCAATATGCACACGGAAATCATGGTGGTTAAAGTCTTAATTTAATTCATTTTTCATAACTCATGCATTATGAAAAGGGAAGAAATTTTTCTTCCCTTTTTTAGATTATTTTATTTTGTATATGTTATTTTTCTATTTTTACTGTCTAAACTTTGTTGTCTATTTATTATAATTCTTGGTGAATCGTTAGAATTATAAATTATTGTACCTAAATCTAATACAATAGATAGATTTTCATTAATTCTGTTCATAAAATAATCATCAGGTAACCAACCCAAAATTCATTAAAGTTCCTCCTTAAGTACATTAACGTGACAAAACTAGATTTCAGCGAGAGATACATTTTGTCATTGAAGGTTGTACTTTTTTAATTAATAACACCATAAAAATTTGTTAAATTAGAGATAGGTTATTATTGCATGGATATAGAAAGATACTAGGAGTTGAATATAATGAAAAAAAAGTATATTGAATTTATCTTAGAAAATCAGGAACATATGAAAAAAATACAGGAATTAGATAATATATCTAAAGAAATTGGAGATCATTTACTTGGTAAGATCGAAAGAACTTCTAATGGCATTTTAATTTCTGAAAGTAAAGTGCATGACTTGAGCTATCTTGAAAGGGAACTTGAGCGATTAATTGAAGATAATTACTTCATGGACAACGATTGTGATTGCTTCGGTATGATAGAGCAAGGATATATGCATGCCCTTTATAACCATTTCCCATTAGATTTGATAGAAGCTATAACCACTGAACAAACGAGAAGACATACAAGAAAAAGGCATCCTAAAAAGAGTTGGGAAAAGCTAAGATCTTATGGATTGGAAACGGTAGATAAAAGGAAGAATACGAACATCGCATTTTAATACTAAAAGTTTAAATTAAAAAATGACTCCCGACAAATTAGAAAAGACAATTAAAACAAGAATGTTGTATAATGTTGTATTTTGATAAAGAAGACCTACATGAATATGTATTAGAATAAATTAAAAAATTTGTGGTTTTATTCCTTCAAGAAAATAACCGTTCAAGTGTATATGTTATAAAAAAATATAATTACACCATTCCTTATACATTTATTAGAATGAGTTAAAAAGATTGGGACATTTAGAGAGGAGGCGCAACTATTAATGCATACACAAGAAGATTTTTATAAGAAATTAATAGAGGAACAAAGAGTAGTAACGATATTTTTAATAAACGGAGTAAGAGTACCTGGAGTCATTATTGCTGTTGATAAATTTTCAGTGCTAGTCTCCAGTAACGGAAAGCAACAATTCCTTTATAAACAAGCTATTTCAACGGTTTCTTTATAAATAAAAATCTGCTTAAAATTGAATTTTGTTAATTTAAGAAGTTGTAAAAATAAAAAAAGGAATCCTTAGTAAAAGGATTCACCCCAGGAAATATAGATAAATAAAAAGAATTAAGTTTATTATAAAATAAAAGCATACTAAACATATTGAGAAACAAAAAATATTGAAGGTTGATAGCAAAGATTAATGTTTGCTATACTAAATGCGCACAAATATATGCAAAATCACAAATAAAATAAGGGCAGCTATGCTAGGCTGCCCTTATTTTATTTTTAATTTCATAATCCGCTATTTAATTTGAGGTATTTATAAACCTAGTACACTAACAATCTGACATGCTTTGGAATTTGCAATATGATAGTACATCTCTAATCCTCTTCTTTCGGAGCGGAGAATCTTGCCACGCATCTTAGATAAATGCTGAGATACAGTTGATTGAGGGACATCTAATAGCTCTGTTAATTGTGTTACATTACAAATTTTGCGGTGTTCTAGCTCCTTCACAATTTGTAATCTAACTGGATGAGCCATAATCTTTAATAATTCTACATCCGCCTCTGGGATTTTGTACATTTCATTACTTGCTTGAATAGTTGTCATTTTAATTTCTCCTTTTATAATTTCTTTTTGTTTTAATTATCTATTTTTAAGTATGTTTTTTTACTTGAGTACATTGTTCATAACCACTATATTGTTTGTTCTTTTGTCTCTGTATCAGATTTAATATATAGAAGTATTATGATGGCTAAAAATCCAATAAAAGATAGCATAGGTATTGAGATGAATCCGAATAAATTTAAGTAATCCTCTGTACAAGAAACTCCTACTGAACAAGTCTTCATCTCACTAATAGGAAACGCTTGAATTGTAATTTGATAGACAGATAACATTAAACCGATACACGCAAATGGAAATGCATACGTGCTGACGTGCGGATCTTTTCTATACATTCCTATCCCCAGTATTAATACTAATGGATACATGGCCATTCTTTGGTACCAGCACAAATCACATGGCGGCAGCTTCATCCATTCACTAAAAAACAAACTAATTAACATTGCACTAGTAGCTATCGTCCAAGCAATTGCAATGTGGTACTTACGAATCCATTCCATTTTATGTTCTCCTCACACGATTTTAGTTGCATTGAAGGTTTTATAATAAGGATGTGATATTATCTCAATTATCTATTTAGAATGTCACTAACTTATTTCCGTATTTGGAATAACCGGTTTCAATGGATAGTATCCAATCATTTAGATCTTCCCAGTCATACCCCTTATCTTTCAACTCTGGTGGAAAGCAATTCTCAAAATCATCACGCATTCCGTACATAGTTTCTAATGCTGTTTCTAGTGGACCGAATCTATATACAATATGTGTTTTCACTCGTTTGTTTTTCTTTTCTGCTACAGCCAAATATACATATCGTCTTTCCTTTGCTAAAACAAACTTCAAGAACCCTGGTATTTGACTCATCTAAAACATTCCCCTTTCGGTTTTCCTTACCCTTTTCTGTTATATACGAGTAAGGAAAACAAGCGCTTTTGCTGTATTAATTTAAGAGATGTCTCATTTTTTTGCTTTGAAAATACAAGAACACACTCATTATGACAATATTTATCACACCAGCTGCAGCTCCAATTTTTGATATAACATACACATATTCATTACCGCTAAATGAAAATAGACTCAAAAAAATAAAGAAAGTAGAAATAAAAAAAGATAAGAGCATGTTTCTTTTGTTTCCATTCATTCAAGAAACCTCCTTTTGGAATAAGTATTGATATTAAGCTGCATCATTACGGTTATAATGCCGATTCTTTTCATCTACAAATCCTTTAATGCTCCACACACCAGCCTTTAATTCTTTTGCTTTTTTTTCTGCTTCTAGCATTTCAGGTAGAAATGTAGTATTAGGTCTAGAAATATAGGCTATAATCCCATAACCAGACTTGACCATTAATTCATTAATATGTATTCCGTTACAAAATACATAAGCCAATTTCCTACCGTATTTGTCTTCTTTTTGTCCCCGATCATAAACCAAAGTGACACTTTTCCCTTCTAGCTGTTTCTTTAAAAAGGAAGAGGCTTCTTTTCCCATCTTTTGTGGTGGGATTTTTTGAGATACAGACTCAGGAGTATCCAATAACAGTAACCTTACCGTCTGTTTCTGACCCTTTACGTTCACGTCTATCGTATCTCCGTCCTTTATATGTAATATCTTCCCTTTAACAGTCTCTAAGCCTTTTATTTTCCCCTTATAAGCTTCTGGAATATCAACAATACCTTTCCCTTCCACGTGCTGTTGTATACCGTTTTGTACTGCTTGGGCAGGTCTTGAATCATTTTTTGTTTGCGTTGAATTGCTACATGCTGCCATTTGAAATACGAATGATGTTATACAAATAGCCTTAATCCATATTTTCATATCGAAATTTCTTCCTCCTAATCAAAATACGTGAATAGCCGCATCTAAAAAACAAACGGACTCTCTATTGTATTTACTTCTCGATAATTACAACATAGGCAAAACTGTATCCATTTTGGATAATCATTATAAAGCGCTCTAAATGAGCGTTTCTTACAACTTGGACATATTGAAACTATATTTTCTTCATTCTCTTCCTGACTTTTCAATTTTTCAAAAGAAACATTAGTAGATGCTATACTAGTGGTACACAATATATATCCCCCTTTTGAGTCTTGAAATTTCAAAAACAAATAAAAAAGGACACACCTATGGCATATGTATGCGTAGGTGTGTCCTTTTGCAAGATAGTTTTAGAAGTATTTTGTTACTTTTATCATATCATAGTTCTAATTAATTTTATATATGAAATTTAAGATTTTGCGATATTATTTCTTCTTCTCATATATAAACGAGACTCTCTTCTGTGAAGAGTCATATGTTAATTTCGCATCGAATGATTTTCCTGTTTTTTTCGATATAAATCCTTTTATTGTATCCGTCATATTCTTTTCTAATAATTTTTTTATTTGACTAGCTGTAATTCTTTTTTCAAGTATCATTCCTGAAACAATGAAATCACAGCCCTTCTTGTATTGTTCGCATAGATAGTTTGTTTTCCCTATTATGACTCTACTCTGGCATAATGGACATTTACCTACTGTACGATCATCTGTAGTTGGAAATTCAAAACAAATACTAAGATCCGGGTTTAATCGAATCGCAGCTGTGAATTCTCCTTTTCCCCCACTAAAACCACTAATGAAGTCTGTTACATTGTTATTAACTAGCTTTTTAATCTGGCTATCGGATAATTTCTTGCCTTTAATTTTAGCCGGCAACATAAAATCGCATCCGTTTTGATATTCTGAGCACCCAAAAAACGTTTTACGGTTTAGGATTTGTCCTTTTTGACACTTTGGACACTGACCTAGCGATAATTCTTCAACTGAAGGTAGATTAAAGCTGACTTCACCGTTAACAAATGCTAGATAAGCAGAAAACTCTTTGCCATTAGATTTAAAACCTTTTATAATGTCCGTTTTATTTTCTTCAAACAGTTTTTTAATTTGTGCTGCAGGAATTGTTTTTTCTTTTATTCTTTTGGGTAATCCAATGTTACAGTTTGGATGATTGCTACACCCGAAAAATTTCCCTCTATCTAAAATTATTCCATTTCCACAAGGACATTGGCAGACTTCTATTTGTTGCTTCCAGGTCTCTATTAGGTTGTGCGAAACCGTGTCAGGTATTCTTATAATCTCTTGTGTTATTTTTTGTACAAATGTATTTGTTTGGGCAATGAAGTCCTCATAACTCATTTCATTTTTTTCAATACGGTGTATCATTCCTTCCATTTCAGCTGTGTATAGTGGATCTTTAATTTGCTGAACAGGAAATTGTTCAATAAAGGCACGGCCAATTGGAGTCGTAGTAATTTTCCCTTTTTCAATGGCTATATAGTTCTTCTCATGTAAAGCTGGAATAAAGGTTGCTTCGGTTGCAACGGTTCCAATTCTTTTCCCCTTCATTAATTCCTTTAAATGTTCATCGTCAATTTTCCGTCCTGCTGTTTCCATGAAAGTCAGAATTGAGCTTTCTGTGTGTAGAGCTGGTTTCTTTGTTTTGGATTCCTGTAACTCAAAATCGCAAATTTGAAGTTCCTGTCCTTTCTGCATGATAGGAATTTTAAATACTTCCACACTTTCTTCCTCTATTTCCTCTTGAAACACTTCTAGAAACCCTTTTTCTCGAAGTACACTTTCTTTTGTTTGATAGTTATTTCCCATCGCGTCAATAAGCGATACTTCTCTTACCAGGTATACTGCAGGACGCATGAAATTACCCACAAAACGTTTTACCACGAGGCTATATAGTTGTTTTTCAATCTCTGGACGACCTTCCTCTTGATATTGTTTAGTCGTCGGTATAATAGCAAAATGGCTTGATACAAGCTCATCATTGAACGTTTTATGTTTCACATCAATTGCTTCAATGTCGACGGATTGTACCAGTAAAGAATACTGACTCTTAGCTAGTGCCTGCATAACACCTTTTACACGGTCCACTTGTTCTGTAGGTAAATGCCTAGAAGATGAGCGAGGGTAGGTTATGAAACCTTCTTCATACAAAGTTTGAATGTGTTTTCTGGAAGTTTCAGCATTAATTTGTAATTGCGCATGAGCATCTTTATACAGGTCTGTTAAGTTATATAGTAATTTAGGATTCTTCTTCCTGGTTCCCTCTTTAAACTCTTCTACTACAAGATATTGTCCTTTTAAATCTTCTCCTAAACTTCTTAATGGCGATGGGTTTAACACTTGGTCTTCTGTTTTCATAACCGGTTTAAGTCCTAAATCTGTTATTAGCTGCAGATGATAATAAGATTGTTCTTTATAGTTTTCAATTGCTAATTCGCGTTGGCGTATCTCATTTAATAAACACATTTGTACACGGCCGGATGACAATAAGAACTTATTTTGTGCTAATTTTGTGGTACATCCCCTGGTTATATTCATCCCTAATAGATAATCCAGATACTGCCTTGCTTTAGCAGAATACGCGAGTCCATCGTATTTAGACGCACTTTCTAATCGATTGAGAGCTGTCTCTAATTCTGCCGCTTCAAAAGAGGATTTATATACACGAGATTGCTTTTTATTCACACCTGCAAATTCATATACTTCCCTATAAATTAACTCTCCCTCGCGGTCCGCGTCACAAATGTTCACCGCATGGTCAACATCAGGGCGTTGCAGCAGTTTAACAAGGATTTGTAATTGTTCAGCATTCTCTTGTTTCACCTTATAAGCTGGCTCATAAATTAAAGGTAAGTGTTCTAAACTAAACACTTTGTACTTTGGATCCATCTCTTCTGGATTTTTTAATTCCAGCAGATGCCCACGGCACCAACTGACAATATAATGTTCATTTTCATAATAACCATAATAAGGTTTGCTACCAATGTACTTTTGTGAGTGACGGAATCGTGGCGATTTCATAATTTCATTGGCCACTTTTGGTTTTTCGGCAATAAATAATGTTTTCCCCATAACTTTTTCCTCCTTAAGCAAAAAAAGGACACACCTACGCTATGGTTATGCGTAGGTGTGTCCTTTTGCAATATGATTTTTTCAGTATTGGATTACTTATATAATAACATTTACTCTATTTATATACAAATCGAATCAATGTTCAATGAGACTCCTAAATATCTATCAGGTTGTTTAAACTTCGCAATGATTTTGTGAAGTGCCGAGCATTTCCCCAATTTCAATACATCTATTGTTATGTTTTAACCCCGATAATAGATAGATGATTAATAACGAATATTGCGACAATCCCTTGTATATCAACAATATCCTGCTTTTTTACCAGCAAATTAATGTATTATGTAACGGTCTTTGTGTTACACCCTTCAAAGCATTCAGGATGCCTTTGTATCAATGTTTTTTAACATTCGATACTACCTTATGGAGCGTATACACCTGGTAAATTTACCGTGTATCACTTCTCCATTTATGGCGTGGAAATCCGCCGAAAATTTAATAATTCACACTCCTGCACCCAGGGTTTCTTAATGATTTGTTATCTTTTTAAATACATCTATTAGTTTGTTAAACCCTAAATAGAGGGTCCTAACCGACTTATTAATAAGTATTTCAATACATCTATTATTATGTTTTACCTACCAGGTTCCTCCTTTTATATAAAAAGAGGACGCATTTCAATACATCTATTATTATGTTTTTCCTAAGATTCCTACTCATATGGTTACTTGGCTGTCCGCATTTCAATACATCTATTGTTATGTTTTATCTCGATAATATATGGATGATTAACAATAAATATTGCGACAATCCCTTATATATCAACAATATCCTGCTTTTTTATCCGCAAATTAATGTATTATGTAACGGTCTTTGTGTTACATCCTTCAAAGCATTCAGAATGCCTATGTATCAATGTTTTTTAACATTCGATACTACCTTACGGGGCGTTGACACTTGGTAAATTTACCGTGTATCACTTCTCCATTTATGGCGTGGAAATCCGCCAAACTACTTCCTACTACATTATTTAATTAATATTTTCCATCTGCTCTATATACTGTTCTTTATATTTTGTTAAATTTAATTTTTCTTGTAACTTCAATTGTTTTTGTATTACCTTCTCAATATTGTACACAGAAATGTTTTTGGCAGCATTGTAGTCTGCATGAACTTTAAAACTACATTGCTGACATTCAAAGGTAGATTGATTTTGCCGATTATTTTTATGGATATACCCACATTCACTACATCGTTGACTTGTATAGGATGGGTCAATTTTCACCACTTTAATCCCATATTGATTTGCCAGATTCTTGATTTTTTCCTGCAAATCAAAATACGTCCAATTTTTTAGGAATGTTTGTTCTTTACTTATTCCTTGTAAATCCTCTAATTGTATAGTGCCACAATTATATTTTAAGCACTGTTGCACTATATAATTGGCATACTTATGATTCGTAGCATTTCTAAACTTGGCTATTTTATCATTTAGTACTTCAATTGGTTTAATTCGTTTTTTACGGCCTTTCCCTATCCTATTTCCACTACAATACTTACCTTGGCGTAATAAACTTATACGTCTATGCTCAATTTTTTTTCGAAAAGCCTCAATTTCTTCACCACTAATTGCCCCTCTTACCAAACCTTTATTAAACGCAAAATAGAGAACATTTATTTTCCCCATATCTATGCCCATAATTAAATCTTCATCAAATTTAAGTTCTTCTTTTATATTTGACTTATAAGTAATAGATAAATACCATTTCTTTTTATGTTTATGGAGCATGCAAGCGCCTTTGGCATATGTACTATCAATTATTCTATCTAAAATTACCTTCATACTATTTTGTTTTCTTGTCGATAATTTCACTAAAATTTTACCATTGGGTAAATCGTTTTCTTTTATAAATTTTGATGAAAAAAGAGATACGCTTGCGATATAATCACCACTCTTTTCTTTTATTATCTGAATAGAGTTTCCATGAATATCAATTGGTAAATTGTTTCGGAATGAAGGAATGGACATCTCACCACTCCAAATTTCTTTTTTTCTACTATTCCAGGTCTTAATTGTCTTCTGTAGAGTAGTGGACATATTGGCTTTATTAATATCTTGATATTCTTCTTTTAACTGATCATAAATATATCCACTTATGGTTTTTTGAGTACACCCATATAATTGTTGGGCACTTGGATATTGGCCAGTATCCTTAAAGTGCTTCAATGATTGATTATCATATTCCCACAATTTTTGTATAGTTCTATTCCCAATAGTTCTAAAATGATATGAAAGTGTACGTAAATATATTTCAAACGTCTTCCATTCTATATTTACAGGACAGACTATTTGGTATTTCATTACTTTTACAGCTATGCTCAAATATGTCACCTCACCGTTATATTAATCAATACATCAATATAACCGTTTTATTAAAAAATATACTCTGTTTAGCTTTTATCCTTATTTGTGCTGCATTAAAATATATACTAAAATGTAGTACCCTGTCCCACTCGTAACGGAACTAATGTTTTAATATTTAAAGAAAAGACGATTGTTTATCATAAATGTAAGGATATTATTCTAATTCGAAAAAAATTTGCCATATAAATATCCATTCGACAATATATTACATTTTATAAATGTATATTGTGTTATGATATCGAAGGATTTATCTACAGTAGGAGGAACGCATAAATATGTTAAAAAAATTATCAGTATTTCTTATTGGTACTTTGCTATTATTTGGTTTAGCAGCCTGTGATAGCATCAAATCGGTGGCTAGCGATGTTACAGTAGGAAAAGTAATTGAAGAATTTAAGACTGCAGGACTTGAAGCAGAACAGCCTAGTGATCTACCGGAAAAAGAATTTGGGAATACTAGAAAAGATGCGAAACGCATTCTTGTACCAGCACTAGGAGAAGATAGTGGTGGTAGAATATTTGAGTTTAAAAACAAACAAGATCTTGAACAAGCGAAAAAGTACTATGACGATTTAGGTAACGGTAATCAAATGTTATTCTCTCATACTTACGCAAAAGGTAATTTTCTTTTACAAATGAATGGTGACATGGAAGATGCCCAATTTAACAAATATAAAGAAGTAATGGACAAAATAATTAAGTAAGTTAAGGAATCCGCTTTCATTTTTCAGAAAATATGATATGATTATATTTGGATGGTAGCTCGTATAAATCTTATTAAATTTAAAGTGGTTATCAAGTCGAAGAAAAGGCACTCAAATGAGTGTCTTTTCTTATGGACAAAGTAATATAAATTATATTATAAATATATAGTAATTATAAGTAAATGGGGTGTATATCATAATTAATTTCGAGCCATTAAGTCCAGTTATGAATGACATAGCAATCAAACTTGCCATGGTACTATTTATACCGTTATTCCTAGCATTAATTGTCAAAGTTATACTTATGAAATTTATGAAAGAGTCGATTGCTGGCAGAATTGCAAGTCTATCTCTATTATTTTTCATGTACTATGTATTTATATTTGTTGCAGGATAAACAGGTATCTTAGGGTGTCTGTTCCTTTTAAAAGTTAGAATCAAAGTGATTTTATAATTTCATTGGCCATTTTTGGTTTTTCTGCAATAAATAACGTTTTCCCCATACCTTTTTCCTCCTTAAACAAAAAAGGACACACCTACGCTATGGTTATGCGTAGGTGTGTCCTTTTGCAATATGATTTTTAAGTATTGGATTACTTTATATGATAACATTCCCTCTATTTATATACAAATAGAATTAAGATTCAACGGAACTCTTTAACATCTATTGTTACGTTTAACTTCCGATAATATAAGAACAATTAGCATTAAATATTGTGAAAATTCCTTAGAAAACAACAATATCTTGCCTTCCAACCAGTAAACTAATACACCGGTCTTTAAGTTACATCCTTCAAGGCATTTTCAATACTCACATATCAATAATTTTTACACCTGACATTATCTTGTAAAAGATTAGCATCTAGTGAAATTAATTGGTGTAATTTTCCATTTATGATGTGGAAATCCACCAAACTATCCCCTACTAACTTAATATTTTATTAGATTTAATTTCTCTTGTAGTAAACTATAAAATATAAATATAGCAGTTTACATTATACTTTAATATAAATGCCGTTGATTCTCTACAAATCATTAGATGACATCAAGTTTACTTGTTTATGTTAATCATACATCATTTCTACAATAATGGTTATCAGTATATCTAAGCTTTAGATGCCTATTATAATTTCTCTGTAGCTCTTTGTATCAAAAGCTCATTACTGAATCTGAAAACTTGCATTCTTGTTTATAAATCTAATTTTCTTTATCAGGTCTTCTAAATATAAAAGTTTTGTGTATCCTTGTAATTCAGTTGAAATTAGTAGCCTTGCAATAGAGCACCTATAAAAAGTATTTATAGTAACAGCAAATAGTAACAATAATACCTACTACAGCAAATAGTATACTCCCTAAACTGAATGTAGAAATTTTCATTTGAAATGTTTTGATTTCACCTATCTCTACTCCCGCATTAAAATACTTATCAGTAACTTTAGCAATATTCTCTTGATAATTAACAAAATAAGGTACTAACCAAATATAACACAAGAGGACGAGGCTTCCTATAAATAGTGCATCAATAAATGGAACACTCCAATTTAATGAAACAATAAATATTATAGTGAGCTCTATTAAAATAACAAACAATATAATTATTATATTTTTAACTTTTTTGGGAAGTGTTTTAAATAAGGTGTCATTTAGAATTTTTTCTATTTTAACCCATAAAATACTGAGTAACAAAATCAAGCCTAATAATATAAAACTTACTAAAATTTTAAATACAGCAAAGATAAAAATATACATAATCACACCTCAAAAAGTTAAACATGTTATTTTATTAAATATTTGAGTTTTTGTTCGGTATCGCTCAGAACTCATTTTTGCTTTATTTCTTTATAATTATTATTTGCTACATAGTTCAAGTTTTTTATGTTCTTAAACACTTTTTGTAAAGAAGTTATAATTTAATGCTATTAAAGAAGTTTTCAAAACTTACGTAATACTATAAATAAGAAAGTTTATGGAGCTAATCCAAAATAATCTTTATAAAACACCAGAAACCGTAAATGTTTATATTGCATATATAACTTAACAATATTTGACGTGAATTTGTACATTCGGAACCACTTTTAATTGCTAGAGTTTAGAATTAACTTGGAGGAAGTTGTTTTATTAACGATGTAAGATATTGTTTCCCAAAATTCTTTTTCTAATAAGTATATATCCTCTAAGCACTTTTGAATTTCAATTAAATTTTTTCTTTCTTTAGTTCGGCCTGTAACAAAGAATTTTCTACCAAGTAATTTGTACAACTTATTGATTTTTTGCATTTTATTAATACAGGAATACTGCTCAATTTCTTTGAAATACGAAGAAGCTTCTATTAAAAATTCTGTATATAACTTTCTAAATCCACTTCCCCCACTTCCAATTTTCTCAATCATCATATAAGTATGGAGGCAACATTCTTCCCATTCTGGTAATTCAGTCCAATAAGGTATTTCAGCTGAAAGTTTTTTAATGTTCAGAATTCCATAATTATCATTTTGATTTTGAAGCATATCATTAGCATTTTTCCACATACCTTTCAGCATGGCTTCACGAATATCTTCGATAACAAACGGATACACAGGTGCCCAAACATTTTTACGATCATATGGCACTTTCGCTTGATTAATTGCTTTTTTTAAATCTATTAGGCTTAATGAAAAATATTCACTAGATATAAAGTCAGATACAAGGAAAGTCTTCTTTCTTATATCAAAACCTAAAATAGTAAACGTATGTCCAGCGACATTTCTTCCTCCTTTAGTTCCATAAAAATCCAAATAACCAGTTTCCGAAATTACTAATATAGGGATATCATTTTCTAAAAAACTAATTATTTTATCTACGTTCAGTACTTCACCACTATACCACTTAAAATTATGATTAATAGCATTAAAAAAATTATTTTCAAAATAGGGTGTACGAGTAATTAATAACCTTGGATAGTTATTTGCAAAACTAAAATAACTAAAAAACAAACCGCTCCCAATCCCAAAAATCATAGCCTCACTTAAAGGCTGCTTATAATACATCATAATTTCTTGAATAGCAGTAGAAGAACAATGTTTTCCAACTAAAGAAGGAAAATCAGAAATTATGTGTGTGTTCACTTATACTTCCCTCCCGTACAAATTTTTCTTGTTCCAGGCTAATCACATTATCTTCTAGCGCTGGATTTGCAAAATGATCTACAACAATAATTGTTATATGTTCTTTCAAACTGTTCATTACATTTTTGATCTCGTATCTAATTTCAGAATCTAAATTGGAAAAAGCTTCATCCAGAATTAATATTTCCGGATAACTTTTCAAGACGCTAATAATAGATAATAGTTGTTTTTTTCCCCCAGATAATTCTGAAATAGTTTTACTAGGTTCTAATAAAGAAACTAGTACTTTCACATATTTATCAATTATGATTTTTTTCTCAGGGTTTATAAGCTTGTTATAATTATTTTCTTCAATTAAGTTTAATTGATCGGTAACATTTTCTGCAATAAATTCAGGCTCTTGAAATGCAACACTAATGTTTTTTCTTAACATTTCAATATCATATCTTGTTACTTCATAACTATCTATATAGATTCCACTAGATTTTATAAATTGAATTAAAGATAAAATTAGCGTTGATTTTCCAGATGCATTTCTTCCCACTAAATAATTAATTTTTCCTCTTACAATCTCACCTGTAAAATTACTAACAATATTTTTATTCCCTAGCTTTACTTGTGCATTTTTAAAAAGCACATTACCTTGCATATTTTTTTCTAACTTAACATGATTTTTTTCTTCCAAGTCCAAACATAGTAATTCATGCACTCTTTTTATAGAAATTACACTAATCTTAAAATCAATAAACAATGACATAATTCTTTGAATTGGTGAGAAAAAATTCATAGTATAAACTAAAAATGCAGACAAGGCCCCAATGCTTAAAGTGTTATTCTTCACCTCTGAAAACCCAATTATTGCAATTAAACCAATTAATAGACAAAATAGAATAGTCATTGTAATATTCATAACTGCAACTAATTTAGCATTCTTGGATTGAGTTTGAGAAATTTTAACGACCCTATCGTTATATTGTTGATCAAAACCATTTTTTCTTACATATATTTTATAATTTTTAAAATTAAGTTGAATTTTCTCTATTACATTTGATAAATAATCTCGATGTTCTATCAGTTGCATATTGATTATATTAAGTTTGCTATTAAATAGATAAAACACACCATAATATATTGGTAAAATCATCAAAATAATTAAAGTTAATTTTAGGTTAAGAGCCATTAAAATTAAGAAGGTACTTATAAATACCAAACACTGCACGATTAGGTCAAATATTATAGAATTAAGAATTCCTTGACACTGTGGAACATCATATGTAATAATCTGCGTAAGATTTTTGTTTTCAAGATTTATAAATCTAAAATAATCCGATCGTTTTAATGTTTCATTTATCTTCTTTCTTAATACTAAATTACTGTCAATTACAACTTGATTATCTAAAATTACAGCATAATATTTTATTATTAATTGAACAATTATGATAGAAATAAAGATCCAGCCATATTTTATTGCAAACCCATACAAATTACTAATTGTAACATTATCAATAATATATTTTAAAATAAGTGGGAAAGCGATTTCATTTAAAGCAAGAAAGCAGGAAAATAAGAACAATATGATAAGTTTATATTTTTGCTTCTTATACAGATTTACGAGAAACTTCCATAGCACTTTATTCTTCACTTCCTGTTTCCTCATTTTCATAATATAAATCACTATATTTAGTCCCCATTATTATTGGGGTAGGGTATTTTATTCCTCCGAAAACATGCGAAAGTAACACAAATTCGTTTTCTCCATCAATTTCTAAAAAATCATTTACTTTATTTTCATATATTCCAAAAATTGCTCTAATACCTAAGTGTTGTGCACTGCTTAATAAATAAAGATTTTGAGAAAGATGCCCCATATCTAAATGTATTAATTTATAACCCCTATCTTCATATTTACTACTTGTTTGATCAAGATTTGCAACATGAAACATAATAAAAGAAGCGGAATGAATATGTGTATTATCAACATATAGATTATTAATAACTTCTCTAAAATTTCCTTTTCTAATCATTTCTAAGGTACTTTCTTCCTTATTATAATAATATATACCTTGTTCTAAATTTTCGACGTTAAAAATCGCTATATAAATACTTATAGGATATTTCCCCCCTGCAGATGGGGTAGCATTATGCTGTTGATTAACATATCCATATGAAAAATGAAGCAAGTTTGAAAGTGTTTTAAAACCAATTCTTGTGCGGATTTCTAATTCTGCAACAGATTGCCTACTATTTAAAACTTGATAAAATTCTTGCTTAATCATAGTCTTATCTATACAAAGAGGAATGCTTTTAATACAATAATGTTGTTTTTTTATTTTTGTGGAATAGTCATATACTTTATGCTTTGAAATCCCAAATGAGCTCATGGGGGTTGCTCGAGTATTGCAATCATACATTCTGGATAATATATACTGCTTTGTATGATCTTCAAATTTATTCACAACAATTACCTCCTCTTTTTATATATTCTTTACGGGAATGGATGTGGATTCTTATTAAAAGTTTTCGCTGGAACATATCCCATATTATTGGGGGCATCTATTAATCTATTGCAACCTAACATAGGTAAAGTTATTTCCAGAAAAGCCAACTCTGGCATTAACACTCTATATACATATAAACCTAAAGAATTTATATCTTCTGTAGTTAAATCATATGAATAAAGATTTAACTCCATCTTATCGAGATTTTCTTTTAGTTCTTCAAAATTATTAACTTTCGAATAATTATTAAATGGCTTTTCAGAATTCGAAATCAAGAAATCAAAAGCTTCTTTATCGTTTCCTGCTGCATAATAAAGCATATGATCCTTGATACTCCTTATATTTTTCACGTTTTTAATATCCGAAAATTCCGCCATTTCAAGGTTAGGATCAGCTAATAAATTTAGACTTGCTAACGTTTCCATTAGAGCTCCTTTTAACGCTATAATAGGTTCATAATGTGCTTTTGCCCCTACCTGTATATAAGGGTAATTATTATAGAGATTTCTTATTAAGACAAAATATGTAGGAACTTTGATATCTGTTGTTATCTCAAAGAAGAAAACTTCAAAACCTTTTTCATTTGCAACGTTCAAATAATACTGCACAGTTTCATCTGGAATCGTCTTAGAATCTATTAATGGAACTGTCAATTGGTTCAACCATGTAATCATAATTGCGTCTCTTTCTATACATTCTAATGCTGCGTTTTCTATCGCTTGTAACCTTGTAGAACCTGTTGCTAAACCAGTAGAAATTGAATCTCTTATATGCGGAAGTAAGAACTCTTTATCAACATCAAAATACATTGTGTTAGCAGGAACTAGTATTTTTTTATTATGGATTTCATCCATTGCTTCAACCCAATAAAATATGGTTTCACCATCAATTTCTTTACAAGTATGATATGTTTCTTGATATTGTTCATTCAACGGCTGTGTAATTGATAGTGGATTCAAAGCATGAACGTTTTTTTTTACTAAAGAGTTAAATGAATCCTTTATTAAAACCTCTGAATTTAGGTAACATGAACAATAACGCTCAAGTGCCTCACCCACAGCTGATATTAATGCCGATTCAGGACAGTCATAACTATATCCTAATCCGCTATAATCCCCACGAATTTTTACTCCCTCACTAACATCAACTAATTCATTTCTAAATGCAAAATAAATGTGCATTGGAAATGGCAGTTTGAAATCCATCTTATTCTTTACATGATGTATAATTCCAGTATTTTTATTTATAATATATTCTAAAGCATTCTGCATTCCCATAATTTTTACTCCTAACTATTTAATACAAAATCTTTGATTATATTTTTATTAAAAGTTCCACATTTAGAACATCCTGGAACTTTTAATACGGGGTTTAAATTCGAATTTAAGCTAAATACATTATAGGTAAATTCTTTTCCAATTATTTCGCAAGTCATACAATTAGAGAAATATTTCATAATAAAACTTAATATTTGAAAACTAAACATCTCTATTGTCCCTGGAATTAAACTAATATGAGTTTCATTCCATTCACTATTATATCTCTTCAGATATTTATAGCTTAGGTAAGAATTTTCGCAATTCGTAATTTTCCTACTCAAAAAACAATTATAACAACTAGTTTCACTAAATATAAATATTGGACCAATACTATAATATTGCTCTTGTACTAAAGCTCTTAAAAATGGGATTCCATAAGATTTAGATAATTCATTTGCTTCACTAAATAAGTCCTCATTTTCAAAAAAGTCGACTGCTATTATTAGACTTGCATTTTGAATTTGACTCATTTCTAAAAATGAAAATTTGGTACCAAAAGCTTTCTTTAAATTCTCCTGTAATTCTCTATTTCCCATTAATACTATTTTTTTTGTATGAGTAACTTCTATATCTCCAAAAGCACTGGATACAGAACCTGTTAAATTTGAGATGAACTTTTCATATCTTTGCAAATCTTTATCCATAAATTTATATTTTTCAAGCATATCATAATTCTTTATAATGTTATTTTCATCTAGCACTTTAATTATTTCGCAAAGATATTCGATAGGTAATTCCAATTTCTTCGCTAATTGTTCTGTGCTTAATTCACCAGATAGTAACGGAATTAAATCAAGTATATCCTCAACAGAATCTCCATTAAGGGTTATATATGTATCTCTATTAAAAAAAACTATTTCTTCACTCTCTTCTTTCACAAAACAATAGCTATCTAGTATGGGTTTATAATTAAGAATTAGATGATCCATTATTCCCCTCCTATATTAGTGCTTAGGTACACGGTTTCATTAATCTAAGAGAATTTTAAAGAAAAAGGGAGGGAATCCTCCCTTTTTCTAATTGTTATCCAGAACATTTTTTCCATATGTCTTTGCCAATTGTTCCTGGTTTAGGACCCAAACAAGAAGTCGAACCACCACATCCTGCTCCTGCACAACCGGGATCATGGTTTTTTACATAATTAATTTTTCCAGACTCAGTTAATTTAATATCTAGAATTTTTTTCTGTTCCACATATATCAACTCCTTTCCTGTATAATGATAACGCCTAGGCATTTTCCAATATAGCCCAATTTTAGGGGTAAATCAACAGAAAAATAAAATTTTTTTGTTTTATATTAATATTCAGAATAATATATTGACAATGCATTAAAAAAAAAGTAATATGAAACTTCACGTTAAGTAATAAAATTCACATTAAATTTCAATAGTCTCATATTAAGGATAATTACTTTGATTACGCTAAATTAAAATTAAGTTCTTCTAAAAAAATATTTTTAAATCATTGAATTCAAAATACTCTTTATAATAAAATCAAATAAGGAGAGGACATATATGACTTCTAAAAAAAAAATCACTTGGTTACAAGTGTTTTTTATACTGATTACTTCATCTATTATAGTGATTACTACTACATTGGTAAGAAACCTAGGAAATGAAAATATTATAACATGGTTTAACTTTGAAATTTCTTTGTATTCTATTATAGTAACATTCTTATTTTTATATAGTGCATCCTATCATTATTTAAAGGGTGAGTGGAACTTATTTGCTCTTTTAAAGTGGAAAAACTATATTTTATTTTTCACAGCGATTATACTACAATTTATAATTTCCGCCTGGCTATTAAATATCCCCCTTCTTAGTACCTGGAAACTGCTTACTAGTCCCACGGCTTATTATTTTGAAGCTACATGGGCACAAAAAACTTTATTCATTATAGGAATGACTCTATTAACCGCAATAGCTGAAGAAGCTATATTTAGAGGGATTATCTTTAATAAATTACTTGAAAAATTCAATCTTTTCATTAGTATGTGTCTATCTGCTGCACTTTTTTCAATTTTACACCTTCCAATAACATTTACCGATGCATTCATTGCTTTTCTGCTTGGAATTTTAGCTACATCTTTATATCGCTTTACTAGGTCACTTTCTATACCAATTATTTTTCATAGTATTTGGAATTTATTTATCATCTTTTACAGTAACTATTTGTAATAGAATAAATAGTTCCGTTGTAAAAGTGGTTATTAGGAACATAGAATAGCCAATTTTTCACATTTCCATCTTATAAAACTAAGACAAACAATTTATGAATAACTATCTTCTTTTTTCGAACAGACTTGTTTGGTAAAACACTTTATCCTTTTTCATTAAGTTGATTAATTTTACAACTTTAATCAACTACTTCACTAGGCCATTATATTGATTATTACATTAACATAGTCGATTCATTAAAAATTATAATAAACAAAAAAGGCATCTCTACTGATGCCTTTACTTTTTCACCACTATATATAATATAATAATAAATTCACTTATTTTTCTTTCTCACCAAATCTTTTGGATCCCCTTTTAATTTGTAATACTTCATGTTAAGACGAATAGATACTACAGAGATTACAATGAACCCTATTACATATAACATTATTCCTTTCTCCATTTCTTATTGTTTTGCAAACTTATTGTGTAAATACTTCACATGTTTCTTTTCGATATCCTTATCCATAATGTCCGCTCGCAATATTGTTTGGTAGATGTGCTGGACCTCATCATTTGTTAGTTGCGTTTCAGTATATGATTCAATACATTTTTGTAGATCGTTATAATACAGGACATGTTTATCTTTAGATTGAACATTTACTCTTTTTAGACTGCATTTTGGATGGAACGCTACAATAGAGATACACGGCAGCTGTTGTTCTATTAACCATTCAATTGCTTTTATATGTTTATAGTTTTGTCGAAATGGATTTTGAAAAGAGGATTTTTTTCTAAAAATACCCTGTGTCCACCTTGCAGATTTCTCATTTCCATAGATCCATCCCTCGTAGTTCTTCGTCTCTATAACAAATACACCGGTTTCCGCGATAACAATATGATCAATTTGCGTTGTATCACCATACTCCGTATGAACCGTAACATCATGTAACACATAGTAACTTTTTGGATCCAATTTACTTAATATACGTTTTACTAATTTTTCTCCCGCTTTCCCTTTCCATTTTGGGACATGTTTTTTTACAACAATATTCAACGGAATCAGAATCGCAATGAGAACTAATTCAAATATTAATACTTTCATAATAGCCCCCCCTTTTTTACACCCTTGCGTTTCTGCGCATTAAACGATATACATGCGTTTCTAATCCTAAAATAAAATATGAGATACATAGGCCTTTTATCACCATCTCTACGAATCCTAATGCTAATGAAACAAGGAGCCCACCTCGAAACTGAAAAGGTCTGGTCACCCTTCTATTTACTGGTTTTTCAATGACGCCAAAGTTAGCCCAGGTAGGCAAACGTTTTTCCACATTTTTCACGGTACCCATTAATCCGTATTTTAACGATAGAATGAAACATCCGATTAATAAATAAACAACAGAAGAAAAATAGATAGATAAGCCTATTACGATGCATGTCAGTAACCAGCCTATTAATATAGAATTTCGCAAAGCAATATATTCTCGATTTCTTTTCAAAACAAACATTCCTTTCAAAATAAATTAGGGTATTTTTAAATGGAAAATATTTACATTTAAAAATAAGCATGATATGATACGTCTATATTAAATTTTGAAATAGCCTATAAAGGATTGTGATAGATATGTTAAAACTTGTAGTAGATAATACCGTAACAGAACCAGAACCAAAAACAGATTCAGCTTTTTCAAACTACTTCACCTGCAAAGACTGCGTATATTATCTTTCAAAATCAGATTCTTGCAGTCTACAATTAGCAGCTGATTCAAATAGTCCCCTTATTCCTTATGAGTGTGGGAATTTTGAGGAAACCTATGAAATCGGAACGGAAGATCCATTGAATTCACATATTCATCAACGACTTCGTGAAGAAAAAGCACAAATACTAGATGAAAGCTATCCAGCACAACCTGCTATCGATCCAATCCATAAAGACGCAATATGGTATGGGTCAGTAAACTATGGTTGTTGGATTATAAATGATTCAAAGAAACGTTTTGTACTTGCAGAACAGGTACCTTTCGGTGATAATAATATGTCATCTAAAAAATACGCATCTCCTTTTCCTTTACATGACCATGATGCAAAAGAAGGTATCCGGCACTATATGTGTTGGTACGTAAATGAAAAAGGAATTGGCGAATACCATCTTCTTATTGGTGGTGTCATCATGAAAATTGCAGAAGGAGTTAAGAAACTTGGATTCAATTACTAATCGTATCTACAAGAAAAGAATGTTAGAACATACCATACTATTTAGTTTGGTACAGCTGGTACCACTGCTCGTATCTACCGGTATCATATATATATTGCTAGAACTTACTGATACGGAGTGGAAAACCTGGTTTAGTTATGAAGGAATCTTTGCAACTATTTTTCTTATAACGAGGTTCCAGGTGTTTCAGAATAAAAAAAGTATTATTTCTTTAAATCAACACGAAAAGTGGTTTTCAAAGTTAAATATTTTCTTGGTCTCTATATTTCTAGTATTATTTGCATCCATACCAACTCTATTAAAGATTGCTTTCATTCTACAAATGACTGTTATTCTATTTCTACTAGAGTACCTTTGTTTGTATATTGATCGTTTACCGATACATAATTTATATAGAGTAAAAGAGATCATTTGTGATAAAAAACAACTCAAAATTGAACGAATTATTCCAAACAATGAGGAACACGGTACTCATACAATTAAAACAAGGGATGAGCAATACTTTTTATATACCGCTGTGTATTTGAGCGGCATACTATCGCCAATTTCAGAAGAAGTCTTTGAAGAATATGAAAGAAACAACCTAATGGGTAGATAAAAGGTACTGAATGCAGATTCAGTACCTTTTCTATCTTTACATATGGTTCTTTACATATTAGCAAATAGCCATGGAGCGAGTACGGCTAACATACACAGCAAACAAGATCCCGTTATGACACGATTTGCCCAACGGTAATATTCCGGCTGTTTCGTACTCTCATGAATTCTTCTTAAACGAATACCTGCGATTAACATAAATGGTGTGAAAATAAGTGCTGTTGCTTTAAACAGGTCTAAAAAATCCGTAAAGATGTTCATAAATGAAAATACATCGGAACTAAACAAGAAGTATACACTTAGTCTCATCGACATCATGCTGATAAATGAGAAAATCATACTTCCAGTTGCCCACTTCATCCATTGACCATTCTTTGTAATTAATGCCATAACCATGACAATAACACCCAATACGAATGAAATAGAAAAGATATTGACTCCTACTTTAAAAGCCGGTGCATACAATCCTTCAATCTTTTGTATGATTGATGATCCAAAGGAATCATCTTTCTCTGTTGTTTTCGTTCGATTATTTAGTCCATTTTTAAATGATGACGAAACATCATTTCCTTTTAATTCATTAAAATCTACTTTTACAGAAGCTTGAGCTGCTTGTAAGGGTACAAGTAATAAAATCATTAAAATAAGCGTGCATAAGACTCCTATCATTCCTTTATCTCGTTTCATCACACATCACCCGCTAATTTTGGTTTGATGCTCTTTAATTTGATTTCATTTCCTACTGCTGCATAATAAAGATCTGCTGCATAATAGATATTTGCTTTTGTATATGCCCCCATAATTGCATTTGCAATTTCTTCTTTTTCTACTGCCACATATGTTTCATTTTCATTGTAAAACTCAATTTCAATTCGATTAATATTATTATTTAATACTGTAATATGTAATTCTTTTAAGCTATCTAATCGATTGCCTAATCCACACACTAACTTAAATACTTTATTTGCAATTGTTGGTGGTTTGACATACGTCGTATTAAAATGAATTGTTTCATCATCTATCACACCATCTTCCTCGACTTCACACGTCATGATGAAAGAATGATTTTGTTTTTCAATTTCTTGTTGACTCAACTTGCGATCAATGACATACTTCACGCTTGTTGACAGGTTTTCTATATATTCATCCAGTTCGGTATTTGAAATTTTAACCTCTGAGAATTCCGGAAAAATCATGTAAGCATGTACATTTGAACTACTTTTACTTACACGTAATACCTGGATTTGTTTCTTTTCATAGCGCACCGTTTGTTCTAATTTTTCTACTACGTTGTTGCTTATATGATCGATTGCCATATATTATCACTCCTATTTACTTTGATAAAATAATTCTTCATACACTTCTCATGATTTGATGCTATCTATTTAAAGCATTGTAATATTACGAAGAGTTCTCAATTCTCCTGTTTTAAGACTGTTAATCACCTGAATCTCAAAACATTTTAATATTACAATGACGTACAATGTCTCATTATAGTCGAATATCCTTATATGGTGAATCATTCTGTCCCACTCATTTGTACAAAAATAAAAAAATATTTTATCCTTGTACAAATGAGTGAGAAAATGCTGTATTTCATGCTATTTAACCAAGAAAATACAACTAGGAAATACATTCAGCTATTTCCTAGTTATCTTTCACTCCATCTAACTAGTGTATAGGAATACAATGAATCAATTTGTAATTCTATATACAACAGTTGATTTTCTGGTAATATTTCTCCCTCTGTATGAATCCAATAACGCTTGTTATTAGACATATTAAGTACACGTGTCAGTCCTTGTTCTCGCCCTATTACTTTTGCGATCCATTTTACAAAATCCATATCATCTACCCCTGAAATTCCTTGTTGAAAAGTGACGATATGCTCTGTTTCTTGTGGGATCGGCAACTGTTCTAGTTCCAGAAATGTCTCCTCATATTCTAGTAATTCCTCTGGTATATCCTCATCGCTAGGAAAAGGGATATTATATACTGCTTCAGAAGCAGGAGTATGGTGAAAATCTTCAACATACTCCACTTCCTTTGCAACGTCCTTGTTCTGTTCTAACGTTTTTTCTTCTTCACCTACATTCATTTGAATCGATGCAGCAACTAAATCATATATATTTGCTACATCCTTTTCTAAGGTAATTTCTCTCGTTGGAACAGTAACACGTTCTTGTTCCCTGCCAATAGGCCTATTTTCTCTTGGACACCAATAAACAGGTCGTTCCACCGGTTCTGGTCCTTTTTCTTTACTTTTCTCTTCTATCAACATATTTCTTTTTGTTTTGTAAACTACAAAACATATATAGCAAATTAATGCGATAAGAAGCATCTTAAACATGATTTTCCCCTCTCATTTAACCAAATAAATCAAACTCAAATTGTCCTTCAATTACTTTATTTTTTTGTTTCCCTTTCCCTTTCTTTTGAGAAGTATCTACTTCCACAATCAATTCATCCCACAGTGTAATGTCTTGTTTTTGTACAAGCATACGCTTATCTGTATTCAGTGTTGTTAAAGTTCGAATCACATCTTCTATTTCTCCATCTATTTCAAGTACATTCTGCTTCATTCGAACACCAGGTACTTGCTCTTTTTTAATACATTCAACAGCTTTTTGTACAAATTTAGCCTCTTTCATAAATGCTACGTTCATTGTTTTTGGCAATTTTTCCACCCAATTCATAAATTGAATTTCAATTGGTTCAAATACAGTCTTTATTACATTGCCAAAGTTTTCAAGGACGCGTTTAGATTCATCAGATGCTGCTTTTGTCCATTCCTCTGTTGAACCTTTTAATTGATTCCCTCTCTTAATGTTTTGAATTAATAGAGTCTGTAGATCACCAGTATCACCAAGCATTGCATTCAGTCCGTCGCTTGTTGCATCACCGTTCATTGCTTCAGCAGCTTTGTTCTTTTGGGCAATTAATTGCGCCAGTTGTTCTTGGAACGTTTCTCGGTAACCAAGATAGAAAGTTCTGCACTGCTTTGTTTGACCAATACGCCAATGTCTTCTTGCAGCCTGATTTAACGTAAATAAGCTAAATGATAATTGATAATATCGATAGGTAAGGCTTTGAGGTAATCTCCACCTTTTCCCCCGATCCACACCGTACTTGCGCCTTTCAACACATACGGCGCTCCCTCGTATCTAATAAAATATCTGTTTCCCTCACAACAATTTAATTTGGATAGTTTGCTTTTCCTAACATCTTAGGTGATTAGGTTTTAAATTTTGTCATTTCCTGCTTTTTTCCTCAATTTATTAAGCTTGTCCAGTTGCTCGTCATTTAATTTCAGAGCCTTTAGATATTTCTTAATAACTTCAAGGTTGGTTGCATGAATTAGTGCGTGGACTTCGTAACTTACAATTACAAGGTTTTTATACGAGTCATCCTTCGTTTTATGGTAAGGGTTGACGTGATGACATTGCATGGTTTCAAGGTCTAATTCGATTCCAGTAATAGCGCATTTTCCACCCTGAGCTATGAATTTGGATATTCTATTATCTGCAAATTCAATGGATACCCTATTGTTTACTACAGGATTTTCTCGCAGCCACTTCAATTTCCATTCAGGAATGATTGACTGATTTTTGTGAATTCCTAATCTACCTTCTTTTGTATACTTGTTGATCGAAACTTTGGCATTCATTGGACTTTTGTGTTGAACATAAGAAATGGGCAAGATGGGATATTTGCGGTAGTATCTCACACCGGATGATTCCATATATGCGAGAATGCCTTTATGCTTCCCTTCATATTTCCCTATCTTACTAAGTCCATTTAACCTGTTATATAAGGTTATTAGGATGTGACCCCCTAGTGTGCCGAAATCTCTTGATACATGAGAAGCTAAACGGTAGTAGTTGTGAATACCGTTTACCATGCTGTTGTATTTGTTCATTTCTGCTAGGGCTTTGTATCCTCTATTTGCCTTTTGAATTTTCTTAATTTGGTCGCGTAATTGGTTATGAATTCGTTTTATGGCTTTTGGTGAGACATTGGAGCGTATGACGAATTTTGTTTCGCCTGATGCTCTTTTTCCCTTTTGCGCCATTCGGAATGTGAAACCTAAGAATTCACTGGGTTCTCTTTTGAGGTTAGTTATTCTTGATTTCTCACTGGAAATGGTTAGTTTCAACCTTTCTTCCAACCATAATTTAGCTGCATGATATGTTTTGACCGCTTCCTTTCTGGTTTGACAGAAAATCTTAAAGTCGTCTGCATATCTTACAAGGTAAATTTCTTTAAGGTTGGTCGATTTCCTTAGCTTCACATTTTCATTTTTACGATTTCTTCTACCATCTTTGCGATATTGCGGTGTAATTTCTTTTAGATTTCTTTCCTCCCATTGGTTGGCAATCCACCAATCAAATTCATTTAGATTGATGTTTGCTAGTAGGGGTGAAAGAACCCCACCTTGCGGAGTACCTTTTGTTGGGTAAGTGATCTTACCATCGGGCATGACGATTGGTGCTTTTAACATCCGTCTGATTATGACCAATAGTTGTTTATCTTGTATTCCTAGTGACCATATTTGACGCATTAGCTTTGTATGGCTCACGTTATCGAAAAATCCTTCTATATCAATATCAACGACATATTGCATGTTGCTACTATTGACTCGATGTGAAACATCGGCAAAGGCTTGTTCGGTTGAACGGAATGGTCGGAAACCGTAGCTGTGTCTATTGAATTTAGCTTCACAAATTGGCTCCATTACCTGCAAGATACACTGTTGAGCGATTCTATCCCATATTGACGGTATGCCAAGAGGTCTTGTTTTACCGTTACTTTTAGGAATATCTACTCTTCTTACCTTTCTTGGTTTGTAGAAATTAAACCGTTTTTTAACCATTATAAGAAACTCATTAGTCTCGATTTTCTCTATATCCTTGATAGTGATTCCATCAGTTCCAGGTGTCGGGCTACCAGTGTTTCTTTTGATATTCCGATAGGCGAGTATGATGTTATTGTCAGATGTTATGAGTTTCATTAAATTCTTGAAGCTCTTACCATCCTTGCTATCTTGGTATAGTGCATCAAATTCGCTTTGCATATCGTAATACTCTGCGTGGCGAAGATTAGCATTTTTTCTTGCTTTGTTCTCCAAATTGAATCTCATGGTTTATCACACTCCTTTCTGGATCTGTGACCTTTTAAGTCTTACGAGAATCCATGAAGTGTGAGGTTTCAATTCTATTAGGTACGACTTGTGGCTGTTCCTCCATCCTCATTACAAGGACTTCAACGGTCGTGCCACTACTTTCACTATGATTAAACAAGGTTATGAATTCCCTTGTACTGCTTCAACGGGTGTGTTCCCTCCACATCCATAGCTTCCAACGTTCCTTTATTCCTATCAGACCTAGACTTAGGCGCTTGCTTTAACCCCGTATCCTTGATGTAGCCTATAACTACATATGGTTTTTCCTAATCTTCAATCGTACTAAACCACAGATACCACGCTTTTGTTGCGTGCCATACAGTTTCTATATGGTCACTTCAGGAGCCGTACATTCGCAAGTTCGTCAGTGTTTCCACACATTCTCGCCATATCTAGTTTTTTATGACCCCCGGCATATCATCTACGGACACTGCCTCCAGCGCCTTTTCGCATTTCATTTATAAAAATGAATTTACGGCAAACTTCTGCCGACCTTAACGAGCCTCGTACAAAGAAATAAACACATCTTTCAATGCACGTCGTAGCTTTAGGGGAAGCGTTTCGGGGCGTTACTCCGTCATTCCACTTCTCGGAATAAAAGTTCTCCTATCTTTCTGTGTTGCTATTCACATAGAAACTTCTGATTGATAGTGCATCATCTTTTCAATGATGAACGTTTCGCACGAAAATCAATGTTGGCGTTGCCAGCAGTCGGGTAGGTCAAAGATGTTACCATCTCTTTCCCCCCTAAGAACCGGACTTGTACCTTTCAGCACATCCGGCTCAAGCCCTCTTTCATCCGAAGACAATTAGTATGCAAACTTCTTAAATGCATCCATCATATATTTGACCGCTTGTTTACTGTTTACATCCACATTATTTCTTTTAAGGTAAGACTGAACTTTTGGTAATTGCTTACCGTTACCATATCTCTCTAATAATGCATGATGTGTTTTATGACAAGACTTATGAAGTAACTCAAGGTTCTCATAAGTGTCACGACCACCTATAATTTTCGGTATTATATGATTTGCTTCTAATGGTTCGTCTCCAACAAGCGATTCATGGCAGACCCTACATTTGTATTTAGACTTTTTAGCAAGTTTTTGTTTCGCTAAAGTGTTCTCCTTATCGAACTCTTTTTTATCTCGTCGCTCGAAATACTCTTTTAGTGAAGCGTCAAATGGACTGTTATATTGTTTGATTTTAATATGTCTTTCGATTTTTACCCAACTCATTTTCATGAGTTGTTTTGTATTATCATGTGGACACGTAAGAATCCATTTGTCCTTGCTCACACCAGTATGGTCGGGTTTGAAATATATCTTTCTAATCCATTTAATTGATTTACGATGATGTCTATGTTTCAAGTAAATTAGCGTTCTTTTCAGAATATAACTATCTATATCTCTGAAGATCTTCTTGGCAACCGTAGGAGACCAATAGTTCGTTATTCCTCTAACGACACGATTTAATCTATCAATTAGGACCGACGTTTCTCTACCTTTACCCCATTCGAATATTTCTTTAATCTTTTGTTTAGCTCGTTTGACACTATCTTTGGAAGGCTTAATGAACAAGCGCATTCCGTCTTTTGTTGGATATTGTCTGAAATTAAATCCTAAGAAGTCAAACCCTTTACTAATGTGTACTACTCTTGTTTTGTCTTTCGCAAGATTTAATCCACGTTTGTTCAGGTATGGTTCTAACTTATCGTACATGCCATATGCTTCTTCTTCTGTAGGACAGACAATTACAAAGTCATCAGCGTATCTAACAACACCGACTGAATTTGAGTACAATGTATCTCCTTGTCGTGTTGTATGGATGTATCTAACACCGATTTCTTTCTCCATTCCATGTAGTGCCACGTTTGCTAACAATGGTGAGATAATTCCACCTTGTGGCGTTCCTTTTGTTGTCTCATTGAATACATCATTGTCTACATATCCACTTTCGAGCCAGTCTCGAATTATTGATTTATTAGGGAAGTTATTAATACAACCCATAATGTAATCATGATTCAAATTGTCAAAGCAACCTTCAAAATCCCCCTCAAAAATCCATCCCTTAGCACTACCTTTGCTTAATTTAGTGAATAAATCACTCATTGCATCATGCGTACTGCGTTTAGGTCTGAATCCATAAGAGGTCATTTCAAATTTTGCTTCCCATTGTGGCTCTAATGCGTTTTTGAATACATTTTGATATACTCTGTCAACTATAACTGGAATACCTAGTGGACGAAGTTTACCGTTCTTCTTAGGAATATAGGTTCTTCTAGCTGGTTTAACCTTGATATTTCTAACACTATATCTGCTTAATTTGTTGAATAAATCAACTCTTTCTTGAGGCGTGTTAGAGATATAACTGTCTATACCTGCTGTCTTTTTACCTTTATTCTCTTGAGTGACTCGTCTAATACTTAGAAGTAGATTAGCCTTGCTTCTTAAAAGTAATCTTTGAAGTTTTCTTACTTTCCTTGTTTGGTTTAACTGTTCGGCACGATAGATTCGTTGTTGAAGTTTCCTAACATAGCGTTGAATTTTCACCCAATTAATTGAGTGCCAATTCTCCACTAGTGGGGAAACAGCCGACTTAACACTCTCGTTAGTTTTCATAACATATCTCCCTCTCTATAGGATTATTCTTTTCGCTTTCTTTCGTGTTGAAGACCATGTGGAAGTCAGCAACCTTTCAGTTCGGGTATTGCCCTATCCAACGACTTATACAAATGAGCTTTCGTCTGAACTTTCGTTCTGTTGGCATTCGCTTTTTCCACAATCCTTTACCCTCTGTATGTTGTAAGTCTCTTACGATTCTCCTACCTCGAATGAGAGGAATACATAGGGCTTACCAAGTTTCACTAACGATAGATACGATTGGGTTAGGCATCCTTCTTTCCTCCGGCGGATCTATGGGTCGTCGCACAGTCCCTCGACCGTAGAACTTTTCCTATCCGCTTCTACAGACTTTTTCTACCACAGTACGTCTGCTGTCGGTGACGGAGTCTACAAAGGTTCAGCTTCGCTTATACCTTCTCAATCTTTCCCTAGCTCTGTTGAGCTTCTGTGTAAAGTCCTCCATTAAGCATTTAACCCTCATGCAACCCAACAATTCGATTACTCGAAAAGCAGTTTTGGGCGGGAACATCTCTAACGACTAAGATGACTTCTTATGAAGCACTATCTGTTAGCAACTTCTTGTCGCACAGTCCAATCCTACCTTTACCAATTCTTGTGAACAGATGATAACATTCACACCACTATTTACTTGTTCTTTTAACCATTCGCTACGTTTTGGCGGAGTAACTGTATTGGTACGTAAAATTGCTACTTTCGCACCAGGTACTTGCTCTGCAACTTTCTGTAAACGAGGCTGAATGTCTCGTTCCTTCACTGTAGATCCTGTATCTGATACATAAATGATAGTAGGTCGGCTCTCAGAAATTTCAGTACACAATATCTCTTGCAACTTCTTTTCTTTAGGCTGTATACAATCCTCATCGAATCTAAATTCTCCATTGGACCAAACAACATCTTTTTCATTACCATCTAAGTAATAGTCAGGATAATGATTCATGTTATCTGGGTATGCATTGCCTGTACGGATGTAAGAAAGCCATAATTTGCCGACATCAGGTGTACCTTTCGCTGCTTCAATTGCTTTTTCAAACGACTCTTTCATATGCTCATATGCTTGTTTTTGCTCATCTGACATATCAACAAGAATCGTAGGTACATTGATTAATTCGACTGGATTTGGCCATACATCTTTTAAGCGTATATTTATTGTTGTATCCATTAAAAATTGAGTAAACACATAAGGTGAAATACCAGGAACAACTTTTGTCTTATCCAGCATTCCTTGCGCACCACGTGAAGCTACATTAGATACAACTTCACCATCATGGTAGTACGTTCTCTCAATATTTCCGTAGGTTTCATTCCAATCCATTAAAGAGCTATATTCAAACCCACTTTTAACCATCTTGGAAGGATATAAACGCCATAACGTATAAAATACATCGCTTGCCTTCCCTCCAAATAGAGTTCCTGTTCCACCTACGAATTTCTTACAAACTTTAACTAAACTCCCTAGAGCAGTTCCTTGTGCAGTTTCGCTTTTCAGTTCATGTATTTCGTCAGCGATAAGAGCATCGAAGAAATGCTTCATTTTCCTACGAATATACTCAACTGTAGCTACTTTTCTATATGCTCTTCCTGAGTGTTTTGCACTATAAGGTTTGTTGCGATTTTCTAACTCTAGTTGTTTTTGTAAAGTTTTATTTCCCTCTTTAATTGCCTGTACTAATTTATTCTCATATTTTGTCCACTCTTTAAAACTTGCATATTTTGTTTTTACCTTCGGGCTCCAAATATTTGAATTACAATCGGCACATACACTATTTTTATTGGTTTTAGAATCTAAGTCACTTCCTGTAAATTCTTTATACTGACAGACTTCCTTTTGTTCGCCATTAGCTTGTTGAACCATAATAGAAGACACTTTTTTACGTAACCTAGCACCACAATCTGGACAGTAGTATCCATTCTTATAATATCTTTGCACCTCTTCCTCCGATTTCTTGGAAAGTGCAATTTTCTTATAGCGTAATGGCATGTGTTTAATAGAATCCCCTCGCATCGTAGTAAAACTAATGACAAAGTAGGTTGGTTTTTCTGGTTTTGGTCTTCCAGATTGAATCCATGATTGATGAATGCCAATTAAATCCTCTGTACGTTTAATCAGATGTACTTCTGCTTCTGGTATTAAGTGTCGTATTTCTTCTTTTGCCCACTTCTCAGTAAGAGTAGGTGGAACAAATACGCAGGTACGATACCCTTTTTTCCCGGTTAAATGGAAATATCCATCTACTGTCGCTGTCATAATTGCACTTTTGCCGGACGACATTTCCCCCTGTATAATGATTCCTTTTTGTACTTGTAATGCTTTTGCTGCACCTGTTGCTACATGTGCCTGTACAGGGAATAATGGTCTTTTGTATGTATCAAAATGAGATAATGCCTGATCTTTCATTGGTTGATGCAATGGCTCATCTAATTTTGTTACCTTATCAAGCATGGCAGGTGAATATTCCAATAGATATTCATTTAAATCTTGTATTTTATTAATTTTTTCACCTGTACCCTCTTGTGGAAATTGACATTTTCCAGAGCGAATCATTTCTGATAAAAACTCTTTACAATCCTTTTCTTTTAGTACGACTTGTGCAATAGATAGAGAAGAAAATTCATTCTTATCAAAATATACCTTTAATGGCTGTAATAGATTTCTTGTTAGCATCTCCTCATAAATTGGCTTCGCCCATTCTTCTAAAATTGGCAAGCCGTACGGAGGAGCCATTAAGAAGTCTCTCACTTGCATTTCTGGTGCTTCGTCAATTGCAACAATGTATTTCGTCTCTAATTGTTTAGAAAACGCAATAATTGCTTTCTTTTTATTGATAGTTTGCGTATTAATAAATTCAAATTGTCCTTTTGAGATCACATTCACTTTTTTATCTAATGTGTAATGTGATTCTTCCCTTTTTCCTTCTCCAAAATACAAACGGCTAGTTCCCATCGATATGGCAGCCCTAAATGACTTTAATGTACTATCATTCGCCCCTAGTACTGCAAATTGTATTTCACGATGATGATTTATTGCCATAGCAAAGCAGAAGGCTGAATGGGAAGCAGTTCCCGTCTCCAATTGCAACATCGCTGGTGTTTGTCCCTGATCAAATGTATCTTGTTGAATCATTTCTTGTAACATAAGTTTCCCTCCTAAAATAAAAAACGCATCTTATTCGATACGTTTCATGTCCTACTCATTCAATTTATTGGCTGAAAATCTATAAACTGTTTCCACTCTGGTAATGACTGTTCAGCCGCATGTAACATATCACCTGCACCTAATTGAGAAGCACATAAACAAATGACTGTAAGTACAATAGCAATACGAAACATACGATTACTAAATTCCCATACGATAAATAATGCTCCTATTCCTAATAGTACATACATAGCCTTCTTCCTTTCCTAGACAAGTTCTTTGACTTCACCTTTTGGCGTTGCAATGATAAATTTAGCGCGACGTTTTTGTAAAACAACTTCTTTTGTTGTTTTTTCTAATTGCTCAAATGAATGTTCATAATACACATTTTCAGATCCACGAACTGCATGGAGTGTATCACCTTCACCAAGCAAACCATCTGCCACACCTGTTATCAGCAATAGTCCTAATTGTCCAGAAGCAATTGGCATCTTTGCTCTCTCTGCAGCTGTTTTCTCGCCTTGTAGTGAGTAACCATTCCCTCTATTTAAACGCTTTTTGAGCGACGAGATACCTTCCGATTTCCCTACTCCTTCATAAGCACTTTTATAATCCACTCTTGATGTAAAAATGATTTTTTTCTGATGATGCAATTCAGGTATAATCCAACTTTTACGATTCACCATTTCTGCTAATGTATTCACATTTTTTTTGACGAAAATAAGGTCTGACATATTTTCACAAAAATTAGCGAACCGATCGTTAAAGTATGTATCATTTTTCATAGCTTCACGCTTACGACCGATGAAGACACACTGTTTAAATGCATCGAACTCCTTATTTTCATCACCAAAACGCATTAAGCCTATTTCCTCATAATTCTTAGCCAAGAAATAACTGATATCGTCTCTAGCAAATCTGTCATATAGAATTACATATACCATAATCCCACCTTCTGCTAAATAATGGTGAGCACGTTTTAGGAAGTTGAACTCCATTTCCTCTGATTTTTCATTATCTATACGAAGCTCCGTATTATAAGGTGGATTTAAAAAGATTAGTGGAAAATAGTCATGACTAATCATCATGCTTTCAAAGCTCGAGCGTACCACTACATCTAATTGCTCTTTTGCTTTGTAATATCGAGTTGCATCTAATTCCACACCATATGTATCAAGTTGTATACCAACTTGTTTCACCTCATCTGCAAAACTTCGTAAAATTGTACCTTCTCCACAACACGGGTCAAAGCAAGCATAAGCTCGCTGTGATTCCATTTGTAATAATTGTACTAAATGTTTCCCTTCTGTTAGTGGTGTTGGATAAAATCCAGCCGCTAAATCATTTCCGATTCTCATTATATTTTCCTCCAAGTTCTTTTTTTATAATAAAAAAAGGAAGATCCAAGTATATACATTACTTAGTTCTTCCTTTTACCCTCTATACACTACCTCGACATAATTAGAATGGTAGTTCTTCATCTGTAATCTCCGGTAGTTCATCCACACCAGCGAATATATCATCCGGTTCTTGAGATGGCCCTCTTGTTTCCTGCTCTTTTGGATCATCTAATACTGTCCAAATGTTATCTTTTTTCATATCTATCCCTCTATCTTCCTTATTTTTCAGTCTCATAAACAACTTCCTCGTAGTCAAAAAAATAATCTTTCAGCTTACGCATAATTTTACGAAACTTCGGTTCAGCTACGACCTTTGTACCCTGGAAAAAACTTTGTTGCCCGACAAAGCGCCATAAGATAACATAGCCTCCTTTTGCTTCCTGTACGCCTTCAATAAATAATGCAATTTCTTGAATGGCTTCCTTTTCATGAATGGCGTTTGGTTTAAAATATTGCATTTTACCATCAGGTAATATGATTTCTGCCTCTAAACAACCTCGCAATTGATTAATTCTCGATCTGGATTCGATTAACATTGCTGATGCAGCATATGACTTCCGGTTTTTTTCCATTCGTTTTTTATGTTCCTCTACTGTTGGTATTAGTCTTAAGTGTCTACAATCGTTTTTCATTTTTTATCTCCTCTACTTTTTAATTTGTTATTTTATAAATCAAAAATAACCCCGCCTGCAAACCTGAAAACAACACAAAAAGGGCTTCTTCAAGTCGATTAAAAATGTGTATAGCAAAATAAGCTATATATACACTAATCGGCTCAAAGAAGCCCTTTCACAATTGAAACAAGACGCAACTTGCTTCTACAACTCAACCACAACACATAAGGTGTGGGAATAAACGGAATCAAATAAACTAACAATATACCTATATATTATATAATATTGTTATACATTTCAAGAAGGTTTTAATTAAAGTTAACGCATTACCAAAAGAATCCTTTTCCCTCAAGATTATGAAGGACGTTAGTCAAATAGTATATGGGTAATGCGTTAAGGCTTAATAAAATACTATCAAGTGTCTTATCAATTTCAATCCAAACACCTACTAAAGGTGTGACTCCCATACAATTCCTTTAGACGTTTAGCACTAGCGATCTCAATTCACGCACCTATATAAGGTGCGACAGTACTTCTTTCAATTTCATAGTATTCTTTAAGATTTCAATCCACACACACCTATATAAGGTGCGACTTTTTGTTTTTTCACCTGTCTCTATATCCGTCACATTTCAATCCACGCACCTATCGCTTTACGCGCATTCCATTGTTCATAAGAGTTTTCTTGTCCTTTTGTTGTAACTGTGATGGCATCACTTTTCATTGATTCATTACCAGATGTATCGACAGCAGATACTACATACTTATATACTGTATTCGCTTGCAAATCTTTGTCCATAAATGAAGTTGTATTAGCAGTACCTATTTCTTTCATGGCCCCTCCAACTTCTCTGTATACAATATAATGGCTCACATCTACATTATCCTCCGATGGACTCCACATTAAATCAATACTACTCGTAGTAGTTCCCATACTGTGTAATCCTTTAGGTTGAGTTGGTGCTTCTGTATCTGGTTTTTCCTCTGTTGTTTTAATAACTAATGCTTCACTTTTCTCAGATATATTTCCTGCAGCATCTACTGCTCTTACTGTATACGTATATTCTGTGTTTGGGTTTAATTTTTTATCAATTACACTTGTACCGACTACAGTATTAATTAGTTCTCCATTACGTAGCACTTGATATTCTTTCACTCCTACATTGTCTGTTGCGGGTTTCCAATTAAGTTCTACACTATTTGAGGTAGTTTTTACTACTTGTAGTCCAGATGGCTGAGCTGGTGCTTCTGTATCTGGTTTTTCATCATTTATTAGATTCACATCGATTACATTATAGAAAGCGTTTACAGTATCAGCTACATCCCAAACAGCTAAAATAACATGGTACCCACTGCGATCAGTTGGTACATTGATTTTATGTGATAAATTATTAGATGCTTTAGAACCATCGTGTTTTACAGTACCAATTGGCTCAAAATCTGCTCTTGTTAAAGGTTTATTTGGATTCCATCCCTTTTTCGTGATGTAATAGTGCCATTGACTTGTTGAATGAGGAGCTGTGTATTTCCAAGTAAAGGTGTTTTCTCCGCCTTTAATCGTATTCTTAAACCATCGATCAGCTGTTTGTTGATCAAGAATCCCACCAAACAGGCCTCCTGCTGAAGCAATTTTCCCGTCTGCTGGTCCACCCTGTGGGAATCCTTTAGGAGCTTCTAAACTTTGTGGTTCATACATTATATTTCCACAATTTGAATTTAGCGCCCCATAATTTTGACTGCATAAAGCTGCACGGCTACCTGGCTTTTCAACAAACCCATGTGCATAGGCATTTTGAGGAATAAGAGTTGTACTCATAATTCCCACTGCTACTGCAGCAGCACTTAATCCTTTTTTATTTGTAGCCATTTTTCTAAACTGCCCTAAAATTTTTTTATTCATACTACTAGTCCCCTCCTATTGAATTTCTTACTATATTAAGAGCATGAATGTAAGTGAAGGCTAAACACGTATAACTAAAATTAACAATTGAATACAAAACCTTATAATTTCATACTCAATTATTCATTTACCTTTATCACATTCAAATAACCCTATAGTTAAATTATCGCATATCAATTTATTAAACTCGCACAAAAATTATGACAGTTATTGGACTTTTTCCTGTAGCTCTCTTTTGTCTTAAAAGTTCTTCTTACTGTAATTTTAGAGCAACAAACATATTTCCTCTTACATTTACCTATAGGAATTTAAGAAATAAATAATTTAAAAGGAAAAATAAAAATATTACACCAATAAATTTCCATTTATTTCTTTTTGTTGGTTTCCCAGCATGTAGTATATAAAAAAACAAGGCAATACATGCCATCGTAAATAAAAAAATTTGATAATAATCCATCATCCGTATTCCCCCTCTATCAAAAAAATAAGAAGCCTCTTTTTGAGAGACTTCTTATTTTTTATACAAACGACATACATAGGTTAAATATACACAATAAGATTAGGATGTTGAACCTTATTGCAGCTTTATTATAGCATATAATCATTTAATTTTGTTTAATAATTCCATATTATACAACTTTATCAACATTTGAGTGTTTATTTACATTATATACAATGCACGATAGAAAACAACAAAATATTTACTTATAGAACCAACGTATATAAAAACCAGCCACCATCTCATTCATAGTTTTGAAAAATTGTCCTCTCCTTCTTTAAGAATACTTTAAACTTCGGATAGATTACCCTATATCGACACCTTATGTATGCAGAATTACATATCAAATCTCATTGAAAATCATTCTCGTTGTAACTATAATGGTTTCAAGGAGTGATATTTTCACTCCGGTTTCAAATCTCACAGTATATTAAAGGAGGAACTAGCATTATGAAAAAAGTTATTTTAGCAGGGGCATTAGGAATTGCAGTACTATCAGGTATGAACTTACCAGGAGCAGAGGCACCTAAAGCGAGTGCGGCAACTACAAATTTAGATATTCAAGAAGTTACAAAATATTACTCTATGAGTTCCTATGAAGTTTCTCAAAAAGAATCATTTAATCTTAATAAAGGGGAAGAGCTTACAGTCTTTGTACAAAATTCAGGGTTCCCAATTTCTTATACAGTCTTTGATGCAGATAATCAAGTAATTGGCACATACAATGCTAATTCACCATACGGTCGCGTCTTCAAAGCACAAAAAGATGGTAATATTTCCGTTCAATTTCAAGCAGGAGTAAATTCTTCTTACATGAAGAAAATGAATTTCACAGCTAAATTTGCAGTATCTAAACTAAACCAACAATAAAAAATTGAACAGCCCTCTTTAAAAGCAAATTAAAAAGGTATATCCCTTGAATGGGATATACCTTTAACTTTAGTGAATTTTATATTGACCAGATAACTGCTCTTGCGCCATACGAACTAAACGTTTTGTAATTTCTCCACCTACTGAACCATTTGCTCTTGCTGTTGAATCCGGTCCAAGTGTAACACCAAACTCCTGAGCAATTTCATATTTCATTTGTTCAATTGCACTTGCTGCAGCTGCTATTAAAATTTCGTTTGAATTATTATTTTCGCGAATTTGCATTTTTTAAACACCTCCGTTGAATTTGGTAATATCATGCTCTATTACCAACAAAATATGCAAAAAAATTATTTAGCCATTATATACCTAAGCTTTCATCCCTCTTTAGAAAATAGTAATCACTTGAAAGGCATGTAAGACATGCCTTTCTTTTTTATGTATAATTTATAGCTTAACTTCAAAAGATAGTTCTTTATGCTTATATTCACCCCACAATATTTTCGAACTTTTCCATAGTATTACTAATTTCAATTTGATTATTAATCACTTCTCTTTGTAATTTTTCAGTCACATTCCTAACAATGGTTACACCATTTGTGATACTCTCTACATTTAAATTTATTTTTTTTATTGCACCATCAACATTACTTGCCAATCTTCTTACCTCTTCTGCTACTACTGCAAATCCACGTCCATGTTCTCCTACTCTTGCCGCTTCAATTGCTGCATTTAAAGATAAAATATTAGTTTGGGAAGAAATTTCCTTAATCATTTGAGCAATTTCACTTACTAAGTTAATCTGTTCTTTTAAAGATTGTAGAGCTTTCATATTTTCCTTAGAATTAATGTCGACTTTACTTCCTAAATCTATAGATAAATTCTTTAAATGTGAAACAACTTCTCTTGTTTGATTTTCACGATTTGTAATATCCGTTGCAATTTTTAGTACAGCATCTACTACCCCTTGTTCATTTTTAATTGGAATATAGGTAGCCTCAAACCAAGTTAAATCGCCTTTTTTACCAACTCTTTGAATTTTCTTTTGAAACTTAATTCCCTTTTTTAAATTCTCCCATAACTGATTATATTCTCTACTATTTATAAAACTATGGGGACAAAATTGTTTATGTACCATGTTCTTCATTTCACTGATTGTATAACCTAAAGCTTGTGCAAAATGATCATTTACCCAAATTACCTCTGTATCTAAATTAAATTCTATCATTGCTAAATTGGATTCCAGTCCAACCAAAATCATTGTTTGATCTAGTACCTGATTGCTTACACTTGATGAAAGATTCATAATAACCTCCATTTATCGTTTACACATATTATAACATTTAATAAATATAATTAATACAATAAAAGGACCTACTTGTATTAACAAGACATAGGTCCTTTTATGATTTAAATGTTAAAAACATAAAAATATTATAAACGAATTTTAATTTACTTTACGCCCACTTGATTCCAAGCATTTTCTACTGCTTTATAGGTTGCACTACCATAGCCATCATAATCAGCTGCGGATTGTAATAAAGCTGTACGAGCTTGTTTAAAATCACTTGTTGGTGTTAAATATGTTGTTAACGCGCGATAATAGATCTTTTCTGCTTTCTCTTTACCAATAGCATTGATTGTCAGATATGCAGCCTTATTCGGAATACCACTATTAATATGTACCCCACCGTTATCGCCTTCTTCAGTTGCAGGAAGGTATTGATAATCCCTCATATGAGAAGGTTGGCCATATTTTTCAGGATTTGATAAACTGCGAAGTGCATCTCCAGAAATACCAGGCGTATATACAGCTTCTCCTAAATCCCAATTTGTTGGATCAACAAAATATCCAAATACATCAGAGAAAGATTCATTTAATGCACCTGATTGATTTACATAACGAAGATCAGCTGAATACTGTGTCACAGCGTGAGTTAATTCATGCGCAACAACATCAAGGGAACCTGAAAGTGGAGAGAATATGCGCCCATCACCATCTCCATAAACCATTTGCTGCCCATTCCAAAATGCATTATTTACATTTACTCCATAATTTACACCAGAGCGAATTGTTTTTCCTTTTCCATCAAAACTGTTACGATTGTGAATATTTTTATAGTAGTCATAGACTTTTCCAGCATTATAATGAGCATCGACCGCAGGTCCTTGATCTTTATTTATCCAAGCATTATCATTATCCAGTAGACGATAGTTAACTGGATAATCTGCATCACTATGATTTACCGTAAATGTTTCAATATAGCCTCCATTCATAGGCTTTGTTGTGTCTTTTAAATAGTATTTTTTCTGTACACTATCAAATGTTGTATTCAGTTCTTTTCGATCCCCTAATACTCCATATCCATATCCTTTTTGAGCGCTATCTGCGTCTGTAACTGCATTATATGAATCTATGATTGATCCATCTTCTGCATTCACATAAATTTGCCAGTTAGCTCCATAAGGTTTAATAAATTGCAGTTGCACTTTAAACGTTAGATAATACTTTCCGTCTTTTTCATATACAACTAAGTCCGCTTTTTCATTTGTAGAATCTAAGTTTTCTTTTACCTGGTCTAATGTGTTTCCATCTACTTTTACTAATGTATCATTTTTTGTAAGTTTAATATGTTTCCAAGCATTTGAAAGCGCTGTTTCTTTTGTAATCTTTGCTTCTGTATCACCTTTTAAACTTTCTGCAGCAGCCGGATGAACATCTCCATTTACTGTTTTTACCTTGCCCTCTTTATCTGTATGAACAATGAATTGTGCACCATCAACAGGCACCTTATTTACAGACCTTGTATAAACATAATGTTTCATACCTAAATCATCCGATTTCACTTCTTTCAGTGTCAGATCCGTTTGTGGATTTACCTTAAATAGTTCTTTATTTTCTTCAAGAAACTCTTTCACTGCTTTTTGAGTTTCTACCTTTTTATCAGATAATTCACCTGAAAGAAATGATGGACTTCCTTGTTCCTCATTCCAATTCTTTTGTTGCACTTCCATTTTATCCATTACTTCTTTTTGGGATGCTTGTTCTTCTGCAAATGCAGTTGAAAAAGGCGCACCTAACATTGTTCCTGCAGCAAGTAATGTAATAACAGTTTTTTTCATACATCTTCCCCCTTCAATATAAGTCAAATAAAAAGTATAATTACAAACTTAAATATACAATTACTTTTAAAATATTTATATAAATATGAATAATTGCATATTTATATAAATAAAGTGGTGTCTATTTCTAAAACAAACTCAGAATATTGGAACTAATGAACGGAAGGTAGATTTCTAAAAAATGAGTTAAAGGTATGTTTTTGAAGACTTCATCTATAAAAAACGCCTGCGATTTCTCTAGGGGTATTTTTATGATTTATTATTGATTGATTCCTTTTCTATCTACTATTTTCTTATAACAGCCATATTTGACTACCTGTCTCACATTTTATGCTCCTATTTGCTAGCTAGGGAGCATTCGAGAACCAAATTTTAATTGTGTCATATTTTTTACATATTAGAATTTCAAGAGGAATTATGTGGATATTAGAATAAATTAAAATAGTATAGAAATAAAATGAAAGGGGCGTTACATCATGGGTTATAAAAAAGTAGTGTGTACTTGAAATTTTAAAAAGTTAAGTAACTTAATTTTTCGTTTTAATAGTTTTTTCAACATATCATATGAGGATGTGAGAAGATGAAGCTTGCACAAAGAATTTTAATTATAGTTGTATTTATTTTATCTCTGTGGAATTTTACTAATGTCAATGATGTGTTTGCCGAAGAAGTTGAATTTTCAGGTGTAACTGCTCCTATCGGGGTAAATGTGCGCGATAATAAAGATTCGACTGGAAATATAATAGATGTTCTTCAAGGAAATCAAACCGTTTACTTCAATGGTTGGGAATATGGAGAGGGTTTAAAAGATTATTGGACTGGAAGTATAGATAATCGCTGGTTTTATTTTTTTAAAAACGGGAAAAAAGCATATGTTGCTTCGGCATTTATAAATGGAAATCCACCTAATTCTACAACAACTATTAAACTAAATGTTCCTAACATTAAACAACAGCAGTCTAATTGGTGTTGGGCAGGTACTTCAGTATCTGTTTTAAACTATTTTGGGCAACCAACTACACAACAGCAATTTGTAGGATATGTAAAGGGAGGCTTATACAATTATCCAGCTACTTCTAGAGAAATACAAAATGGCCTTATTTATTTTGGTTTAACTTCAACAATTAATAGAGGAACTCTTTCTTATGATGAGTTTAGAAGCCAAATTAATAGCAATAAACCAATGATTACACTAATTAATTGGAAAAACGGAGGGAATATTGGTCATTTTCTTGTGTTAGATGGTTATTTTAAAGGTATGAATAATATGAACTATATTACCTATATGGATCCTTGGTATGGAGATCATTATCAACATAACTTTGAATCATTTAAAAATAACGATAGATTTTGGTGGAATGAAACAGTTCAAGGTATTAGTAGAGGATATTAAATGAAAATAAGGAGGAAAATAAGTTTATGAAAAAAATAACGAGAACTATAATTTTAGGCGTATTTTTAAGTATTGCATTAATAAGTATGAATAAAATTGCTCAAGCAACAGATAATTCTAAAGAGTCACCTGAAAAGATAGCACTAAAAGATTATCAAAATAGTAAAAGTGCTCTATTAAAAGACGGCAAGCAACTTTATCAAAATCATAATTTTACGTCTAATTCAACTTTAGAAATATCCACATTTTTTTTCCATGTTTATGAAATACAACAACAAAACATTATAAATAATGACTCCAAAAAGCTATCTGAATATTTATTGCCCACAGATGAAAAATTATGGTTTATTTTAAATAGAAACAATCCAGAGGGATTAATTTTTACAAATGAACAAGAGCCTATACGTATGGGGGGAGAAAAACGTAGTAAAGATTTATATGAAATCTATAGGTCTATACAAACAAATGTAAAACAAATTAAAAAAATTATATATATTGAATTTGAAGGACAAGGGTTATTTATTGTTTCTCACGAAAATGGAGAAGAAGTATATGCCAGTGAGGGGGCTTCTGCTATTTTAGGAGTTCCATCAGCCAAAAAAATTAATTCTGATGAAATCATTTTAAAAATGAAGGAAAGAATTCTCTTATCTCAACAATAAGATTGATGAAGGGACAACAGGGTCTCATTTAGGAAGAAATTTCTTTATTAAAATACTGTTAGTAAAGTAGTTAAAACAGTAGCTGACATAAAAAAAACGAAACCCTTAAAGAAGACTGCAAAAAACTAATTTTACAAAGTATTCTATAGGTTTTCATCAAGTTAAATTTCCTCCTTCATTTCTTTTATGAACATGCTAAAATATTTTTGAAAGCATATCATTATTTATACCCTTCACCAATACGATCACTCATCATACTTCCCCCTTTCTATTGCTTTGTAGCAATGGAAAGGGCTTTTTTTGTGAAGCAGCTTTTACTTTCTTATATGGCATATTGAAGCGATTTTAACTTTTTTCCTTTGTAAAGAACTATTCATACAGATACACCAATTTTATTTTATTGCTTCTCTTGTCTTATAATTTTTCTCCACTCTGAGATGAAAAATTTAATAAATTATTGAAGATTGATAGTTTAAAGCAAATGATTATCAAAAAGAACTGAAGTCAAAATGAACTTCAGTTCTTTTTATTAAATCTTATATTTTTATTTAACTCGACCGTATCCTGCAATATATTTACTCCAATAAGAACTATTTAAACTAGCTTCACCAACTCCAGAATTACTAGCATTATAAAACTTGTTGTTGCCAATATACATACCAACGTGAGTGATACCTGACTTGCCTGAAACTGTTCCTTTAAAGAAAACTAAATCTCCTGGTTGGAGAGCACTTCTAGCGATACGTGTAGTTTTATTATATTGATCTTGTGCTGTACGTGGCAATTTAATCCCTTGTGTCCCATATCCCCATTGCATTAACCCCGAACAATCAAATCCAGTTTTAGGACTATTCCCACCATATTTATATGGTGTGCCTTCATATTTTTTCATGGCTGCATAAATTTTATTAAATTGATTCGTAGTTATTGATTTTGTGGTTGAAGCAGATATTGATTGAATTGTATTTTCATTTTTAGAAATGCTATCAAGTTCATCTGCAGCAGCAAAACTACTACCAGATCCTAGTATAACTCCTATTGTTATTGCACCAACTAAAATTTTCTTCATAAATTTCTCCCCCTATAATCTATTGTAAGATTTTATTCTTATCACCTAATAGATTAATTGTTATATAAAGAGGAGAAAATATAATAAATTAGACAGTATTCTACATATTTTTTACGTTTTGTATTTTTATTAATATTTAATTTTAATGTCTTTGTTTTTTCAATACATTATGAGATTAGATTAATGATTTATGCAATAAAAGTACAAAAAATACATAATGCGAATATTCTAATATCAATTGAGAAATAAAGAGAATTATTTTATATAAAACTTACCTTAACTATAAACTTATTTTGTAAAGCTGATAATCTTATTCTTTTCATTTTATAGCGAAAAAAACCATTAATACCAAAGAAAATTATATGATATCGCTGGTTCTTATGAGTTTAACATTTTGTATGTTTTGTAAAACTCATTTTTCAATTTACAAATATTAAATACGTTCTAAAAGGTGTACCTTTTAATAGCGTACCAGAAATGTTACTTGGAAAATGAATCCGATTATCTTAAAAATCTAAAGCACGTATAACCCCGTTCTGATTTTTAAAACGGGGCTATACTAAATTCATTTAATTTTTGATGTGAACTCTTCATTATACTTAAATATAAAACAATATAGTCGTTTCTGTAGTGTTATTGTATAATCGTACCTGGTTGTTAAAGAAGTTACAATTACTATTGTTTATCTCCCAATGATGCTTTTTTTTAATAAAATTTTTTTATAATTTAATTGATTATTATTTCTTCAGCATATTGTAATTCGGTATTATTCAATTCATAATCTTTAAGCTCTTGCTCAGTAGAAAAATGAATAGATGATTGATAAGTTTTTCTTCCTTCTACTGGTTCAACCACCAAAATACTTTTACTAACATCAGCTTTATTTATTTCCGAAGATTTTATATCAGTCACTTTAAAATCAAAGTAACAGATAATGCTATACAAGTCTAAATTAACCCCAAATACTTTAACATTATCATGTTGATGAAATGACATAGATAAACCACTCTGCCCTAATAACTTCTCAACATCATTAGTACCTGTCAAAGTTAATTCACTGATATTTATATATTCTTTATAGGGTTTTTCTTCAATTAAAGTCCGGTACAACTTTTCAATCAATACTATATCTTCTATTTCAAGTTTTGACTTAGGGATAAAAGTAACCCTCAATCTCCTTTGTAACTCCAAAACTTTTTCCCAAAACTTTATCGTCTCCAAAACAGAGGTTTTCTCTGTTTCTTTAATCGCATATTCATTAAGTTCAGACCCATTAAGTTTAATATCACCTGAAACGAATGCATAATATAATTTTAGTGCTTCAACTGTTTCCTCAACTGTTTTTGTATTTTCAAGATTTAGACTAAAATTGAATTTTAGATGTTTCTCTCTCTCATCTAAAACATAAGAAATACTGAAAGTTTCATTATCAATATTTTTAAATAGTACTTTGTGCATATCAGCAAAAGGTTGTCTTTTGAAAGTAATATCTTTCTTTACTCCTTTTCCTTCAAAAGACAGCTTAAATGGCTCTGGAAAAGGTTGCGGATAAATAGTTATGTCATATTTCCCTATTTCATTTTCTTTGAAAGGATCTTTAATTACTTCATCTATTTTAAACTTATTACCATTTATAGTTATATACTCATTAGCGTCTTTACTAATTGTATATTTACGCTGAGTTCTATATAGAAACTCCAAAACTTCTTTAACATTTGAAGGTTTGAACTCTGCAAATACATCATTGTTTAAATCGAAACTAAGTCCACCAAATTCCATAGATGAACTATTTGATGTTAGTGCAACTACACCTTTCCTATCTTCTATTTCAACATAAACTAAGTCATTAGGAAGTTTCTCGTTTAATGAACCCAATACTTCTTTCGGTATTTTTGTATCCTTTTGATTATTGTTTAATAAAGCTTTGTTAAAATTAGCAAACATTTTTACCAGTCCTCTCTTAATTCATCAAAAACAATTATTTTAGAGAATAATATGTATTGCTCGTAAGTTTCACCAATATTGTTTTGGACGACAAACTCTATAAGTTCACTTCTCTCGCTCTCTTTGCTAACAATAATATGTTTAATGTGCTCAAATTCAAAATTCAACCATAAATCAGGACATTGGGCAATAGCTTGTGAATAAGTAAAATAACTTTTTGGGTTCATCTGCTCTTGACTAATAATTAAAGGTAATTCTGTTTCTACCTGCTCAATATTAGGTATATATCTCCATTCTTTTTCATCATGAAAATTCCTTATAGCTATTTCTCGGTGATTATTTGTTGGCATTTCTCCATCAAGAGGCTTCATATACAATAAATCATGTAACAAATAATTATTATAATCATTGTTTTCATCACTTTTTTCTGGTGAATCATTAATGGCTTTACTAAGAATAATACTAAAATCTTTACGTAAATTTGAGTGTTTATTAATATAATGGATTGGCTGAATTCCCTGTCTTATACCCCACTCTTTACTCAAACCAATCCCATACGAACCGTAATTCACCATATGTGGTACAAGTTTGTTTAAATGAATATCGCAAAAACAGCTCATAGGAAATGCAATTTTTTCCAATTCTTCAATTTCCAAGTAACCTATTTTTTCTTCGTAATATCGAGGTAAAATAGCCTTTTTCAATAAAATATCTTTAAGAAATTCTATTCTATTCATAAACTTAAACAAAACATTTGCACTTTGTAATGGCCTAATATAAGAAGTCTCCTCCTTGGTTTCAGGTTTTTGTTCAAGTTCAATATGTATACTTGTTTCACTCATTCGACTTCATCTCATTTCTATAAAATATTTCATCTTTAATATTAAACCCACTTATTATCATTTTACATAGCAAACAAGAAATAAATACTTTATTATTGTTTCTGCTATATTTAAAGGGCTTTTTTCTAATACAATAAGAAAAACAAAAAGAACTTGTAGAAATCACTACAAGTTCTTTTTGCTTTAAAACGAATACACGGAACACATAAATTATCTCATTATTCATAACGGGGAAACCATATTGATTCCATTATATAACAAATATTAACGTCTAGAGTTTTAATGTTTGAAAATTATGTGAATCAATAAATAAAGATCTGCCCTTCCTCTAAAAATCTCATTTATTGATTTTATATAAACCGTTTTAAATCAACTTTGATACCATAATAAATACGTAAAAATGTATACATGGGTAAGTAAAGAAGAATGTTGCAGTCTTGCAGAAAGATATTTATCTATATTTAAGAATAATATTTATATTTGTAATGTACATATAGTTAAACGTAACTATTAATCATGAGGATATCAAACCGTCTCTACTTCCGTCATCACCTTTTCTTTTTAAAGTATTCCAAATATGAATTAATGTATAATTTCTATATAACAAAGAAAAAAGCACCTACTTTCATAGATACTTTATCGTATATGAGTAATGGGGGCTTTGGCTATTTTAAAAATTCAATTAAGGGTTGCATTTACACCACCATCAAATCAAGAAATTGATTCCTCCTCAAAACAAAAATGAATTAAATTCTCGTATATATTAATTTTATAAATTACATATTGAAAAATTGTATAAAATTAAGGTCTGTTTAAGATATAATTGGAATGAATTTACTACTAGTCTTTTTCTAATCAATGTATAAGGGGGAACTTTGAATGGAACGTTTCAGATTAAAACGTATAAAGGGTTTTATTGATAGTGAGGAAATAGAACTAAAACCTTTAACATTTATAATAGGACAAAATAGCTCTGGAAAAAGTAGTATTATGCGGTTTCCATTAGTACTAAAACAAACATTTCTAGATGACTCTATGGCACCTTTGTTATTATATGGAAAAACAATAGATTATGGAAACTTTGAAGATGTGGTATTTGAGCATGACCGAAATGAATCCATAGAGTTTGAATTAATTATTGATCGTAAAGAACTTAATCGTTTTTCTCCATATGTACGCAACAGGTTTTTAAGGTTTTTTTCTGGTTTAGAAAAATTTAAACTTAATGTTTGTATTTTACAGGACGAATACGGAGTATTAAAAATCAAAAAATTTATCCTTTCCGATATAGATATAAACCATGGTGAAGTATTCTCTTTAAATTTAATAGGAGATTCAGAGTCTTATGAAGTGAAAGGAATAATTCAAACTAGCTTTAAAATCAAAGCAGAAAAGTTTGTATTTGATAAATTCATTCCAGATTTCAAAATATTACCTTTAGATGTTAAAGATGATGACGATGAACAAGTTATGGCTTTCCGCTATTTGTTTATGGAATTAATACGATATCTAAACTTTTATGCAAGTAATATTTTTTATATTGGTCCATTTAGAAAAACCCCTGAACGTTCTTATAGATATAGAGAAAATGCTGTTAACTATGTTGGACATGACGGAGAGTTTGCTCCTGCCATCCTTGGACAGGATATAAGGAAAGGAAAGCAATTAATTAATCAGGTATCAAATTGGCTGAGTAAAAATTTAAACCATAGAATAGATGTCGAAGATTTAATAGGAAGTGAATATGGCGGCAGAACTGATTTATTTCGGCTGATGGTAACGGATGAAATAACTGGTCAAAAAAACAATTTAATCGATGTTGGACACGGCCTATCTCAATTAATTCCTATTGTTGTACAAACTTTTTTACACCAGTCTAAAACATCCTATGATGCCAAGCGTAGTTTAGCAAAATTACATATAATAGAACAACCAGAATTACATTTACATCCCTCTGCTCAAGCTTGCCTAATTGACCTATTTATTGAAGGAACTAGGGAAAATTATGGTTTTAAAAACAAATTTTTAGTTGAGACACACAGTGAACATATGATTATAAGATTGAGAAGATATATAGTAGAAGGAAAAATTAATCCTGAAGAAGTTGCAATTTATTATACAGAAAAATTAAAAAGCAAAAATCATAATATAATAAGAAAATTGAAAATCGATGAATTTGGAAATATATCTAACTGGCCAGAGGGATTTTTTGAAGAAGATTACAATGAAGTCTTAAAACTTAGGAGTTCTTTACATGAGAAACAGGGAGGCAGCAAAATACCATGGTGATAAACCTTCCAAATGAATTAATGTCAAAAATAGGTGATGAAAGAGTAAAACAAATTATAAAGTTCCTTTTTTGTTACTTTGAATCAGGAAAGCATGAATGGTTTATTGATGATAAAGACGATTTAACACTTTTCGAAACAACTGCTTTAGAAAGCTATAGAGACTATATAACAAAACAGGTAGTACAAAATACTCTTTATAAATCAAAACAACATGAAGATAAGACAATAGTTCAGGTATATTCAAGTGTAGAAGAATTAAATACTCTTATTGAAAGCCAAATTGGTACAATTTCAGGAGTACAAGTGTTTAAATATTTAAATGGTCATAGGTATACTGTTATTTTAAATGGGATTAGATATGAGTTAATAACTATAGATACTGTATGGGATTTTCTAGGACAACCATTAAAAATAGTTTTAGAAAATGTAGAATCCGATAGACTTTTTATAGAGAAATGTTTAGAACTTTTAGGAGAAAGCAGATCGAATAAATTATGGATTGAGTTTGTACATGGTGGGGGAAGTGATTTATCAAAAGTTGCCCAAAGTATAAATGGAAAACATAGGACCATTTGTATAATAGATAGTGATATTATTTCTCCTCCTAGTACATATAACACCCCATCAAAAGAAAGATACATTAATAAAATTAAACGTATTTGTGAAAGTCATGGTTATATATTACATATCCTAAATAAGCGAGAAATGGAAAATTACTTACCTGATAAAGCTTTAGAGGAATATCTTGAGCAAGAAAATCGTATTTTAGAACATGTTTATTTTTCCTTTCCTGATCAATGTAAAGATTATTTTGACATGAAAAAGGGGTTAACGCTTCGAAATTGTAAATTACCAATTTGGTGTGATCTCAATATACAAGGAACTGAAGAGGTAGCAGCAACCGTTTCAGGTAAAAGTAGTATTGTAGATGGATTTGGCGAGCAGGTTTGGAAAGCTTTTCACTACGTAAAAAGCCCAGCAGAATTACTATCTAGAGATGATAAGAATGAATTAAAAGAACTAACCAAAAAAATTATTCAATTTGCCTAAATTTACTCTTTATATATCAATCACTATATAAATTTCTGATATATAGTTATGTAAACTGATTATTCATACTAAATCTGAACACCAAAAAGAACTTGTATAAATTGCTACAAGTTCTTTTTCAGTAGTAGTAAAAATTATTTTGGTATTCCTCTCGTCCCCTATTCCATTATATAAAGAAAATACCATTGAAATATTTCCAAAACGAAACCTATTAAAATATTAACTTGAAAAATTAGTTAAAAATTTATTTTTAGTCATAAAATATATAATTGATTTGATATCTAATAATCCTGCCAAATAAACCAACTACTTACAAAACCTTTTTCAAACAATTGAATCTTAATTTATCTAAAACTAATGAACTTTTATAATAGATCAATTTGCTCATCTCTTTTATAAAGGATACTTTTGTTCTTTCATTCTAATTAAATTATAAATTAAATCCCACGAAATTTTATTACACCCCTACGTTTGTAAAGGTATACCTTTACAAACGATGGGTCCATATTCATGAAACATTGAAATATCAAATTTATAAAGGTGATATAAATAATTTTATAAACGTTTATTTTTGTTGAGCACCTTTATAAAGTAACCCTTTTATTTGTTTTTCTACCTGTATGTTTAAAATTCAATGAGAGCAAATTTATAAAATGTTTCTGCAACATTCTCCTCAAGATGATAAGAAATATATTTCTTCAATACCTTCATTGACATGGGCTTTTCATCTTTGAAAGCAATCGTCTAATCCATTAAGAAACTTCAATTCCAGGATGAAATTGCAATCAAACAGCTATATTTCATCCCATGTTTACCAAATAAACCGTTGGTGATTCACGTAATTTACATAAGAAAACAAAAAAGACTATTCCCCTCAAATAAATACAATAATTGCAAAGATACTACAATCAATTTATTACAATATCCATTATCCTTATAGTTGGATTTTGTTTTATAACCATATTTTATAGGTGTTAAATTAAAAGTTCTTTAAGGTTTAAGACCTCTCTTTATTTATAGAAAAGGAATCAGTAAATACCTTGAAGTAATTATTAAAATTCGCTCTTACTTTACAATACCAACGCTTTTTCATCCTCTACTTGATAAAGGGCAAGCACAATTTCACTTATAAAAATGTTAACATTCTATAATATATTTTTATAAAGTTATTAATCATTATATATAGTTTTATATTTTTTATTTAAACAGCAATAGAAATACACGTTAGGGAGAAAAATTTAAATGTCTATTTACAAAGAAAACGCTACCCTTTTAAAGGCAATATCACATTCAATAAGAATCAAAATAATAATAGAACTTACTAAAAGAGGTCCATGCAATGTAAATCAAATAGCAGACTTTTTAGAAAGGCCACAGTCTACCACATCTCAACATCTAGCCGTAATGAAATCACAAAAAATACTAGCTAGCAATAGAAAGGGATACGAAACTTATTATAGTGTGCAAGATAAAAGAATAAATACCCTTATAGAGGTGCTATTAGGACAAAAAATCAAATGATTATAATAATCAACAAAATAGTAATTATCATATTTAAGTGCGGAGGAGAAATTTGTGGGAAATACAATAAAAGTAGGTACAATTATTCAAATCTTCTCTAATGAAAAATTAACTGGAAGAACCTATCACTAACATTGCCAAACAAACCAATCTTCTCGCATTAAACGCTGCTATTGAAGCTGCGCGTGCTGGAGAAAATGGAAAAGGGTTTGCAGTAGTTGCAGCCGAAGTAAGGAATTTAGCAGAGAAGTCGAAAGAATCCGCAAATGAAATTAATCATTTAATACAATTGATTCAAACAGATACAAAAGATACGGTGAATGTCATGCAAAAAGGTCAACAAAAGGCTACAGAAGGAAAAGAAGCTGCTTATCAAGCAGATCAAGCATTCTCATCTATTATGGTGGCTATTAATAAAATCACTAGCCAAATTCAAGAGGTATCTGCAGCAACAGAAGAAATGTCTGCTGGTACAGAAGAAGTTAATGCTTCTATATCAAGTGTTTCTGAAACTGCAACACAAATAGCTAAAGAAACCACTCAAACTGTACAGTCAATCCAATCACAAGCGGCATCAATTGAGGAAGTATCAAATCAATCTAACAACATAAAAGAAAAAGTAGAAGCATTATCAGAATTAGTTTCAAAATTTATTATTGAAACGCAAAAAAATGGAAAATAAAATAGGATAAACATAAAAAAACTACAGGTTCTTAATCAATTACAGACCTGTAGTTTTTTATTATGATTTATCTATTTTCAACCTTGGCCCTTCTTTTTTGTAAAACGAAGTGAAAGTAGGAGTAGTTCAAATCTTTTCAAACATTAACTATACTTCCTGGTGGCGGTCACTAAAAAATAATACCTACAAGTATTTGTAGTTGTTACTTTTAATTATTTAGGCTTGTAAAATATTTCGTATTTCTTCTATACGTAAATTTGTAAACTTTGCAATATCTTCTATTGGCATTCCGTTTTTATGCATACCACGAATAAGTTGCATTTTCCCTTTTTCAATCCCTTTTTGTTCTGCATAAGCAAACTTTGCGGCTTCATCCATCAACGCTTTCTCCCTTGCTTCATACGCTTGTCGGAAAGAAGAATCTTGACTCATACGTTCCCATTTATTCATCGCTTTTTGTAAAATAGGGTCTTGGTTCATCGCAATATCCTCCAATGTTTGAGTTAATTGTTCATCCTCATTCGCTGGAAGTAATAACAACCAACGAACAAAAGAATCTTCCCAGGGATTAACTTGTTCATTCCGCCACTGTTGCATGAGTTTTGGAATCTCCACAATATGAACTTCAATATCATCACTTAACTTCTTTTGTTGTTGCCGATTCCATAAGATTCCTGTTGTATGAAATGCTTCATATTCTGGAAACATTACAAAGTTTAATAAATTAATCGTAATGGTTTTGTGAAGAGAACTATATGGCATTCCCTTTTGTAGTTGGGATGTATATAGCCTTCCCCAGTAATACAAACTTCTCTTAATCATGTCATGATTGTTATTCAGCTGTATTTCTACATTTACCTTTGTTCCTGTATCTAATGTAGCGGAAATATCTAAAATCGATAATTTATCCTCTTCATGTTCTCGGTGCAAGTGTGGATCTTCTAGTTGTAACGAAACAATGGGTGATTCTAAAGATTCTTGTAACATCGCATTTAAAAAAGCAATGAGAATATCTTCATTTCCACTTGTGCCAAATAATTGTTTAAAAGCAAAATCAATGCGTAAATTCACTAATTGTTTGTTGGACATGGGTTTTCCTCTCCCCATCTCATATGATGTTTTTCTTTCATTGTACATAAAAGAGTGATACATATGCAAATAAGCTCTTATATCTGTGGACATAAGAGCTTATTTGCTACCATACATAATTAACAGATTAGTTGGCTTTCATAGAAATTGAAAGATTGCCTACGTAAGGAAAACTCACGTTTAGTATACAAAATACGAACAAAAATGCCAATACATAAATGTATTCAAGACAGTATATGACATTTGAAAAGTTGCTTCTAGATTTCTTTAAGAGTGTTTTTCATGAAACTTTACTTTTTACTTGTTTACGGGCTATCTTATGATAACGCCCATGCTTTACTACCTGTCTAGCATCAATTAACTCCTCTTCCATCATATCTGAAACCTCTACAACAATGGTATTCGTTAAAACTCTTACCACATATCCAGTTAATTGCAAGGAAGGATTCTTACGATAAGAAAATTGAACGCAATCACCAATTTTTACTTTTGCTGTATGTTTCATATAATAACCTCCTAAATTATCATTAATCATTCAGTAGATTTTTATGTTTTGTTTCTTCATACTGCTTAGCAAGTTTGTAAAACGAAGAACGTTTGATACCATATTTCTTCATGACTCCTACTGCTGTAATACCACCAGACTTCCATTCTTTATAGGCTTCAATAAATTCGGCTGTAATTTCTACTGGAGGACGTCCTAACCGTTTACCTTGCCTTTTAGCTAGAGCAATACCCTCCGCTTGTCGCTGTTTAATATCATGCCGTTCTTTTTCTGCAAAAGCAGATAAAATGGTAAGCGTTGCTTTCTGAATAGCACTTTGAATAACATCATTTGTACTCTTACCTGTGTAATTTACATTAATGAATGGTTCTTTTATAAATTGTAAATTAATCTCATGCTTTTCATAGTATCTGAATTCCTCGAGGACATCATTCATGCTTCTTCCTAGTCTAGTTAAAGAATCAAATACAATGGTATCACCTGTACGAGCAAGACGTTTTAACATTTGATAATTTTCGCGTTGCATATTTCTACTAGATTGTTTATCGATAAAAATATCTCGATCTTCTATTCCTAAATCTTTCATATTTCGAATTTGTCGTTCCTCATTTTGATCTTTACTGGAAACTCGTACATATCCAAATGTTTTGTGTTTCATTTCATACACCTCATAAATAATTATAACAAAAACATCTGTAAATGTTTATGTAATATACAGACATCCGTAAAATTCAAAACCAAACTTTATAGACACACAAAATACTTTCCATATCTTCGAATACATAATAATAAAAACCCGTTGATCTCATGTAGACATACTGAGATCAATGGGTTTTATCAGTTAAACTTTTTCTAATATTCTAAACAACCATTTGTAATTCCGTGCATACTTTATTGATAACAATACCGTTACAGGTATGTTAAAATCCATTTGACACATTGCTTTTGGGAATACAATTGCTATTATAATCGCAATTTATTTTCGACAATAAATAGGTTAATGTGTTTTCTTTTTCCTATCTACTATGAGGGTAGAATAGCATACTAAAAATAGCTTCTTTTTTGTAAAAGTTCTAAGATTCTAGTGCAGTAATTAATTGCTGACGTTCTTTATCTCTAAAAATTTTAATTTCATGTTTAAATTCATAATTTCCTTCTTCAAATCTAACCCATTCCTTACTTGTCCAATATATAACGTCTACATTTGCATCTAAAATTACCGAACATATGTCTACTAATTCTTCTTCATAAAATGGCGCTTCTTTTGCTAGTTCAAAAGCTAGTACTTTTGGATCCTTACTTTTAATTTGAAGTTCCCTTGAAGTTTGCCCTAAATACTGCCGTGGGGAGTGTAGGGATTGCACATGAACATTTTGAATTTCTTTAAACTGTGATGGAGAATGTATTGTAGCAGCAAATGTAGGTTTGCTCACTCCTATTGTTGTGCCTAAAGCAATAGAACCAATAATAAGTTTTTTAATCATTTTTCCAGCCCCTTTAATTATTTTGGATATGCTTCATTTTTATACTACGTTCATGTTCGTGTAAATGAAGATGATTTGACATGATTCATCATTTTTTTCAAAAACTGTATATTAATTAATCGCTATAAATTTACCAAAAACAAAAAAGTTTCCGTGAGGAAACTTTTTTGTTTTTGGTATACATTATATGTATAAAAATTAGTTTTAAAAATATTTACTTATTTGTTGATAAAATTGTATGTGGATATTGTTCCTACTATTAACTACACACATCTCATGCAAAGCCTCGCTACAACATAAACAAATTCATCTTATGACTGCGTTTCTTCTTACGAAAGTTTCTTCTTACGAAATTAAGTAATTGTTTCAATAGCTGGTTCGGGAATCATAGAATTACTTTCTTTCTCAGTCCTATTATTCTGTTCTTTTGCCTAAAATTCCAATATCCCCATTACTTCTTTCGTAAATAGTTTAAAATCAGTTAAATGTTTTTCAATAATTTGACGAACAATATCTAAATTTACACTTTGATAATCATGAACAGCAATATTACGAAATCCAACCATTGCTTTTAACTTATTTGCTAGATCAACGCTAAGTAATCCTGCTGTAACCAATAAATCAAAAGCCTCTCGACTAGATTGGGGTAGTCCTAATTTTTTCCCTGCAACAATATGCATTGCTAAATCAATACTCGCTTCACAAGCTCTTTGTATGTTCAATATTATTGAATCTTGTTTTGTAAAGTCCTCTAAATTTTCAGGGTTATTTCCATATACATCTTGGATTCTTTTTATACAACGCTCTATTGTAGAAATTTTATTTAAAATAACCTCATTCTTCATATATAGAACCTCTTTTCTTTATATCATCAAATACTATCTGTCTTTCTTCGTTCAATTTTGAATACATTTTTAAGGTTTTCATTTCAAAAATGACCTTACGTTTTTCATCTGAACAAAATATTGTCTTTCCTGTATGTATAATCTGAGCTTGAAAAACTGTAGAAGCTTCGGATAAATCAACTAAATCAACATCTCTATGAACAATGTTAGCTAACTCCTGTGCTAATAAAAAACGTTCATAGTTCCCTAAAGTTGTGTCACTTAAATAAGCTATATCAATATCACTATCTTCTCGTTCCCTGTTCTCAGCCGTTGATCCAAACACAATTATCCAATAGGGATTCACCGTCTCTTGTAATTTTTCTATAATAGCTGTTATCATACTTTGAAAAATCATCTCATTAATCCCCCTTAGTATACTTGAATTTTATTATATCATAACCAATGATAAGTCCTTTAAACTACCACAAATACTTAAATAAAATTAAGCCTTTTTAGTACTTAACTCCTCACAAAATTAGAAGTTTATTTCTGACCTAAATTATTATAGTTCAGGGGTAGGTATGTTGTAGTTTTGTATCTATTCAATACGCAAGGAATTTTCCGCACATCCCTTCAAGATATCATGGACACTGCTTCTCTGCCTAAAGGCGCTATTTATCGCCGATTTAAAAGCAAAGAAGAAATTGCATTGGCTGCACTTGATAAAGGTGGAGAAATCATATGGAAACATTTTTATGTGGCTATAGAAAATAAAGAAAATGTTATAGATAAAATCATCGCTATCTTCCTTGTATACCAAGATACGGTCAACAATCCCCCAATAGCTAATAGCTGGTGGGTATCCTTTACTTAATGTTGCAATTGAAAGTACAGATGTTTTCCCTGAATTACATGCTGCAGGTGCAAAAGGATATGATAATACAGTAGTACTAATGGAATCTCTTATTAAAGAAGGAGTCGAAAAATAAGAAATGAAAGATGATATAGATGTTATGTCACTTGCTTCTTTCATAGAAGGGGCTATTATGGCTAGTCAAGTAACAAAAATAATATACACCACCATTATTTTATAGAACAAGTAAGACATCTTCTTAATTCATATGCCAATTAACTCTTCCTAAACTACTTGTATATTTTAAAACAAAAAGACTCTTATGCTACTACGCATAAGAGCCTTTCTCACTATTATTATAAATAACTAGTTATATAAGAATCCTTTATACTAAGAAGTTCTTTCTACCATTATTCTGGGAAAATAAAGGTAGAGTCCCCTTCACTATTAGTGGAATCTTCTTTTGGGAATGTAATAGTAGATCCTTCATTTCCCTTATTCCCTTTATTTATCTCTGGTTCATCAGGAAATACAATGGAGGAATCATTACCTAAGTTTGGTGAAAAACCAAGTTTAGATAAAATGGCTTTTAAGTCAGGTAAAACACCAATTTTATCAGAGATTGGATCGTTAGATTTCGTCCCAGTACTAGGGTCACTTAAAATATCCCTAAGCTGGCTTGGTGTATATACTTTTCCCTGATTATTTTTTGCAATTCCTTGAATTGATGCAGCAGCACCAGCAATAATAGGTGATGCGCTAGATGTTCCACTAAAGCTAGAAGTATATAGATTTGTTGTAAATTCACTTGGTTTAGCATCTGTTGTATCTACTGCATTCCCCCATCCATACACATCCACTCTACTACCATAATTAGAGAAATATGAACGCTTATGAGGAACTCTTGCAGAAGCTGCTCCAACCATAATTGCCCCTGAATCTTTAAAATCAGGACTATTACGATTTAAAACTTGTTTACCGTTACGGTCTCTGAATTGATCTAAATCGTTTCCGCCGTTTGCACCTGCTTCAATAATAATAATTCCTTTATTTGCTCCCAGACGAATTGCATCAAATATATCCGGTTTTACTTCTACAGGAAGATAGTTCTTATCTCCATATCCATCGTAAGTTGCTTGTGCCTCTAGTAAAAGAATATCTCCAGCTTGCATATTGTTAACCGCACTTAAAATAGCATCAGCTGTATTATAATTTCCGTTATCCCTAATTTGAGATACAACCTTTACCTTAGCTTTGGGTGCGATTCCAATTCCGCCTATGTTATTATCCTCTGCCGAAACAATTCCTAAGACTGAAGTACCATGATCATGGTGCTCGCTTTTATTTTGTCCAGATATCAATTCAATCTTTTGATTCACTAAATCCTCATGACTAAATAACCACCCATACTCCATATCTACGAATGTAGTCCCTTTTCCATCCCCACCTTTTATGCTCCAGGCATAAGGTGCATTAATTCCTAATGGTGCTGGTTCAAGATAACCTTGTCTTGTAAGTCTAGGCTCATCATATGGGTTAACAGATAAATTTGGTAAACGCTCTTCTGGTGACGCCTCTTCTTCCTGTAAATACGCCGTTTCAACAAGAGATGATTTCTCAATTTTTGTAAGTAACGCTTGTACATCAATACCATCTTGAGTTTCTACAATATAGTAGTTTAGCAAATTAGAAGAAATATGATCAGAATCTTTTATTTCTTTACCTAGATTTTTAATTTCTTTAGGATTTAAAGAATTAAAAAGTCGATTTATAGTTACATTTGGATATTCAGCTAAAATTCCAATGAATTCAGGATCTTGTTTTTCTTCTTTAATGAATTTTTCTATTCCATCCTGATATGGTAAATTCGCTTCATTTTTAAATTTTAAAATTAATTGTTTAGTAGCTTGCTTATGTACAGTAGAATTCAATTGCTTATTTGAATAATTGTAAGTAGCTGCGTAGGCAACTTCTGATTTTTCACTTGGAAGTATACCACCTACTCCATTAAATGCTGTTAATGCAATTGAAGAAACTAGAATTCCCTTAAAAATTTTCAAAACGCACACCTCTTTTTATTAATATATAATTATAAAAAAATGTATATTACCTAATTTCTTTCTAGAAATATATTTTATATGTAGGTCTATATTTTCAACTCCATTCATTCTTAAATATTTGTTTATACATCATTCATAGAACTAACTCATGTCAATCCAATCTATTAATTTAGTTACAAACCTGTAACTATTATAGTTACAGGTTTGGTGAATAGTCAACCTTATATGTAATTTTGCATTGAAAATCATAGATACTTCTATAAACTTACCCTTAATTATTGTAAGAGAGATTGAGCTTCTATCATTTTAAGTAACTGCATATATGTAATATAAAACATATATGGGGGGTTAAAACGTGGTAATTTCAAGACAAGATTCTTGGACTAATGATAACGATTTACTTCTCGCATCAACAGTACTTCAGTATATTCGTAACGGTGGAACACAATTAGCTGCATTCAAAGAAGTAGCAAAACTACTAGCTAGAACACCCGCAGCTTGTGGATTTCGTTGGAATTCATATGTGAGAAAACAATACCAAGACGAAATACAACAAGCCAAACAACACCGTAAAGCGGGAAACAACATTCCTCTCTCCCAATCAGAAAAAGAAACAAACTCTTTGTCTATTACATTAGATGACATTATTCTCTTTCTACAAAATTATAAAGATGTAAATGAATTGACAATTTTACAAAATCAAATTGAAGCTTTAGAAGCTGAGAATCAATCCCTTCTACAACGTTTAACTATGTATGAAGAAGAGTATCATATGTTACTGAACCATATCGATAAGACAAGAAGTTTAATTGTAGTGGATTAAACCGCATAACTATTTTGATTTTCCAGTAGGACCTTCGCCCTCCAAAATTACTTTTAATAAAAGAAATTTGGCCTCTTGCAATTGATAATAAGTAAAATACACATACATAATGTATGTGTATTTTTAATTGGACTATTATTAAAAGAAATGTTTAGTCTATGTTACATCTTTTCTAATATTTCTTGTCTTTCGCACCATTTCGTTAGCTTTTCTAATGCTTTTTTAGATAAACGTTTTGTTTTATAATTGCAAAATCTAGATAATGTAGACGGAGAAATACTAATTTCATCTGCTATTTCACGAATACTTACTTTTTTTTCATTGTGTACTTTCAGTATTTGTTCACGGATCTTCTTCTCTATTTGTTCGACTGATTCTACAGTCTTCTTTACTTCTTTAACAACTGTTACTTCAGGTAATTGTTCTTGAAGTTCTTCTATACATTTCTTTCCGATTACCCTATCCATTGATTGCAGCATTTCCTCAGGCGGTAAAATCGTTATTCCTAAATTAGCGTAATAGTTTTTAAACCAATTACGTTTCCCAATTTGTTGTTCATCAAGTGGATCACTATACTCCCAATGAGAGATTACTTTTTCATTTTCTAAATCCATTAGAACATTTTCCAACTGTTCTCTAATGCGATTCGGCTTCCAATCTTTTGGGATATCCATTACTGCTAGCAGCCCTTTGTCCCCACCTATAGAATATGGCTTTTTCAATGATGAATACATTTGTCTAATTCTCCATTGCCATGTTAAGTATCGAATTAACCTTTTATGATATTTGTGTCTATAACTATTGTATTCAAGTGCTTTTTTAGATAATAACGCTGTTGTATTATTTGATCCGTATAAGTAATTGGTTAAAAAGCTGCCTGGCTTAATACGACAAGACTCAATGCCCATGTATTCATTAGTAACACTATGTCTCCACAATACAACTGAATCTAATACAAATAACCTTTTGATTACTTCACGTTTTAATTCTAAACGTTCTCCATCATCATCACGGTCATTTAATACTACTACCTCATTATCATCATTTAAATAGATAAAAATGCTTGCTAAAGCCGCAATTCTCTTTGCTATTTTAATTTTATCTTCCGCTCTATAGTATTCTTTATTTTTGACTACTGTTTTTGGAATGTTACACATTTCTAAAACTTGCTCATAAGAAAAATCAATGAATTCGTCTGGAGATTTTGCTTCGTTTATCCATTGTATTGTAATTGCATCTAAACAATCTGCCGTTAAATCATCCATATTACTCATTACATCATCGACAAGGGTATTCCACCGAGCAGCTTCTTCTATATTTGTAAGTCTTAAATCTTCATCTTTGTGTGAAGAAAGCTGAGCTACACCATTAGAAGATTTAGTTTCAATAGGATATTGTAAAACCTTACTTAACTCATCTTCTTCAAATTGATTTTTTGCAATCCCATCTCTTAGCTTATAATAAACAGCAGAGTTATTTACCTCATAATAATCCTCATAGTTTACTATGCTTGTCTTATCTATATTTTGATCATTTTCTACTACTATGGAACTTGAAGGTGCTACATCTTGAAATTCTTTTTCTATAAATCCTTCGATTTCTTTATATATTTCTTCCTTATAGGAATCAATTTTCGCATAAATTTGTACTAATGTAATACCGGATTCTTGCTTTTTTTCTAGCCAAGACACTAATGCAGTAAATGATGGAGATGCATGAGATGAGGTTAATACTTTATTATTATTGTTTTCAACATCTTTAAAGTATGCATTCCACTTATTCCATACTAGCTCATTTGTTTTATAAATTGGCTCAGAGATTAACAATGCATCTCGAAACATTTGTAATAAATTATCCACTTTATATCCCTCCCTAAACCATGGATCATAACAAAGTAGTTTTCATCATAAAATTCCTTACTACTATTATATTTAATTTATTGTAACAGATATTTACAAGGTTTTGCGTCTTTCTTCCCCTAACTCGTCATCTTGCAACATGGTTGCTCTTTCTCTTCCTATTTCTTCTCTACTTGCATTCCTTTTGCGCTTTGCTTTCCCTTAGTCCTCAATTTGCAACATGGTTGCTCTTTCTTTTACCTATTCTTCTTTACTTACATTTTTTTGCGCTTTGCTTTCCCTTAGTCCTCAATTTGCAACATGGTTGCTCTTTCTTTTACCTATTCTTCTTTACTTACATTTTTTTGCGCTTTGCTTTCCCTTAGTCCTCAATTTGCAACATGGTTGCCTTTTCTCTTCCCTATTTCTTCTTTACTTGCATTTCTTTTGCGCTTCGCTTTCCTTAACTCATCAACTTGCAACACGTTTGCAGTATCCTTTCCCTATTTCTCTCAACTTGCAACAGTATAATTTATTTTTCAACCTAGTAATTTTAAAATTTTTAAGCTATTTTTCTTATATTTTGAGTAAGTTACATACATAAAATGCAACATGTTTGCGGTATCCTTTCCCTAACTTCCCTACCATTTTCACTCTAATCCCTTATATACCAAGGGTTTAGGTACTTTTCCACTTACTTATATACATATCATCCAACTTGCAACACGTTTGCGGTATTCATGCCCTTATTCTTTACACAAGATGCAACACTGTTTGCGGTATCCTTTCCCTATTTTCAATCTATAAGTGCCAAAAAACCCTTTTATATCAAGGGTAATCCTTGCAATTCATTATTAATGATCCTGCTAACCAACTTGCAACACGTTTGCGGTATCCTTTCCCTAACTCCCCTATCATTTTCACTCTAATCCCTTATATATCAAGGGGTTAGATACTTTTTCTGCTTATTCATATACATATAATCAACTTGCAACACGTTTGCGGTATCCTTAACACAAAAAAAAATTAAGAAATTCTCTTAACCCTTGATACGACTAGCTTCATAAGCTGTTGCAAGTTGCTATTTTTCTTCTTAAAGGAGCACATTTTTACAAAATTCGTTTTGCTATAATCAAAATTGGAATATTTTATAGTAATTTGGCATATCTTTCTGAATTTGTAGAACGGAGGTGAAAAAGATGGGAAAATCATTTGTGATACGTAATCAACGTAGCTTAAATGGGGAAACAACCAATGCTGTGTTAGTAACATTAAAAGCTTGGCAAAAATTTGTGGAAACATTTGAGGAGAAGTACTACAGCTATAAAGATACATATTTAGAAGATATTCTGCAGCACATGACATACGAAGAACGTATTGCTGACGTAGAAGGCTTTGTCGAAAAAGCCAAACCATCTTTTTCACGTCGCGCAATGTCTGCACTTGCAGGAAAAACAGGAAGAAAACATAAATTATACGGCATTACGAATGCTGATCTCGAAGTTTTCTTATATCTACATAAGAAATGCTTTACTAATGGTGTTATTCCAAATGTAACAATACATATGATGTGGGAAGATTACAAGCAATACAAAGAAGAATTTGCTTATATCCAACACTCTCAATTCTATATTGCATTAAAGAAATTAAACTTACATAACATTATCTCCATTGAAAACGGAGTAGATGGCCGATATACTATCAAGCTGACTCATTTTATGAATGAGGAAACAGGAAAAGCAAATCCATACGTATATATTAGTCCTGTTGTATTTACAAAGGCTTTCTTTAAGCTATCTGTAGCGGCTAAGAAACTATTCTTAGATATCGCCATGCAACAACATACAGAAACAACATTAAAGCGTTCTTTGGACAAGCAGGACGAAAGAGGCAACAAAACTCACTTCGGTGGGATGTATCGTTTCTTACATAAAAAATATCCGCATCAGATCCGTGCGGTTATCGAAGAATTAACAACTGCATTACCATGTACGGGGAATCCCCTATTCAAAATTTGCAAAATGCAAAAAGGTGTAAAGCATACAAAACGATATACAACCTTATATTTATCTATTCATTCGGATTTTTTATGTAAAAAAGAATCTGGAGAAGAGCAACACAGGGATCCATTTACACCAAAAGCTACCTATGCTCGTAAAGCGAAATTTATAGAAGCAGTTCTACAAGAGATGAATATCGGTGAACTGTCTGCAGACATGAATAAATTCATTCATGTATTAAAGCATACTTGTCATCGCCAAATCCGCAGTGTAATTCGCGGACTTCGTGACATAATTGATCGAAAAGAAGGATATCCAACGAAAATTGTATATACATTGAAAAAACTATTACATCAAACATCTCAATATCAAATCCTTGATGCTGCAGCGAAAGAAGGTATCTACCCTCTTATTGCGCAACATATACCAAAAGAGAGAAATAGTGACCGTGAGCAAGCTGTCTTTAATTTCGGTTTATATTATTCTATGTACTCTCTACACAACATTAAGAAGATGTTTAAGAATGTGCATGCACTACTGAAGCAGAAGTTTGCGGTACCTGTGACGGAAGAATCTTATCACCGTAATTATTTAAAATACCCGGAAGAAACGTTATTTAGAAAATATGCATATGATCAAGGTGTGAATCTTCATGCATATATCGCTTTAGAAATTGAAATGCGAGAAAAATTAAAAGTTCGTGGTCATAAAGAACGCACGATCCCAAGTGATGTACGTGAATGGTTTATCGAAGCCATTGATAAGCTACCACAAGAAAAACTTCGTGTGATTGAGCTACCAAAGCAGTTTAATTTACTAGAGTTTATGCGTACCTTCGAACGTTTAGTACGTGCTGGTGTAACAATAACAGCTCCAGATCAGGTACTAACTGCAATGGAAATAAAATAATAACAACTAGCTCTCTATTTTTGAAAAAAACAAAAGTGGAGGGCTATTCGTGTTTCTTTAATTAGTAATACCTTCCTACTACTCTATTTATAAATACCAAATCGAAAGAACTTCATGTAAAATGGAGTCTTTTTTTATGCACTTCTATACAAATTTGGTTCTATCAATACATAACTCTCCACATAATACTAGAGTGTGTTCTTCTAATGTATTAAAACCTATCTCATAATACCTACAAAAAATCAAAAGGAAAATAATAATAATAGTGGATATGAGGATAAATATGATCCAATGTGGATAATATTTCCTCAATACCCCTGATAATACTACTGTCGCTCATTTTATCTAATAAAAATCATCAATAATAATGTGAGTTATGTGTAAATACTGAGTAATGTTAACAAATAGCTGCCTAACCTGAATGAAATGTGGATAATTAGAAGATTAATACCAACTTGATTACCAAAATAAGTAAAACAACTTCTATTTACAAGATTGAATATATATAATGCGATTGGTATCAAATTCTTTCCGATTTCATGTAGAAATATAGTATTTTCTTTCTGCTTTTTTGTAGAATTAAAAGTCTAATAATCCTTGAATCTACGGATACTTTTTCTATAATTTATGATTTTTTATGTTTTTATATCAACTTTCCCCTTGCAGCAGTAAGTCTAACCTCTATTTTAAATAACCTATAAAAGTTTTATCTTTATTTCTTTTTAATATATAAGATATATATTTATAATAGATTTTTAATACAGCTAGTATGTTTGTTAATAAGATGTCCGACTTAATTGAAAATATTTGTAAATTACGTTATAATAATGGTAATTAAACAGATCATTACCCTCATACAAAAGGACAAACCTACGTATCCCTACCAGGACTAGGTTTGTCCTTTTTTCATTTTACTAAACAATTTATATTGGGAGGATTAAACATGGCTGTACTAAAAGATATGAATTACATAGAAAAGAATACTTATAATGAGATTGGATTTTTTAAAGGTATTCTTTGGGGATTAGTTTTTGTAGTGCCCTTTTGGAGTATTATGATAGCCCTATTTATTTGGATTTATAATTAATAAACAACATATCCCAAAAACAAAGGGTTGTTTGTCCGTTTGCTTTTGGGATATGCCAGCAACCGTGCGTAGCAAAGGGCGGTAGCAGGTCTTTCACTTATTTTCTGTTATAATATATCCAATGAAATTAGGTGATTATATTGAATGAAACAATTAACTTAGAGAAAACTTTAGAAGCTTTCTCTACATATTTAAGTGAAAAAGGCCGAAAACATTCTACAATCCAACGCTATGCATACGATATTAAAGATTTTTATAGATGGTTGAATGAAAATGAGTTGCTTTTACATATCAAATCATGGAATGAAATATCCGTAGATGATTATCAAGCTTATTTCTCCGTGTTAGAAAACAAACGAGAATATTCTCTTAAAACAAGGCACAGGATATGGGTGGTTTTAAAGAAGTTACACATGTTTTTAGGTATAGTTAGTCCATTAGATTATATTCATCTCTCTTTAATTCCGGATCAATCACTAAATGACAATGATTTTATTACTGTATTGGAAGAAGCACTTTTAAAACAAACTGTTCTATCAACTAAAGGATTAACAGAGAGACAAGCTAAATATCGCCCTCTAATCATGAATAGAAATGCTTGTATAATTAATTTAATAATAAACTATGGTTTGTCTTTGCAAGAGCTTGTATCGCTTAATATGAGCCATATACAGTTTGCTAGGAACACTATAATTGTTCCAGGAGAAAACGGAGTTACTAGATCCATCTTCTTAACAGTCGAAGATACAAAACAGCTTTACAAATATTATTCGACTATCCCTGAACCTGTAAGACCTCGACAGCACACAGATAATCCCCTATTTGTGGCATTTGATTTTAATCGAGGTACTTATCGATGGGTTTACGAAAATGATGCACCAAAGGCTTTGTCTGAGGTTGCTATACAAAAGATGATTCGACTTGAAGTGAAACGAGCAGAATTAGATAGGCGTATTTCTGCACAGCAGCTGAGGAACACATTTATTCTTCGCCTTATTAAGCAAGGACTTTCTGAAAGTGAATTAATTGCTAGAATTGGTTTTAAGACTAAAATATCGTTAAAAAGATATTTTCAATATTTGAATTTATAAGTCATATAAGGAAATTTGATATAAAATATTTATATCAATTAATCGTGCTGAGGGATTTATTGGTGATATTTCACCTTAATTCATATCTTAATTGGCTCAATTGAATTTATTATTAAACAATAAACTCCCTCTGCTTTAAATCATAATAGAGGGAGTTTAATTATTTCGTATACAGGTATATTAATTGTGCATTTTGTAAATTGTAACTTTAGATACAGTAACAGATCTTGCACCAATTAATCGTAATAGTAAAGATTTATGATTCTCATCACTATGTATTATATAACCAATTCCTTCGTAATAATGAGCACTTAAAGTTTAGTTTTAGAACTCTCCATCTGCTAACTCCTAAGTCTTTAAGCCGTATTGCTAAATCACTCATTTGATTTACTTTGCTGTTTTTTTGTCAGTTTACTTTTCCTCCTCTATTTTTAGATCTATTTCTTTAATTAGATTTTCATTGGTCTTCATTAATTCCTCGAAGTACTCTTCTTTATTTTCTTCTATGTACTTCATAAGTTCCTTAAATTCCATTATAATCTCCTCTTCGCTTTTACTTTTAAGTATTACTCTAATTCAAAGACAGATAACATCTCAATTTGTAGAAATGATTTTAGAACACCCCAAACTCCCTCGGATTCATGTAGTTGTACCTAAAGAAAATTTTCATACGTATTAAATCCAACCTCATTATATTAAGAATTACCTTAGTGAAGGAACCTCTTCAGGAAATGTCATATCTTTTTATCAAGTTTTTGCTGATTTTGTAATTTATCCCCACCTACGTTGCGCTTAGAGGAAGGAGAATTCTAGTTGGAATTCGTTAAAAATGAATATATCTTGGTACTAAAAAACTGCCGAGTTCAATTAATTTGGTTCAAGATGTTTTTTAATGCATTTTTTACAGTGACATCTATTTATAACAAAAAGATTTCGGGCTTTTCGTTCATTGACATTATGACAAATAAATCTTCTTCACCATTAATATCATGTATAGTAAACCACGTTAATTATCGCAATTACCATATGTAAATATTAACATAAAAAAGAAATAATTTGCAGACTTATAAAGCGTTTTCGCGAATGATATCTTTATATTTGGATTAAATAGTATTAATTACAATACATACCTTGAAAACATGTAGAAAAGAGGTGAATAAGGTTAAAAAGATTTTAATTATTATACTAACAGTACTAGTTTTGTGTAGTTCACTTTTTTATTTTGTTTTTTATAGTGAGTCTACGTTATCAAAAACAAAATCTAACATTCCCTACAAAAAAGAAGAACAATCTGTAACTTGGGGAAGAAAGGCTGTAATAGAAGATAGATTTACTGGTATTCAAAATAAAATCAAGGTTGCTATTTTGGATAATGGTATATATAAAGAACATGAAGATTTAAAAGGTAAAGTTGTAAAAGAATTCAATACTATTAATTTAAATAATCCTATTATTGATGAAACTGGCCATGGAACTGCTATTGCTGGAATCATAGCTGCTGAAAATAATAATTTGGGAATTTTAGGTGTAATGCCAAACATTCAACTCTATGACGTCAAAGTCCTTGATAAGCAAGGTAAAGGCGATGTTGACCATCTTATTAAAGGTATACGTTGGTGTATAGAACAACGAGTTAATATATTAAACATTAGCTTTGGGTTACAATCTGAAAGTCCTGAATTAAAAAAAGCAATAGATGAAGCAGTAGATTCTGGAATTATTGTAGTAGCTGCTGCCGGTAATACTTATGGATTGGGTGTAGACTATCCCGCTAAGTATGAAAATGTTATATCTATATCATCAGTAAATAAAGAATTTAAACGTGCTAGCTCATCTGCCAAAGGAAAAATAGATTTTGCAGCTCCTGGAGTTGATATATTGTCAACTAATCAAGATGGAGGGTATTCCACATATAGTGGAACATCGTTTGCAACTGCATTTGCAACTGGTGTTATAGCTGCATTATTAGCTGAGGGCGATAATACGCTTAACTTGGACCAAATTAAAAAAATTTTAATTGAGCGTTCAATAGATCTAGGAAGTACGGGTTATGATAATGAATTTGGCTATGGTTTAATACAAAAATGACTAGGAGTGACTAAAGATGCAAAAATTATTAATAAAAATAATGATATTGACTTTATTTATTACTTTAATTCCTAATTTAGGGATTATTGTTCATGAAGCTAATGCTGCAACACAAGAAACAGACCTAATTGATCAAAATGTAGAACAACAAGTTGATAGTAGCGTTTCAGAAGGGTTGAACGTTGAGGTTGTTACAGATAATAGTGCAGAAATTATAGTAGAAAGTGCAGTAAATGCTGAAGATTTTACCGCATCAACGGATGTTTCTTTAGATAAAGAAACAGGTGATATTCAGGTTAATGGAAACTTTATTGATGAAAATGGAGAAGAAATAAAAGTAAATTTTGATGTTGAAGTCATTGAATCAAATGAAGAAGTATTCATCGCCAACTTTAGAGATCAAAAAACTGGTAAAATATATGAGTATGATACAACAAAACTTCAAGCTTCTGTAATACCAGCCGTTCCAGTGGTATTAGCTTTAGTAGCCAGAGCAGGTATCCAAGCTGCTATAAAAAAATGGGGAAAAACTGCTTTAAGACAAGTTTCTAAGCAACTAACAAAATCAAATAGTCCAGTGTGGAAAGGTCTATCATCACATAAAGGAAAAACAAAAACTAGTGGTAAAGGTTCAAAAAAGAAATACTATGAATGGGATCATACTCATAACGACATTGAGGTTTATGATAGTAAAGGTAAGCATCTAGGAAGTATGGATCCACTTACTGGTGACATGATAAAAGGTCCTGTTAAAGGTAGATCTATAAAAATATAATAGTTTGAACAGAGGTGTATTATTTCTTGAAAAAAATTAGAGGTTGGAAAAGAAGAGTAAGAAAGCTGAATGAATGGAAAGTAGAGAATAGTCAATTTGATAATAAATTTTTAGAGGTTAACCATTTTGATTATGTAAAAACTTTTAATTATCTAGATACACAGGATTTACCAATTTGGTATAAAAAGAAAGTGATTTGTGCATTAGTTGAAGTTTTTCAAAGTTGGAAGTCGACCGCCGAATCTAAGTTTGATCACTTTTATTTAAGATTACAGATAAATGGAAATGATTTATTAGATTCTCAGCTAATTATAGCTTTAGATGAACAAATAGTAGAGTATAAAAATAAATTCGTCGAATATCAAACTCAATTGGAAAAGCCGTTATTTTTAAATAACATTGCTCTCAACTGGCAGGCATATCATTTAGTTTCTATTTGGCTAGAAGATGAAATAAATACTCTATCTGCAACAGAAAAAGAATTATTATTAAATAATTTACTAGAGGTCCGAAAGGTTACCTCCTACGAAGATGAAACTTCTAATGAATATTTAATTAAGGACAGTGTCATTTGGGTATCTGATTACGAGAATATTAAATAGAATAAGTATAAAAAGTAAATAACTTCTAGAACATGGGTTTAGTACAGTACTAAACTCATGTTTTTGATTCTAGTTAAATTTATATTCCATGTTTGAAACATTGCATTGCCACTTTATTACTTGGTGATTCCTCTTTAATTTCTTAATAAATATTCAGAGTTATATTGTTATCCCCATAGCAAAGTATCATTTCATACTGCCATGGAGCATTCCTCCTTTTTTATTAGATAGAAAAAGAGAGTCCCTATCTAATAGGCACTCTCTTTTATGTATATCCTCTATTTTTAATCAACTGTGATTTCATGTATATTCAACTTGTTTAACTTTTCCATATAAAAACTCATTACTTTTTGAGCATGTTGTATAGCGATTAATCCATCTTGAACAGTAAGTGCTTCAAAATACGGATAACGAATGTCTGTAGCATAACCATTCAGCTGCACACATTGTTCTAAAATCAATGAGAACTCCTCATCTAATCTACAACAAGATTTGTGCAGCATTAAAAGGTTATGAGTTTTTGGGACTATTCTACCATTTAGTGCAAGAAATCCTTTTAGAAGTTTTTCCACACATTGTTGACTATGATAACAAATAATTGCAGTAGGGAAAGGTTTCATGTGAGTTAAGTAACCAGCAGAATCTAAATCAGATTTTGCAATGAATACCCATTCTTTTAGATCCTCAGTATTTCTCATATAGGACCTTCCCTTCTAGTGCAATCTTATGTTCCATAGTTACGGTACGGTTAGCACGTTCTTGAAACTCTTCTGGCCCATACACTAAAATATCAACTGGTGTTTCCATAACATCATAAATACCCCAATTGATACGATTAATGACTTCTCTTTTTCTTTCTCCGACACCTTCCACAACAATACAGAGATCAAAATCACTGTCTTCATTTGGTGTGCCATATGCATGAGAGCCAAAAAGGATGATTTTTTGGACAGAAGATACAGTTTCACGAATCTTTTGCACCAATAGGTCCAATTCCCTTTGTACTTCTTCGTTAATCCGAATCACTCCTCGGATAAAGTAATTATATTGACGTTTAAGTATATTATACATGTGTTCCTCTTCTCCTTGCTATTACATATTTATTTTTATATTTTTCTCTTGTTTCCCAACGTTCTGCAATGCTTGATAACATTCGTATATCTGCTTGAAATCTTGTAAAAATCCATCGTCAGAGATACTATGAAATCCTTTAAAGTTCTTTCTACACCAATATAAAATGCTAGATTCATCCTTCGCTAAAAAAGAATCCGGATTGAAATGAATCAAAGCCCCTGCTAAACAAGCCAGAAGCAATGGTATCATTTCGGAATCTTGCTTTGATAAATCAAGTACAGATACAACGGTATACTGTTTATATTGGTAGTATTGTAGAACACCATTACACATGTTTGTTGGTGTTAAACTGTGTTGTAATTGAGTGGAATCTAATTGATACACTCTCATCTTGTCCCCTCCTATATCATTACTTCTCAATTGGTGCAGCTTTCATAAAAGCCTTTTGAGCTTGGAAAATGATATAGTGATTCGATACGGTACCTTCATCAAAGAGTTCGTTAACGAATTGGGCAACAGTCATGGCAGCGAACTTATTGGTAATAACGCGCTGTGGTTCTGAAGCAGCTAATTCGGAACAACTTAATTGACTTGGAGCCGTTTCTTTTTTCGTAAAAGCATCCGGAAATAAATCGCCAAGCGGTGAAAGAATGACCTCGCCATTCAATTTAACTCCACATACTGCTTGTCCGTTATAACCACTGTTTTTATAATCAGCTATTTGTTGAGGTGTCCAATGTCTTTTATTTACTTCTCTCCAATTATCAGGAACGGTTACAGCTGTATTCCCTACATCGATGTAAAGAAGATTATCCGATTGATGGAAGAATTGATGAAAGACCTCACGAGAAAACATATTATCTACTGCCCCAATTACAATTGGCAGATACAAGTAGTCGTCTTTATGTTGTTTTTTTAATAAATCATATTTATTACCAAACAACTGCTGCATTGTTTCTATGTCTTCTATGTACTGTGACGTAAAGGAAGAGATAGGAACGTTATAGCCAGCTTTATATCGACGAGCCAGTACTTGTGCTTTGTATTTACCAACATCAGGTCGAATAAAGAGTTGATTTCCAAGGTTTTTTTCTTCAACCGTGTCTGGATCTGCAACTACAATTTCGCCATCCAATTGAAAAATACTCATCATTTGAGCAATATGTTGTAAAATTAATCCTCCGTTTCCTCCAGCACCTACTAATACAATATGTGGTACAATCTTCTTTCCTTCTGCAATATCAATAACAATACTCATTTTTATAGCCCCCTATTTTCTTTTGATTGTGTATTCTCTAAATTTCGTAGAAATGGAATCGATAAATTTGTAATCCTATGCACGGTATACAAGTCAAATGAATGCATCAATAGTATCGGTGCAGCATAAATGACTCCTTCCTCTGTCCTTCTAATGCTTTATATATGTGATTCATCTCTAACTTGCACATAAATTGAAATAGCTTATAGTCATCATGCGATTCCTCTATTGCATGTTTATTCTTTGTAAGAACTAACATGTAGTGCTTTATCTTTGTAAACATTGAGCCGTGAATTGTTTTTAATGTTGTCATAATAAAGAAAGAGACATAAAATATGTCTCTTTTACGCCCCCTTGTGTATCTATTTTAAAAGTGTGATCCTACTTAAATCGTAATTTTGGCTTATCCCTTTCGTTGCATATTCTCCTGCAAATATAAAGTTAGGGTTAATAGAATGAAATTCCCCATTTACACAAGTGCGTACAAGTAGTTCAGGGAAAACATCCTCTATTCTGCCAACAATTGCATAAAGAATAGGAGCCCGTTCACTTTGATCATCTAAATCACTTGGTTCAGCAGAGAAACGATGATGACTATGTATCTCCATAATTTTCATAGCGATAGACTGCATCTCTATATTCGTTTCAGGGATTACAATTTCAGTTGCTACCTGCTGGCGTGGAAAGTCCATAAAATAACCACGCTCTGTATTGAAATAGATATCAGCATGTAATTCGCAATCACGTTTACGAGAAATGGCCTGTGCAATAATGATAAAGTCCATTAATAAGATCCTCGGAATAAAATCCCCAGGTAAAAAATGCTTACGCCAAGCACCAAAAGAAAAAGGACAATCTGAAATAGATTGTCCCTCTACAGTACTTGCTCCTTTTGCGCCGACAGTTAAAATCGGAAGTAGTGCATTTGTATCCTCATCAAATTTAATGACAGTTAAGCCTTTAACAAATGAGGGATAACGATGCTCTAATTTTACGCGGATGTCCTCTGCTTCTATTTTTCTTACATCTGTTGAATCTCCATTTTGAACAGCGATTCCATGTGTAATTTCTTCTTCTGTAAACCAATCTACTAACGGTATATCTCCAAATACTACGTGACGAACAACCGTTGTTGTATTGATTTTATCTAGACAATCTGTAGATTTTGTAGCCTTAACTTTCTTACTACTCTTTGTCTTATCTTTTGTTTTTTCCTTTTTTTCTTCCTTTTTAGCAGTGGCTTGCTCTGAAGCAGCTTTTTTCACTGGTACTGTTGTTTCCTCTACTTGTTTTTCCATATCAAAAAAATCGAATAAGTTAGTCATATTAAAAATCCTCCTAGTATGTTTTCTTGTATATAATCCCGCTATTTATTAAAAAGTAATTTCTGATTCTATTAGAATAGAATCATCAAAACTTTGGTTTTCAAATCGTTTAAATAACTCTCCTACTGGTTCCGTGTGAGTATGTGTAAGGTCATGGTTGAATGAACTTGCAAAGAATAAAACATGAAATGTTTCTAAATCTTTTAAAGTCCGGAATTCAGGTATCACAACTCTACCCGTACATACAGATCCACTAGGATGAACATTAGAATATGGAAATTGATATAATTTCATTCCTTCTTCTAACTCCATATCTTCTTTTACAGCAAAGACAGAGATATTCGTAACTCGTTTTTGGTACACCGTATAACGAAATAATAGACGTGGAAAGCCTACTTGTTGAAACGGTCGTTCAAAAAAATGAATATCCCACTGAGCCTTTGGTACTTCAATCCAAACAGCTTGTTTATCTCCACTCTTAGATAACACCTCGTGTTTTATACAACCTTTTGGGAGTACGCCACTAGAGTAATGAGTATTATCTTGTGTACCCTGCTCCATAACTTCTTTTAAAGCTAAATAAAAGTCCTTAAAAGTAACGGCAGTTTCTCCACGTGATAATTCGTTGTTAAATTGCTGTATGGTTACAATTCCTTTTGGCTCTAAAGCATCAAATATTGCTACTGTCTTCATTTGTTGTTTCCCCCTGCGTATAGATTGCTTCCAATAAATCTAGTAACATTTCAAATTTATATGGCCCGTATAATGGTTCCTCGCCATAATAGAGATAAAGAGATTCCTCATTAATTTGGTAAGAATACCTTACTGGATAACAATCTAGTAATATTGAAATTTTTTCTTTATGCTTTGGTGATATGCCATCTATCGTTTCAGCTATAGCACCCCATGTGTCCTCTGCAGCTTCCTGTATTTCCTTTAATGGTATGTCGAATAATGTGGAGAGCTTTTCATGCTCTTCTTCATCAATTGGAAAAGCTTCTAAGCCCATATCTTCGATCATGTCCGTACCCAATTCTTTAAATCCTTCTTCATGGTCTAATTCATAGATATTCTCTCGCTCTAAATACGATGGAGAATACTGTGTTACATCAATCGAAAGCGCATGCAGCCTTTTAAAGTAATGTAAGAAATGAAATTGACATGAATAAAATTTAGATAGATTTATGTTTAATAGGTTCATGGAAAGTAAGAAGATTACAATCGTATCTGTTGTTTCTATGTCCTCCCACCTTAGTGATTGGTTTTCATCTAGAAAATCCACACAAGTTAGGATTTTACCAATTGCCCCATGAGAGATTTTGTTGAAATCTATCTCTATATCTTTAGAAAGGCTTTCTAATATATATATTTCCTCTTGATATCTTTGTTTAATTTGTTCCCAACATACAATGCTATAAGTTTTGTTTAACTTAAGTGATAGTAAGTAGTTTGACATCGCTACATTAGATGCATAGCTAAATAATTTCTTCATTTTTAGGCCCTCTGTACTAACTTGCTATATTTTTTGTTAACTGTATCTCTTCAAAGATACGAAGTAACATCTCAATTCGTTTAATTGCTGGAAAATATGTATCATCATCATAGAAAAGGTAAAGTTTTTCCTCTTCAGCTTGGTAAAGCATACGTATATCAAACTGATTCTGGATTGAATGAAAGAAACTTTGATCCTCTATCTTGATATTAGAGAACATTTCACCAATTGGACTCCATGCATTCTCGATAATGCGGTTTAATTCATCCATGGGTATATGAAATAGATTCGAATATATGATTAGAGTATCTTTATCGTCGCTATCTACCTCTTCATGATGTAATTTCATATCTTGAATTAAGTCATCCCCCCAGCTTTTAAATGAATCCTCACAATCGTATTCTTCGAAATTATCTTGTTCTAAATAATTGGGGTAATAATCTTTTACGGGAATTCCTAATCTATACATACGCATAAATATCTCCATAAGATACAATTGCGATGTATAGAAGCAGGAAAGATCAGTATCTAAAGATTTTTCCGCAATCATGATTATTTCAAGTAAAGTTTTCGAATCTAAATTAATAGGGAAATTGGAGTCCTCTTCTAAATAAGAAACGGCAGCCATTACTTGTTGAATGGCTCGTTCCGAAATCTTGCTGAAGTCTATTTCTCTTGAGTGCTCTAAACAATCTAATATGTAGATTTCTTCTTCATGTTTCTTATCTGCAAGTAATTCATGTAGTAAGTGAGCATTCTTTTGTATTTTTAACGAAAGTAGATACCTTCTTACTTTCTGCTGATTGTATGTAAATAATAATTTCATACCTGGTTCCCCTTCGTCTTTTCTCGAATCATTGCCGCAAGACGGATTATAATTTCATAATAAGAAAGTACCCATTCATCAAATGAGTACTGTTCATAACCATCCTCTAGAAATTCAATCAAAATATGACTGGGATACGCTTCACTTTGATAGGTGTTAAACGAAAATTCATGTAACACGAATTGAAAATCAGATTGTGTTATATGTTCCGATCCTATACATAAATAGTAACCAGCTGTATCGAAGTAACATCCTTCCGCAGCCATAGAACTAATATCCGAAGCGAAATTCGAATACATGTCTTCTGAGCTAAATAACGTCCCATCTAACAGGTCTTCTTCAGTTCCAAAGGCAAAGTGACAAAATATACTTGTTTGCTCGTTAAAACGCGCAAGCGACTCGAATAATAGTTCACTTGTGATATGCAACTTGTCCCTGTGAAAATCATTGATATTGATTAAGAATGGGATGTTATATTTACGAATTAATTTTTGTATGCGTAGTATCCGAATGTATACTTTCATCTCATTTCCTTGATTAAATAAATATCTCATCTTCTAGCCCTTGCTTTTCTACATCTTCTAGTTGTTCAGTGAAAAGATGTAAATGTAGCATTTCTTTTAATTCACAATCTGGACCATTTATACGAAATGAATTACCACTATAAAACGTGACATAATGACGTAGCTGTTCAAATTGCTTTTCAAATTCATCTATATGTTCTAATGGTATGTTTTCTAAATCAGGCATTTCGTTTGCAATAAATCCATTTATAATCGATTCAAAGGATTGACGAAGTTCTTGATTATTAGGAAGGACTTCTTTTGACTGTAAAAAGTCAAAGAAGTCACTGTGATTCATACTCATTTGGATGCCCCCTTACACGCGAACCGGTAGAATTAACTGCAGATTAGAGTGAGTTGTATCCTCTGCTCCCACTACAACGATAGGTCTCTGATTACTAATCATTTTTATCGCGATTGTTTCAGAAGTTATCGTTTGTAGTGCTTGCAGCAGATATTCCACATTACAAGCCAATGTAAATGCTTCTACTTGATTACATGGAATTTCTACACTTGCAGTACCTACTTGAGAATTTTGTGGTTTAAGATGGATGCTTTCTTTTCCTTCTGACGTAAGTACGATTAAGGAAGAAAATGCTGAAAGCTGCTCCAACGTGTTTTTAAATTCTTCACGTGATAGTTGTATTTCACTTTTAAATTCGCCGGGTACCATACGTGCCGTATCAGGATATGTACCAGCTAATAATCTAGACTGATAAATAATACTTTCGCCACGGATCAACAGCTGTGTATCACTAATTAGCTTTAATTGTAAATTTGTTTCACGATTAAAGAGCTTAAGAGCTGTTTTAAGAGACTTAATCGGTAACACGACTCCACCATCTTTTGCGATAGTGATCTTTGTACAATCAAAATGTAAACGGGCTAAACGGTGAGCATCAGTTGCTATACTAAAGAACTTATCATCAACTGATTTTAAGTTCACACCTGTTAGGATTTTACGTGTATCCATTGCAGGAATAGCATGTAATGTTCCGTTGGCCATTGATACAAATTGTTCTTGTGAAAGTGAAATCCAGTCTTCCCCTGCTTCAATTTTAATTTCAGGATATTCTTCGTGATCCATGGTACAAAAGCTAAATTGTTTCTTCTTACTTTCTACGATTTTTAGCTCATTGTTTTTATGTTCAAGACCGATGAATTCACTTTTGAATTTCTTAATTGTTTTAAGTACCGGAGCAGCTGCAAAAAGCACCTTCCCCGGTTCAGTACAATCCCCACTGTTTACGTTAAAGCGAGTTACTAATGTTACTGTTTCTGTACCGTCTGACCCCATTAGAATCATTCCCTTTGAATTACAATCCAATAAAACACCTTGTAATGCAGGCATTGGGTTTTTAACGTCTACAGTAGCACTAGCTTTCTCTAATTTTTCGATAAATAATGTACGGTTAATAGTAAATTGCATAATAAATCCCTCCAAAAAGTAATAAAAAAAGAACAGACCTCATATCCTGTTCATTCGTTTTCCTGCTATAAAACAAAGGTTTACGCGCTTTGTTGTTTTTTTAACTGTTCTATAAGTTGATGAATGGCTTCTGTATGATCATGAAGTAACCATTCTCTAAAGGACGTAACATCACCAGGAATAAGAGCTGATAACCACCGGTTAAGCTGTTTCTCATTTCCAGGACGAATATTCTTCGCTTCGTGAATCAACTGTAAACTAGTTAGCATTCCTTCTAAACCACCAATCGTCGTATCCTCAAAGGTTCTTGCTTGTGCGTTATAATTGTGATTATAGGCAAGTAGAATCTCCTTGGATGTAATACTTAATGGTTTTGCAAGCTCTTGTATGTTTTGAATTAATACTCCTAGACTTACTTGGCCATTCGATGGTTCCTTCTTTGAACTTCCTTGTTTATGTTTTTGTTGTAACATAGTAGGTGGTGTGAAATGGTACCCTTTCTTTTGATAAGAAACATAGATACTATTTGGACCATTGCTACGTGTAGAAAGTTCTACTTTTATAGGTTTTACATTATAATACCGATAGGTAAGCCAATTCTTCAGCATTACCTGTTAAGAGTGGCTTTTCCCCCGGTCCACACCGTACGTGAGACTTTCACCTCATACGGCGCTCCATCTAATAATCAAATAGCATGAATTTTGTTCCTGAATCGTTTCAGTTTATTAATTTCCTTATTATTCAAGATGCTGCTCATATCAACTTCATTGTGTATTGCCTTGTGAATTTCCTTATCTACACAGGCTAGATTTGGCAGCTTATTGACTTCTTCTAACGGGAGATTAGGATTAATGTGATGAACATGCAGGTTGTGCTTCCCAAGTGGGACTCCTGTAATTCTACATTTTCCTCTATCTCTGTTGAACGCATATCCTCTATTCATAAAGTACTCAAAATTGTATCGGGGTGAATTCACAAGTTTTTTCCTGACTTTCTCAAGGAGAGAGAGGCTTGTAATTTCATCTAGTCTGACACTGAACTCCTTTGTTCCCTTTCTTCGCTCGATTAATTTACGTCCCGAAGGAGAGTATGGAGTTTCATTTTGAACCTTTTGTTTATATAGGTTTTCGTTCATCTTGGTTAGGTTTAAATGCATAATGCCAATGTAGCCAACTTCGGTTTTAATAGCTAAAGTCTTTTGTGTCCGTTTAGGGTATTTGTCCGCAAGGTTAATACACTTGTTGATAGGATGTAAGACCCCACCACGCCTAGATAGAAGATTAAAAGTCTTTTTTCTTAACTTATAACCTTCTCTATCCATTATGGGAGATTCGGTGGCATATGAATAATAATTTATTAATCCTCTAACCTTTGAGTTATAGGCTAAGATTAGCTGTGCATTACTCAGTTTATCGTGGCTTAATCTTTTGCCGAGAGAAGTGAGTGTGGCTCTGAGTTCTTTTACTTTTCTTTTAATCTTCTTATCAGAAGGAGTTATTTGGCTGATATATCTTGTCTTTTTATCCTTCTTCTTTTTTCCTTTTACACCTTTTAAGACTACCTTGTATTTGAAGCCAAGAAATTCTATTGGCTTATGCCTGATGTTGGTTATTCTTGTTTTCTCTTCGGATAGTTCAAGTTTAAGTTCTTTCTGAAGAAAATTCTTGATAACAGTCTTCCATCTATAAGCATGGGATTTGTTATTAGTGACTAGAACCCAGTCATCAGCATATCTGATTAGATAGCCTGGCTTAAGGTTAGAAGATTTTAAACCTCGTAATTTATGATCGTGTTTCGAATACTCATGTCTGGTTGTAAATTCTTCAAATTGCTTGGCAACCCATTTGTCGAAGGAATGTAAGTATACATTTGCTAAGAGGGGGCTTAATATGCCACCTTGGGGTGTACCATTGTCATTTCTAATGATATTTTTGAAGATTCCAGCTTTGAGGAATTCCGTTATTAGGCACAATATTCGTCTATCTTTGATTCCCATGCTCCATAGTTTTTTTATAAGAATCCTATGGTTTACTTTGTCGAAGAATTGACGAATATCACCTTCTACGATCCAGTGATACCCAGTGTTATGAACAAGGACTTTTACTCTTTCCAACGCATGATAGGTAGTTCTTTCTGGTCGAAACCCAAAGCTGTATTTGAAGAATTGTGCTTCGAGTACAGGCTCTAAGACTTGCTTCATCATTTGTTGAATTATCCGGTCTTCTATGGTTGGAATACCGAGAGGTCGTTGTCCGCCATTAGCCTTTGGAATAAACACACGTTTTATTAGGTGCGCCTTGAAATTTGTGAGTCTACCACGAATTAACTCGATAAGTTTTTCTTCGGATAGTCTGAGGTAGTCTTGGATTGTTTTTCCGTCTACCCCTGGAGTCATGGAGCCTTTATTGCTTTTTAGCGAGTGTATCGCAGTGACAATATTAGGTTTTGACATCGCAATTTCAAGGAGAGATGTGTGTTTGATTCTCGTCTTTTTTTCCATATGCTCTTTTGTTTTTGAGTACAGCTTGTCTAATGTTCTCTTTAATTCTGTTTCTGATTCAAGAGTATTTTCTAGTTTTCGCACCAAATTGCATCACCTCTTTTGCTGAGATTTTGCTCTAAGGTTTAGTCGGTTACTGTTACACATTCCTAGAATAATTTTGCCTTTGCATGATTATTAGACTTGGGCCCTTCCCTCTAGTTATATTACATAACCTTCTTTGGTACTATGACCCTACTGCCATTGGTGTTAAGGAACTTCAGTATTGTATGTGTAATACCTTATATCCACGAACCGATAATTAACCATCGTATGACGTTCTCACCAACTTCAACTGTTCCACATGTTTTAGCCTTACATATAGCCTTAGGACTCACCTTTATGCCGTCAGTTACTAATGAACTAATCGTAATTTGATTCATTAGATGAATAGGGTATAGTCCCTATCCGCAGATTTGATATACCTTATTATCATTTCCACAACTGAAAAGGTATGGTTTTACCTCCTCCATATTTCTAAGGAACGGATAGTATCGACACGTACATTCAGTGATTCGCCAGAATCTATGATTCATTCTATCCATAGCTATTTTATGGCGTCCCGATTACTTTTCTTACCATGTTCCCTGAGGAATTTAGGTTCGATTTTCACCGCCTTCAACGGGCTCATAACAATGATAGGGTTCTCTATTATTGCTATCCGTAGTATTAGACCTTTTCAAGAGTTTACGATGTTCTTGCAAGACTTACTTCCGAGTCTTGATAGTCAAACATGCAGTTAGAACATTTTATAGTTCCCTCGCTTTTATATAGTGTGTTTCCACAACTTTTTGTGCGAGAACAGTTCACACAAGGTATCTTCCCACGCCCCAAAGTACAGCAGCTCTTTTTAAACTATTCGAAAAGCCACCTTTTACAGAACTGTAGTCAGATTCTTCACTTCCATCCTCTTTTGATATCCAACGTTCATTCAAAAACACTGATATGGTACATTTCGTTGCCTTCTCACCCCATTTTTCATAAGACACTTGCCATTTATCAATACCAAAGACTTCATCAAATCGGTCCTGAATGGCGCGTGCGTCAACAAATGGAGCTACATACGCAAAAAAACGACCTTGGCTTTCAAATGTATGTGTAATTTTCCAACCTAATTGTTCGAACGGAAATTCAGCTTGTAAACTTTCCATTATATTCGTCATAATAATCCTCCTGTATTACTTGTTATTTCGAATCTGGGTGTTACCACTCTTTCTTTCGAAGTTCATCAATCATTTCACATATAATTCCTCTGTTTTCATGAAGCAGCCAATCCTCATAGGAAGTAATATCTTTTCCTGACTGAATGGATAGACGCTTATTCAAATCCTCTATACTTTTACAACTGATATTCCTTGCTGCATAAATGAGACTTAAACTTACTTTCAAATCTCTTAAATCAGAAATGGTAATATCCTTAAATGTCGTAGCTTTCGTATTGAAGTTTTGATTGTGCGCTTGCAACATTGATAAAGAACTGATCCATAAAGGATTAGCTAGTTCTTTAATTTCTTTAATAATGTCATGTAAATGAGCATCATTTTGTAATTTCCCTTGTGATTTTTCCATGGCTAAATTCATGATGTTTCCCCCTAATTAATAAAATAATTGCCTAAAGTGCTGGCTATACAATAACTCCAAACTTGAAGACAACACAAAAAGGGCTTCTTCAAGTCGATTAAAAATGTGCATAGCAAAATAAGCTATAAATACACTAATCGGCTCAAAGAAGCCCTTTCATAAATGAAACAAGACGCAACTTGCTTCTACAACTCAACCACAACACAAAAAAGGTGTGGGAATAAACGGAATCAATTAAATAATAAATATATCTGTATATTAAACTATCTTTATTTTTAATGCAAGTAAAAAAGAGTGAAACAACCGTATCACTCTTTCATCCATAGTATATTATTTGCTCCAAAACTCATTATAATACCAAGCTCGATAAGAAACATGTTCTGAAACATCCATTATTTTCATACGTCTTCTATGATTTTTAGGGTGAACAGGTATACTATATACCTTCGCATCGTCTGGTTTCATCATATCTTCTACTTCAATTTTTACAACTTTTAGATGGTATGGCATACGACCATTGCTAAAAATATCCCCTACACAAATTGTCCAAAGACTTGTTTCTATTTCAGTTACACTATTCATTTTATATTCTCCTCTATAAATTAATAAAAAAGACACTGAACAAATACGTCCAATGTCTTTTTTCCCTCTTATATACTAGTTAACTCAAAGTATAATTTTTCTGGTTTTCCATACATGTTAATTTCATTTTGATATACGACAGCTAATTGCTGAGACATCTCAATGCTTTCCACATAGGATAATGAAGCGGCTGCTTCTATTTTTTCTTTAATCTCATTAGGAATGGCTGAGTAAGATAAGCTATCCATTTTACTTCCTAATTTAGTATCTGTAGCAGCTTCATAATAAATTTCGGTAATTAGGACCTTATTATCATCTGGATCATACATATATCCTCGGTTAACTGTAATCATATTGTAGTGCTCCTCTCAGGTTTACATTTTCTAATTCCTTGTGCTTTTAGCATTGCAACAAGTTCCTTACCTATATATAAATCCCATATTTTCTATAGTTGCATTCCATTCTATATCTACTGTACTATGTCTCTTTTATGAAATGTTCTTAAAAACGGAGAGTTCAGAAATTCTTAACAAAAGTAGGATATGATAAACCCTTGGATTTGGTTGAAATTTCTTACCGCTTTTATTATTCGACATTCTCTAAATTAGCTTTTTTACAGTGTAATAGCATAGGCCCAGGAGCCTTTTTCAAACCTGAATGTATCAAGATCTTTATCTATACGATAGAAAACATTCGGTTCATGCTCTGAAACTACTGCAAAATACATATAGACTGTCCCTTTACCTAAATATTCGATTCTCTCAATTGACAAAGAGAACATATCCCTCATAAGTTGTTTACAATATAAAATCTCTCTTAATTCTTTTTCAACATTCATAATATACACCTACTTTATTAAATTTATGGTAGTAAATTTGCTATAACACATGGGAAATTTACAATCTTTTGACGATGATAGATTTCTTCTACGGTGTCATAGATTGCTATATGTCCATAATCTACCTTTACTCGCTCATGCAAATCTAATCGTTTTATATTAACGTACTCTACTTCACCATAATCACTTTGCGCTTCCATTAAATAAAATCCTACTGCTTCATATGGACTATTGGCTGCAATAAGTGCTATAGCTTGATTTTCCCCGTAACTAACCTTATAAAATTTCATTAATAGTTCCCCTCCCCAAATAGAAAAAAGCACCTTAAAATTGTGCTTTAGTCACTCTTATTATTCGTTTAGCCTAAATGGTCTAATACAAGTATTTCCTAACTTAAAGACAACACAAAAAGGGCTTCTTTAAGTCGATTAAAAATGTGCATAGCAAAATAAGCTATATATACACTAATCGGCTCAAAGAAGCCCTTTCACAAATGAAACAAGACGCAACTTGCTTCTACAACTCAACCACAACACAAAAAAGGTGTGGGAATAAACGGAATCAATTAAACAATAAATATAGTTATATATTAATCTATTTTTATATCATATTCAATTGTTTTAAGGGAACAAAAATAAGAAGGGAATTTATATATAGTTGTTTTATGTACTATATAATAATGCCCCTGTTTCAACGTTTATAAATCCCCTCTTATTTCAGTTCTTGTTGTTACTTCATGTACTGCATTTCAAAATAGAGTTTTTCTGGTTTTTGATTTTGGTCTAAATAACAAAGTATTTCTGGAATGGTTTGTTCTTCTACTTCCATACTTTCCATATAAGACATACTTTCGTTTTCTTGAACTTTTTTAAAAATGGAAGTAGGGAGTTTTTCTGCAGCAAACACACCCATTTTGCTTCCTAACTTTTGTTCGGATGCAGCGTTGTAGAAAATTTCGTTTACAATGACCTCATTATCATCTGGATCATACATGTACCCTCGTTGTATACGTAGCAATGTGTTACCCCTTTCAAATATATTCCTTTACACGAATGATTATATTTGTATATATTGTTTTTCTGCATAAAGGTGTCAAAGAATATTATTTCGTAAAATCCGTAATTTGTATAGGGGCAGATACAGGATAATTAATTTTCTTAAGTTGTTTTTAATGAGAAGATTGTTTGCAACCGATTTGAAATGGTAATTATGAAGTTTGTTTTTTTATATTTGTATATGTTAAAATAATGAATTAAAATAATATTTTATGTAAATATAGGAGGATTTATGAAATTATACAAAATTATTACTGCTATTATGTGTTTTGTAGTATTAGCAGCGTGTTCAGTATCTAAAGAAGAATATATTGAAGCAATAGCAAAGGTAGGACATGAATCTGGTGAAGAGATGGAGAAGGCGAGTGACAAATCTCTATCATTTAATGAGAGAAAAGAACATGCTGAAAAAGCTATTTCCCTCATTAATAAAATTCAAAAAATAAATGCTCCTTCTGAATTTAAAGAAGCACATGAAGACTATAAAAAATACTCTAAAATGTTAATTAATGAAATTAATAAAATGCCAGAATTAACTAGTAAATCAACCAATATGTTTGATAACACTAGCGAAAAAGATTTAGATGAAATGTCTAACTACTCAAATTCCTTCGAGGAAAAATTAGGTGAAAATGCACGAAACCAACTTCATGAAAAAAATAGAGATTATAGACGTATTACTAAAGAAGAATATATATCGATTGTCTCTAAGGAATTAAAAGCATTTCTTGCTTGCTTTAAAGATGATAAACCATTTGCGAAAGATAAAAAATCTGTACAAGCTCTTATGAGACAAGCCCAGGAGCATCTTGATAAAGTGTTAACTGCAATTCCGCCTAAAGAATTAGAAGAAGAAGAAAAAATATTTAGAAAAGCTGGGGCAAAATTATGGGAAGCTACAGATATACTTTATTTTGATCCTACTATGGAAGAAGAAGATACACTAGATAAGTTTAATAGTCTATATGACGAGGGTATACAGTTACATAATGAATTTATGGAAAAACTACTTAAAAAGGTTTAGCCTACATTACGAAATTCTAAAGCTTATATAAGAAAACTAGCCACCCCTTAAGAGTGCAGGGGTGGCTTAGTTTGTTATGAATAACTTTGTATTTAATTGTTTAATCTCCCCTTCTGCAAGGGGCTCATAAAATGCATGTTGCAATCCTTGTATGTGCAAGGTTTCTCCTATACATAACAATACTTTACCAGGAAGCAGGTCGAGTAATAGTTCATTATTAATTTTCTTTGCTTGGTTTTCAGTAGAAACATATATAACTAAGACTGTAGGATTGTTTCCTAAATCTTGCATAATAACATCTTTTCCTGACTCTACGAAATCTTTCCATCGAGCAATAATTCGTTTTAAACGATCCTTTTTATCTGTTAATAGGGAGGAGTATACAACGAAATTAAATTTATGATTTACTCCGCCTTGCACTGCAAAACTTAAAGGAGGGGTAAAAACCCCTTTACTAATAGATGGATGCATGATATGCCCTAAAAACGATGGAGCATAACGTAGATGGCAGATTAAATCTATATCGTGCCAATAACGTAGGTGAACATATTTACCGTGATTATCAATTCGTTCTGGAGCAAAGAAGAACATATTTCCCTGCCAGTATTTTAAAAATTTGTAACCATTGTCGGATAACGTATATGTTTCTTCAAAGATCTCCATATCAAAACTCTCCACTTGCCATTTTTCAATTAGACGGTAGTAAAGTAATCCTTGAAGTGCATCATTTATTTTCTTACGTGAATATTTATCCTTAAATAAATATAATAAATGATTAAATCGAACAGATGTATGAACACCAATGAAAGCAAGTACGGTATACTGTTCTTCTGTTAAACGCTGCTTAAACTTAACCAATTCGTCAAAAGAATGGAATACATAGGTTTTATCCAGTTCATGTATTCGATATATTTTAAGTCCCTGTACATCCTCACTTGATAAATGAGGAATAGAAGGGACATAAGTAGGCAATTGTTTCTCTATTGTACGCATAGTCATCCATTAAAATTGGAAAATTGACGAATTAGTTTTTTTACTTTGTCCCTGCGGATAATTTAGGATACGCACTGTACCTTTTCTATTTTTGGCGTCGATATTAAGCAGCTCACATGTAACAATCGTTTGATTTTTCGCATCTTCTACAGTTGGATTGGCAAGATTACGGCTCTTGAGTCCTTTAAACTGAATTCCTGGTGCAACCTCTACGAAAATACCCGCAATAGCGTCTACCCCTACAATTTTACCTACAAATCGGTCACGGCGTTTCTTTAGTTCTAACAATTTTTCAATTGGATCTGTTTCTAGTTTCTTTTTATTTCCTCTAAATTCATAACGGCCATTCTTTTCCCCTACTTTATCGATGATAAGTTCTACAACATCACCAATGACAATATCCTCCGGACGGACGAATGTATAGGACCAGTGTGAGTACCGTACACCTATTGTTACACCGTGTACTTCAACTAAGACTGTTTGTGCAGATGGGATATGTCCTGAAACGGTTCCTGTGTATACCTTGTTGCCCTCTTGCGCTGTCACTTCTTCATATAATCTTTTTTGAAGTGCCAATTCTCCTGCAGTGATAGATACAACAGCAAAGTTGCCTTCCTCCGTTTTTTGGAAGTGTTCAATGATTAAAGGCTTGGTTCTACCAACTAGCCATTGAGGATTTTTAGGAACATTTATACCTGCCTCTGTAATGGGGCAATATGCTGTTGTATGAGTACCAATTTGCATTGTAAGTACTTGTATACGCTCAGACTTTCCGTTTTTAGTTGGGAATAGCTTTTCAGATACGACTGTAATCAAGCCTTTTCCTACAGTACGCTCACGTTTCATACGGGCTAATTCCTCTAGTTCATGATCACGTACTCGCTCAAATTGATTAAAGTTTGTTTCTAGCACTGTGTCACCTTGTAGGTTCTCTGCTTCAAAAGCCATTCCAAGTTCTTCTACAGTTTGAGTGTTTGTCTTATCTTCTGCCATTATATTTTCCTCCTAGAACGTAAAAAAGGACACACCTGTACCGTTGGGATGGTACGTAAGGTGTGTCCTTCACGTAAATTATGGTTTATTTATATAGTTGTTAATACAAATATAATGGTATTTCTACTCAAATGCAAGAATAATTTTAAAATCATAAGTTTGCTATAGGTTAAATCAAAATCTAGAATGCAGCCTTACTAGGGGGACCGCTAGTATTTCGGAAAAAACACGCTAAGAGTATGCATAATTTTATACAATTTTTCGAGTAATTCAGTAACAAACGAGAACCCTAAAACCGCACCAAGATAGGAATGTATAAAAAATTGAATAGATCCATAGAACAAAAAAAAGCGGACTCCCTGTGAGAGTAAGGGCCCGCTTTTTTCCTCTCTACCAATAATGATGCGTTATGTTAACTGTACTTGTATACAATATACAAAACAAAAATACTTTTTTAGATGCAAACACATATAAGATATCTAAAGTTATAGATGAACAAAATGTACTATTGAAGAATATATAAAATATATATCAAATATATATCAAATATATATCAAATATAGTACAAGCCTATTCATTACATCCTTAGTAAAAATAAAATTTTATGGCTTTTGGAGGAAAACATATGCCCAAAAAAGTTCTCTTGTTTACAGATTTGGGAATTGATGATGTGTTTGCTATTCTGTACACCTTTTTTCGTAAGGATATCCAACTTGTGGGGATTGTAGCGGATTATGGAAATGTATCGAGAGAGAATGCTATAAAAAATATTAACTATTTGAAGTATATTTCGGGAAGAAAAGAGATACCCGTATTTCTCGGTGCTTCTGTACCTTTAACAGGTATATTGGTTCAATATTTTCCTGAAGTACATGGAAAAGTAGGACTAGGACCTATCATTCCACCTGAAATCCCTTATCCAATTTATCCCATAAATGATATTTACAAAATTATAAACTCAAATTTAGACGATCTTACAATTATCAATTTGGGAAGACTTTCATCATTGGCTACGTCATTTATTTTGAATTTAGAAGCAATGCGGAATGTGAAAGAATACATTTGCATGGGTGGAGCCTTTTTTTACCCCGGAAACGTGACTGCTGTGGCTGAAGCTAACTTTTACGCAGACCCTTATGCAGCAAACTTAATTCTGCAGCATGCGAAGAATTTGACAATTATTCCATTAAACGTCACCCAACACGCGATTGTTACACCTGAAATGGTTCAACAAATTGATGCATTTCACCGGAATACACAAGACCTTGCAGGACTCATCATCAAACCTATGTTAGACTACTACTATAATTTCTACTCTAAATCGAATCCTGGCATAGGAGGAAGCCCTATGCATGATTTTGTAACAATATGGTATTTGTTGAATCCAGATGCAGTTCGTCTGTCAAAAGTGCCCATCAAAGTAATTCCCGATCAAGGAGAAGGATTTGGTCAAAGTATCGCAGACTTTCGTTTTGTGACAAATCCAGGTTATAAAACACATAATATCGCTTTTCAGTTCAATTATGAAAGATTTAAGAGAGATATTATGGAAACATTTTTAAGGAAAAGACTATAGCATATCCTAAGTAAAGATAAAAATACATATTTAAAAAAGAATTATTTATAGTTGGATGTATTGTAGTTGCTATGAGTTTACTAAAATAGAACTTCCTATATCGAGAATTATGGTGCGACAAGAAGTCGCATTCCCACAGGGTAGCTTCTGCTACTAGATTAGATGCAAAGTCTATCTCCATCCGAAACTGCGGACTTGGTAACGGGCTCGTGGGTTGCATGAGGAAATGTGGAA
>NZ_JAQQGG010000012.1:0-96680 GCF_028548245.1 Bacillus sp. FF-1
CCGTCCGCCGCTAACTTCATAAGAGCAAGCTCTTAATCCATTCGCTCGACTTGCATGTATTAGGCACGCCGCCAGCGTTCATCCTGAGCCAGGATCAAACTCTCCAATAAAGTTAGTTTGTCTAGCATCTAAAATAAAAATTGACGTTTCACGTTGTTTGTTTCGTTCAGTTTTCAAAGAACTAAAAGCGGGTGAAGAGAATCGAACTCTCGACCAGAGCTTGGAAGGCTCTTGTTTTACCACTAAACTACACCCGCGTGGTCGGGAAGACAGGATTTGAACCTGCGACCCCCTGGTCCCAAACCAGGTGCTCTACCAAGCTGAGCCACTTCCCGTAATTGGCGCGCCCGAGAGGAGTCGAACCCCTAACCTCTTGATCCGTAGTCAAACGCTCTATCCAATTGAGCTACGGGCGCTTATTCATGATGTTTTTTCGTCGTTGTGTTTTGGCGACTCAATTATCTTATCATACTACATTTTCAAATGCAAGTACTTTTTAAAAGATTTTTTCGATGCGGCCGAGAGGACTTGAACCTCCACGGGGTTTCCCCCACTAGGCCCTCAACCTAGCGCGTCTGCCGTTCCGCCACGACCGCGCGGAAAAAACAAAAGTGAGCCATGAAGGACTCGAACCTTCGACCCTCTGATTAAAAGTCAGATGCTCTACCAACTGAGCTAATGGCTCGTAAATGGCTGGGCTAGCTGGATTCGAACCAGCGCATGACGGAGTCAAAGTCCGTTGCCTTACCGCTTGGCTATAGCCCATCGAAATGCTTATCTTATTTTCAAAGACAAATGTTATTGTACCATAATGACCAATAAAAAACAACTGCCAATTAGCAGAAGTTAAAATGGCGGTCCCGACCGGGGTCGAACCGGCGATCTCCTGCGTGACAGGCAGGCATGTTAACCACTACACCACGGGACCATTTAATCTTTACATTAATGTCATTTTACTTTTCATTATAATATTATGGTGGAGGATGACGGGATCGAACCGCCGACCCCCTGCTTGTAAGGCAGGTGCTCTCCCAGCTGAGCTAATCCTCCGAAGTGGTGACCCGTACGGGATTCGAACCCGTGTTACCGCCGTGAAAGGGCGGTGTCTTAACCACTTGACCAACGGGCCAATATGAATGGCAGAGAAGAAGGGATTCGAACCCTCGCACCGCGTTCGCGATCTACTCCCTTAGCAGGGGAGCCCCTTGAGCCACTTGGGTACTTCTCTGTATGGCTCCGCAGGTAGGACTCGAACCTACGACCGATCGGTTAACAGCCGATAGCTCTACCACTGAGCTACTGCGGAATAATAAAGACAATTTGTATCTTATAAAAATTCTCATCGTAAGTCAAGAAGTTTTTTCACAACATCTTGTACAAACGTGACATGTTTATAATATACTGGATTGCGTTTTCACTGTCAAGATGTTTTCTTTATCAAGATTAGTTTCCCTTTACACTTTCCGCAGACATATCTTTTTGTATTTATTTGACGCCTCCTTACATATTGAAGTGAGCATTCCATACATTCATACATATAAACCTTTTTTCCCTTCTCTTCATTTATCATTCGTTTACAAAAGCGTGGTGCATCAACTGCCTTTAATAATTCTCGAAAATCCTTATCCCGATGCTTATACCCTCTTCCCGCAATATGTAAGTGATAATGACAAAGTTCATGTTTAACAATCCCAACTAATTCTTCTTTCCCATACATTTCATAATATCGATAATTCAGTTCAATATTGTGTGTATTCAACAGATAACGTCCACCAGTTGTACGCAACCTACTATTAAACATTGCTTTATGTAAAAACGGCATTCCGAAATATTGTAGTGATACTTCTTCCACTAGCCGCTGTATTTCTTGCTCATCCATTTTCATTCCTCCTAAACAAAAAAATATTTTTACACTTTTCTCCTCTCTTATACATATATTAAATAGTACATATACCCATCCTCATTCAAGAAGCGTGGTTTCTAAAAACATAGCAAAAATAGAAATCCACTCACCAACCTCTCATCAATAGTACTTTACATTTATGAGAGTAGGATTAAACAAGGAGGGATTCCTATGCCTACATGGCTCAAAAAACAAATGCAACGCGCATATTTTGAAAAAAACCGGTATCAAATTAAATTACTAAATGAATGCTGGTTTTATTATAGCAAAATACATCAAAGTTCCTAATCCATTACACGTTTTATCCTATAAAAAAAGAGCAGTTTCATCTGCTCTCTTCTCTTACTATTCAATCGGCAACATAGATAATGCAACGCGACCTTTTTTCGTATCAATATCATCTACCCATACTTTGACGATTTGTCCGACAGATACAACATCTAACGGATGCTTCACGTATTGTTTGCTTAGTTTAGAAATATGTACTAAACCATCTTGTTTCACACCTACATCAACAAAAGCACCGAAATCAACAACGTTACGAACTGTTCCTTCCAGTTCCATACCACGTTTTAAATCTTCTAACTTCAAAATCCCTTTTTTCAGAAGCGGTTTAGGCAACTCATCCCTCATGTCTCGCTCTGGACTAATGAGTGCATCTATAATATCAACTAATGTTGGTTCTCCAACTCCCGTTTCTTGCGACAACTTAGAAATCTCTACTTCTTCTAAACTCTTTTGTAATTGCGGTTGCCCTACGTCATCTTTCGATAATCCTAGACTCTTCAATAACAATTCAACATTTTTATATTGTTCTGGATGAATACCTGTACGGTCTAACGGATTTGCCCCTTCTAATATACGTAAGAAACCTATACATTGTTCATATGTCTTCGCACCTAGACGTGGTATTTTCTTTAAGTCTGTTCGTTTTGTAAATTTCCCTTCTTCTTCACGCTTTGCTACAATATTTTTCGCAACAGTTTTTGATAAGCCTGAAACATATTGCAGCAACGCAACTGAAGCTGTATTTACATTCACACCGACCTGGTTAACTGCTGTCTCTACTACAAACGTTAATGATTCATTTAATCTTTTTTGAGACACATCATGTTGATATTGTCCAACCCCAACTGATTTAGGATCAATCTTTACAAGTTCAGCAAGTGGATCTTGCAGACGTCTACCGATAGAAACCGCACTTCTTTCTTCAACCTGTAAATCTGGGAATTCCTCGCGGGCTAAATCAGAAGCCGAATACACACTCGCACCAGCTTCGTTCACAATAATATAGAAGACTTCTCGTTTCACATTTTGTAATACATCAACTATAAATTCTTCCGATTCTCTAGAAGCTGTACCATTCCCAATCGCAATCATTTCAACTTGATATTTATCTATAATAGAAAGAACTTTCGCTTTTGCATCTTCATATTTACGCACTGGTGGATGCGGATAAATAACATCAATATATAGAACTTTCCCCGTATCGTCTACGATAGCTAATTTACAACCCGTTCTATATGCAGGGTCTACAGCTAACACAACCTTTCCTTTCATTGGAGGTTGTAATAACAAATTACGTAAGTTCTCAGAGAAAATATGTATTGCTTGTTCCTCAGCTGTTTCTGTTAATTCTTTTCGAATCTCCCTTTCAATAGAGGATTGAATTAATCGTTTATAACCATCCTCAATTGCTAACTTTACATACTGTGCACTTTTTGAATCGTTATCACGAATTACTTTCTTATATAAGAAAGTTACTATCTCATCTACTGGCGGAACAACAGAAACTCTCAATATATCTTCTTTCTCACCGCGATTCATCGCTAATACACGATGCGGCACGATTTTCTGCAACGGTTCTTCATAATCGTAATACATTTCATATATATTTTTTTCATCTTTCTCTTCATCTTTTACAGCCGAAGACATAACACCTTTTCTAAAAGTAACATTCCGAATCCAACTACGATATGCTGCTTCATCTGAAACGATTTCTGCAATAATGTCTTGAGCACCTTGTAATGCCTCTTCTGCAGATTGCACTTCTTTCTCGGCATTTATAAACTCCATTGCCTTCTGATTCGGATCTTCTTTTGTATATAACAATAACCATTCAGCTAATGGCTCTAGTCCTTTTTCTTTTGCAATCGTTGCTTTCGTTCTTCTCTTCTCTTTATATGGACGATATAAATCTTCTACTTCTTGCAACTTTGTAGCTTTCACAATTTGCTGACGTAATTCTCCTGTCAGTTTCCCCTTCTCATCAATAAGACGAAGAACCTCTTCTTTTCTATCTTCAAGCTGCATTATATATTGCCATCTCTCTAAAATTGTACGAATTTGCACTTCATCTAAAGAGCCTGTCCATTCTTTTCGGTAACGAGCAATAAATGGAACTGTGTTACCTTCTTCTGTTAATTGAATAACATGACGAACTTGCTTTTCGGTAAAGCCTAATTCCTTCACTAACATTTTCATTAACGCTTGTCGATTATCTACCATTTCCATATACAACCGCAACCTCCTCTATAATAAAAAAAGTTGCCCTTCAAAGAGAGCAACTTAAACTGCCGATTTAAAAATCTATTAGTCCTAAACTAATTTGTAGCGCTTCATCTACACGAATCATCATCACTTCATCTAAGTGAGTGATTTTGTCCGTTAAGCGCTGCTTATCGATTGTTCGAATCTGCTCAAGTAAAATAACAGAATCTCTCTCAAAACCGTACTTTTTCGCATCAATTTCCACATGAGTGGGTAATTTCGCTTTTTGAATCTGTGCAGTAATAGCCGCTACAATCACCGTTGGACTAAAACGATTTCCGATGTCATTTTGAATGACAAGAACCGGACGAACGCCTCCTTGCTCAGAACCAACAACTGGGGAAAGGTCTGCAAAATACACGTCGCCGCGTTTTACAATCAAAATATTACCCCCCGCTAACTAAGCGTTCTACTGTATGAGCTGCTTCATACTCTGCTAAGAAAGCTTCAGATGCAATACCAAGATTAATTTTTCCCATTTCAATGTACCCACGTCGCATTGATTCATGTTGGTAGCGTTTCTTCGTCTTATGTTGACGCAATAACAGTTGTGTTGCCTGGCAAATTAGTTCATGGCGATTCTTATTCTCTTGTTTTCCAATTCCGTCCAATTCCGTTACCATTTGCTTTGGCAACCGAACCACGATTTCAGTAGTTACACTTGATTCGGACACAAAAATACACCTCCACCGTCAACTACACACCCAAATATATATATGACACCTATTGTAATAATACCATTGTATGGAGCCTGTTGCAAAGACTTCCTTATTCCTTGCTTATGTTTTCCAATTCACAAACAAAACATTCATATTCTTTTATTTTTTATCTCATTACAACAAGAAACGGAAGAGTTTCCACGTTAAATTATGTTAAAAGTAATGATAAGTAAAAAGCTTCTCGTCAAAAAACGAACTTATTCTTAGCCAACGAAAAGTCCTCTCACATGACAAGAAGCAAATCATACTACCTTCTATATATCATTCAAATAATTGATTACTTCCACAACTTTACCGTTCCGTATAAATATTCTCGGCACACGGAAACTAATCGTTGTAATAATTTCATAATTAATAGTACCTGAATATTCCGCAACCTCTGTAGCGCTAATATATTCATCTCCTTGCCTTCCAATGAGTGTAACTTTCGTACCAAGAGGCACTTTACAAGGAAGGTGAATCATGAATTGATCCATTGTTACTCGCCCTACAATCGGTACCCTTTTACCATTTACAAGCACTTCAAATCCTTGTAATCTTCTAAGCCAGCCATCTGCATAACCAATTGCAACGGTCGCAATCCATTCTTCCGTCTTCGTTCGATAAGTGACGTTATAACTAATTCCATCCCCTTTAATCACCTCTTTAATATGAGCAACTTTCGTATGCAATGATAGCGCTGGTTCTAATTTAAACGGTAAAAAAGGGCGTATTTCTACAGATGGAGATAACCCATACATCGCAATACCAATTCGTACTGCATTAAATGTAATCCCTTGAAAACGTAGCGTTGCAGCACTATTAGCTGTATGAACAAACTTAGGATCCACTCCGAATTCTTTCAACCAACTTAACTGCTCCAAAAATGTGTTATATTGCTTATCAAAGTAAGAAGTCTCCACCTCATCTGCCGTTGCAAAATGCGTATAAACTCCTTCCAATTCTAAGAATGGTGCACCTTCTAAGCTTTTTAAAAATCCTTTTAATTCTTTACGTTCACGTATTCCAATTCTCCCCATACCACTATCGAAATTAATATGGTATTTCATCGTAGACGAACCATCCCAAAGTTTGATTGCTTCATCTACCCATTCCTTTTGAAAAACAGTTAATGCTACATCATTTTCAGCAGCTACATTTATATCACGAGGAGGAGAAGGACCTAACACTAAAATCGGCGCAGTAATACCAGCTCTTCGAAGCACTAAAGCTTCATCTAAGAACGCAACTGCTAACCTTGTCGCCCCCGCTTCTAATGCTGTTTTAGCCACCGGTACATAATCGTGCCCATATGCATTCCCTTTAACAACGGCAAAAATTTCTACATCACTCGGGATAAATTCTTTAATATGTGTAACGTTGTTATAAATGGCATCTAAATCCACTTCCACCCAAGTGTCACGGTAAAATGGCGCTTCTTCCATAAACACACTTCCTTATACACGATATGCGAAGCTTATTCTTTTATATGCTTCTTTTATGAAATCCACCCTTCAAACTAAGAAAAGACGTGGTGCACATATATCACCACGTCTAAGAAGTTTACTTCACTTGCTTCTCTGTAACTGAACGAGCAACCATTAACAGCTCCTTCGGCTCTAAACCTTTAGACACGAGCATATATTCTACTCCGTTATGCGACCACGTTAAAGAGTCTTTCGTCAATGCTCCAATTGTAAAGCCAAGATCAACCAATTCCCCGCTCACACTTATCGCTGACGAAGCCTCTGCAACTTTTGCCTTTTCTTGTATTAAAGTAAAGGATTTCTTACTTCCAGTGTATGTGAGTATCGCACGCTTGCCACTGTCTGTCTTCAACTCTTTTTCATCTTTCAAAGTCATACCTTGCGGCGTATCACGCGGATACAAAATAGCAAATGGTTTGTCTTCTTTCGCTGTCGTTTGAACATCTACTTGCGCTCTAGACATATTTTGTTTCGTATCAAATGCACCTTTATCAAATTTCGCATCAAATTTCACTTTAGAGAAATCTACTTTCACAAGAACATTTTGATCATTATCCATTAACTTCACCGAAACTGGTGTTAAATCACTTTTCTTCAATGTAATCTCTTGTCTCGGCAACATGTTTTGATGCTGATAGTTTGTTTTTGTTTTAAAGATATAATACTTATCTGTTTTTTCAAAAGTAAGGTTTTTCTTATCCTGCAAAATATCCCTCACAAGAGATTCGTATAAATAAGCCTGGCTACTATTTTGCGGCCAATCACTTTGGAAACGGAAACTCTTATTAAGCGCTGGCGTTAATACAAATACACCTTCTTCATTCCTTAAAATAATTTGACTTTGGTCTTTTTTCGCATTCTGCAAATTCACACGATAAAAAGAAGGTTCCTTATGCCATATTTCTACCTTATACTCCTGAGGCTCATTCCCTGTTTTAATAGATAATTTCGCTTCAGCTTGATAGCTTTTCAACCCTTTTACTTTCGCTTCTAAATCTCTCACAACATCATCTTGTTTCTTTTCCATACAACCGGCCAACACAAAAACGGTTAATAAACCGACAAGAACTAAAAACAGACGCCTTTTCATCACTTCAGCCCCTTTGCCCCTATAAATGAATGGAAGATGTACCTTCCTTATCGCTACCACAAATATATGAGACAAAGATATAAAATATGCAGACTAGCGTGACGAGCTTTCTAAAACAACTTGAGCAACAGCAAATTCCTTACTATGACTAATTGATAAATGAACAATATGCTCTGTACTTGTAATAAGAATCGGCTTCCCTCTATCATCATTTCTTACTTCAACATCTAAAAAACTCACTTCTTTCCCAATACCAGTTCCTACCGCTTTTGAATACGCCTCTTTCGCTGCAAATCTTCCAGCTACAAACTCTGTAAGGCGGCTTCCCTTCAGCCCCTTAGCAACATTACGTTCACTTTCAGTTAAAATACGTTCCATAAATTTAAGCTTTCCATCTATCATTTTTTCAATTCGATTCAATTCAATAATATCGATTCCAATCCCTACAATCATTTCAAAATCCCCTTCTTCTATTTAGCTTTCTTTTTTCATATTGTAAGAATAACAGAGAATCTTTCTGATGCAAAAGGAGTGATACTCACAATATGCTAATACCATCCGCCCGCATTTCCTTACAACCAATCGTCATCGCTTTACTTCTCGTACAATTAATCATGATTATATTAGGCGATTTTTTCCTCTTTCCTATGGCAGCTTCTAATGAATATATCGCTAAAGGAGAATGGTGGCGTCTCATAACTTCCCTACTCGTACATGTAGACTTACCACATTTTCTTTCTAATAGTATTTGTTTATTCGTCCTTGGCTCTTCTATTGAAAAACAACTAGGCCACTTTTCTTTCATCATTATTTTTTTCCTTTCTGGCATTCTCGGAAATATTTTCTCTTATCTTATTATGCCCCATGAATATATTCATACCGGGGCATCTGGTGGTATCTTCGGATTGCTAGGTGCACAGTTATTTCTAATGTATAGCCGCTATCGTTCTTCCAATCCAAGAGACATCGCTATTTTTTCAATCATGATATGTATATTACTACTATTCACTTTCTTCAATCCCTCTGCCAACCCTATCAGCCATTTAACAGGATTGATCATTGGTGGTATTTGCACCCCTTTATTAATAAAAAAACTCGATGGTGCAGAGCTCATTTAATATAAAAGCTCGCACCATCGATAATTTCCACATCTGTTTGTTCACTTAAATCCCTCATGAGTTGAAATAAAGACTCATCCTTCATCTTCGCTTCAATCATACAATCAATTTGCGGAACACTTCCCTTTATCTTTTTTAAAAAAGATAAAAAAGTATCTACATCAATAAAGTCCGCATGTGCTCTCGGGTCTTTTCCCTCTCTAGGACTAGAAATGTGCATTTTCACTGGTAACAAAGACGATTCCCACGTATGTACGACACGCGCCCAATCTTCATGCCAATCTTCTCGATCATGATTCATCATATGGTGATGTAAATCAAATACAACGGGAATGTCCAATTTTTCTCCTAAATATAATGTGTCCTCGAGCGTAAAAGTTGTATCATCATTTTCTAACATAATCATTTCCTGAATACCTCTTGGGACATTAGACCAATTCTCTATAAAACGCTCTAATGCAAGCTCTTTATCTTTATATCCGCCACCAACATGCATTACACATCGTTGCTTATGTTCAATCCCCATACCTTTTAATAATTTTCTATGCATCTGTAACGTCTTTACAGATTGTTTAAAAATATTCTCCTCGGGTGAATTAAGTACAACAAAATGATCTGGATGAAAATCAATACGCATATTCATTCGAATAGCGTAATCACCTAGCACTTTTAAATTTTCTTTTAAAGGGCGAATATAATTCCAATCTAACAACTCCTCATGATTCGCTAAAGGAATCAGCTTGGAACTAAGTCGAAAGAACGATATGTCATGTCCTTTATTATGTTTTAATAATCGTAAACAGTTTTCCAAATTCGAATTAGCAATTCTTTCAAGTTTACGAATCGCCGCTTCCCGATCATCTATTTTTTGAAACTGCGCGTACGTCATCGTTTGAGATGGAGATGCATTTTTCAAATGTACACTCATCGCGACATAGCCAAGCCTTACAAGCATGCGGCACCTCATTTCTACATAAGTTATTATGTAGTATGTACAATTACAAAAATAAAAAAAGAGAATGCCGGCAAAGGGCATTCTCTTTTTCATTATTAAGCTTGTGGCTTACGGCTATGATGTTTTCTTTCGCCGCGTCCGTTTGAAGATCCTGGGCGTCCTTGACCTTCGCCACGACGACCACGGTTGCCGCCATCACGATTGCGATCACGGTTACCGTCACGATTACGACCATCGCGATTGCGGTCACGGTTACGACCATCGCCACCGCGTCCATCACGACTACGATTACGGTTACCATCACGGTATCCGCCTCCGTTACCGCCGCGTTTTTTAGAACCGCCACCTCTTGCAACAACTGGTGGTTCTGATGTTAAAGCGATTGGAGTTGTATCTGGCTCTTTTGTCATCATTTTTAAAGCAGCAGCTACTACTGTTACAGAGTCGTTCTCTTCTAACATTTCTTCCGCAATACGCTTGTAGTATGCTAAGTTTTCATTTTCGATTGTGTTTTGAAGTTTTTCAGCGATTAAACGTTGTTGACCTTCTAGTGCCTCGTCAAGTGTTGGTGCATCCATGCGGTCCATTTTACGTTTTGTTGTACGCTCGATATTTTTTAATTGTCCAGATTCACGTGGTGTTACAAATAGCATTGCAATACCTTTTTTACCTGCACGACCAGTACGGCCAATACGGTGAACGTATGATTCTGGATCTTGTGGAATATCGAAGTTGTATACGTGTGTTACACCCGAAATATCAAGACCACGTGCAGCAACGTCTGTTGCAACAAGAACTTCAATAGAACCTTCTTTGAACTTACGTAATACAGACATACGTTTCGCCTGAGTTAAATCACCATGGATACCTTCCGCAGCATAACCACGTAAATTTAATGCTTCTGATAGTTCATCAACACGACGCTTTGTACGACCGAATACAATCGCAAGCTCTGGAGATTGAATGTCTAATAAGCGTGTCAATACATCAAACTTTTTCTTTTCTTGCACTTCTAAATAGAACTGCTGAATGTTTGGCATTGTTACTTCTTTTGCTTTTACTTTAATGTGTTGAGGCTCAGTCATGAAACGCTCAGCAATACGACGGATTGGATCCGGCATTGTCGCTGAGAATAGTAATGTTTGGTGTGTTTCTGGCACATCTGTTAAAATTGCTTCAATATCTTCAATGAAGCCCATGTTTAACATTTCATCCGCTTCGTCAAGAACAACTGTCTCTACGTTTTGTAAGCGAAGTGTTTTACGGTTAATATGATCTAAAATACGACCCGGCGTACCAACAATAATGTGTGGGTGTTTTTTTAGAGCACGAATTTGGCGGTTAATATCTTGACCACCGTAAATTGGTAAGATACGAACGCGTTTATGTTTACCAATTTTGTATAGCTCTTCTCCAACTTGAATTGCTAATTCACGCGTTGGCGCGATAACAATACCTTGAACCGATTCTTTATGTGTATCCACTTTATCTAATAGTGGTAATCCGAATGCTGCTGTTTTCCCTGTACCTGTTTGTGCTTGCCCAATAATATCCTTACCTTGCAATGCATGTGGAATTGTTTCAGCTTGAATTGGCGTAGCCTCTTCAAAGCCCATACTTTCAACAGATTGCAGTAAAGAATCACTTAATCCTAATTCTCGAAATGTTGTCAATGTTACTTCTCCTTTTCTATCCTATACTTATCATTTAAAAAAAGGCGTTTTCCGAATTTGCGGAAAAGCCCTTTTCCTGAATGCTCACGTATATAAACGGGCGTATATTCTTCACGAAAATACTTCTAAACGTTATTACACTTTATCAATTATAAGTTTTGTATGTGTAAAAAGCAAACCCAACTGTTACCTTATTTTCATATTAAGAGTTTTTTTCTTCACTTTTATTTTTTTATATTTACTGTAAGCGCTTATTATAAGTTTCTTCTTTTTTCGTTGCTATCATCCCTATTTATATACACCAATTATTTCAACATCGTAATTACTTCTTCCAATTTCATACCGCGAGATGCTTTGACTAATACAACATCTTTTGCATCGACTACTGCTTGCAACTCTTTTACTAACTCTTCTTTATTATCATAAGCCTTTACACGTTCGTTAGGGAAATTAATTTTCGCTCCTTCAGCAATTTGAGCTCCTAATTTACCATATGTGAACACATAGGAGATTTTTGCTGGATCGATTAATTTACCTACCTCATAATGAAACTGTACTTCTTGATCTCCAAGCTCTAACATATCGCCGAGAACAACAATTTTTTTAGAGAATCCATCTAAACCATTCATTAGGTGGAATGCTGCTTCCATAGCTGTTGGACTTGCATTATAAGCATCGTTGATAATTGTTAATCCACTATTTGTTTTTACAATTTCCATACGCATGCCTGTCATTTGAAGTGTTACTAAACCTTCTTTCATCTCTTCCCACGTTACACCAAAATGTTTCGCAATTGCCATAGAAGCAAGCGTATTATACACATTGTGTTTCCCTAATACCGGTAGATAGAATGAAATGTTTTCTTCTCTATTCATTTTAAAGTGTGTCCCAGTTGCTTGTAACGTTACAGTCGTTGGATAGTAATCATTTGCTCTAGCATCACCAAACGTAACTGTTTCAGCTATTAAATTCATCTCAGGAACACGATTCGTTAATAATGGCTCATCTCCGTTATATACGAACACTCCACCTTCTTGTAATCCTGTCACAATTTCTAATTTCGCTTCAGCAATTGCCTCGCGAGAGCCTAAGTCCATTAAATGCGCTTCACCAATGTTCGTAATGATAGCTGCATTTGGACGAGCTAACTTAGATAAGAATTCAATTTCCCCACGGCTTGACATTCCCATTTCTAATACAGCTACTTCTGTATTTTCTTCTAAGTTTAAAATAGTAAGAGGTAGCCCGATATGATTATTGAAGTTTCCTTCTGTTTTTTGAACTTTGAATTTAGTCGCAAGAAGACTTGTTACAATATCTTTTGTAGATGTTTTACCGTTACTACCTGTCACACCAATCACTTTAACATCCAATTGGTCGCGATAGTTTTTTGCTAACATTTGTAATGCTGATAGCGTGTCTTCTACAAAAATAACCGGAAGATTCTCAGGTGGATTTGCTACATCTTTCATCCATAATGTCGCCACAGCTCCATTTTCAACAGCTTTATCTACAAAAGCATGTCCATCGAAACGTTCACCTTGAATCGGAACATATAAGTTTCCTTTTTCGATTTTTCTCGTATCAATAGACACTCCTTGTATAGTAATTCCCTCATACTGCTCTGCTAATCCCGTACCATTTGTCATTTGTTCTACTTGTTTTAACGTTCGATTTATCATAAAAACACTCCTTACATAGAGGAAGCACTATTCCTTCGAATAGTGCCTCCTCCTTTTTTTGTTAGATTGTATATTTAATTTTTTGTTTTTCTTCGTGACGCTCCATTGCTAAACGAATTAGCTCTTCAATTAATTCCGGATACGGTAATCCAGTATGTTGCCATAGTAGAGGGAACATACTAAACGGCGTAAATCCTGGCATCGTATTCACTTCGTTAATGTATACTTCTCCATCTTTCGTTAAGAAGAAATCAGCTCGCGTTAAGCCAGCACCATCTAACGATTGGAATGCAACAATCGCATCTCGCTTAATAACATTAGACTCTTCTTCTGTCATTTCAGCTGGAATAATTAACGCTGTATCACCATCGATGTATTTCGACTTATAATCATAGAAGTCTTTTTTAGGTACGATTTCACCTACAACTGAACATTTCGGTTCATCATTACCTAGTACACCAACTTCTACTTCACGTCCAACGATATTTTCTTCCACAATAATTTTACGGTCAAATTGGAATGCCTCTTCAAATGCATTCTCAAGTTCTTCACGATTTTTACACTTATTAATCCCAACACTTGAACCAAGGTTTGCTGGTTTTACGAAGCAAGGATAACCCAATACTTCTTCTACTTTTTCATATGCTGTTTCACGATCTTTTTCCCATCCGCTACGAATGAATGATGCATATTTCGCTTGTTTTAATCCAGCTTCTGCGAAAATGTTTTTCATAACAACTTTATCCATACCAGCAGCAGATGCTAGAACACCATTTCCTACATAAGGAATATTCATTAATTCTAATAATCCTTGTACCGTTCCATCTTCACCATTTGGTCCATGTAGTAATGGGAAAATAACGTCGATAGCATTTTCCTCAGCATTTGCAGATGGAATGATTTCTGTGCTTAATGATAGCGGAGAAATCGCATTTTCTGCACCGCTCATTTTTAGAACTTCAACATCTGTTACTTCACCTTCAATACGCTCACCGCGTACCCATTGACCTTGTTCTGTAATATAAATTGGATGAATCTCGAATTTATCTTGATTTAATGCTTTAATAGCAGCAAGAGCCGTTTGTAGCGAAACTTGATGCTCAGCTGATTTTCCACCATATAATAAACCTAATTTAATTTTTGTCACTGAAATCACCCTAACCAATTGTTTTCATTTTTCTATTTTAGCACTTTTTATAAAAATAGGTAGTTCCTATTTGAAATAAAATGCAACTTCCACAAATAATTAAATGACACCACTTATTGGTTTTCTATACTTTTTCCACTTAACTTTCTTGATAAATATATAAAGTGAAACTTTAATCAGTGGGGGCTTCATCCCCTACTGATTATTAGTTGAACCAATCGGACTTTTATGGGCAGCCCGACCCCCACCTAAATTCCTTGCTTTCGCTGAATTTTGAGGTGGGGGTCTTACTGCCCATTAAAGTGGGATAAAATTGCAATCCAACCTAGTTATGTACCTAAAATATGTAGAAATCCCCTTTTTGTGTATGTCATCTAATTATTAAGAAGATTGTTTGGTTAGTGTGCTTTTTTGCCTTTGTTCAACGAGACGGTCTAAAGAAATATATACAATACCTGCAACTACACAACCGACAGCTAAAATTGTAAATAAAAAGTGGCCAAGTAATCGGTCTAATAAAAAACCTCCAAGAAGTGGGCCGAATGCACTTCCTGTAATCCACTGCAAACTTGCAGCTCCCATATAAGTCCCCCTCAAATGCTCAGGAGCCAAATTCGCTACAAACGTCATCTGTACAGGCGACATAATCATCTCACCTAACGTATATATGGCATATACAAACAGTAACGTTATTAAAATAATCGTAGCATTTGTATCAAGTCCTCCAAACCACTTCGGTAACCACCCTATAAAAAATAACCCAATCCCAAACAAACATGCACCATATAACATCGTCTTTCCAACAGGTTTATCTGTGACCCATTTTGAAATTTGAAATTGGAACAACACAACTAATAGTCCATTTAAAGCCATTAAATATGGATATGGATTGTTAGTTCCAAAAATACCTTTCATTTCATTGTCAAAGTGCAGTGGCAACATGCCTTCTGTTTGAGAAAATCCCATCGAAATAATGATACCTGCTAATAAATAAATCATGAGTGCCTTATCTCGCAATACAATTTTCCACACTGCTCCTGATTCTTTTTCTGTATCACCTTCTTTATTCGTACTCTTTGGCATTGTCTCTTGAATAAGGACGAATACAAGCAATGCATAAAATAACATCGTAGATGCGGCAATAATAAACACAAGGTTCTTCGATAACATAACTACTGAAGCCCCCATTATCGGACCAATTGCAGCACCTATATTGTGCCCCATTCGCAATAAACCATATGCTTCTGTTCTTTTTTCTGGCGCCGTTACATCCGCAACCATCGCTGATGCAGCTGGATGAAATAACGAATTACTTAATCCTAAAAAAACAGATAAAATCGCATATGGAATAAATCCTTCTATAAATAAAAAACCGAGCATGAATACTGCATTGCTCGCCATCGAAAATATCATAATCGGTTTTCTTCCATATATATCAGCAATTCTTCCCCCTATAATTGATCCAAAGCTGGCAGCAATTGGAGACAGTGCCATAATCACTCCGACCTGTAATAATGAATCTACCTTATCTTTTAAATATAATGCAAAAAAAGGCATCAACATCATCATTGCAATTCCATTTAACGTCTCACCAATAAACCGAATCCATACGTTACGGTCCATCTCCCTTAACTCACGCCACGTATTTTTCATTATTTCACCCCTTTTGTTCAACAATAATTATCTTATAACAAGTTCAGAAGAATGTAAATTTTCAAAATTAAAAATCCATTCTAACAGAATTAGAATGGATTTTTCTACTTATAAATTGGCTGCGTCGTCTTCTTCTTTACTATTATTTAAAGCACTATGTTTTCGGCTATATAAGAAGTAAACCGCAATACCGATAATCATCCATACACCAAAACTAATCCAAGCCGTCCCGGATAATTGAAGCATTAAGTATAAACAAAAAATTACCGTTAACGCTGGTAAAAATGGTACAAGCGGCGCCTTAAATGCTCTTGGTAAATCAGGATGCGTTCTTCTCATTACAATAACAGCTACAGCTACAAGTGCAAAGGCTGACAATGTCCCCATATTTACAAGATGCGCTAACACATTTAAATCTATTAATCCTGAAATAAGTGCTGCAATAATTCCCGTTGTCCACGTATTTAAAAACGGTGTTTTAAATTTCGGGTGAACTTTAGCAAGACGTTTCGGCAACAATCCATCTCTACTCATTGCATATGAAACTCGTACTTGCCCATACATCATAACTAACATTACTGTTGTGATTCCTGTAATTGCGCCTACTGAAATTACTCCCGCTAAACTATCTTGTCCAATAAATTGAAGTGCAAAAGCGACTGGATCTGATATATTCAACTGCCCGTATGGAACAATTCCTGTCAAAATAAGCGAAACGATAATATAAAGAGCCGTACAAATTAATAAAGATGCAATAATACCAATTGGTAAATCACGTTGTGGACGTTTCACTTCTTCTGCTGCCGTTGAAACTGCATCAAACCCTATAAATGCAAAGAACACTGTAGCAGCTCCAGCCATTACACCATCTAAGCCAAATGGCATAAAAGGCGTCCAGTTTTCAGGTTTCACATAATTAAAACCAGCAAAGATAAAAATAAGAACAACCGCTAGTTTAATAAATACCATAATATTATTTACACGTGCACTTTCACGAACACCTCTAGATAAAAGAACTGTCATCACTAAAATAATTAGAACTGCTGGCAAATCAATTATTCCACCCTTTCCTGTACCAGGGGCTGAGGAAAGAATGGTAGGAATATGAATTCCAAATCCCTTTAATAAAGATTGGAAGTACGCGGACCAACCATTTGCCACAGCAGAGGTTGCAAGTAAATACTCAAGCATTAAGTCCCATCCAATTAAAAATGCGAATACTTCTCCCATCGTCGCATATGTGTACGTGTACACACTGCCTGAGACAGGAACTGAAGAAGCAAATTCAGCATAACAAAATGCAGCAAAGGCACATGCTAACGCGGCTATCGCAAATGATAATATAATAGCTGGTCCAGAATGTTTCGCTGCTACCACGCCCGTTAGAACAAAAATACCCGTTCCAACAATTGCCCCGATTCCAAGCATCGTTAAATCTAGTGCGCCCAATGTTCTTGCTAACGTCTTTTGTTTACTCTCTTGCATTAACTTTGCAATAGGCTTCTTTTGAAAAATTTGCTTCATAGCATGCTCCTCCAAGTTTTAAATTTTCTGAAAATTTTTAATTCGCTTTTTCATTTTACTCATAGTACTTTTTCCAGTCAATACTTTTGTCGAAATAAGTAGAAACTCTTATGAATATGCACGATTTTTATCATTCTTTCTATATATCTTTCTATAACTTTTTTTGGTATTATTATACATGTCGATTCCACGAAAAAGGCATGCTCTGTTATTGAGCATGCCTTTTTTACTTATTTCACAGTATATGATCCCTCTTCAATCCAGCTATACATATATTTTTCATCTTCTGTTTCATGTGCTTGTTTTACAATACGAAGCGGACGGAATGTATCTATCATAACAGCTAATTCAAGCGTTTCTTTTTTCCCTATACTCGCCTCTGTTTTCCCAGGATGTGGCCCGTGAGGAATGCCGCTCGGATGAAGTGTAATAGACCCTTCCTCCACACCTTTTCGGCTCATAAAGTTACCTTCTACATAGTACAGTACTTCATCACTATTCACGTTACTATGATAATACGGTGCCGGAATAGATTCTGGATGATAGTCATATAAACGTGGTACGAAAGAACAAATAACAAAATTGTGACCCTCGAACGTTTGATGTACTGGAGGTGGCTGATGAATACGACCTGTGATTGGCTCAAAGTCCTCAACATTAAAGACCCACGGATATAAATAACCATCCCAACCAACAACGTCTAACGGATGATGTCCTAAAACATGTTTATGCATATATCCCCTCGACTTTGTCATTACGACAAATTCACCTTTTTCATCATACGTCTCTAATTTTTCAGGACCACGAATATCTCTCTCACAAAACGGGCTATGCTCTAACAATTGTCCATATTCATTACGATAGCGACGCGGTGTTGTAATTTGACTATTTGCCTCTACAACAAGAAACTTAGTCTCTCCTTCATCTGGAATAACACGATAGATCGTTCCAATTGGAATTGTTACATAATCGCCCTTTCGATAATGAATCGTTCCAAACATCGTTTCAATTTTTCCTGTTCCGTAATGGACAAACAACATTTCATCGCCATCACCATTACGGTAGAAATAGTCCATTTTTTCTGTTGGGCTCACTACTCCGATTAATAAATCCTCATTCCCAAGTATAAAGTTTCTTCCGCTTACTGCATCACCACTTTTTTTATTTTCTTTCGTGCGAAAGTGACGATGAGAAAGAGCAACATCTTCTTCATACTGCAACTGACAAGAATGAGATAATGCCGCATGCCCTACTTCCGTTGGCATATAATGATGATACAAAATAGATTGCGTACCAGAAAAACCTTTTGTTCCCATTACCTGTTCACGATAAAGTGATCCATCTTTTTTACGGAATTGTACATGTCGTTTATGAGGTAGCTCCCCCATGTGACGATAAAACATGCTCATCACCTGCTTCCTTTTCTTTTTTGACCGTATTACGTAATGTACCTAAACCAGTAATCGTAAGCTCTACCACATCACCATCTTGCAGCCACTCTTCTGTACCCAGTTCTAAAATACAACCTGTTCCTACTGTCCCAGAACCAATCACATCGCCTGGATATAACGTAACATCTTCCGAAGCACGTTCAATCATTTCAGCAAATGTATAGTAAATATCTCGAAAGTTCCCTTTTGATAATAGCTTTCCATTTACATGAGCAGTCATCTCTAACTCATAACGGTCACCATTACGATAAATATCTAGTTCCTCTTTCGTAACAAGGTACGCTCCTAATGAAGTTGCAAAATCTTTTCCTTTCGCTGGACCAAGTCCTACCTTCATTTCTGTTGCTTGTAAGTCCCTTGCACTCCAATCATTCATAATACAATAACCAAAAATGTATTCCTCTGCTTGCTCACGAGAAATATTTCTTCCTTCTTTCCCAATTACGCAAGCAATCTCTAACTCATAATCAAGTTTTTTAGATTTCTTCGGACTAATTACAACATCATCTGGACCAATTACAGCACGATGGTTCGTAAAATAAAAAACCGGGATATCGTACCATTCAGGTACAACATCTAACCCTCTTCGGCTACGTGCCGTTTTTACGTGCTGTTCAAATGCATAAAAATCCCTAATACTACTCGGATTAGGAATCGCTGCTGCTAATTGCACTTCCTCTAAAGAATATATGCCCTTTTCCGGATTATTAATATTACGCAACACTTCTACATACTCATCCGCTTTCTCTAAAAAGGCGAACATAGAAGAAGGTAATTTTCCACCACTAGCAAGATTCATATCGATTACTTTGTCACCTTCAAGCCATCCAGCTCGCATTTCTTTTGAAGGAAGACGAAATGTAACGAATTTCATCCTAATTCCTCCTTATGAAAATGAAATTTCCACCAGCAAAAGAATGATTGCTGGTGGATATAAATTTTATAAATTCCCGCGACGCTCTTGTTCTCTTTCAATTGATTCGAATAACGCTTTAAAGTTTCCTTCTCCAAATCCACGAGAACCTTTACGCTGAATGATTTCAATAAATAAAGTTGGACGATCTACAATTGGTTTCGTAAAGATTTGTAGTAAGTATCCTTCATCATCGCGATCTACTAAAATCTTTAATTCTTTCAACTTATCAATTTCCTCATCAATTTTTCCAACTCGTGCAGTTAACTCATCATAATAAGTATCTGGTGTATCTAAAAACTCCACACCATTTGCACGTAGCGCTTCTACTGTTTTAACAATGTCATTTGTTAGTAAAGCAAGATGCTGTACACCTGCTCCATTATAGAACTCTAGATATTCTTGAATTTGTGATTTTCTCTTTCCATCCGCTGGCTCGTTAATAGGGAACTTAATACGACTTCCATTTGTCATAACCTTCGACATTAATGCTGAATACTCTGTACTAATATCATCATCATCAAAATGGATCATTTGTTTAAAGCCCATAACGTTCTCGTAATAACTAACCCACTCTTCCATCTTTTCAACATTACCAACTACATGGTCTACAGCAATTAAACCTGACTCTTCAAATGGAATATCAAACTCAGCCTTTTGGAATCCTGGCATAAATGTCCCTTTATAATTTTTACGCTCTACAAGCGTATGAATTGTATCACCATACGTACCAATAACTGCTTTTTTCAATGTACCGTTCTCATCTGTTAACTCTACAGGCGGAGCAATTGCGACGGCACCACGTTTCACCGCTTCTGAGTATGCTTTATCAACATCGTCAACAAGTAATGCCACATCTTTCACGCCATCACCATGAGTCTTTACAAACTCTGCAATACGATTGTCACTACTTAAAGCCCCAGACACAACGAAACGCATATTTTTTTGCACAAGAACATAAGATACTTTTTCACGATTACCAGTTTCTAATCCAGAGTAAGCCACAATTTTGAATCCGAATGCTCTCGCAAGATAGTAACTTGATTGCTTTGCATTTCCTACGTAAAATTCCAAATGATCTACATCACGTACTGGAAAAAAGTCCTCCATTTGTGCAGCTAGCGTATCCATAGATTTTTGTTTCATAAAATCCTCATCCCCCTGTAAATAGATTAAATGGTTCATACTTAAAACCAACCGAAAACGCTTCCAACATCAATTGATAGAAATTAGTTAGCAAGCTAACAAATTCTGACCTTTAAAATTTTCTATCTTTTCTGTCAAATTCCTCTTTTTTTCTTACATATAAAATTCGACTTTTTTCTCTTTAAAATAAAGGGGGCTATTCATACTTGAAGGGATATATAGAAGAAAAATAAAAAAGACTCCAACATATTAATTACTTACTAATATGCTAGAGTCTTTATTTTTTTTGAATGATTGTATTTATATGTCTCATACTAATACTTTTGCAAGGAATAGAATAAATGATGTTAATACTACCGCTCCACCTAATGATCCTAATAAATCTGTTTTTGTTACTTGTAACACTTGCTCACCGTTCATATTCCTCATTCTCCTTTCATTTTGTATAATGTAAAACTTCTATTATACTAATACACTTGATAGAAATACGATTAATGCTGTTAATACTACCGCTCCACTTGCTGATCCTACGAAGTCACCTTTTGTTACTTGTAATACTTGCTCTTTCATTTTGCATTCTCCTCTCTTTTTCTTTTTACAAAACCTCTATTATACTAATACGCTTGATAAGAATACGATTAATGCTGTTAATACTACTGCTCCACTTGCTGATCCTACGAAGTCACCTTTTGTTACTTGTAATACTTGCTCTCTCATATCTTTCATTCTCCCTTCTTTTTTCCTTTGTTACAAAACTTCTATTATACTAATACGCTTGATAGGAATACGATTAACGCTGTTAATACTACTGCTCCACTTGCTGATCCTACGAAGTCACCTTTTGTTACTTGTAATACTTGCTCTTTCATTTTGCATTCTCCTCTCTTTTTCTTTTTACAAAACTTCTATTATACTAATACGCTTGATAAGAATACGATTAATGCTGTTAATACTACTGCTCCACTTGCTGATCCTACGAAGTCACCTTTTGTTACTTGTAATACTTGCTCTTTCATATTATGTATCCTCCTTTTTAATAAGTTATCTATATGTAATTTCTAAGAAATGTTTATTTCATAGTTTTTATGTTGACGTTACATTAAATTTAATAACGTAATGTTTGTAACATTAATGTAACATAACTATTGTTACGTTGCAATATAATTACGTAAATTTTATTACACTTTTTTTACGTTTTTTTATAAACACCTTCAAAAACCTTGATTTAATGCATTTTCTACTAAATCCATATTTGTAACATTCATGTAATATTACAGTCATATAACGAAACATCCCTATACCTACCTCTACTTTTGTTACAAAGTAAGATAAATCTTTCATTAATAAAGTGGAATCTATCAAATTCTTACTGATAGTTCATGAGAGATAAAATATAATCTTTCCAAGATAAGTTTATATGTTTCCTTTATATAACTATGTATAATAAGAACAAAGAGGTGGTCATTTTGAAATTAATCGCATTAGATATGGATGGTACACTACTATCATCTAATCTTGAAATCTCCAAAGAGAACTTACAAGCTATCCAAACTGCAAAAGAGGCTGGTCATATTGTCATGATTTGTTCTGGCCGTGCAAAAGAGGATGCTTTGAAATTATTGGAAGAGTATAAACTATCTCTTCCAGTTGGAGCAAGCAATGGGGCAATTGTTTATGTGGATGGAGAAGTAATTAACTCACGTTGTATACAAAACGACAAAGTGTACAAACTTGCAAAATTACTAGAATCTGAAGGCTTTCCTTATAAGCTATATACAAATAAAGGAGTTTATTCTCCATATACATGGCAAGATCAAGTTATGCAAGCGTTCGAAGAAAACAAGCATGCACTAGATGTTACGCTTGAGGAACTTGAAAGAATTACAGAAAAACAAAAGAAATCAAACTTAATTACCGATTTCCAAAAAATAGAAGATGTTGTAAATAATCCAGAATTAGAAATATCTAAATTCTTTATTTTGACATTTAACGCAGGGCATCGCGCACAGCTATTGAGTATGTTACAAGAAGATACTGATATTATGGTTACAGCATCTGCTCCTACTAATTTAGAAATTATGGACAAGAATGGACATAAAGGAAATGGACTGAAACAAATGGCAGCCCATTTTAATATACCAATTGAAGATACAGTTGCTATCGGTGACAATTTTAACGATGTACCCATGTTAGAAGCAGCTGGTTTATCAGTTGCAATGGGAAACGCTGAAGAAGATGTAAAAAAACTATGTGATGTTGTAACATTAACAAACAATGAACATGGTGTTGCTCATGCAATCGAACAATTTGTATTGAAACAAACTTCATCTAGTAAATAAAAAAAGGACTCTTTCTATTTGAAAGAGTCCTTCTCTTTTATACATGATGACAAGCAACAAAATGCTCCTCACCAACATTACGAAATTCAGGTACCGTTTGTTTACAAATATCTGTTGCAAACGGGCAACGTGTATGAAAACGACACCCCGAAGGTGGATTCGCTGGACTTGGAATGTCACCCTCTAGTATGATTCTCTCTCGCTTCACTGTTGGATCTGGTATTGGAACAGCGGATAGCAATGCTTTCGTATACGGATGAAGTGGATTCGTAAATAACTCATCACGCGGCGCTGTTTCCACAATCGTTCCTAAATACATAATTCCAATCTTCGTACATAAATGCTCTACTACGCTTAAATCATGTGAAATGAACAAATAAGATAATCCCTTTTTCTCCTGTAGCTCACTAAATAAATTAATGATCTGTGCTTGAATAGATACATCTAATGCTGCCACAGGTTCGTCAGCTACAATAAATTCTGGGTTTAATACCATAGCTCTTGCAATAACGATACGTTGGCGTTGTCCACCCGAAAATTCATGAGGGTACCGATCAATATGATATGGGGCTAAGCCACATAACTCTAATACTTCTGTCACTTTTTCACGAACATTTTCTTTCGTCGCTAATCCGTGAGCTAACATCGGTTCACCAAGCGCTTCCCCAATTCTCATTCTCGGATTTAATGAGCTAAATGGATCTTGGAAGACAAGTTGCATATTAGGACGATGTTTTCTCAATTCTTCCTTAGATAAAGAGTGAACATCTTGCCCTTTAAACTTCACTTCCCCTTCCGTTTTTTGGACGAGACGTAAAATTGTTTTTCCTATCGTTGTTTTTCCGCTTCCCGATTCACCAACGAGGCCGAATACTTCACCTTTATTAATAGTAAAACTTACTCCATCAACTGCTTTTACATGTCCAACCGTTCTACTAAATATGCCGCCTTTAATTGGAAAATATGTTTTTAAGTTTTTTACTTCTAATAATGGTTCACTCATTGTTTCGCACGCTCCTCATATAACCAGCAAGCAACTTTATGATTCTCATCATGTACATTCAAACTTGGCGCTTCTTCTTTACATATTTCCATACAATGCTCACAACGGCTGCTAAAGTAGCAAAACTCATCCAAACCAACTAAATTAGGAACTTGCCCTGGAATAGAATATAGTTTATCTATTCTTTTTCCCATCACTGGTTTTGATTTTAACAAACCTTTCGTATACGGGTGTTTCGGATTTTGGAATATTTCTAGTACCGGTGCTTCTTCAATAACTTTCCCGCCATACATAACGACAACATAATCAGCCATTTCCGCTACGACACCTAAGTCATGTGTAATTAATAAAATGGATGTTTTAAATTCCTTTTTTATTTGCCTTAATAAATCTAATATTTGAGCTTGAATCGTAACATCAAGAGCCGTTGTCGGTTCATCAGCAATTAATAACTTAGGATTACAACTAAGTGCAACAGCAATCATAATACGTTGTAACATACCACCGCTCAGTTCGTGTGGATAAGAATGGACGATTTCATCCGCGCGGGCTATACCGACTTTACGAATTAACTCAATTGCCTTCTTATATGCTTCATTTTTACTAAGTAATTCATGCTCCCTTAACGTCTCTACAATTTGTTCCCCTACAGTAAAGACTGGATTTAGCGATGTCATCGGTTCTTGGAAAATCATCGCAATATCATTCCCTCGTAAACTACGAAGCTCTTTCTCTTTCATTCCTAAAAGACTTTTTCCTTCATATAAAATATCTCCACCTACTACACTACCTGATTCAGCAATAAGTCCCATAATAGATAAAGCCGTTACACTTTTCCCGCAACCAGATTCACCTACAACACAAACAGTTTCACCTTCTCGAACAGAAAAACTAACATGATTCACAGCTTTTACTGTTCCTTCTTCTGTCTGAAAGTGTGTTTGTAAATCTTTTAGCTCTACTACTGCTTTACTCATATTCCCTCACCTACCGTCTCATCTTTGGATCTAACGCATCACGAAGTGCATCACCAAGTAAATTAATGGATACAACTGTTATAAAGATTGCAAAACCAGGCGGAATCCATAACCATGGGCGCTTTTGAAAATCAATTAATGAGTTCGCTGCACTAATCATATTCCCCCATGATGGTGTAGGTGGGACAACGCCGAGACCTAAGTAGCTTAGTGCGGACTCACTTAAAATAGATCCAGCCACGCCCAAAGTTGCTACAACAATAAGCAACGGAAAGACATTAGGAATTAAATGATGAATAATTTTTCGAGAATCCTTTAATCCTAATACATCTGCTGCTTGCATAAATGCTTGCTCCCGCAATGTTAAAATTTGTCCTCTCACAAGACGAGCAAGTCCTGGCCATCCTACTAAACTTAAAATAATCATTACAACATATAAACGGTATTCTGATGGTAATTTCCATTCTGATAAAATTGCTCCCATTATAATAAGTAGCGGTAATCCCGGAATGGACATTAACACATCCGCAACACGCATAATTAAATGATCCACAACCCCTCGATAAAAACCAGCAATTGCTCCTAATAAAGCTCCTAGTATAACGGATAGTAGCATCGACGCTAAACCAATTGTTAATGAAATACGACCTGCTTGCATAAGTCTAGTTAAAATATCCCGTCCCAACTGGTCTGTTCCAAGCCAATGTGATAGGTTGGGTGGTTTATTAATTTGTGTTACTTGTACTTTTCCATCAGCATATGGTGAAAAGATTGGACCGATAAAACTAAATAAAAACATAAATATTAAAACGTATAATCCGTACAATGCCATCTTATTTTTCTTAATTTTTTTATACGCTTGGCGCCATGGTGATGATTCGTTTCTCTTTTTCCGTTCTTTCTTTTTCTCTATTATTGGTGTAATGGTCTCCATATCTTTCCCCCCTTACTTCAATCTAATTCTTGGATCAACAAACGCATATACAATATCTGCTAAGAAATTAGCCATAATTGTTAAACACGAAAGAAACATCGTAAAGGCCATTAATACTGTATAATCACGGAAGTTTAATGCTTCTAATTGAATACTCCCGATTCCTGGCCAGTTAAAAATCTGTTCAATAATAATAGCTCCTGAAAATAAACCTGGTAATTCAAAAGCGAGTAATGTAATTGCTGGCAAAATTGCATTTTTCAATGCATGTTTATAAATAACGCTTCTTTCTTTTAAGCCTTTTGCACGAGCAGTACGAATATAATCTTGTCTAATAACATCCAACATGCCGGTTCTAAAATATCGTGTTAACGATCCTACACCAAGAAGCGTTAAAATAAATACAGGTAGAATCATATGACGTAATACTTCTAATATGTATGCTATCCCTGTTGAGTTACTCCCGATATCAATCATGCCACCAATAGGTAATAACTTTAAATCAACTGCTAATAATTTTATTAAAAATAGTCCGATAAAGAATGATGGAAATGACATTGCTGCAAAGACACCGATTGTTACCAATCTATCAAACCAAGAGTGCTGCTTTGTTGCAGAAATAACCCCAATAATAAGAGCAATAATCCAAGTGAAAAATAAAGCTGCAACAGCAACAATAAATGTATTCCAAATGAATTTATTAAGTAATGAAGTTACTGGTTCTTGGTACTGTAAAGAAAATCCAAAATCACCATGCAACGCATTCACTAACCAATGAAAATACCTTTCAATAATTGGTTTGTTTAAGCCGTATAATTCCCTTAATTCTTGGGCTCTCTCTGGTGTTAACTTCGGATTTGAATCGATATAATCTCCCGGCAAAAGTGCAAATAAGAAAAAAATAATAATAGATGTACCAAACAATGTAGGGATCATTTGAAGGAACCTACGAATGATATATGTTTTCACCTTTTGTCTCCCCAATCCTATTTACTTAAAAATAGAAGAACATTTTTTCAAAACAGCTACCATTCCATTGCTGTGTGAAAAAACGTCTTCTATTATTTAGGTCAACCCTTATTGTTCAATAGATAACACTGGTAAGTTGGAACTGATGCTATCGTACTTTTCTGGATCAATTCCTTTTATACGTGCATTATGAGCATAAAGTAGTTTACGATAATTTAATAAAATAACTGGTGGATCATCACTTAACTCTTTATACAGTTCTTTATAAATTGCTTTACGTTTTTCAATATCTGTCGTCCCTATGCCTTTTACAATCAAGTCATCTACTTTCGGATTACTATAACCCGTATCACTTTTTGGATTAGTCGATAAGTAATCACTTACAACTTCACTTGGATCACTAATTCCTGGTGTTGAAACTGCCGCTAAATCGTAGTCACCTTTCCCTACTTTTGAAAGCATCGTATTAAAGTCCATCAACTCTGGATTTAATTCAACACCTATTTCTTTGTAACTTTCTTTTGCAATTGGAATAAAGATATCATTTGTTTTACCTGTATTTGATGCGTAGTATGTTAATTTTAATTTTTGACCATCTTTTTCACGAACCCCGTCAGAACCTACCTTCCAACCAGCCTCATCTAATAATTTTTTAGCCTTTTCTACGTCGTGTGGATATTTATTAATACCTTCTTCTGTATATGCCCATGAAACTGGCGCAATTGGTACGTTAGCAACAGATCCATATCCTTGTAAAGCTGTATCCACATACTTCTTACGGTCTAATCCATAAGTAAGTGCTTGACGTACCTTTTTATCTTTCAAATACGATTTCTTATTATTTACATAGATATAAGCAATGTCACTTGATGATTCAAGATTAATGTTTGCAAACTCTAATCCTTTTAATTGGTCTATATTCTCAGGATTTGCTCTAAATCCACTATAGTCCAGTTCACCGGTTTGGAATAATTGGAATCCAGTATCACCTGATGTGATTTTGTAAATAAAGTTTTGGATTTTTGGTTTACCTGCATAATAATGTTCGTTAGCAACAAAGCGTACTTCTTGACCTGGAACATATTTTTCAAATTTATATGGACCCGCCGCAATTGGTTGCCCATATAATGCTTTTAAATAGTCTAAACTTGTATTTTGTTTATAATCTTTTCCATAATAAGCTTTTGATAGCACTGGACCACCTAAATTAATTAGCGCCTGTGAATTAACTTTTTCAGTTGTAATTTTAATTGTTTGTGGATCAATAACTTGAATTCCTTCAATAGAAGTTGCTTTTCCTTCTTTATATTCTTTTCCACCTTTAACAGCATACTGAGCAATGTCCATTCCACCTTCATACGCTTTATCATGAAGTAGTGTTAATGTAAATGCTACGTCCTCAGCCGTTAAAGGCGAACCATCACTAAATTTTAGATTTTTACGTAAATGGAATGTATATGTTAACTGATCAGCAGAAATATCCCATTTTTCTGCAAGGTCCGGAATGGGTTTACTTTGTTTGTCTGTTGTTACTAGTGATGCAAAAATTACAGACGTTACATTTCCATCCCAACCATTCTCTTGGAAATATGGAAGGAAAACTCCCCCTGGCTTAGAAATGGCCGTAATAAAAGTATCCTTTCGCTGATTTGCTTTCTCTGGACTTTTCTTTTTATCTGTAGCTGGAATTGATTCAATCTTAGCGTCTTTTAAGTCTTGTTTTTTTACCGGTTCTGTAGAAGCAGTATCTTCCTGTCCCCCACAAGCAGATAACACAAGCGAACTACTCAGTAATACCGAAAATACACCAGCCCATTTTTTTGTCTTTTTCTTCATTGTCCCCACCCTAACTTTTTAATAGTGATACCCTTTGAACTTATTACCTTATGTATGCCTCCCACAGCAACATTTATAGCCAATCGGAAAAGTCGGTTTTAATCGTAAAAAAATAGATGTTTTTGAGGGGTAACAATCCTATTCCGACCTTTCCGGTAGACTTTATGGTTATTAGCTTATATCTTCCGTTATATTTTGTCAATTCTTTCTAAATAAATATTTTTAAAATTTTTCAAAAATTATTATTCTATCTTTAATTTAGGTAAACTTAACAAGATACCGTTATAGTTATCTTCTTGCAATCCTTGAATGCGCGCATGATGTGCAGACACAACCTTGCTATTATTTAAGAAGATTACAGGTGGATCTTCACTTAACTCCTGGTACAACTTTTTATAAATTTCTTTTCGTTTTTCAATATCTAATGTTTCTAGTGCCTGCTTCGCTAATTCATCTACTTTCGGATTATGGTATCCATCATAGTTTCGTTTACTTGTTGAAACAAACTCTTCAACCGTTCTTTTTTATTTCGTATTAAAAAATTAAAAATTCACTTCTATTCGTTCCGTATGAAACATAGAATACTAATAACCAATTACCAAAAAGGGGGCGAAAACATGGACAACCTATTCCAATACGTCCTTCACTACGTATTATTAACAATTATGATAGTCGGGGCGCTATTACTATTCCCGTTCTTCCCAAAGTTCGTCCTCTTTTTAGCTTTTTTTATGATGCTCGGGATCGCTATTATCATTTCAACAAGGGAAGATACGACACAAAAAGAAAACAGAGTTCAGCGTGTAAAGCTGTAACTCTGTTTTTTTGTTTTCAATCATGCTTTGCCGTTACACATACTTATGTCTCGGGAAATAATTAACCGATCTAAAAAGCTCCTAATACGATTTATGTTTCACAATCTATGCAAGTTACGAAACAAAGATTTATCAAATTTACTGTTTCACGTGAAACACAACTTTTATTTATCTCTTAAAGCAAAACAGCAGTATAAAAAAGCGAATCCCTTCAGTAAAACTAAAAAGCGAATCCCTTCAGTAAAACTGAAAGGGATTCGCTTTTTAGTTTTCACTCCACAATATTCTCTAACTCATTATATAACTCCGCTCGTAACAACTCTTTCTTCGTTTTTTCTTCATACAATTGTTCAAGCATTTCAACATCAACTACTTGTTCCATCTTACACTCAAGCGTATATATATCTTCTTCAACATGCATTAACTCGGTTTCAATCTCCTCAATATTCCTAACTTCTTTCTTTTTTACAGGGACTGTTTCAATATTTTTTCTTCCTTGGTGTTGCTGCTTTATCACTTGCGTCTCGAGCTTTTCCTCCCACTTTTGACGCGCCCATGCATAGTTCCCTGCAAACTCAAATAATTTACGCTCATCAATCCAATACGTCTTTTCAAATAACTTATTTAAAAAATAACGATCATGTGAAACAGCTAAAATCGTTCCATTATATTGTTCAAGAGCTTCCTCTAAAACTTCTCTTGATTCAATGTCGAGATGATTTGTCGGCTCATCTAAAATTAAAAAATTGATATCTTGATACATAAGTTGTGCAAGTCTTAACCTCATTTTTTCTCCACCGCTCAGTTGCGTTACTTTCTTAAACACCGCTGGACCATAAAATAAGAACTTAGCTAATATATGTCTCGCTTCTCCCTCTGTTACAGCTACACATTCCCTGAAAGCCTCCAATACATTACTCTTCATATTTCCGTACGCATGCTGGGATAAATAACCGATTTTCACACTACTTCCAATTCGAATTTCTCCAGCATCTGGTTCTATTTCTTCTAATAATAACTTTAATAGCGTTGTCTTTCCTGTACCATTACGACCAACGATAGCCGCACGCTCTTGAAAACGAACATGTAAATTTGCTTCGTTAAATAAAAGATGTTCTGCAAATCCTTTACTCACTTCTTTCATTACAACAACATCTTTTCCACTTCTCTCTTGCCCTTCAAACTGAAGTCCCATTTGTTTTCGTTCTAAAATAGGTTTCTTTAGTTTCTCCATACGTTCCAGTGCACGTTCCATACTTCTCGCTCTCTTATGCAATCCTTCATTCGGAGGATTCGCCTGATTTGCCCATTCACGCAGTCGCTTAATTGCTTCTTTCATTTTCTTTATTTTCTTTTGCTGTTCTTGATAAGCCTGAAACTCCTGAAGCAACCTTTCTTCCTTCTCTTCAACAAACCGAGAATAGTTTGTATGATACACGTGAATCTCTCCATCTTCTAAATCAAAAATCTTCGTTACAACTTCATCAAGGAAATAGCGATCATGTGAAATAACCATAAGTGTTCCGTTGTATTCTTTTAAAAATTGCTCTAACCATTCGACTGCAAATAAATCTAAATGATTGGTTGGTTCATCTAATAAAAGTAAATCTGGTTTCTGCAACAGCATGTATGCAAGGCTTACTTTTGTTTGCTCCCCACCACTTATCTCCACAAATGATCGTGGGAATAGTTCTGTCACCTGTAAACCATTTGCTACCTTCATAATGTTCGCTTCGATTTCATAACCACCAAGAAACGCAAACTTTTCTTGGATGATTCCGTATCTCTCCATTAATTTTTGTAAAACAGAAGTTTCCTGTTCTTCCGCCATATGTTTTTCTAAAGTACGCATTTCTCTTTCTAATTCCTTTTCTATTTTAAAAGCGGAACTCAATACTTCATATACAGTCATACTCTCATCAAATTTCGGAATTTGTGCCACATGACCAATACGTGTACCTTTCTTCATATGAATGGCTCCTGCATCCAAACTTTCCATTCCAGTTAAAAGCTGAAAGATTGTTGTCTTCCCACTACCGTTACGACCAACTAATCCAACACGTTCACCATTCTTTATTTCAAGCGATATATTTTCAAATATGATGTTTCCACCAAAAGATTTCGTTACATTATTTACACTACAAATTGTCATTTTCCGTACTCCTTTCAATATAAAAAACCATAGGAAAGAAACATTCCCCATGGTTTTCGGCATAGAAAAAGGAAGCTAAATAGCTCCCTTTTCACACGTTTATTAAAAATGGGTGAAGAGATTTCTATCGTTCTATAGCTACTATGCAATTGTTAAAAAAGGACAGACGTATCCCGTTAACAACTACATCATGAAAAATCGCACGACAAAAATAGATAAAATCTAAAAATTTGGCACGTGCAGCTAAAGAACGTTTCATCTCATTCACCTCTTTCGTACGGAATTTAATACTTACTTCTTTATTATACTTTCCCATTTCATGTTTGAATAGTCATTTTTCTGAAAATAATGAAGATAGACTAAACATTTCAATAAGTGACATCAAATCTTACAAAACTGTTATGTTCACGTAATGGAAAGCGATAGTACGAAAAGATGCCTCCCTATACAATAAAGATGTAAACAAGAGAGACAACAAAAGGAGGAAACAATCATGATGAAAGAAATCGTAAAAGCAATCTTTGAGGTATTAGTGAACGGACAAGCAGTTGTAAAAGAACTAAATGAACTATAAAAAGGAGTGAAAGAATATGATGAACATGGTAAAAATGATTTTACACGCTCTAGTTGATGCAAAAGCAGTTAGCCAAGAATTAAACCAACAATAAAAAGGGGTATGTGAATATGAAGAAAGCCATTTTTGTAATCGCAAGTACAGCAATTGCCTTATACACAATAAAAAATAGAGAAAAGAAGTATAATAAAAACAATCTATATTATCCATACACATTATTAAAGAAAAAATAAAAGACAAGGTACCCTATCTTAATGAGGATATCTTGTCTTTTATTTTTTATATTCCCTTTAAAGGATTTTCTTCTCCTTATCCCGAATGTATTAAGCGGGATTTTTACACATATTTTAAAGGGGCATATATACAAATGGATACACAACAACTATACTTTTTAAACGATATTGGCAAACAAAAACCAGAAAGCATCCGGAATAGAAGCGCTGCATGTCCTTTTTGTGACAGAGAAAGTTTAACGGATATTTTAGCAATTGAGGGCTCAATTATTTGGCTAAAAAACAAATTTCCTACATTAAAAGATACATTTCAAACGGTGCTAATCGAAACAGATAATTGTGAAGACCATATTGCGACATATACAGAAGAACATATGAAATCGCTAATTCGTTTCTCCATTAAACATTGGTTAGATTTACAGAAGAATGAAGAATTCACATCTGTAATTTTATACAAAAATCATGGTCCATTCTCAGGTGGAAGTTTGCATCATGCACACATGCAGATTATTGGAATGAAATATGTAAACTACCTCGATAACGTAGAACACGACAACTTCCAAGGCGTAATTGTTCAAAAGAACGAACACATTGAACTCAATATCTCAGATCGTCCTATTATCGGTTTTACTGAATTTAATATCATTATCGAAGATATTGGATGCATAGATGAACTAGCAACTTATATTCAGCAAACTGTACGTTACATACTGACAGATTTCCATAAAGGATGTAGTAGTTATAACTTATTCTTCTATTACTTAAACGGAAAAATCATTTGTAAAGTTGTTCCTAGATTTGTCGTTTCACCGTTATATGTAGGATATAAAATACCGCAAGTTTCCACCAAACTAGAAGACGTAAAAATACAACTAGCAGCGTATTTCACAAAACAAAACGACGCGATTATCCACAAAAAAATAGAGTAGGTATCAAAAACCTACTCTTTAATTACACCTTTATTTCGATAGTACACATCTTCTAATCCGATGTTATACTTCATATTATTATCCGTCCACTCTGGCCCTAAATTCCCTGGCCATCCAGATGTATTTGCTATATATTTTAATAATGCAAAATCCGTCAAACCTTTTTGCACCCCGCGCTTATATCCTTTCATTAAATGCGGCATTGCAATTTGCGCATTTGTACGTGGATCTTTCAGCTCGTCATCCGTTAAATGATCCGGTGCAAGTCCACCACCGCGATGCAATTGAAACAATCCGAATGAAGTTCCGTTATCTCCAACACTTCTTGGATTTAATCGACTTTCATGTTCGGCAATTGTAAGAGGTATCCATTCTGGAAGATTGACTTTCTTTGCTTCCTCTATAATAATTTGTTTCATCTGTTTTGCTTCTTCTGAGTCAACATAGCTTGTCTCATTTACTAATTTGCCCATTCCTTCAGACTTTCCTTGGAAGTATAAGTACACCCCAAGAACAACTAAAAATCCTACAAAGAATTTCTTCACTACCTCTACCTCTTTCTCCGCTGAAATTTGTCCCCTTTCAGCCTTCTTCCCTTTACAATTACCCACATTCTATCATTCTCTTACTCTTTTATCATAGCAAATAACTATACATATTATCATCATGCTTTAGACCGATTTTGTGAAAAAACAGCTGGTAAATACGTGAAAAAATGTAACTTTCATAGACTGAAACATATTTTTTGTATATAATTGTAAACTGAATTCTAAATATAAACTAGGAGAATAATAATATGAAAAAATGGTTGCTACTCTTATTTAGTTTACTACTATTAATTCCTGTCCCTATTTCCGCACAAAAAAACGAAAATCCAAAAGTCCTTATTTTATACAGTTCGAGCGATGATCAAATTACAAGTGATACCCAAATACTTAATACACAAGTAGGACATTTTACTAATAACATAACAATAAAAAACATAAAACAGTTAGCTGAAATAACTGATAAATCTTCATATACACATGTTATTTACATAGGTGAAAAACAAGAAGAACTTCCCACTGAAACAAAAGAATTTCTAGAAAATTTCTCAGGACCACTACTCGTTTTAGGTCAAAATATAGAACAATTATCCAAACGTTTTTCATTTATTATACTTAAAAATGAAGATATAAACTCTGATACAATTGAATATCCAACACGTAAACTAAAGAATACATTAGAGGACGAACGATCCATTAAAAACCTTGATACAAATGGAACAATTCTTGCCAATGCTTTAAAAGGAAATACTACTTACCCATTAATTGTACAACAAAATAATTCTTATTATGTTGCAACTTCTAACCTCTTTGATTGGATATCTTATTATATTGGCGAAAGCCTATTTTCTTACTTTGAACAAAAGCCAACGAAAAATAAAGTGGAAGCTTATTTACGTCTTGAAGACGTTCATCCAGCCGCAGATATAAATCAATTAAAAGAAATTGCTGAATTATTAAAAGAGAAAAAGATGCCATACATGATCACTGTTATTCCTGTATATACGGATCCAGAAACAGGTAAAACACTACATTTAAAAGATAAACCCGAACTAGTCGATCTTTTACGCTCTATGCAAGATGATGGTGCAGCAATTATTATGCATGGTTATACTCACCAATTTTATGATAGTGAAACTGGTGAAGGTTTTGAATTTTGGGACGTAAAAACAGACCAACCAATTCGTCAACCGAAGCATGAAAAACCAAAAACAAAAGATGATTTCCCTAATATAGAGGCATATAATACATACGTAAAAAAAGGGGAAGAATTTGAAGAAAAATATACGACTGATCATATTGAAAAAGGCATTCAAGAACTTGTAGATGCCAAACTGTATCCGGTCGCATTTGAAGCACCTCATTACACGATGTCTCAAAAAGGATATGAAATATTATCAAGATACTTTTCAACTTATGTAGGACAACTACAGTTAAGTGACACAACTTGGAAATCTATGCACTCTCCGGCATACAGAAGTACACCATCATTTTTACATGGCATGAAATTAATGCCTGAAACAGTTGGATTTATCGAAGAAGATAAACCACACGCTATTGCTAAAATGAAAGCAAATGCTGTATCTGTTGCCAAATTATCCGATGGAGTTATTGGTGCATTCTATCATCCTTACTTAGGTGTAAAACCATTAAAAGAAGTACTAAAGGATCTAGAAAGTATTCCAAATATAGAATGGATTGATTTACAAAAAGAAACAAATGAAGTGAAAATGAAAGATATTCATATCACTACTAATAAAGACGGCATTCACGTTGAAAAACCAACAAGCGCAAGTGACATAATAGATTATATAAAACAATATGGATTCTTCCTTATACTCGGTTTCCTCGTCATTGTCTTTCTCTTATTATTAAGACGTGCGAAAAAATTAGAATCCTAATACAAAACCACCAAGCAAAATGCTTGGTGGTTTTTTTAACTTAAACCAAAACGTGGCATATTATTAATAACCCATTGATTATGTTCATAAATAAATTCAACTTCTATTTCTCTATAATAAGAAGGGCTAAAATAACAATTCTATCCTTTCAAATAAAATTGAATCGTATTTTCATATATCGTTTCTGCAACCTTATCAACAGCTACGTTTTTTATAACACTAATTTCCTTTAATACCTCTCGAATCATTCTCGGATGTGTCATAACACCCTCTTGAAATTCCCACGGTCCATCTGTTTCTACCATCATATATTCAAGAGGATAATACGAAACAATTTTTCTAATCTTCTCCTTATGTAAAACATCTGGCGTGATAGAAATGTAATAACCATTCCTCATCATCCGTTTCATTGTTGTTTCACTTCCTTTAAACCAATGAAAGTGTGCACGTGAAACTTTATATTTCTCCAGTAAATCACATACAATATCAGCGTCTTCATACACTGCATGTAATATAATTGGTAAATCATATTTACTAGCTAGTTCAACAAACCGTTGTAACACTGATATATACGAATTGATAGCAATGCGCTCATCTTCTTTTCTTAAATAATACGGTAAGCCAACTTCACCAATCGCAACTATATCATCTACATGCTCTTCAATTAATTTATAAATTTGCTCACATTCTTCTTTATGAATCGGTTGCTCCGGATGAAAACCTATTGCTGGATGTACAAAAGGATATAGTTTTGCTAAAGATAAAGTTTCTTTACATGATTGATAATTCATAGATACTGCAATAAGCCCATTTATCTCTTTACTATGCTCCACATCTTTAAGTAATTTACTTTTCTCTTCATCCTTATATTGGTCAACATGTATATGACTATCAATCCACTTCACCTTTATTCCCCCATAAAAAAACAAGAAAGGATCTCCTTTCTTGTTTTATCATCTATGTTATTTAACAATTAAGTTTGTTATGATATCAAATAATCCAATACATACTACGGCAACAGTAAAGTAGCTACAGAAATCTTTAATTGGAAACTTCACTACTTCTTCTTTACGCATCCCATTCTTCTCCCTTCTTACTATATCCCTAATTATTTTTATCTATTTGTATCTATTATGCAAAAAATATGACAAATTTACTATCGAATTAACTTACGTAAACCTTACAATGTTGTAAGGTTTATAAAAAAGGCCCCATCTACATACAGATGAGGGCTATTAAAAAGTAGTTGGTTTTTCATTCTTCATTACATTACAAACAGAAAGTAATATAGTGAGACTTTCTAATTACACTATATGAAATTCAATAGCTTTTAACTATCGAATTACATTACAGAAGACTTACATGTTTGTAAGCTAGGTGTAATGTAATTCGATAGTTTCCCTTATCAATATTTCGTACAATAAATTTAGAAAGTAAGCCAAATAAGAAGAACACTCACATAACCAAATTGCATTGTTAGTAGCCACTCTTCTTATACCTTTCACTCATGCTACTACAATGTACCCCCTTCCCCTTTATATAATAAAAAAAGCCTTGGTCCATATGGACCAAGGCTTTTTCACATACACTAAAATACCCCTACCTAGTATTTTTATTTTCGACAAAAAATAGGTGGGGGTATAATCCGCTATCTCATCGCTAAAAGTTTACTCTTTGCATTAATAGGAATATTTACAGCTTCAATTTCTTCAATCGACTCGCCGTAGCGTCCTTTTGCGTACACCTTTAATGTTTCATCTCTCTTTAACATATGCTTAACAGTCTTCTTTATTTTTTGTTCTCTTCCACGTTCGTCAAATGCAATAAATTCATATTCATACCACTCATCGCCAATATGCTGACCAATTGTATTCACAACCGTATAGTATTCTTTCGTCTTATAAAATGGATTATATTTATCGATAACCGGTCCAAGTTTCGTAGGTAGTAACATTATTACTATGACTATCATCGCTATTATAGTAGTGATCATTTTTTTCTTCATAATAAACATTCCTCCTCTGCAGGATATATATACATCCATTTTAAAAAGAAGGAATACAATCTACTATTGAATCTCATTACATTACACTTACATTTTTGTAAGAATTAAAAAAAGGTGAACGAATTTACTCGTTCACCTTTTAGCTCGCTTTAAAGCCCCCACCAAGTACATCACGTACATCATGGATAACGACGAAAGCATCGTCATCTACTCGACTAATAACTTGCTTTAACTTAACAAGCTCTTGTTTATTAATAACAACATATAAAACTTCTTTATTTTTACCAGTATATCCGCCGCGCCCTTCTAATACAGTAACGCCGCGTGTCATGTTTTTCGTAATAGCCTCACGTATTAACTCTGGTTGATTTGAAATAATTGTAACAGCCGTTTTTGTGTCCATTCCTTCTACAATGAAATCAATTACTTTCGCTCCGATGAATACTGCAACAAGTGTGTACATCGCTTTTTCTTGCCCTATTATAAATACGGAACCAGCAATTACAACGATATCAATAATAAGTACACCTTTACCGACGCTCCAACCTAAATATTGATTTGCTAACCGTGCTAAAATTGCCGATCCCCCTGATGTACCTCCAGCTTTGAACATACAGCCTAATCCGATACCCACAAATACACCAGCAAATAGTGCCGCTAATAAAGTATCACTATTTACATGATACTCAATATGTTCCGTAACATATAAAAACAAAGATGTTTCTACAATCCCTAAAATTGTATAAACCATCGTTTTCTTATCAAAAAATTTATAACCAACAGCTAGTAAAATTGCATTTATAGCAAAGTTCACAACCCCTGGTGACCAATCAAATAAGTAGTACGTAACAACCGTTAAACCAATAATTCCACCTTCCGATAAACGGTTTGGAATTGCAAAGTAATTAATACCAATTGCGAATAATAATGAACCAATTGTAATTAGTGTTATTTCCTTTATACGTTGATTAACCATAGTTCATACCCTCCCCCCATTTGACATTGTATCACTATCTCCTAGAGGTTTAGAAGTTGTTTTTATTCCGCATTTTACCTCTTAAACCTTGAGATATTATGTTTAAACAAAGGGGTGATTAATTATTCACATTTGTTCTCACTGCACGGACAAATCGCTCCACATTCCCTTTCTGAATATGCTTAGCTCTAACCGTTTCATGATTACAAGTAAACTCAAAGTACGGATGACAATCTATGCTATCTATATGCAAATATGAGTACTCTTTAAATATTGAAGGGTAGTGCAGAAATTCCCCGTAAAACAGGAGACGTCTAGTAGTGGCAACAAAAATCCCATGTTGATAACATAATGTAAAATTATCCTTCTCAAAAATCCCTACCACAAAGGCTAAAATCTTTTCGTTATTCTCTAGATACTTTTTCATACTTAATAAAAGTTCATTCATGCATATCCCTCCAAAATACTATTCTTGAAAAGAATCCATGGACTATTACAGACCGGTTTAACTCCTTTATAAATTATGAAACGCGTTTCCTGTCAAAGATATTTCAAAAAAACAATCCGTTATGCGATTATGTGCATAACGGATTAAAACTAAACGGTAGAGCGTTCCACAAGTTCATACGGAATTTCCACCTTTTCTTGTTTAGAACGTTCATCACTTGTTTGCCTATAAAACATTTCAAAGGCTTTTTTACCTATTTCCTTTAAATTTTGATCAATAGTTGTAAGTTGTAACACTTGCGAAATAGGTTGGTTATCAAATCCAATAATCGCTAAGTCTTCAGGAACTTGAATACCTAATTTTTCAGCTTCCGTCATAACCCCAATTGCAACCTCATCTCCTGCTACTATTAATGCTTCAGGAAGATGCTGCATCTCCTTTAATTTATGAGCCACTCTCACACCATCTTCTAACGTAAAACATTCTGTGAAAATCCATTCTTCATTCACTTCTTCATCTATAGATTGCAATTGACGCTTATACACATCAAAACGCTTTTGACTACTCGGTCCTAGCTTTCTCCCCGTGCAATAACCAATTTTTTTATAACCTTTTTCAATAAGGTGATTCATTCCTAGCTGGAAAGCTGCCGAATGATTTGTATATACACTTGAGATATTTGAAATATCATTGTCTTCACAAGCAATGATTGTGCCGTATGAAGCATACGGTTCTATCATTTCCCAATCATTTGCACGTGAACAAATAATAAGGCCATCTAATTGTTTCGTTTTTAACATATGTAAACTTTTCATTTCTTCTTTTTTATTATAGTTTGTTTGGCAAAGTAGCACCCTGTAGTTATGAGTTAACGCTCCCTCCATCATTCCCCCTACCATTGCATCGAAGCTCGGGTGATTAATGTAAGGGAGAATTACACCAACAATATTCGTCTTTCCTTTTGATAAATGAACAGCATTTGCGTTTTGTGAGTAATTCAACTTCTCAACTATCTCTATAACCGCTTTCCTTTTTTCTTCACTTACATACGGATGATCATTCAATACTCTCGAAACAGTCGTAACTGAAACTCCCGCCATCTTTGCAATATCTTTAATATTAGCCATACATTCACCTCTACTTTTAAACTAATAAATTCCATGAACATATGTCAAACCTTCTCATCATTACACCTTCATTCATTTTTCTTACAAAAGTGTAATTTCCCTGTAAGCTAATTCGATAGTTACTCTCTGCTATTTTTCATACAATTAAGTCAGAAACAGGGCAACCATTATTCGAAAAGGAGCGGATTTATATGATGAACAAAATGAAATCAAACAATTTTTTAAATACAATGAGCATGGTATTTTCCGCTCTTATCGATGCAAAAGCTGTTGCTTCTACATTAAACAAGTAAGGAGAATATATTATGAATAACATCACTTTTAACAAATTAGATTTTTTAGGACTAGCTAGTGGCTCGATTCTTCTTACTGCTTTTATTTACGCCACTACGCTTGTATAAATTTTGTGTCCCCTTTCCCCTTTATTATAAATAGTAATAGAAAAGACGACCGTCTATGCCCGGTCGTCTTTTCTTACTTTTGATTTGATTCCAAAGCTTCCTTTAGCTCCTCAAACTTCTCATTTAATTGGTCGGTCATCATTTTCATAGCTGTTTTCCGATCTATTTGTTCTTCAGCATCAATTTGAATCGGATCTCCAAAAATCAATTGTGCCTTTTTCCCCTTTATTAATTCTTTTACACTTGATGGACCAACATAAGCTGCTGGTATTAATGGAACGTTAGAACGCATCGCAATTGTCACAGCACCAGCTTTTAACGAAACATCTTCTGTCGATCTCGTTCCACTTGGGAAAATCCCTACCACTTTTCCTTCTTTTAATAAGCGTGATGGAATTTTAAGTGTACTCGGTCCTGGATTTGCACGATCTACAGGGAATGCATTTACATTTTTAAAGAACCAATTTTTGAATTTCCCTTCAAATAATTCTTTTTTGGCCATGTAATGAATCTCTGTTGGGTACATCCCTGTAGCTAACATTAATACATCCATAAAACTTGTATGTGTACACGCAACAACATACGGGCCACCTTCTGGTAGCTTTTCTCTTCCTTGCACTTCTACTTTCCCAGCTGTTTTAAATATATATTTCAACAAAAATGTAATTGGTTTATACATTGGTTTCGTTCCTTTCTGAACATCCGAAGTATAGTCATTTTCTCACCTCAATTATAACACTAAGTTATAGGAGTTGGTAATAAAAATGAGTATTAATTGTTAAATTTCAATTCTTACAAAAGTGTAATTTTCTTGTAAGCTAATTCGATAGTTACTTCTTGCGATATTTCATACAATTAAGTCAGAAACAGGGCAACCATTATTCGAAAAGGAGCGGATCAATATGATGAACAAGCTGAAAACGAACAATCTTTTAAATACAATGGGCATGGTATTTTCCGCTCTTATCGATGCAAAAGCTGTTGCTTCTACATTAAATAAGTAAGGAGAATGCATCATGAATAACATTACTTTTAACAAATTAGATTTTTTAGGATTAGCTAGCGGCTCTCTTCTTCTTACTGCTTTTATTTACGCTGCTACGCTTGTATAACTTTGTGTCCCCTTTCCCCTTTATATAGAAAAAGACGACCGTCTATGCCCGGTCGTCTTTTTAAATGTTTCTTTCTTTTAACTCTTTTAAAAGCTCTATCATTTCAGCTTGTTGTTTTATCTTCTTACGACCATTTCGATTAATTGCTGCAAGCTCACAAGCAACTCCGACGGCGAAGAAAAACAATAAACTTTCTAACATGTGAAATCCTCCAATTGCCTATTAAACAGCTTGACGTAATTGCTCTTCTTGTAAAATCTTCTTATTTATATTTTCTTCTTTCCTCTGACAAACATTATTACGAATAAGTGCCGCAATAACAAGTAAAGTCCCTACAATATCAAACATTGTTATTTGATATCCTTGCATCATCATAATAACTAAAGTTGTAATTGGTACAAAATTAATAAATAAAATCCCATTAATGGACGATAAAATTTTCACACCATAGTTCCAAGCTAGTAACGCTACTATTCCTGGTAATGTCATCATAAATAATAAATCGTATTTCACAATAAAAATCGTTCCCATACTCGGAACTGAAACATATCCAAACGCCGTTATAATTATCGTTATAATTCCTGTAACGGTCGTACCGAATACACACGTCAATGTAGAGTAACGTAATGTCGACCAATCGCTACACGTTTGACCACCCATCGTATAAATAACCCAACCTACAACTCCAACAAATATACATGCTAGTGAAAACATGTTATCTTTCAATGTTAAAAAGAAACTCATATCACCTTTTGTAATAACAAATACAGCCCCTACAAAAGCGATAATCATGCTCGTTATCATATATTTTTTCGGTTTTACATGCTTATATCCCCATAAAATACAAATAGAAATCATCGGCATAAGTGCTTCCATAATGGAGGCTACCATCACACCTGATTTTCCCATTAACATTTGACCTAAAAATACAAGTACATTATATACAGTAAACGCCATCGTTCCGAAAAAGACGAGTAACTTTCCTCTTCCCTCTAAACGAAATGCCCGTTTTCCTTCTTTCATTAACAACAATACAATCAGCATTATCGCCACCGCTCCATAGCGAATAAGCGAAAAGTAAAATGGATCTATGTATTCTAACGCATGATCAGCAACTGGAAACATTGCTCCCCATGACATACTTGCAATTAAACACGCTAAAGCGCCTATTATCATTTGACCTTTTCTCACCGCAATCCCCCACTTCTTTCTATTTGCACAAAGAGAATTGTAAAAGAAAAAATATATCACGTAAAATGATTCAAAATGATGTTAACTATCATTTATAATGATAGTTAACATCAAGGAGGATCGTATTATGGAATTAAGAGATTTACAAATCTTCCAGAGCGTTGCTGACCAAGGTAGTGTAAGTAGCGCAGCAAAGGAATTAAATTACGTACAATCAAATGTAACAACGCGTATTAAACAACTGGAGAACGAGCTGAAAACACCGCTCTTTTATCGTCATAAACGAGGCATGACTTTAACAGCTGAAGGAAGAAAAATGCTCGTTTATGTTAATAAAATTTTGCAAGATGTTGAGGAGCTAAAACAAGTATTTTTAGATAGTGAAACACCCTCTGGCATATTAAAAATCGGTACTGTCGAAACAGTAAGTACATTACCTACCATTTTATCTTCTTACTATAAAAGCTATCCGAACGTCGATTTATCATTACAAGCAGGTTTAACAGAAGAATTAATTAGAGAAGTACTCGATCATCAATTAGACGGTGCTTTTATATCAGGGCCAATAAAACATCCCCTTATTGAACAATACGATGTTAGTACAGAGAAATTAATGCTTGTAACACAAAATAAAGCTTTTCATATAGAAGAATTTACAACAACGCCTTTACTCGTTTTTAACCAAGGATGTGGATACCGTTCCAAACTAGAACGATGGCTGAAAGATGAAGGTTTGCTACCAAAAAGAATTATGGAATTCAATATATTAGAGACAATATTAAACAGTGTTGCACTCGGCCTTGGAATTACACTCGTACCACAGTCTGCTGTCCATCATCTTTCTAAAGCAGGTAAAGTGCATTGCCATGCAATCCCTGAAAAATACGGTAGTATTTCAACGGTTTTCATACGCCGTAAAGATAGCTATATGACAAATTCAATGCGTAGCTTTTTAAAAACAATCGAAGAGCACCACCACATTAATATGCTTTAAAAGACATTCTTACACGAATGTCTTTTTTTCTTACAAAAGTGTAAGTCTTCCGTAAGCTAATTCGATAGTTGCCGGCGATCATATTTCCTATAATTAAGACATAAAGCAGGGCAACAACAATTCGAAAAGGAGCGGATACGCATGATGAACAAAATGAAATCAAACAAATTTTTAAATACAATGGGCATGGTGCTATCCGCACTTGTCGATGCAAAAGCTGTTGCAACTACATTAAACAAATAAGGAGAGATTATAATGAACAACATTACATTTAACAAATCAGACTTTATCGGACTTGCAAGTGGAGCGACTCTTCTTACAGCTTTCATTTACACACTTGCTAAAGGTCTTGTTTAACACTTTGTTTCCCCAAACCCCTTTATATATAGAAAAAGCTGCTCGTCTTATAGACAAGCAGCTTTTTAGTTTGTTTCATATATAGTTTGACCTGTTTTCGTCATATCATATCCGCCAATCGCTTTTAGTTCATTATGAAATTCTTCCGATTGCAGAATGTCTTTTACAACTTCGATCAGCTTTTCATTTTCTTTATTCTTCAAAATCACTAAATCATACTGCTCTTTCATGATTGGAATAAAGTCTACATTTACAATTTGCGAAAACTTTTCTGATCCTACTCCCACATCAGCTTTCCCATTCGCGACTTGCGTGGCAACACCAAGATGATTCGACTCTTCCCATTCATATCCACTAATATTCTCTTTATTTAACTTTTGAATGCGCAATTGTTCATCCACTAGTACCCTAATACCAGAACCTTTTTCTCGATTTACAAATCGTATAGATGAATGAGATAAATCAGCCCATGTTTTTATATTTTTTGGATTTCCCTTTTGCACATAAAACCCAACGTTCCTTGCTAATAAATTAATCATCGTACATGGTTGTCCTACTAAAATACGTTTTACGTAAGGAACATTATATGTACCCGTTTCGCCATCAAACAAATGCAAGCTAACGATACTTCCTTCTCCTTGATACATTTTTACTAGGCTCGTTAAACTACCTTGATATGCCCTTAATATATTTGAACTTGGCAGGCGATTTTCTATACGTTTTGCCAACATGTCTAACGTTAGTTCTTGTCCACTAATAATACATGTATTCGAGATACTATTACTGTCATTCTTTACAGAAGTAACTTGTACGTTACCTGTTTTCATTTGCTTAATATATTGTTCTAAATCTGCTGCATCAATGCGCATCTGTCTACCAATTCTATAAGAAGGCAGTTCTCCTTTTTTAATTAAATCGTATACAGTTAATTTTGATACTTTTAATCGCTTCGCTACTTCTTCCGTTGTGTAGGAATGATGATTCATAGACGATTCCTCACTTTCTTTCTTCATTGTAACAAAGAAAAGAATATTTCTCCTATATTTTAAAAATAACTACATCGTTCAAATTATATTCAATTATAACTAGTTATATTTAGTTATATTTAGTTATAATTAATTATGTCAAAACGAAAGGGGATTTTTTATGAATAAGTTTACATTACAATCCATCGGGGCACTTATCCTTTCTTTTCTTCTTATATTTAGTGTTGCATGTACAAGCGGAGAGAAGAAAGAGAAATCAACCGCTAAAGAAGGAAAAACAGTTGAACTTACTATATCAGCAGCTGCAAGCTTACAAGATGCGCTAAAAGAAATTGAAACAAAATATAAAGAAAAAGAACCTAATATTAAACTTTCTTTTAACTTCGGCGCTTCTGGTGCACTTCAACAACAAATCGAACAAGGTGCACCTGCTGATTTATTCTTCTCAGCAGCCGAAGATAAATTCCAAACTCTCGTTAAAAAAGGATTCATTAATGAACAAGAGGGGAAAAATCTCCTTGGAAACGAACTCGTTCTAGTCGTCCCAAAAGATAGTTCTCTTACAAAAATTCAAGATTTAAAAGATGAAAAAATAAAAAAAATCGCACTTGGTACACCTGAATCTGTACCTGCGGGAAAATACGCAAAAGCTTCTCTCACACATGAAAATCTTTGGAATGACATTCAAAATAAAGTCGTATTTACAAAAGATGTTCGCCAAGTGTTAACATATGTAGAAACAGGTAATGTTGATGCTGGTATTGTATACAAAACAGATGCTCTTATTTCAAACAAAGTAAAAATTGGTGAGACAGCAGCGGCTACTTCTCATGAGCCAATTCACTATCCTTTAGGTGTTATAAAAGAATCTAAACACAAGAAAGAGGCGACTTCATTTTATGAGTATTTGCAGTCAAAAGATGCACAATCTATCTTTAAAAAATACGGATTTACAGTCCTATCATAATTGCCATGAGCTTTGATACTATTTTATCACCAATCTTTCTATCTTTACGAGTAGCTGCATGTGCCACCATTATCGTTACCATTTTAGGAACGATAATCGGACGAGCGCTAGCACGCTCCTCATGGAGATATAAAGTAATATTAGAAACTATTTTCTTACTACCAATGGTACTTCCGCCAACTGTAATCGGCTTTTTTCTCATTATCATTTTTGGAAATAACAGTCCTATTGGAACGTGGATAGAATCAATATTTCAGCAATCTATTATGTTCACATCTACTGCTGCTATCATTGCTTCTACAGTTGTTGCATTTCCGCTTATGTACCAATCAGCAAAAACAGGATTTTCTATCGCGAATGTACAAATTGAAGAAAGTGCTCGTGACCTTGGTGCAAGTGAATATCAAGTTTTTCTACACGTCACACTTCCGCTTGCATTTCCTGCCTTACTAAGTGGAATGATTTTGAGCTTTGTTCGTGCGCTTGGTGAGTTTGGTGCTACGCTCATGTTTGCCGGAAACATTCCTGGTAAAACACAGACTATCCCAACTGCCATTTACATGGCGATTGATGCAAGTAATATGCAGCTCGCCTGGACACTAGTAGTTATCACTATTAGTATGTCCCTCCTATTTTTGCTATGTATTCAGCTTATTAATAAAAGAATTACTAACTCTTAAGGCAGCTCTTTTTGAAGCTGCTTTTTTATTTCTTAGGAAATAAAAATATACCACCGGGAAATAACTGAATTTAAAATTTTATTTAAATATACATTCTATTTGAATTTACTTTCTAAAATAGGCAATTTCCTGTTATTATATGGAGGTGTTTGAAAAAATGAAGAAATGAAAACGCATTTATATCTTGAATTCTTCATCCTGTTTTAGCGATCGGTAATCTTCTACTCTAGTAGTGGGGCATTACCGATCGTTAGAACGATATGTAATTATATTGGTATAGCAAAACGAAGGGAGTCTTGTAATGGACATTTTATTAGCGCTTCTTCCTGCAATTGCATGGGGAAACATCTTATTAGTAAGCGTAAAAATGGGCGGTGGTGCATATAGCCAAACGGTAGGTATGACAATCGGTGCTCTATTCTTCGCAACAATTATGTATGTATTTACTCAACCAGCTTTAACAATGACAATCTTGATTGTTGGTTTTATTTCAGGTTTATTCTGGGCTTTAGGACAAGTAAACCAATTAAAAACAGTTGAAAAACTAGGCGTTTCAACTACTGTAACAATTTCTACTGGTATGCAACTTGTTGCAACTTCTATCTTTGGGGTTATCGCTTTCCGTGAGTGGACTACTACTACAACGATCATTCTGGGAACGATTGCAATCCTATTAATCGTAGTTGGTGTTGTATTCACATCATTAGATGATAAAGAAAATGCTCAGCCACCAGGACAATTGAAAAAGGGACTTCTTACTTTAATTGTTTCTACTTTTGGCTATCTTGTATATGTAATTATTATTCGTTGGTATAACATCGATGGTTGGTCTGCTATTTTACCACAAGCAGTTGGTATGTTTGTTGGTGCGGTTGTACTGACATCTAAACATAAACCATTTAACAAATATGCAATCCGTAACGCTTTATCTGGTTTACTATGGGGAACTGGAAACTTATTCTTACTTCTTTCATTACCACGTGTCGGAGTAGCAACAAGCTTCCCATTATCTCAAACTGGAATCGTTATCTCAACATTTGGTGCGATTGTCTTCTTAGGCGAAAAGAAAACGAAACGTCAATTGATCTTTATTGCACTAGGTAGTGTTTTAATTATCGGCGGCGCTGTATTACTTGGTATGACAAAAGCATAAACTTATAAATTATTAATCTCTGAAGCAGTTATGCTTCAGAGATTTTTTATTACAACTGTTTTTTAAGTATAATAATTTTTATAACCTTATTTGTATTAAACCTCTTCCCTCCATTTTCATCCTTCTCACAATAAGCCTTTTCTTTTTACAAAATTCTCTTAAAAATGGTATCGTTTTTTATAACATATCTCCACTAGAAAGGAATAGAGGATATGCTAACTAAACATCGAATTCTATTTATTGGTGCTGGTCGTATGGCAGAAGCTATATTTTCCGGATTACTTAAAACAAGCAAAGAATACATCGAAGAGATTATCGTTTCTAACCGAAGTAACGTAGAAAAGCTAGATCAATTACGAGCGCGATATAATGTGTCTACTACAACAGATTGGAAGCAACATGTTACATCTGTTGATACGATTGTTTTAGCAATACCGCCTTCTGCACATGAAGAATTATTAGCAGAGTTATCTCCGTTACTATCGAATCAACTTGTCGTAACGGTAGCTGCCGGCATCGGCCCATCTTATTTAGAAGAAAGACTTCCTAAAGGAACGCCTGTTGCTTGGATTATGCCAAATACAGCTGCTGAAATTGGTAAGTCTATCTCCTTATACACGATGGGACAATTCGTAAACGAGACTGATCAAGAAACCCTGCAATTGCTTTTAGGGGGCATTGGTACTTCGCAACTTTGTACCGAGGAAGAAGTTCATCAACTTACTGCAGTTACTGGAAGTGCACCAGCCTTCCTTTATTACTTTGCTGAAAGTTTAATTGAAGCAACAAAAAGTTATGGAGTCGATGAAGCAACCGCAAAACACCTTGTCATTCAAATGATTTCTGGCTCTGCTTCTATGCTTGAACAAACACAAGATCCAGCTAACCTCCGTGAACAAGTAACAACGCCAGGTGGTTCCACAGCTGAAGGTCTCAAAGCTTTATATGAATATAATTTTTCAGAGGCAATTCAAAAAGCAGTAGAAGCAACAAACAAAAAAGCTAGGGGGAAATAATATGAATTTAACAAGTTTAAAAGACTATACAACATTACATAACGGTGTAAAAATGCCTTGGTTCGGTTTAGGTGTTTTTAAAGTAGAAGATGGTTCAGAAGTAATTGAATCTGTAAAATCAGCAATTAAAAATGGTTACCGCAGTATTGATACTGCAGCAATCTATCAAAACGAAGAAGGCGTTGGACAAGCAATCCGTGAATCAGGTGTTGCACGTGAAGAATTATTTATTACATCAAAAGTATGGAATAGCGATCAAGGATATGAAACAACACTTCAAGCATTTGAAACTACATTAGAAAAATTAGGTCTAGAATATTTAGATTTATATTTAGTACATTGGCCTGTAAAAGGAAAATATACTGAATCATGGAAAGCGTTAGAAAAGCTTTATAAAGATGGCCGTGTTCGCGCTATCGGTGTGAGTAATTTCCATATTCACCACTTACAAGACGTATTTGAAATTGCTGAAATTAAGCCAATGGTCAATCAAGTGGAATACCACCCACGTTTAGCACAAGAAGAATTACACGATTTCTGTAAAGAACATAATATCCAGCTTGAAGCTTGGTCACCGTTAATGCAAGGACAACTACTAGATAATCCAACGTTGCAAGAAATTGCGAAAAAATATAATAAATCAACTGCGCAAATTATTTTACGCTGGGATTTACAAAACGAAGTTGTAACAATTCCCAAATCAATTAAAGAACATCGTATTATTGAAAATGCAAACATCTTCGACTTTGAATTAAGTGCTGATGATATAAAAGCAATTCAAGCTTTAAATGAAGATCGTCGCGTTGGTCCAGATCCAGATAACTTTAACTTCTAGTAGAAAAACCACTGCCATATGCAGTGATTTTTCGTTAAAGAAAACTGAAAATTTAAACTATATTTCATTCAGTTGACACTTCATCATCCAAGGTGTAAGATTTTGAATTATCAAAGAAACACAAAAATTAATAAAGTTTATTCGTTTACTCATTGTATCAAGAGAGGTGGAGGGACTGGCCCTTTGAAACCTCGGCAGCAGGTTCATTTTTGAATACTGTGCCACTTCCTGCAAGCTTTATAGCTTGAAAGATAGAATGAGGGACTTCGTTTATATACGGGTGCATAACTTGTACGTAAAAATCCCTCTTTCTCAATATGAAAAGAGGGATTTTTTATTTTTCATTTCCCTCATCATCATCCAAACTTAATTATTTAGGAGGAAAATCAAATGAAAAAGAAGTTTGTACCCGGTATTGCATCAGTTGTAGGAGTAAGTATTTTATTAACTGGTTGCAGTAGTTATAAAAACGAAGCAAGCGGAGCAAATGCAAAAGACGAGGCGCCTAGTAAACAGGTTTTAAACTTATCTTCACCTACTGAAATACGAACAATGGATACAGCTCGTGCTACAGATACTGATTCTGGTCAAGTAATGAGAAACGTATTTGAAGGTTTGTATAACCTTGGTGAAGGTAATAAACCTGTCCCTGGTGTTGCAAAATCTCATGAAGTAAGTGGCGATAAAACGAAATACACATTCCACCTGCGAGATTCAAAATGGTCAAACGGTACTCCTGTTACAGCGAAAGATTTTGTCTTCGCTTGGCAAAGAGCTGTCGATCCAGCAACAGCCTCTGAATATGCATTTCTATTCTTTGATATTAAAAATGCAACAAAAATTAACAACAAAGAACTTCCAGCCGACCAACTTGGTGTAAAAGCAGTTGATGACCATACGTTTGAGGTAGAATTAGAGCGTCCTGTTCCTTATTTTATTAGCTTAACAGCGTTCCCAACATTTCTACCAATTAACGAGGAATTCTTTAAAAAACAAGGTGATAAGTACGCTTTAGAAGACAATACAATCTTGTACAACGGCGCTTTTACACTAAGCGATTGGAAGCATGAACAAAGCTTTAAATTCAAGAAAAACCCTACCTATTGGGATAAAGATACTGTCAAACTAGAGGAAATCAATTTTAACGTCGTAAAAGAAAAATCAACAGAAGTAAACTTATTCGAATCAAAACAATTAGACCGTATAAAATTAACATCTGATTTCGTTGATAAATATAAAAAGGATGCAAACTTTAAAGAACGCCCGAACGTAGGCGTACAATTTTTACGTATGAATCAACAAAACAAAGTACTGCAAAACGTTTCTGCACGCCAAGCAATTGATCAAACAATTGATCGAAAATCCTTTGTAAATACGTTATTAAATGATGGCTCTACACCAACCTTTGGTCTCGTTCCAAAAAACTTTGCAAAAGGGCCTGATGGAAAGGACTTCCGTACTATAAATGGAGATTTAACTAAAGTTGATACAAAATCTGCACAAGAGTTATGGAAAAAGGCAAAACAAGAGCTTGGTTCTGAAAAGATTACATTAGAATTATTAACGAGTGATGCTGACCTTGATAAGAAAACAGGTGAGTTCTTAAAAGGACAACTAGAAAAGAATTTAGATGGATTAACAGTAAATGTGAAACCACAACCACGTAAACAACAAGTTTCACTTTTATTAAAAGGTGACTATGAAATCGGTATTGATGGCTGGAGCCCTGACTTTGCTGATCCAATTACATTCCTTGAATTGTTTACAACGAATAACCCTTACAACTTGGATCATTACTCTAATAAGGAGTTCGATGAAACAATTGAAAAAGTGAAAACGACTTTAGCTGGTGATGAAAAAGCTCGCTGGGAAGCATTACTAGCATCTGAGAAAATATTATTTAAAGACTCTGTTATCGCTCCCCTTTACCAAAAAGGCGAATCTTATTTAGAACGTTCTTATGTGAAAGGAATTGTGCAAGTAGACTTTGCAGGCCAATTAAACTTCAAATGGGCACAAATTGAAAAATAAAAGGCAAGCTGAATCGATATTTTTCTATCTACAGTAATTATTTTATTAAAAAAATGTATTAAAAGCGGATTCTCAATAAGAGGAAATCCGCTTTTTTAATATATTATTCTAAAAAATTAATGCTCAAATTTTTATTATTGACATATAGTTCTCTCCAGTGTTAATATTCTAAATAATCAAAGAAACGAAATATTTCACCATCATAATATAACGTCTACTACGTCGAAGCATATAATGATAAATTATAGTTCAACATGTATATACATATAGAACACCTGATTACCTACATGTACATATTTATAATAGGTTTTCTCTTCTTCTATAGATACACTTCAAAACATGGACATTATGACGTTACGAAACAACACATTTAGGGAGGAACGAACAATGAAGAAAAAAGTTGTACCTGTTGTTGCATCTGTTTTAGGGGCAAGTCTATTACTAACTGCTTGCGGGGGAAATAAAGATAACGCAAGCGGAGCGAAAGCAATTGATAAAGCACCTGATAAACAAGCAATTAACTTATCATTTGCTTCAGAAATTCCAACAATGGATGTTGCAAAAGCAACGGATGGGGAATCCATGAACGTAATGCGTAATGTTTTTGAAGGGTTATATGCAATGGGAGAAGATAATAAACCGATTCCTGGTGTCGCTGAGTCGGTTGACGTTAGTCCCGATAAAACGAAATATACATTCCATCTGCGTGATTCAAAATGGTCAAACGGTACTCCTGTTACAGCAAAAGACTTTGTCTTCGCTTGGCAACGTGCCGTAACCCCTGATACAGCAGCTGAATATGCATTCTTATTCTTCGATATAAAGAATGCGAAACAAATAAACCAAAAACAATTGCCGATTGATCAACTAGGGGTCAAAGCTATTGATGACAAAACATTAGAAGTACAACTAGATCGTCCTGTTCCCTACTTCTTAAGTTTAACGACATTCTCAACATTCTTACCAATTAATGAAGAGTACTTAAAGTCTCAAGGCGATAAATACGGTTTAGAAACAAATCATTTAATTTACAACGGTGCCTTCACATTAGATAACTGGAAACACGAGCAAAGCTTCCAACTGAAGAAGAATCCTAACTATTGGGATGCTAAAACGGTGAAATTAGAAGAAATCAACTTCAATGTCGTTAAAGATAAGTCTACAGAAGTTAATTTATATGATTCAGGACAAATTGATCGCGTTGCTTTAACTGCGGAGTTTGTTGATAAATATAAGGGCGATCCAAACTTCAAAGAACGCGCTGAAGTTGGCATTCAATTTTTACGACTCAATCAAAAAAATGAAACATTAAAAAATCAACATGCACGCCTTGCTATTAACGGAGCAATGAATAAGAAAGCATACGTAGAAACAATTTTAAATAACGGCGCTGTTGCAGCTGAAGGAATGGTTCCTGCGAAATTTGCAAAAAGTCCTGATGGCAACGACTTCCGTAAAGAAAATGGAAATCTAGTGAAAGATGATGTGAAAACAGCGAAAGAAAACTGGAAAAAAGCGAAGCAAGAACTGGGTACTGACAAAGTAACAATTGAACTCTTAACAAGTGATAATGCTTTAGCTAAAAAGACTGGTGAATATTTAAAAGGTGAACTAGAAAAGAACTTAGATGGATTAACAGTAAATTTAAAACCACAACCACGTAAACAACAGTTAAAACTACTGTTAAGTGGTGACTATGAAATCGGTATTGATGGCTGGGGCCCTGACTTCGCTGATCCAATTACATTCTTAGATTTATTTACAACAGATAGTGCTTACAACTTCGATAAATACTCTAACAAAGAGTACGATGAGCTAATTCATAAAGTAAAAACAGATTTAGCTGGTGATGAAAAAGCTCGCTGGGAAGCAATGAAGCAAGCTGAAAAAATTCTATTACAAGACGGTGCTGTCGCTCCTTTATACCAACAAGGTCGTTCTTACTTACAACGCTCTTTCATTAAAGGACTTGTAACAACTGACTTCGGTGGTGAGTTTAACTACAAGTGGACAGAAGTTGCAAAATAATAAGTGCTAATAAAAAGGTATCCCACCGAGGATACCTTTTTATTTTATGCTTCTTTAACTACAGAGCTTCTTCTTCCCTTTACCATTCCTTTTATAGCTAAAGTCATCACTGCTACTGATTGTGTAACCAATACAATAACTAATAATGAAATAATATTTCTCTCTAAACTAACTCCTCCAAATATTATTGTATAATAGCCATTCGCTGCATATGTTGCAGGAAATAATCCGCCGATTGTTTGATATGTTTTAGAAAGCATTTCATGTGGGACAATTACACCGGAACTTACAAGTTGTAACGATAGTGAGATAATATTAAAAATCATACCTGCGTTTCCAAACACAGTTAGAAACATTTGTGTTAATGAAAGAAATGCGAAGAAAACTATTGTCAATAATCCTCTTCCCCTTCTTTTTGCATTGAACTAAAACTCATCATAAATATAAACAAAAACATCAAATATGTTCTCCATGTCAAAGAAGGTGTATGCCCTGACCAAATATAGCTAACTAAATAGTTAATTCCCATAATGCAAGACGATATTACTAAACTAATACTTATTAGTTTTACATATTTGAGCATATCTTTTCTCCTTGTTTTTTATTTTTCTACTTCTTCAAATTGTAGATTCACCGGTTCTTCTAAGAGTGTTTCATAAAAGTTCTCTGCCAAATCTGTTGTAGGAATTTTTTCATCTACTTCATCAAATCGAATACTATCTAGCCACACATAACCTTCTCCTGATAATAAAACACCAAATGCAATACCAAGCGCTCCTTCTTTTATATCTAATACAACTGAGTACGATTGCCAATTATTCGTATTTTTAATGGGACGATTTTGCATATTATCCATAGCAAGCGGTTCTGTCTCTTTTCCATCTACTCGCATCCACAATCCTGCCCAATCTCTTACATTTTCACTCTTAACAAATGCTGTAAAACGTAATCTCTTCCCTACATATTTATCTGCTCGGAACATTTGCATTAATGTTGAAAATCCTCCGTGCGTAACATTCTCTTTTGCTTTTATGTATGCAGATACTTTCCCTTGATGGACAACTTCATAATCTAAACCCATCTCATATTCAGCAGGATGACTTCCACTTAAGATCCATCCTTTCGGTATACCTTTTTGCATTGAAACACCCTCTCTTTCTATATAAAATGACTGGAAGTACTTTCGATATTTCTTTGGTGGCAATTGAAACATTCTTTTAAAAGCTCTCGTAAATGCCTCTTGTGAGGAAAAACCATATTGCATTGCAATATCAATAACTGCTCTTTCAGTCGATACTAAAGTCTGCGCAGCATGAGTTAACCTTCTCTTTCGAATATAATCCGTTACACTCATCCCAACATATCTTTGAAAGATACGATGAAAATGGTACATCGATACTGCACTGTAAGATGCCACTCTTTCTGTTGTAAGCTCCTCATGTAAGTGATTCTCTATATATTCAATTGATTTTTTTATTATCTCTTTATACTCTTCATGCATTTTAGTCCCTCCCTCACAACTTCAATTTACCATATACATACAAATCGTTTTTGATTTAAATTGCGGATTAGCCCTTATGACTACAGAATAATAATTTATTTTTAACACATACATAATTACATGATTTTGGGAAAAACTTGTATAGAACGAATTTACATAAGGAGGAATTTATAATGAGAACTCTACTATCAGTTTTATTAGCTCTTATGCTAGTACCTGCATTAACAGGATGTAAAGCTCCTGCAAAAGAAGATACAACTTCTAATAAAAAGACGACTGAAGAAGCAAAAAACGAGGCTCCTGCAGATTTAAAACTAAACTTCAATGAATTCGATTTAAAGGCAGACTACCAAGATACAAAGAAAGACTACGAAGCAGACTATAAAAATGTAGCAGCTGATAAGAAAATGGAAGCAAAAATTGAAGATCATAAAGCAGATGTAAAATTAACAGGAGACGAGGCTATCACAAAATTAAGCCCACTTCTACAAGAATTAAAATTTGATAAAGATACTGCTGACCAAGAAGTAATCGATCAAGTAGTGAACGTGTTCAAACTTGATAAAGACTATCAAAAATTTGATTTAGAAGTTGTCTTCTCTGATGGAACGAAAAAAGAATATAAAAGAGAAATAAAATAAAGAAGTAGGCAGTTGCCTACTTCTTTATTTTATTTTTTAGCATATCGCAAACTTGGTTGAGATCCTACGTAGTATTCTAATCCAGATACAGATGACTTTTGTAAATAAGAGTCTGTTGGGAATACAAGTGGGATTAAAGGATATTCTGTAAACATAATATCTTCTGCTTGATGTAATAAGTCAAAGCGTTTATTTTCATCTTGTTCTAATTTTGCTTGATTAATTAAATTATCAAAGTCTTTATTAAACCATTTCGCATAGTTATTTGGTCCATCACCTGCATAAATTTCTAATTGAGCAGCTGGATCTAATGTAGATCCTCCCCATCCCATATATGCGATTTGGAAGTCACTTTGTTTGTACATATCAATATAACTTTTCCACTCTTTACCTTCTATCTTTACGTCTACACCAAGATTTTTCTTAAACATTTCTTGAAGTGTTTCAGCTATTTTTTTCTTATCTGAATATTTCACCGTTACTTCTGGAAGTGTAGTCCATCCTTCTTCCTTCATTCCTTCTTCTAATAGATTCTTAGCTACCGCAGGATCATATTTAAAATAATCACCCTTCTCTTTACGGAAGTCACGACCACCTTCTGTTTTTGCTCCTTCTGGAACAAATCCATATGCTTCTTTTGCATTATTCTTTAATATTTTCTCTACGATAAACTTACGATCTACAGCTAATGCAAAGGCTTTACGAATTTTAGCATTTGTAAATGGTGGTTTCTCTGAATTAAATGAGTAAATATGAGTTGAGTAGTCTTGCATTTTTTTAAACTCTTTATTGTTTTGTTCTTTTTCAACTAAATCCGTTGGTATGTTAGATAATAAATCTAATTCTCCAGATTTATATAATTGATACGCTGTTTTACCTTCAGGAATAATACGGAATTCGATTTCTTTTGATGCTACTTTTTTATCATGGAATTCTTTATTTTTTTCTAAAATAATCGCTTGATTATGCTTCCATTCTTTCAATGTGAAAGGACCATTTGTAATTAATTCTTTTGGATCTACTTTTAGTTTACCTTTTTCGTCAATAGATTTTTTATTAAGTGGAATATATAACGACTGGGCTAATGTTCGCTTAATAGATGTTACCGGATGTTCAAATTGTAGCTTTAAAGTTACATCATCTACTGCTTGAATTCCTACTGCATCTTCTGCACCTTTCCCCGTATTAAATGCTTCTCCACCTTTAATGAAATAGAGTTCAGTTGCATTCATAGAACCCGTTTTAGGATTTAATATTCTCTTCCAAGCAAATTCAAAATCTTTTGCTGTTAATGGAGAACCATCAGACCATTTCAATCCTTTTTTCAAATAGAATGTATACTCTTTTCCATCTGCCCCAGCTTCCTCTTTCTCTACTAAATCCTTTTCAAACTTCCCATCTGTTGTCTGTCTATACAAAGTTGCAAATAAGTGCTCAATTACATAATTAGAGTTATTATCTGTTGAAATCGCTGAATCTAACGTGTAAGGATCACTACCGAGATTCGTTACAAAACGGTCTCCTTTACTAGCACTTGCTTTTGAAGTATCTTTCTTACCGCAAGCGACAGAAGTAATTGCTAATACGGTCATAATGACAAATAATAAAAACTTCTTCATCTTCCATTCCCCTTTAACCTGAAATTTTTGGTGTAGATGCTAATAATGTTTTTGTATAAGAATGTTGTGGATTACGGAATACTTCATCCGTATTTCCAAATTCAACAAGTTCTCCTTTATATAAGACAGCCACTTTTTCACATAAATAGTGAACCATTGGCAAATCATGCGCGATAAATAAATATGTATAGCCTTGTTCCTTTTGAATTTTTTGCAACAGATGTACAACTTGAATTTGAAGTGAAACATCTAACGCTGAAATTGGTTCATCAAGAATCAATACTTCTGGCTCACATAATAAAGCTCTTGCAATAGCAATACGTTGACGTTGCCCTCCGCTAAATTCGTGCGGATAGCGATCGATATATCGTCTATCTAATCCCACACGTTCTAGCGCATCACCTGCTACTTTATCCTTTAATCCTTTATCACCTAAACCGAATGAAATATAACCTTCCGTTACGCTATCGCGTACTTTCCAGCGCGGATTTAATGCTGCTGTGGAATCTTGAAAAATAAACTGTACTTTCTGTAAGAAATCACGTTTATGAGCTGCCTTCAGCTTGTGAACGACTTGATTGTTATATTCAATTTCACCAGACGTTGGGCTCTCAATCCCAGCTATGAGCTTACCAAGTGTTGTTTTTCCTGAACCACTTTCTCCAATAATGCCAAGCGTTGTGCCTTTCGGGATCGCAAGCGATATGTCTTTTAACGCTGCGATTTCTTTATTTTTACTTCCATACGTTTTCGTTACTTGCTTTACAGTAATTAAATCTGTCGTCATGAGGCATTCACCTTCTCTTTTGATTTCGCTTTATTATGCTCCAGAACATGTTGCCAGCAATGTGAACTATGCTCCCCAGAATATGTTGTTCTCTCTGGGAAACGATGAATACATTCTTTTATCGCTACTGGACAACGATTTACAAAAGGACAACCAAAGCTATTTAACGTCTCAATGGAAGGTGTCGTCCCTTCTATTGCACGTAATACTTTTTCGGAATCATCCATATTGGGAATTGCTTGTAATAAGCTTTTTGTGTATGGATGTTTAGGAGAACCTATCACTTCCTCTATCGTTCCTTTTTCAACAACACGTCCTCCATACATCACAACTACTCGATCCGCTACTTCACGTACAAGTGCTAAATCGTGCGTAATTAGTAAAATACTCGTATTTTGCTTTTCCTTTCTTTCCTTTAATAACTCCATAATTTGCTTTTGAATTGTTACATCTAATGCTGTCGTAGGTTCATCCGCAATAACGAGTTTTGGGTGGCAAGCAAATGCGATTGCTAAACAAATACGTTGCCTCATACCTCCGCTTAATTGATGTGGGTACTGTTCAAAGCGTTTCTCTGCTTCATGTATTCCTAAATCATTTAATAAGTTAATTGCAATTTCTTTTGCCTCTTTTTTCGATTTCTTTTCGTGCTGCAAAATCACTTCTGTAATTTGCCTTCCCACCTTCATCGTTGGATTCAAAGATGAAAGCGGATCTTGAAAGATAAAAGAAATATCTTTCCCACGAATTTGATTCCATTCTGATTCTTGTAACTTAGTTAATGCCTTTGATTCGAAAGATATATTTCCATCATCAATTTGAATTGATTCTTGATTTAAGCCGATAATAGCTTGTGCTGTAACACTTTTCCCTGAACCACTCTCTCCTACAAGTGCAACAATTTCACCTTCGTTAATAGAAAAGGAAACATGTTTCACAATTGCTTGCTTACTATTCTCTTTTTCAACGGCTAACGTTACGTTTTCTAAAGATAAAAGCTGTCCCATGTCGTTTCTCCTTTCGATTCCGTTTTACGATTTTCGGATCAATTGCATCTTGCAAACCATCACCAATTGCATTAAATGCGAACATAATAAGCGCAATCATTAGTGATGGGAAGAAAAGTTGCCACCATTCTCCGCTTAATAATGTCCCAAGCGCATCATTCGTCATTGTCCCCCAGCTTGCTGCTGGTGATTGTACCCCGAGTCCAATGAAGCTTAAAAATGATTCTGAAAAAATAGCTGCTGGAATTGTAAATGATAAATTTACGATAATAATACCTGTTAAGTTCGGAATGATATGTCCGTATATAATTTTCATATGTGATGTACCTAATCGCTCCGCTGCAATAACAAATTCTCTTTGCTTTAAAGATAAGACTTGCGCCCTAACGAGACGTGCCATACCAATCCAACCTGTTAATGCAAGGGCGATAATAATTGTAAAAAGTCCTGGTTTCATAATGATTAGTAATAAAATTACAATTAATAAATATGGAATACCGTATAATATTTCAATCCCTCGTACAATCCACTCATCTATTAACGTTCCAAGGCGATTACGCCCTCTCACATATCCACTAAATCCTCCAATTAGCACACCAAGTCCTATATCAAGAACAGCTGCTACTAATCCAACTACTAACGAAATCTTCCCACCAGCCCAAGTACGCGCCCAAATATCTCTTCCCAAATCATCTGTTCCGAACCAATGCTCACTACTAGGTGGTAAATTTGTCGCCTCTTTTACTTGTTCACTCGCAGTGAAAGTGGTTAAACTTTCACCGATAAGAGAAAAAATAATAATGAGTAACAATGTCACCGTTCCTAGAACTGCGATTGGATTTGATACAAACTTACGGAACACTTCTTTTTTTCTGCTAATTGCTTGCTGATCTTTATTTATCGTTAATTCTTTTTTCTCTTCATTTGTCAATAACTGTTTATTAATTTCATAAGCACCCATTTAAATATCCTCCCTCCTTACGTAATAGAACGAATACGCGGATCAACAATACGATGAATAATGTCTGTAATGAAAATACAAAAAATTAATAATGCACTATAGAAAATCGTTGTCCCCATAATGACTGGATAATCTCGGTTAAAAATACTATCTACAAAATATTTTCCGAGACCAGGAATTGCAAAGATTTTTTCAATAATAAAAGTCCCCGTTAACAACCCAGCCATTAACGGCCCAACAAATGTAAGCACTGGAACAATTGCATTTCGAAGAGCATGTCTTATAATAATTTTCTTAATCGGTATACCTTTCGCTCTCGCTAACTTAATATAATCACTCTGCAAAACTTCAATCATATTAGAGCGAACAAATCTTGTAATCACTGCGATTGGTCCTAACGCTAATGCAAAGGATGGCAATACTGTATGTTCAAATGTACCCCAAGAGGCTACTGGTAAGAGCTCGAATTGAATAGCAAATATTTGTATAAATAGTGGTGCTAAAATAAAACTCGGAATAGAAATACCGAGGATGGCAAGTAAACTTACACCATAATCAATTACCTTCCCATGATAGAGAGCAGCAAATGTACCTGCAGCAATTCCGACTAGCAATGAAATAATAAGTGCTTGTAAACCAATAATTGCTGATGGACCAAAGCCAGTTGTTATGATTTCTGATACACCTTGCCCGGTTGATTGAACAGATTCACCAAAATCAAAATGAACTACGCCGTCTAAATAAGCAACATATTGATTCCATAACGGTTCATCAAGGTGATACTTCGCTCTCATATTTTGCACAACTTCCTCCGGAAAGATCTTTGCATCTGATGAAAATGGATCTCCCGGAATAATATGCATAATTAGAAATGTCACTGTCGTAATAACCCATAGTGTGAACACCATAACCGATAATTTTTTAATTACATACATTCCAATAACCCCCTAAACACATATATTTACTTAGTTTTATGAACGTGCTTTTTCCATTACTCCCTTTCTCTTTTTAGAATACAAAAAGCCTTGATCTTAAAAAATAAGATCAAGGCTTAATAAACAAAGGCCTATCACTTATCTTTCAAGACTTGCTTGCTGGAATTAGCACGGTGTTCCTATTACAGAACCCGCTGCTGAGGTGTCATAGGGCCAGTCCCTCTACCTCTCTGGATAAGTAAATTGCTATTTTATTATTTGGTTCAAATTGTATATTTCGAATTATAATTCTGAAAAAATGAAAAGTCAATCAAATTGGATATATTTAGAAAAATCAGTTTTTAATAGTGTGTTTATCTAAATTACAGTTTTTCGCCTATAATAAAAAAAAACGATATGAAAGGAGTTATATGATGGATCCCTTACTTCTAGCAACTATAGGATTACCATTAACAATCGTTATACTTGTTATCATTGGATTTTATAAACTTTTCATTAAAAAGAAAAGCATTACCTCTTTTTACACCCCCTTTGATAATATTACCGGGCAAACTATTTCCGAATTTCACGAAGAACAGAAGGTATTAGTATCCGAGGATGAAGACGGCGATCGTAAGAAGAAAAAATAACCTTGCACAGGCAAGGTTATTTTTTCGTTTCTGCTTGAAAACGTTTATAGTATGTCGATGCTGTTGCAAAATTAATTTCTATATCACGAATCAACGATGAATCTTCTTCTTTAGCTAACTTCTGTAATTTTTTCATTGCTTGTTCCGATTCATTCAAGAAACCGACATATACCTCATGTTCTTGCTCTTTCGACTTCGGAACACGAATTTCTTTTCGTATATGATCAATATCTTCTAACATGCTCGTTGTTACCTTTTGCACATCTTCTTTATATGTAGCAGTCGTTATTTCCTTACCGCCCTTTTCTTTTGCCACTTCAAATAACTGCAGTGCGTTATTAATTTCTTTATTCATTTTCAAATCGTATTTTTCATGTACTGCACGGTATTCTTTCATTTCTTCTGTTTGTTCTGTAGATTGCTCTACCTTTTCTTTCGGTTCTTTCGTATCCTTATTTCCATTACATCCTGCTAGAAGGATCATACTTCCCATTACAGCAATACCCAAAACCTTCTTCATCTCTTCTTCTCCTTTTATCTACAGCTACTACTCATTATAGTTTCTTTTATCTCCACTTGTTATTATACCGAGAACATCCTACTTTTTACACTTAAGACGACATCGTAATATATATACCAACATGTTTGTCACAGTATCGTCACTTTATACAAATAACTTTTGCACTGCTTTACTACAGCACCTTACAAAACTGTAAGCACACATAAAGAACAAACCATGCTAGACTTACATATGCATAACGCAAACATATGTAAGTTTTTAAGGAGAATCATCTATGTACAATACAATGCCTTTTATGGGAGAAGATATTCGTGTACTTATTCGCGAAAAATCACTTCATATCGAAAATACAGAGAGCCTTCGCCGCGTATTAAAAAAGAAGCATGCTCCATTTAAGTTAGCCCAATATTTAAAACAACAACATACAAATCAATTTCATACAGTGCTAAATATATCAGATAAATCATTAACAATCGAAATCATCGGTCATGTCTACATTGGAAACTTCGCAGATATCTTAAAAGAAATCCCACGTATACCGAAAATTGCTCCTATTATCGTTAAAAAAGCGTATAAAATTACCGACCATACCGATATTATCGACTGCGGGGAAAAAGAAGTTGATAGTAATCGCTGGGTGTGGGATAAACTTGCTATTTTATATGATACGATCATGAATAATATGTATGAGGTATTTGAAAGAAATGAAAAAAAGAACTGATTCAAATATTCCCTTTGAATCAGTTCTTTTTTGTTAAGCCTCTAAATTTTGTCTTGCTTGCAGTTCAAACTGCTTTTCACTTCTTCTAGCCATAAATAAATAGCATAGTACCGCACCAATTTCACAAAGAGCTATTACAACACCCATCGGTAATGCGGTATTACTTCCACCAATACCTACTAGCGGTGCAACAAGCGCTCCTGAAATGAACTGTAATAAGCCTAATAAAGCTGATGCTGTTCCTGCAGCTTGTTTTTGATTTCTCATCGCTAATGAGAACCCAGTTGTTGAGACAACCCCAACACTTGATACGACAAGGAATAACGAGCATAAAACACCAATTAACCCTATTCCTAATAAGATTGTTAGTAGTAAAGATAAACCACCAACAGCTGCAATAACAATACCAGAGACAAATAATGTCTTCTCATTCACTTTCCCTGCTAAACGACCCGTAACCTGACTCGCAATAATAATACCGATACCGTTGATTGCAAAGAATAAACTAAATTGCTGTGGTGATGCTCCGTATATGTTCTGCAACACAAATGGTGATCCCGAAATGTATGCAAACATTGCCGCCGTTACTAATCCTTGTGACAATGCATATCCCATAAACAAACGGTCCTTTAACAATTTTCCGTACGTCGCTAACGTCCCTGACAAACCGCCTGTTTCTCTTTCTTCAGGAGGTAATGTTTCACGTAATACGAAAGTAGCTGATATTAACATAAATACACTTATTGCTCCGAGAACGATAAAGACACCGCGCCACGTTGTAAACTGTAATAATTGTCCCCCAATAATCGGTGCCAAAATAGGTGCTGCTCCGTTTACTAACATAAGCAGTGAGAAGAATTTCGTCATTTCAGAACCTGAATACATGTCACGTACCATTGCACGTGATATAACAATACCGGCTGATCCTGAAGCTCCTTGTAGAAAGCGTAATAACACTAAAGTCCAAATAGATGGCGCAACAGCACAAAGTAAAGAAGAAGCAACATAAATAATAAGAGCAATAATAAGAGGTTTGCGTCTTCCGTAAATATCACTAATTGAGCCAACAAATAATTGTCCTACTGAAAGCCCAAGCAAACAAGCTGTTAATGTAAGCTGTGCTAGAGATGCACCTGTTTGCAAGTCATCCGTTAATTTCGGTAACGAAGGCAAATACATATCAATAGATAATGGTCCAATCGCCGTAAGTGTTCCTAATACAAGAATCATCCATAACCTGTTCATCTTTACAGGCTTATATATTTCCTGATTAACTTCATTCACTTTTTTCGTTCACCCTTTCCTATACACACTAAATCGTAACAATTATAGTTACAACATAAACATACGTCAAGTATAGCGCATTTTCCTGTTTAATTTTGTAAAAAAAGCGATAGAATCTCTATCGCTTTACTTGTTCAAATTACTATTTGTAAATTTAGATACGGAAGACATCGCCTCTCCTGTATCTAAATATGTGATTTGAATTGGATCTCCCACTTCTGTAAACATAGCATATGGGAACTTTTTCGCAGGTATCATAAACACTTTTTGTTCGTTCTCCAACAGTACATAAACAATTGTATTTTCACCTGATTTTTCTTTATATACACGTTGTACAACGCCTTCTTTTTGCGCCTCTTTTCCATTTGAAGTCGGTCTAAATGAATCTCCGCTTCCACTCAGCGCATTTTTATAATTCTCAAGCGCTTCTTTTTGCGTCGAACCTGTTGCAAATATTTTCGCATTAGAAGCATAGATAACCGTATGGGCACGCACTAACCCTCCATCATCAATAACAGGTACAATCCAAGAAGGTTTACCGTACACGTTATAAATAACCGGCATCGTTCCATGCCATTTCTCTCTCTTAAAGGAATTATCCACGACTTCCGAAGCAGCCGAACCATCCATAATTCCCTTTACTTCTTTTCCGTTATAGTAATACAACTTACCTGTACGCGCATCGATAAGTGAATAACCTAGTGCAGAATCTACTCCCTCTTTCGGAGAGGTGAAATCAGTAAAGTAATATAACGTTCCATCCTTACCGAAGATTGGTGTAACTCCTTCTTTCGTTCCCCACTCAGTCGGAATCTTCATGTCCGTTTGCGAGAATTTTGTATTCCAAAATCCGTGAATGTACTTACCGAAATACGTATTTAATGTAGATGCGGTCTCGTGATTTAATACGCCATCAACAAATTTAGGTGCCTTTCCTTTATCGTATCTTTTCACTTCACCTGTTTGTGCGTCTACTACTACAACGCCCTCTACCTCAAATCCAGATCTTCCTGAAATAAATTCACCGTACGTCATTGTATAATACGGTTTCCCTTTATCATCCACTTCAAATTTAGGTTTTCCTTTAAAGATTAAATTTGGTTCTGCTTTCCTTACCACACGCTCTAAATTATTTCCGAAAAACATGCTTGGCACGTATTTCATTTTATAACCAAGGTGCAGCTTTGCTTCTGCATCAGGATTCGTACCTGACATCGTGACGTACCCTGGAATTGTCTCAGCTTTACGTGCTTTAAAAAATCCTGAAACTTCAATCGGTGCTACATATAAAGCCTCGCCATTTACCATTTGTGGCGTTAATTCTCCTAGCTCAAAATAAGCTACTTTCGGAATATCCCCAAATACTTTTTTCATCTTATTCTCCGCTGTCTTTGGCGGCACTGTAAATGGCTGATCATTTTCAGTAAATGGCTCTGAAATATCTTTCTCTACCTTTACAACAGAATCATATTTCTTTTGCGAGATTACTATATCGTGCAAATAACCAAAGTAGCCGTAACTTGCAAGTAAAACAAACATTAGAAGTCCTTTTAACGTGCCTTCTAATTTACCTATTTGATCTTGGGAAAATAAAACAAGCCCAATTAAAATCGCTACTGCAACAGAATAATGAGTAAGAATTGAATCTGCTCGATCATCAATTAGCCAAAAATATTCATAGATTGCAATACCTATCCAAAATAAAACTGGAATAACTAAAATAGATGATTTCTTACCCTTTACAACCTTCTCATCCCCTTTCTTATCCACTGCTCGAAGTTTACTACCGCTTCTTCTTGTCCATGGAATCAAAAACAAAGTGAGAATAGCTAAAATTAAAAATTTCATCAAAGGCAATGTCCCCTTTTCTTTTGTCTTCCCCTTTAGTATAACAAATAAAGGTTATTCAGGTAAAAATGGGAATTGTTATATTTTTTTACTACTTAGTACAACTCCGCTCACTACATATAAGATAGATGCAATATAAAAAATCGTGCCGATCGTAAAGAAATCTACTAAATATCCTGTTGCAATAATTGCTACTGCTCCTCCAATCGATGTCCACACATGATATTTTCCAATCTCATAACCAGCATTTTCTTGTACAACTTTTCGTGCTAACGAAGTCTTCTCCGTATTACGCTGCACAGCCCCTAAAATACCCATTAAAATTTGAAGAATGTATACATGCCATACTTCTGTTGCAATAGGAAAACAAAGCATTAATATTGCCATAGACCAGGCGTATATAATTAGTAACTTTCTATCACCTACTCTATCAGATATTCTTCCAACTAACGGATATACTAGAGCTGAAGTTAAGGCAAATAAGCCATATGCCCAGCCAAACTGTGAGAAGCTATTTCCAACATTCCGAAGCAATAGAATGTAAAAAGGAAATACCATACTTCCTGCCATCATAATGATGCTTTGTGAAGCTACAAATCTTCTATATGTCATTTCGTATACTCCCTATAAAATAAATTCACAAATCTCTCTTTTGGATCCGCTTCTTTTTTCTTCTGAAGAAACTCTTCTATACGAGGATATGCTCTCTTTAACTGCTCTTTCGTTGGATAAGAATAATACGGTAAATAATAACTACCGTTATGCTTTAACGTAACATCAATCATCTTCTGAATAACATCCTCTGTTTTCTTTATCTCATTTTCAGAACGCCCTTGATTAATTAAAAGAACCAGTGCAAACATATCACCTTTCGCATAGGATAAAACTGCATTTTCATTCTTTTCCACGTAACGAATCGTAATATTGAGCAAATTAAACTCTTCTTCATTTAATACGTTACGTAAATCATCTATGTATTCCGTGAAAGAATCTATAGGTACAAAATATTCTTGTAACACCTCTGTCCTATTCGGATTTTCATATTCCATAAAGGCACTATCTGACCTCATAACATTATTTCGCGTCTCATACTTTCCATCTGTACGTTCGAAATAACTTCTTTGTATATCCCAAAACGTATTCTTTCCCCAATCACTATAGCGTGATAATCCAAGTAAAAATTTCGGCGCTGCTATAATAGTTTCTTCTTTTAGTTCACTATACTCTTCCCTCATATTTTGATTTTGTGCCAATGTATAATCTGTCACATACATTTCTCTTAAGAATGAATTTGGAGCAACAGAAATACGAGCTAAGTGCATACGAACATTAGCATCTTTTTTCACTTTTTCTTTGAAATAAGACGTGTATTCTTTATAATCTAGCATTTTCGTATGCGTTTCATATAATTCATCATTTGTTAACTTTAAAGTCACATCTAAAATGACACCAAATAACCCATAACCGCCAATGACGTAAGGAAATAAATCCGCATTCTCTTCTCTACTTACATTACGTACAGTGCCATCTGCCATTAGTAATCGAAATGATTCGACTGTATCAATCAATGCCTCATGACGAATATCACGACCATGTACATTTACACTTAATGAACCACCAACCGTAAAAATATTTTGAGATTGCATAACTTGAACTGCAAGACCATATGGATTTATTTTCTTCTGAATATCATTCCACGTGACACCACTTTGAACTGTAATGCGCTTCTTCTCTGGATCAAATTCTAATATTTTATTATACCCTTTCATATCAAGCATCGTACCATGTGGATAATACGTCTGCCCGCCCTGACTATGTTGCATACCAGCAATAGAAATCTTCTCTCCAGAAACATTCGCATCTTGCACTAATTTTATTAACGATTGCTCATCAGTAGCACTTTCAACACGTTTTATTTTTGTCGGAAGCAATTTACCTACATCACTCATAATAGGATGATCGAGTTGTTTTTTATATGTATGTACAGACGTTGCAAGCAACACTGTATATGCTACAATGACCACCGCTATCTTTCCTTTTTTCAAATGACACTCTCCTCTTCTACATCTTTTCCTCTTTATATTGTACCTATTTTCCTATGAAGAAAGAATACCAAAAAGAGGGACCTTATTTTAGGTCCCTCCTTATCAAAACTGTTACTTTGCTGCTGGCAATTGTATTGGGTCAAACTTTTCATACGACGTATATTTTGCGTTCGTAATAATGTGTGCTTTATCCTTGCCATTACTACTCATAATCATGTCTATCTTTGCTGATTCATATTTAAAATCTTTTGTAATGATATATTCTGCATCCACTTCTTCTATCTTCGCATTTTGTGCTTGTAACATTTTCTTCTGCGTTTCATCCATGCTAGTTAACATACTTTCTGTTTCTTGCCCTTTTAATGTAAATTTCAGTTTATATTTATCTCCGCTTTTCTCCAGCTTCATTTTATCTAAAACTACTTCCGGTACTTCTAATTTATCTATAATATCTTGAGTCGCTTTCATTCCACCAGCGTTTAATTGCTCCTCTGGTACGGTTATAACTTCTCCTGTATTAGGGTTTTTTACCTCACCAGCAACTTTACCATCCACAGTATACACTACAACATCTGTACCGGAAATATTCATTTCAGAACGAGAATTCTTTGTCTTTGGCTCTAATTGCATCTTAGCCTTTAATATATCCATCTCTGTTCCCTCAGCTTTTACCCCTACACCATATGTCATCGTTACATGTTCTTCATTTTTAAAAGCTTCATTCGTTTTCTTGAAAACATCTTTCGCCGTTAATTCCTTTTCTTTTTGAACGGATTCTTTTTTCGGCTCATCCGTCTTTGCTGTTTTCTCATTACTACATCCTACCCCTAGACTGATTGCAAGCACTAAACTTGAAATAAAAATAATTTTTTTCATAATTCCGCCCCCCTTTCCCAAAATAATATCATCTCTTTTCCTATGAAATCTATATAAATTTCAATCTATATTCGCTATATAGCGACATGTTTAATGAAGAGTTTAAATATGATGTAAATAACGACAACTCATTTCAGGAGGTCATTATGAAGGCGATCATTTGCACACAGTATGGACCACCTAACGTTCTTCAGCTTCAAAATATAGAGAAACCTATACCTAAAAAGAACGAAGTATTAGTCAAGATTCACGCAACGAGTGTAACGACTGGAGATTGTAGAATACGTGGGTTTAATAGCCCTCTCTTATTTTGGATTCCTATGCGAATCATATTAGGTTTTAGAAAACCGAGAAAGCCTATACTCGGTGTAGAGTTATCCGGCGAAATCGAAGAAATAGGAACAGATGTAACTCAATTTAAAAAAGGAGATCAAATTTTTGCATTAACAGAGCTTAATGTCGGTGGTTATGCAGAATATACATGTGTACATGAAAGTGGATTAGTAGCATTAAAACCTACCAATGTAACGTATGAGGAAGCAGCAGTTATTCCCTTTGGCGCAACTTCGGCACTACACTTCCTAAGAAAGGCCCGTATAAAAAGGGGGCAACAAGTACTAATATATGGCGCATCTGGATCAGTAGGAACAGCTGCCGTACAACTTGCTAAATATTTCGGCGCAACCGTTACAGCTGTTTGTAGTCATTCAAATTTTGAACTCGTGCAATCTTTAGGGGCTGACAAAGTAATCGATTATACGAAAGAAGATTTTACTAAGCAGGGGGAATACTATGATGTTATATTTGATACAGTTGGAAAATATAAAAAATCCCTTTGTAAACAATTATTAACACCTAATGGAATATATGTATCTGTTAATGGAATGATGGCAAAGGTAAGTAAAGAAGATATGTTTCTACTAAAAAAACTAACTGAAACAGAAAATTTAAAGCCTGTTATTGATAGAACTTACCGATTAGAAGAAATTGCTGAAGCTCATATATATGTAGAAAAAGGGCATAAAAAGGGGAACGTTTCGATTACCTTAAAATAAAATATATTCAGAAAATAACGTTGACAATTCTTTTTGCAAGATTTACTATTAGTACCATATTAAAAAAACTACATACACATACTCTTATCAAGAGTGGCGGAGGGACTGGCCCGATGATGCCCGGCAACCGAGCTTATAACGTATAAGCTAAGGTGCTAATTCCTGCAAAACGAGTTCTCGTTTTGGAAGATAAGAGAGGAATCTATTTTGTCTATTCGGCACCTCTCTTATTTTTGAGAGGTGCTTTTTATTTTGGAACGTATATTTAAGGGGGAATTATAGATGAAGAAAGTATTATTAAGCATTGTAAGTGGGGCTGTATTATTATTAAGCGCATGTAGCGGGAGTTCAGATAAAGAAGTAAAAGCGTTAGATGAGAAAAAGATTACTGTCGGTGTAACAGGAGGGCCACATGAACAAATTTTTGAAAAGGTAAAAGAAGTAGCAGCGAAAGACGGTCTCGAAATTGATATAAAAGTATTTAATGATTATGTAGCACCGAACGTATCCCTCGATGAAAAAAGCCTTGATGTAAATAGCTATCAAACAAAATCATATTTAGACGTATTTAAAGCTGAACGTAATATGAAATTAACTGAAGTATTTTCAACAGTAACATTCCCTATGGGCGTATATTCAAAAAGCTTAAAGGATGTAAAAGAATTAAAAGAGGGCGATGCAATTGCTGTACCAAATGATCCAACGAATGAACTTCGAGCTTTAAAACTATTTGAAAAAGCAGGGGTTTTAAAAGTGGATCCAAAAGCGACAGAAAAAGCGACTGCAAAAGATGTAATTGAAAATCCAAAAAATTTAAAGATCGTTGAATTAGAGGCATCTCAATTACCAACACAACTAAGTGAAGTGAAAGCAGCTGCCATTAATACAAACTTTGCATTAGGTGCAAAATTAAGCCCTGCGAAAGATTCTATCTTCCGCGAAGGAAAAGATTCACCATATGTAAACTGGGTCGTTGTTCGTACTGAAAATAAAGATGATGCTGTTGTAAATAAATTAAAGAAAGCTTATCAATCTAAAGAAGTAAAAGAATTTATCGATAAAAAATTTGATGGTTCTGTTTTACCGTCTTGGTAGGAGCTGACGATAATGATTGAATTAAAAAATGTATCCAAAGTATTTACAACAAAAAAGGGAAATGTGGAAGCTCTTAAGTCTACTTCTCTTCAAGTAAAAAAGGGCGAAGTATTTGGAATCATTGGATATAGTGGCGCTGGCAAAAGTACATTAATTCGCTGTGTAAATTTATTAGAAAAACCAACGACAGGAAATATCATTGTAAACGAGCAAGATTTAACAACACTGTCTACAAAAGAACTAGCAAAAGCGAGACAAAAAATCGGTATGATTTTTCAAGGATTCAATTTACTTAAAACTGTTACCGTTTATGAAAATATCGCATTACCGTTACGTCTTGCAGGCATTCCAAAAGTAGAAATTGAAAAAAGAGTAGAAAAGTATTTACGCATTGTCGATCTTTTTAATCGAAAGGATGCCTATCCAAGTGAACTTTCTGGTGGCCAGAAACAACGTGTAGCCATCGCGCGTGCACTATCACATGAACCTGAAGTGTTATTAAGCGACGAAGCAACGAGTGCTTTAGATCCAGAAACAACTGACTCTATTCTTGATTTATTATTAAAAATCAACGAAGAAATCGGAATTACGATTTTACTCATTACACATGAAATGAACGTTATCCAGCGTATATGCGACCGAGTTGCTGTTATGGAACATGGAGCAGTAGTTGAAAGCGGGACTGTGAAAGATATTTTTACAAACCCACAACATGTAACAACGAAGAAATTTGTAAATAGCGCATTTGCAGCGAAAATTCCAGAAGAGGTACAAAAAGAACTTCAAACTACTGGTGAAATTGTAACTCTTTCTTTTATAGGAAATTCTTCAGGAGAACCAGCATTAGCTGTCGCTACAAAACGATTCCAAGTATATCCGAATATTTTATCCGGTAATATTACACAGTTAAAACATGAGGCATACGGGAAACTTATCATCCATATGCAAGGGGAACAAAATGAAATCAACCGTGCTTTATCATTTTTACAAGAACAGGGAATCATTGTAGAAGGAGGTAGAACAGACCATGGAAAACAAGTCCTTTTTGGATGAATGGGGTAAAGTTATATGGGAGGCGACCATACAAACTTTTCAAATGACATCTATTTCATTACTCATCTCGATCCTTATTGCACTGCCACTTGGTGTCACACTTGTTTTAACGAGACCTGGTGGACAGCGAGAAAACAAAATCATTTATCCAATTCTTAATACAATTATTAATATCATTCGCTCTCTTCCATTTATCATTCTATTATTCTTCATTCTACCTTTCACAAAATTTCTAATGGGAACATCCATTGGTGTGCAAGGTGTTATCGTACCGCTTGTCGTCTTCACTGCTCCCTATATCGCAAGATTGATGGAGACCGCATTATTAGAAGTCGATCGTGGTGTGATTGAAGCTTACCAAGCGATGGGCGTTTCTACTATAAAAATTATTTGGCACGTCATGGTGAAAGAAGCTCGTCCCTCCCTTGTACTTGGATTAACAATTGCAACGATTGGCTTAATCGGCGCAACAGCAATGGCTGGTCTTGTAGGCGCTGGTGGGCTAGGGGATTTAGCATATCGATTCGGACATTTACGCTATGAACCTGAAGTAATGTATGCAACTGTCTTTATTTTAATTATCCTCGTTCAAGGATTACAGTCTTTAGGGAATGGTATTGCACGAAGATTGAAAAAAGATTAAAAAAGAAGGTATCTCACCAGGGTGAGATACCTTCTTTTTACCTTTTGAATCCACCTTCTGAATGAATAACTTGTCCAGTAATCCATTCCGCTTCTTCACTTACTAAAAACTTAATAAGTCTTGCTGCATCCTTTGGTTCACCAATTCTACCAAATGGAAACATCGGTTTTAATCCTTGCTTTATCTCTTCAGTCATCCAGCCTGTATCAGTTGGACCTGGGTTAATTGCATTCACTGTTATTCCTAAATGAGCTACCTCGGCTGACAACGAACTAGTAAGAGCATCAATAGCTCCCTTCGTTGTTGCATACGCCAGTTCTCCAACCATAGGTCCTTGAAATTGCCCCGAAGTCATATTTACAATTCTACCACCAGATTTCTTATCAAATCCTCGGGCAAATTGACTACTTAGCAATGTAGTCGCACGAACATTGACCATGTAGTGCTTATCTAATTCTTCAGCAGTCAAATTAGAGAAGTCATTATTCGTAGAATACGCTGCATTATTAATTAATATATGAGGGTAGCCTAGTTGTTCAGTAACTTTATTTATAAGCTCTTTCGGTGCATCATTCTGAGTTAAATCTAACTCCATACTCAATGCTTTCACACCGTTTTTTAGTAACTCTTCTTTTAATTGTATTTGTTCACTTTGATCAACGCCCCAAGGCATCTCTTTATCATACTCTGTCCAATACGTAAAAAATATATCGTATCCTGCTTCAGCTAATTCTTTACAAATCGCTGCGCCTATACCATCTAGACGACTTACGCCTGTAACAACTACTACTTTATGTTTTAATTGATTCATCATATACTCCTCCAATTTAAAGGACGCATACTTTATATAAGAGATATGAATTTCCCTACACATTATCCTTACAAAAGGGATGTACAGGCCGAATATGCAGTCCTTGCATGATTTACAGATAGCTAAATAAACCCTCACTTACGAGAGAAAAATTTATCTATCTAGTTTCGAATCATTACAAGCTCATCCACATATTGAGTCCTTGTCTCCTTTCCATATACCTCTATTTCTATCTTAACAATATGATGTAATATTTTAAATGATAAAAAATAAAAACCAATATTCCATTCCAAACTTCTATCAAATTTATTATATTATAATATTTAAATAATGGAAATAATCAGAAAAAACACTGGTAAATATTGACTAGCCTTCTTATAATAAAATGTGGGGCTAATGTGAGAGTTTAGTTTTAAACAAATAGGGGGAAGAAACATGTCCAAAAAATTACTTTCTTTATTTTCTGCAGTAATCGTAGCAGCTTTTGTAATAACCGGCTGTGGTCAAAGCGATACGACAAATAAAGAACAAAAAGAAAATGCAACAAAAGAAAGCAAAACGGAAAAAACGGATACGACGAAAGAAAATAAACCTGAAGATAAAAAATCCGAAAACAAGAAAACTGAAGATAAAAAGACGGAAAATACCGCTACTAGCTCCAGCGATTATTCTAAACTTATTTCCTACATGGAAAAAGAAACAGGTGGTAAAACAAAAGTTCTTTTTGAAAATAAGGAACCACAAGTTTATAAAGCTGAAGATGTTTCAGTATCGATGAACAGCTATACATTAGTTGAATTAAATGGATTCCATACGGACTTTAACATTCCATTTAACCGTCAAACAGAGGGCGGAGTTATTCTTGTGAACTATAGCGTAAAAAATAGTTCAGCTAAAGATATTTATTATATGCCAGCATTGGACATGTCATTTACTGGTGCGCAGAAAGTATATAGTAACTATAAAGACTTAATTCCAAAAGAAGATCAGCTGCCAACTAAGCTTGCTCCAACGAATGATTACTTAGTAAAAGCAGGAGAAACCATTTCTGGTTATATCGCGTATCCATTCGGAAAAGATGATCTAGAAAAAATTTCAAGTCTCTCAACAGTCTCAGTCACAGTCCCAACTGCACAAGCTAATAAAGGAAAATTCGATGCTCCAATCGGAAGCCCTGGAAGCTTTTCATTAAGTTTAAATAAACAAGGTGCTGAAAAGGTTGCAACAGATAAAACTTTCTACCAAGATAAAGCTACAGCTAATAACATGGGCGATAAAAAAATGTTAAAAGAGAAATCAAGTATTAATAACAGCCAAGAATTAGGTGCTGTTCATGTTACATTAGACGGATACCAATTTACTCAATTCACACCAAATTCCGTCGAAGCACCACGCTTTGCAAATTTCAAAAATGGTATTGTTCTATTAACAGTGAAATTCAAGCTTGATAACAAAGATACTCAAGACGTTTCATTATCTCCTATAAGCTCTACATTAAGAGTGAATGATGGTACACAATATACAATTAATGAAGGTATGCTACTAAATTACGACTATAACGCTGCAGTCAAAACAGGAACATCTGGAGAGTTACTGCAAGTATTTATTTTAGATCAAGAGCAGTATGAAAAGATTTGGAAAGACAAAAGCTTTGAGATTGAGTTAGGACCTATGAGAAATAAAGAAGCTAAAGATATTTCACAAGGTAAAAAAGCTAAATTTACATTACCTAAATAAATTACTAAATATATAATAAAGAAGGCATATAACATATGATTGTTATATGCCTTCTTTATTTTCATAAAAAAACACTACTTTTGTTCACACTTTATCCATTGTGAACTTTTTCACAATAGATATATAATAAACTTGTAAATACAATATTGGAGGGATTTCAATGGTTATCAATTTTTTAAGAACTGATAAACGTGCTACTTTCATATTATTATTTTTACGACTTTACATAGGATATACATGGCTCGCTGCTGGAATCGGCAAAGTCTTTGGACAATCTTTTGACGCAAGTGGTTTTCTAAAGGGCGCTATTGCTCAAGCATCAGGTGACCACCCTGCCGTACAAAGTTGGTGGGCAGATTTCCTTCAATACTTTGTTCTTCCAAACGCAGACCTATTTAGCTTTTTAGTTCAATGGGGAGAAATTTTAGTAGGTCTAGGTTTAATTTTAGGCGGATTAACAAAAACAGCTGCATTTTTCGGAATCATAATGAATCTTTCATTTTTATTAAGCGGAACTGTTAGTGTAAATCCAAACCTGCTTATTTTGACTATGTTCATTTTAGTTGCAGGACAGAATGCTGGACGCATTGGATTAGATGGCTATGTTTTCCCAAAACTTTTCCGTAAAAACAACCACGGAACATATAAATTAAGTAAAACTGCGTAGTAACGGTTTACTCTTAAAATATAAATAAGAAAAAGAGCCTGCGTATAGGCTCTTTTTTATTTACTCCAAATTTAAACTCTTAACGAGCCACGAAAACCTCTGGCAGCATAATAAGAGTCTGCTCCATTGTGGTACACGAAAACATGTCCGAAGCGATAATCGCAAAATAGCGCACCACCGAGTTCTCGAATATCTGAAGGTGTTTGTACCCAGCTTGATGATTTCATATCAAAATCTCCAAGTTGTTGTAACTCTCGATATTGTTCTTCAGTTAATAGTTCAATACCCATAGCGGCTGCCACATCAATAGCGTTATTTTCTGGTTTATGCTTCTTTCTTGATTCTAACGCTTCAAGATCATAACAAAGGCTTCTACGACCTTTAGGACTCTCCTTTGAACAATCATAGAAAGTATACTCGTCCTTCTCTTTGTCATATCCAACAACATCCGGCTCACCGCCTGTTACTTCCATTTCATTAAGTGACCATAATTTTTCAGCATTAGCTTCTATCTTCGCTTCAACTTTAGCCCATTCAAGACCTTCATGGCGGTTCATGTTTTTCTCAAAACGAGCTTGTAATACTTTTATTAGTTCTTCACGTTGTTCTACAGATAACTCATTTTTATTCGCTGTCATATTCGTCCTCCGAATTACGTTTCTTTATACTCACTTAAATCTCTTCAATAATAGTTTAGTTTACAACAAATTATATAATTTGTTGAATCTCTTTTTCAACAATCTGACCCGATTACCCAACGGAAAATCCCTGCGCGGATATCTATTATATAGTTCTAAAATCTTTCATACTTTCCCCAAGTATATAGTGTGAAAACCACATCAAGTTCTGCTTCATAATAGCTACATGAATTCCTGGCTGATCAGAACTATATGCCATTTCTTTAAATATAATTAGTTCTGTATCAACTTCCATATCTCTTAATCCTTCATATAACTCATATGCATTTGTAACTGGAATTCTTGCATCCTTTTCGCCATGTTGGATTAAGGTAGGTGTACAAGCTAATTTAATATACGTCATTGGTGATGTTTTCGTATATATATCTGGATCATTCCATGGAGTATTTCCTAAATGCATCCTAATGAAGTAAGGGATATCTGTATTTACGTAATGAGTACTCCAGTTCGTAATTCCGCCCCCAACTGAAATTGCCTTAAATCTGCTACTAAATGTAGCACAGAAAGCTGATATATATCCTCCGTTACTCCATCCCATAACTCCTACTCTATCTTTATCTACAATCCCTTTTTCAACTAGTTCATCCACTCCAGATATAACATCATCGTAATCAGCAAGTCCTTGTTTTCTGTAGTTCGCTTTTAAAAATTCATTGCCATAACCAGAACTTCCTCTATAGTTTGGCTCTAAAACGATAAAGCCTTTTTCAACAAACTGTTCAATCGGATATTTCTCATTGAAGCAGTCTGAAAATATCGGAAAAGATGCCCAAGCCGGACCTCCGTGAATTACTACTAATAAAGGATATTTTTTATTTGAGTCAAACTCTACTGGTCTTGATAAAACACCCTCTATTTTAAGACCATCACTACTTTGCCATGAGATAATTTCCCTGTTGCTTTTAAGCTTCCCTTCGAAAAAGCTATTTTCATTCGTTATTTTTTTATCGTCCAAATAGATTTCAAAGGTCTCATTTGTTATAGCTTTACTATAGGTTATATGATTTCCATCCTTTGTTATAGAAGCATCCATTATAAAACCATCTACGTTGTCACTTAATACTTCCATAGTGCCATCTTCAGCTAGTAATCCAATACGATAATTCGTTTTATCCTGCCATCTAATTAAAATCCCTTTAGCTGTCCACTGTAATGGCATAACCGTACTATCAAAGTTTGTTAAGGGCTGAAGTACCTCTCCAGTATTCATATCATATATCTCTAATGTACTCTCTTGTATATGGCTTCTATAATACTCCTTCTCTCTTATGCTTGCTGAGTAACATATTTTGTTGCCCTCAGGAGAAAAGCAAACGCTCCCGCCCAACAACCTATCTACATTCATCTTTTGTAGTTCCTCAGCTTCAACATCTAATATGTATAGATCACCATTCATATAATCGTTTAGGCTTGGTGTAGCCATACATACAACTTTTTTCCCATCATTTGAAATATCAAAGTCATGGATATAAAAATCCTTACCATCAGTTAATTGATAAACACCGTTAATCTCTCGTTCCTCTTTATCATTTTGTATCACTTTTTCTATTTCAACGTAGCATAAACAATTATTTTGATGTTCCTTACCTACATGTTGAAAATCTCCATATAGCTCCTTACGTTTCTTTATTTCCTCACATTCTTTTGACTGTGTAATATAATAAAAACCTTTACCGGTAGGATTCCATTTGAATATACTGATTCCTTCTTCCTCATTAGTAATTTGCACCCCACCATAACCATCTAATGACTTAACGAAGATTTGATTTTTCCCATTACCAACAGGGCTAAGGTATGCAATATCCCTAGAATTTGGAGACCATAACGGGCATGTACTATCTATATCCCCATTTGTTAATGGATAACTCTGCCCTTTACCTTTTTCATATATCCATGCATGATTTCTATATGTATTGTCTTTCCAGTTAGCTGTCCTCTTAACAAATGCTACATTTTTGCCATCATCGCTTATATTGGTACTTGATAAGGTTGGTAATGAAATAATCTCTTCTATACTTAAATATGTTTTTTCACTCACTTTCATCAATATGCCCCCTTGTAATGTCCATAAATCTCTCGTCTTTTTTTGTCGTAATAAAGGAAATTGTTCACGAATACTTAAAATAGTAACGGAAAATTCAGATAAATAAAAGTGAATCCGATAAAGTAAAACTTTAATCTATAGAGTTCTATCCACTCAAATTAAAGATTATGTGGTTTTCATCTAAATGGGAAAAATAAACGCATTTTGATTCATACATTCGTTTAAAGTGAACTTCCATCAGTAAGAGTCTTATAGCCTACGAATTGTGGAATGAAAAATGGACTAAGAATTTAATCTTAGTCCATTTTTTATTTTATATCCATTTTGTATGGAATGTACCTTCTTTATCTACTCGTTTATACGTATGCGCTCCAAAATAATCGCGCTGCGCTTGCAACAAGTTTGCAGGTAGTTTGGCAGTACGATAGCTGTCATAATAAGAAATTGCTGCTGAAAATGCAGGTATCGGAATGCCCTGTTGTACCGCCATTGAGATAATTTGGCGTAATCCACCTTGATATGACTCTACAATTTCTTTAAAGTATGGATCAAGTAAAAGGTTCGGTAGGTCAGTGTTAGTCTCATAAGCCTCTTTAATGTTCTGTAAAAAGGCAGCACGGATAATACATCCGCCTCTCCAAAGCATAGAAATGCTGCCAAAATCAAGGTTCCAATCATATTCCTCAGAAGCTGCCTTCAATTGCGTGAATCCTTGTGCATAAGAACAAATTTTACTCATATATAAAGCTTGGCGCACCGCTTCAATTAATTCGGCTTTTTCAACTCCAATTGCCGTTTTATCTTTAGGTCCAGATAAAACTTTGCTTGCGTTCACACGCTCTTCTTTTAAAGCAGAAATGCAACGTGCAAATACAGATTCCGTGATAATAGGCAGAGAGATACCTAAATCAAGTGCGCTTTGACTTGTCCATTTCCCTGTACCCTTTTGTCCTGCAGTATCAAGAATAACATCCACCAATGGCTTACCAGTTTCTTCATCTTTCTTCTTGAAAATATCGGCTGTAATCTCAATTAGATAGCTGTTCAGTTCACCTTTATTCCATTCAGCAAATATTTCATGGAACTCTTCTGCAGTCAAATCTAGTGTTTGTTTCAAGAAGAAATATGCTTCACAAATTAATTGCATATCTCCATACTCAATACCATTATGAACCATCTTTACATAGTGTCCTGCCCCATTAGGTCCGATATAAGAACAGCAAGGCTCGTTATTCACTTTTGCAGAGATGTTTTCAAGCATATCCTTTACTTTTTCGTATGCATCCTTCTGTCCACCTGGCATAATAGATGGTCCCTTCAATGCACCCTCTTCGCCGCCTGACACACCTGCCCCGATGAAATTGATTCCTTCTTCGGCAAGACGTTTGTTTCGGCGAATTGTATCGACAAAGTATGTATTACCACCGTCAATTAAAATATCGCCTTTATCGAGGTGAGGGACTAGAGAATCAATCGCTTTATCTGTAATTTCCCCCGCATTAACCATTAATAAAATCTTTCTAGGTGATTCGAGTGAGTTAACAAACTCTTCAACTATATGAGTACCAACTAAGTTTTTACCACGGTTTTCCTCAATGGTTTCATCAACTTTTTCCTTTGAAATATCATATAGGGCAACAGAATACCCTTTACTCTCAAAGTTAAGTGCGAGGCTTTTTCCCATAACGCCCACACCAACAACTCCAATTTGTAACTTTTCCATATTCTATCGTTCCTTTCCATGTATGTTACTCTGTATTATAGTATATATACCTAAAATAACATTTTAATCAAATAATCCAACTTTTTCATTTCAATAGGCTCTGCCAGTATTCGTGCAAAAGGTTAAAGGGACACGGCACATCACTATCAAGTTAAAAAATAAAGAGAAATTTTCATCCTTATTAATCAATCATGAAAAATAACTGGTTAATTATGAAAAATCACATTAAACAGCTTCCGTATCCCTTTTACTGTTTAGAAAGATCTATACAAATAAACTTAATAATAAAGTAAACCCTAATCCGGCTACAGAAACGATAGTCTCAAGTAAAGTCCATGTTGCAAATGTTTCTTTCATGCTTAAACCAAAGTACTCTTTGAACATCCAGAAACCAGCATCGTTCACGTGTGAAGCAATTAAACTACCAGCCCCTGTTGCAAGGACAACTAAAGCAAGGTTAACATCAGATTGGCCTAACATCGGAATCACTAAACCGACAGTTGTTAATGCAGCAACCGTAGCAGACCCCAATGAAATACGTAAGATGGCAGCGATAATCCATGCGAGCAAGATCGGTGATAATGAAGTTCCTTTGAATAATTCGGCTACATAGTTACCAACGCCGCCATCAATTAATACTTGTTTGAAAGCGCCGCCTCCACCAATAATTAAGAGCATCATCCCAATATTCGAGATCGCTGTTGTACAAGATTCCATCACGTTTTTGATTGGAATATTTCTTGCCAATCCCATTGTATAGATCGCAACTAGTAAGGATATCAACATGGCAGTATCTGCATTCCCAATAAACTCGATCGTTGCTAGTAAACTATTATCTTTGAATCCCATTGTTTTTTGCAACAAAGTAATAATTGTAGCGACTGCCATTAAAAGAACAGGCAGTAAAGCGGTAAAAACACTGATTCCAAAACCAGGAGTTTCTTCAAGTTTAAATACTTTCTGATCACCTAATGATTGTATATTACCGGTTTTTGTGAACGCCTCAGGTACTAGTTTTTTTGCAAGTTTAGTAAATACAGGTCCAGCTAACACAACCGTTGGAACCGCTATCATAAAACCATAAAGTAATACTTCACCGATGTTTGCATGCAATTCACCAGCGATAGCAGTTGGTCCTGGGTGTGGTGGTAAAAATCCGTGTGTTACAGATAAAGCAGCTGCCATCGAAATACCGAGATATAAGATAGAAACTTTTAATTCTCTTGAAATTGCAAATACAATCGGAATTAATAATACTAATCCTACTTCAAAAAATAATGCAATCCCGATAATAAATGAGGCAGTCACAACAGCCCATTGAATGTTCTTTTCACCAAATTTTTTCACAAGGGTCATGGCAATGCGTTGTGCACCCCCAGAATCTGAAAGCAACTTACCTAACATCGCACCAAGTCCAAAAACGAGTGCTAAGTGCCCAAGTGTTCCGCCTAATCCCGCTTCAATGGTTTTAAAAATCTTTTCTGGTGGCATTCCAAGTGCTAAAGCAACCCCGACTGATACAATGATTAATGAAATAAAGGTGTTTAATTTAAAGCGCATAATCAGTAAAAGTAATGCTAAAATCCCAATTGCTACAATGACTAATGGCATCGTAGTTCCCCCCTAATCTTAGCTGTATTTGTATTTATCCCGCTATTCGTGGGCAGTAAGGCCCCCCCACCTCGTGTTTTAGATAGAAGCGAGGCGTGGGGGATTACTGATGAAAATTTTACTTTATTAAATTTCTTTGATAATTTGCAATGCGTGTATAATCGTCTTCTAGTGCCCTTGATAGGTTAATAAATATAGGCAGTAATTGTCTGTATTCTTTTGTTGCTTCTTCTTTCGGTGTATGTTTGTAGGTACTACCAACCATTTCGGAAACGATTTCAAAAGAATCAATTTTTCCTGTGGCATAGAGACCTAATATACATGCGCCTAGACAAGAGCTTTCGTAGCTCTTTGGAACAACGACTTCAGATGCAAAAATATCGGACATCATCTGTCGCCAAACGTCAGACCTTGCGAAACCGCCTGTTGCTTGAATACGAGTTACAGGACCATCCATACATTCTGTTAATGCTAAAAATACAGTGTATAAATTATATATAACACCTTCTAAAGCTGCACGAATCATATGTTCCTTCTTATGTGACATCGTTAAACCGAAGAAGGAGCCACGTACATCTGGATTCCATAATGGTGCACGTTCCCCTGCGAGGTACGGATGGAATAATAATCCGTCTGCACCAGGTCTCACGCGTTCTGCTATTTTAGTTAATACATCGTATGGATCAATTCCTAGTCTTTTCGCAGTTTCTACTTCTGATGAAGCAAGTTCATCACGAATCCAGCGAAGGACCATCCCTCCATTGTTTACTGGTCCACCAATTACCCAATGCTTTTCTGTTAAGGCATAACAAAATATTCTTCCTTTTTTATCTGTTTGTGGTTTATCAATGATGGTCCGAATAGCACCACTTGTTCCAATTGTGACAGCAATCTCCCCTTTCCGAATTGCATTCACACCTAGATTAGAAAGCACCCCATCACTGGCACCAATGACAAACGATGTTTGGGAATCGATACCAATCTTTTGGGCTAAATCTGGATTGCAGTTGCTGAATATTTTGGTGGTTGGTACGAGTTTAGATAATTGAGCTGAGGTTATACCAGCAATTTTTAAAGCTTCCTCATCCCAATCTAGCGTTTTTAAGTTCATCATACCCATGCACGAGGCGATGGAATGATCAACAACATATTGATCAAAGAATTTTTTGAAGATATATTCTTTGATTCCAATATATTTTTTCGTTCTAATAGCAATTTCCGGATGGTCATTCACAATCCATGTAATTTTACTTAATGGTGACATTGGGTGAATAGGTGTTCCTGTTCGTCTATAAACTGTATGGCCATTCAGTTCATCTTTGATTTTATGTGCCCATGCTTCACTACGATTATCTGCCCAAGTGATACAAGGTGTCAGCGGCTGATCATTTTCATCCATGGCAATGACACTATGCATAGCACTGCTAAATGAAATAAACGATGGTTTTTTATCTGAATGCTGTTTCGTTATATTTGATATCGCTTGTAAAACAGCTTGGAAAATCTCTTCTGGATCTTGTTCCGCTGTGGATATATCCGGTGTGCGAAGTGGATAACCAATATTCTCGGTTTGAATGACTTCGCCTTTTTCAGTAAATAAAACTGCTTTCGTACTTGTTGTACCGATATCTATACCTAACATATAGCTACTCATGTCCTTGCTCAACTCCTTTAGATAACATTTGTTGTGACATCCAGAGGTCTTCGACTTTCCCTTGAACATCATCAAAGTTTTGATGTAAGGCCTTAATCATGAGGGCTCGATCTTTTGATTCGATTGCTTTTATATAAAGCTCATGATTTTTAATAATCCGTTCAAAATCTTCGTACTTTTCCTTGAAACGAGTACGCATTGATAAAAGGATTAAGCTTTCCATAACAGGCTTTAAATTATTCCAAATCATCAGGATGTAGGAATGCTCAATAGTTCGAATAATCGTTTCATGGAATAAGAGATCTTGATAAGAAAATTCATCAGAATCATGATACTTAATGGCGATTTTCATCATTTCCATTATTTTATTTAGTTCTCTTACTAAATCATTTGTGTCCATCTTTCCAAGTCGCTCAAAGATAAACGTTTCTATAAGTAAACGAACATCATATATTTCTTCAATTTCTTTCTCGGTTAAACCAATGACAACTGCGCCCATTCTTTCTAAGCGAATAATATTTTCAGAAGCTAGTAATTTTAATGCTTCACGAACGGGTGACCGACTTACAGAAAAATCGGCAGCTATTTTATTTTCTGACAGGATGGTACCGCTTTCAATCGCACCTGCAATAATGCGCATTCTCAATTCGCTCGCAACACGATCACCTGTAGAAGCTTTTGAAAGCCATTTTTCAGGATAAAGAAATTCCATTGATTTCGTCATAAATCCACCTCGTGTTAATCAAGTATACTTGTATACAAGTATTATAACTCGGATTTCTAATTATGCAAGCGCTTTTATTGTTCGCGTTGGTTCTATTAGAGGAAAGCCCATAATTATTAAGCTAACAAATCAAGTCACCCCAAAACTATTATTGTTGATAAAGAAGATTTAGGAAATGGAAAACTAAACAAGTGGTATGAAAGACAAATAATTATAGAATCTATGTAAAAAGAAGCAGCTACCTTTAAATGGAGAGGTAGCTGCTTTTTTAGTTGTTCATATTCTGCTGATGCTTTGAAATTAATTTAGACATATAGACAAAACCCTAAATTACGTATTGTCTTGTAACTCCATGAATATCTATTCGCGCTATTGTGTTTATACACTGCTCATTGATAGTTTCCCGATTAATTCTCAATAACATCATGTAACCTCTCAGCAAACTCTTTATGATGCACTGTGTTATAACCCACATGATGTCCTGGAAACTCTGCGAATTCTGTTCCGAGGTGTTCTGCTAAGTTGAATGCGCAATGATAAGGAAAAGTTTCTCTTGAAATACTTCCACCAGCTGGACGTACCTGTATCGATGCAGGTTTTAATAGGGACTTTAATGCATCGATATTTAAAGTATAGCTGAGAATTCCCGGGATTTCATACTCAGTGAAATACATCGAATTGCCAAGTAGTCGCTCTGTTAGCATATCCTTCGATGGTTCGGAATTACTATCATCAATATTTGACAATAACTTCATGACCTCACTTTGATGATTCCCTTTAAGGTCTTCCATGAAATTTATAGCCTGCTTCAACTCATTTTCAGATAAAAGTTGTAATAAAACCGGTTCGTGTGGAATTAGTAACTGTACCTGCTCAGGATGACGTATGCACAAATCAAGTCCGATAACAGCACCAGAACTACTTCCGAATACATAAGCCGGTTCTTTGGTCAGATTAGCTAGCAACCGATGAGCATCTTCGCTATGCGTGTGCACATGGTAATCCTCATTTTTATTGACGAGATTGCTACGGGAATGACCACGACGATCGTAAGTAACAACGGTATACCATTTAGCAAGATGGTCGGCGACATTATGGAACTTGTCGGCATCACCACCCCCACCATGAATCAAAAGAAGAATTGGACCCGAGCCACGCGCCTCATAATAGATGCTTGCTCCAATTACTTGCAATGTTCCGTTTTTTACTATACTCATTTGTACATTCTTCCTTTCTTTTGTCATCTCCCTTAACATTACATGATTGGTGAATGATATAAAATGCAGGAAATAACTAAGAAACAAATTCACCATAAGAAAAAGCAATGTGTAGCTTTAAAATAAAGTTTGATTAAAAATACTGTGTTAAACCGTATTCTATGATGAATAAAAAGAAACCATTTTGAAAAAGTCTAATCAAAATGGTTTCTTATCCAACAGGTTTATGTTTATGTTTTATAAAAAAGTTTGATCATAGCTTATTTACAATTCTTTGATTAAAGAGATAAAGCATCTCACCTTTTTTATAAACGTCTTAACTTTATTTCAAAACTACAATATATTTACTAACCTACTAATCTCCTACTCAACCGTAACAGACTTAGCTAAGTTACGTGGCTTATCAACGTCACACTCGCGGTGAAGTGCTGCGTAGTATGAGATAAGTTGTAATGGAATAACTGCTACTAGCGGTGCTAGTGCTTCGTGTACAGCTGGTAATACGAAGCTGTCACCTTCCATTTCTAAGCCCTTCATTGAGATGATACATGGGTTAGCTCCGCGTGCTACTACTTCTTTCACGTTACCACGAATTCCAAGGTTTACGTGTTCTTGTGTAGCAAGTGCGATAACTGGTGTACCGTTTTCGATTAAAGCGATTGTACCGTGTTTTAATTCTCCTCCAGCAAATCCTTCTGCTTGGATGTAAGAGATTTCTTTTAGCTTTAACGCTCCTTCTAATCCTACGTAGAAGTCTACGCTACGTCCGATGAAGAAACAGTTACGAGTTGTTGCTAAAAATTGTTTTGCTAATGCGTCCATTTCTTCTTTTTGATCACAAAGTTGTACCATTGCATTTGCTACAAGTCCTAGTTCGTGTGTTAAGTCAAAACCAAGAACTTCACCTTTTGCTTTAGCAATATCTGCAGCTAAAATTGAAAGTACTGCAAGCTGTGCTGTGTAAGCTTTCGTTGATGCAACGGCGATTTCTGGTCCCGCGTATAACGGAAGTGTATAATCCGCTTCACGAGAAAGTGTAGAACCAGGTACGTTTGTAATTGTTAATGCTTTATGACCCATTTCATTTGTTTGTACAAGTACTGCACGGCTATCAGCTGTTTCACCACTTTGTGAAATGTAAATGAAGAATGGTCTTTCTGTTAATAATGGCATGTTATAAGAGAATTCACTTGCTACATGCACTTCAACTGGCATTTTTGCAAACTTCTCGATAAATTGTTTTCCAACAAGACCTGCATGATAACTTGTTCCACATGCAATGATGTAAATACGATCGCTATCTAAAATCGCATTGCGGATGTCTTGATCTAATTCAATCTCGCCATTTTCATCTTGGTACTTTTGAATTATATTACGGATAACAAGTGGTTGCTCATCGATTTCTTTAAGCATGAAATGAGGGTATGTTCCTTTTTCAATATCACTTGCATCTAATTCCGCTGTAAACGGTGCACGTTCAATCGTTTCACCTTGTAAGTTTTTAATTGTAATACTTTCTTTCGTTACAATTACAATTTCTTTATCCATTAATTCAATAAATTGATCTGTAACTTGTAACATCGCCATAGCGTCGCTCGCCACAACATTAAAGTTGTCACCAACACCTACTAATAGCGGGCTTTTGTTTTTAGCAACATAAATCATGTTTGGATTTTCAGCATCAAGTAATCCGATTGCATAAGAGCCATGTAAAAGAGATAGCGTATTACGGAACGCTTCTTCTACACTTAGTCCTGTGCTCACTTGTTGTTCCATAAGCTGTACGATAACCTCTGTATCCGTTTCACTTACGAACGTGACATCTTGTAAATATTCCTTCTTCACTAACTCATAGTTTTCAATTACACCGTTATGAACTAGTGTAAAACGCTTTGATGTACTTTGATGCGGATGCGCGTTTACTTTGCTCGGAACACCATGTGTAGCCCAGCGTGTGTGACCGATCCCCACGCTTGTTGCTACGTTCTCATCTACGATTTCGCGAAGTTTTGCAATACGGCCTTTTTCTTTGTATACAACAACACCGTTCTCTGCTTGTACTGCAATACCTGCTGAATCATATCCACGATATTCTAGCTTTTCTAAACCTTTTAATAAAATTTCCTTTGCATCTTGCTCTCCAATAAATCCTACGATTCCACACATGTTTAGTCGCCGTTACAAATGCTTACACTGCTCTGCGAACATGTAACGACATAGTCCGATACCATTTTTATTTATACTAAAAAACGGATTACATATTGCTAGCCCTGTAAGCTTGTAACGGCTTTCACCTTCCTCTCGATTGGGTTTAAGTCCGTATATACTTATACAGCTAGTTTGTATCCGTTCCTTTTCTCTCATCACACTTTCACCTTTGTCCACTAAGTCACCTTAATGATTTAAGTAAAAGCTTGCGGTTGTGATGAACAACCGGGAGCCATCCGCCGAAATCTCGATAAACCCCACCTCGTCAACTACACTACTTGTAGTTCTGGCGCTTCTATAATTTACAATATTTCCTTTGAGAAAAAGAACAAGACCATCTTATAACAAACATGGATAAACCGTCAATGAAAATTTTTTCACCATCTATAAAACATATGAAAAAGGAGCACTTATTGTGCTCCTTTTCAATACATTTATTAAATTATTCAGCGCCAACTTCCGCTTTCACAACTTCTACAATGCGATGTACATATGCATCACAAACTTCTTGTGTTGGTGCTTCTGCCATTACACGAATAAGTGGTTCTGTTCCAGATGGACGAACAAGAATGCGGCCATCACCATTCATTTCTTCCTCTACAACACGAATAATTTCTTTAATTTTTTCGTTTTCTAGTGCTAGTTTTTTATCTGTTACACGAACGTTTACTAGTAATTGCGGGAATTTTGTCATTTCTCCTGCAAGCTCAGATAATGGTTTTTTCGTCATTTTCATAATGTTTACAAGTTGAAGTGCACTTAACATTCCATCACCAGTTGTAATGTAATCAAGTAAGATAATATGGCCTGATTGTTCTCCACCTAAGTTGTAACCTCCGCGCTTCATTTCTTCCATTACGTATCGGTCACCAACTGCTGTTTTATCACTTGTAATACCGTTAGCTTCAAGTGCTTTGTAGAAACCTAAGTTACTCATAACTGTTGAAACAACTGTATTATGCTTTAGTTGACCAGTTTCTTTCATGTACTTTGCACAAATAAACATAATTTGATCGCCATCAACAATGTTTCCTTTTTCATCTACAGCGATTAAACGGTCACCATCACCATCGAAAGCAAGACCAATATCAGCACCTTTTTCTTTTACTAATTCAGCTAATACTTCTGGATGCGTAGAACCTACTCCATCGTTAATGTTCATACCGTTTGGTGAAGTTCCCATTGTTGAAATATCAGCTTCTAAATCAGCAAATAAGTACGGAGCTAAAGAAGACGTAGCACCATGCGCACAATCTAAAGCGATATGTAAACCTGAGAAATCTTCCTCTACAGTTTGTTTAATGTATTGTAAATACTTTTGTCCACCTTCAAAATAATCACTCACTTGCCCAAGGTTCGTACCTGTTGGACGTGGTAATTCATCCACTTCTTTGTCTAATAAAGCTTCAATTTCTGCTTCTTGCTCATCTGTTAATTTAAAACCGTCTGAACCGAAGAATTTAATTCCGTTATCTTGTACTGGATTATGAGATGCAGAAATCATAACACCAGCTTGTGCATCTAACGCTTTCGTTAAATAAGCAACACCTGGTGTAGAAATAACACCAAGACGCATTACTTCTGCTCCAGTTGATAATAGACCTGCTACTAAAGCTCCTTCTAACATATGTCCTGATATACGTGTATCACGGCCGATAATTACTTTTGGACGGTCTGTATCTTTTGTTAATACATAACCACCAAAACGTCCAATTTTGAACGCTAATTCAGGTGTTAACTCCTTATTCGCAACCCCGCGTACTCCATCTGTACCAAAATATTTACCCATTATGATTCGCTCCTTTTTCTGGCTCTTTTTGATTATCTACTGTTGGCTCTTGGCTAGTTTCTTTATCTTCATTTTGTTCCGATTCCTTCTCCTTCTCCTTTTCCTTTTCTGGATCAGGCTTAGGTTCAGGTTCAGGATTTTTTGGTTTTTCAGTTTGATTATCTTTATTATTATTTGAATTTGGTTGCTCACCGTTACCCTGTACTTCTTTATCGGGATTTTCTTTCTTCACAATTGTAACTTTAGCACTTTTTTGTTTTGGCTCTATTGAAATATTACCAGGGCCACTCACTTGAATAGCAACATCCTTCGTCCCAGGAGACACATTTTGTAGATTAATCACTGCTGTTATTTGAGCAGCTGTTATTTTATCTACTATACTTGTTTCTCCTGAAATATCAACGCTTATCTTCCCATCTTGCGGCGAAAGTAACTGGGCCGTAACGTCTTTAGAAAGTCCATTTTTTTGAATTGATATACCATCAATCGTTCTTGTTTTCGTTTGTTTTGTTTTTTGTACGCCTACTGAAACCTTTACTTGATTTGGCTTCGCACTTATTACACCCTTTGGTAATAAAACAGAGGTATCGAATGTTGTAGACTCTGTCAATTGACTAAGATCTACTTCGACCCCCTCTATCGATTGTATATTATCCAATATATCTTTTGGACCTGCTATCGTTACTTCTCTCGGCTCAACGCTAATATTTGTAACGGCCAATCCTTCCGGTAAACTCCCCTTTTTCGCATATGTTATAGGAACAGTTTTTTCAGTATTATTGGCCGTAGCTTGCGTCGCCACATTCAACGTTACACTAATTTTAGATGGACTTGTTCTTACATTTAAACGTTTTCCTTCTTTATTGTATAATGTAACTTCGGCTGTTTTTGTAACAGTTTTATTAACACCTTTTAAATCAACATACGCCTTAGCAGATGAAATACTTTCAATTTCTTCTTTCGTCCCAACTACCTCAACCGTATCAGGTTTAATGTTTGATTTTTCGAGAGTAGCACCAGCTGGCATTTGATCCTCATTTGATAATTTCAAGTCTACATGAACATATTTTCTCGCTTTTTCATGAAGAGTAATTTTAATTGTTGATGGCTGAACTGTTCCTTTCACATCATCTGGAAGTCCATTCGTTTTCAAAGAAACTTCATACGTTCCTTTTTCGCTACCTCTCAAATCAACTGGTATATCAAATTGTTTTTTCGCTTTTGCCGTAGCAACTGCTGCTTTTGGACCCTCTAACTTCACCTTAACGCCCTCTGCCGGAATACCACTTACAATATATTTCTCTTCATCATACTTAACGTTAATAGCATAATTAGTTAATGTTTCTTTCGCATCATTTGCAAAAGGTAGTATCCCCGATGTCGTATTTTTTTCAGTTAAAGTCGCTGACATAAAAAGCATACACGCCAATAGTAATGAGATCCCCTTTAAAAACCAATGATTCTCCATTAACTTATCCATGACGCTTTCTCCTCCAATTCCATAAAGACGAAGAAGTCGTTTTTTCGTTCGCACTAAATTCAGATAACAACATATCTTTCAGTTGTTCTGTCTTCAAATCACGATGCAACTTACCATTTTTCGTTAAAGAAATTTGGCCTGTTTCTTCCGACACAACTACTGTAATACTATCAGTAACTTCACTAACTCCCATTGCAGCGCGATGCCTAGTTCCTAACTCTTTAGAAATAAATGGACTTTCCGATAACGGAAGATAGCAAGCTGCTGCTTTAATGGTACTTCCTTGCATAATTACTGCTCCATCGTGAAGAGGTGTGTTTGGAATGAAAATATTAATGAGTAATTCCGATGATACGTTTGCATTTAGCGGAATACCCGTTTCTACATAATCACCCATACCGGTCTCTTTTGACAAGGTAATTAATGCACCAATTCTACGTTTCCCCATATATTCCGTTGCTTTCGCTATCGCTGTTGCAACCATTTCAGGCTCATCATCCTCGTGAGTTCCAGTACGCGAAAATAAACTCCCGCGTCCTAGCTGCTCAAGCGCTCTTCGCAATTCTGGCTGGAAAATAATAATAACGGCTAAAAATCCCCACGTTAATACTTGTTCAGTTAGCCAATATAGCGTTCGCAATTCAAGAAAAATACTGATCATCCGAACGACAATAATAACTGTAATCCCTTTTAAAAGTTGAACAGCTTTCGTCCCTCGGATTATGAGAATTAGCTTATATATAATAAACCATACAACGGCAATATCTAATGCCGTACTAAGATATTTCAAAATGGTCGTATCTTCAAAAGGCATGCTAACCCTTCCTCCTACTTACGAGCAATTCTATCCATATATTGAAATATTGTTTTATGCTCTATCTGTATGTATTTCCAACAACTAGTTAATTATACCATACATGAAACAAACGACAATTACAAACAACCCCCTTTAGTCTAAATTGGTAAGATGTCAAACATTCTTATCGTACAGTATAATATAAATCATTATTATACGCCTATTTTCAAATAAAAAAAGCAACTTCTCAGTTGCTTTTCTTACATTTATTTTAGTTTTTCACCGAATAAAGAACCCATTAAAGCAACCGCTGTTGTTGCCGTTCTATTTCGCTCATCTAAAATCGTATTTACCTCAACAAACTCGGCAGATGTAACAATATCAGCTTCCGCTAACATCTCCATTGCTAAATGACTTTCACGATAAGATAAGCCACCAATTACAGGTGTTCCAACTCCTGGTGCATCGTGAGGATCAAGACCATCTAAATCTAATGATAAATGCACACCATCAGTATGAGATAAATACGCGATTGTTTCTTCCATAACAGCCGTCATACCCATACGATCAATCTCGTGCATTGAAAATACTTTAATACCTTCATTTCGAATAAAGTCTTTTTCTCCTTCATCTAATGCACGTGCACCGATAATTACGACATTCTCTTTTTTCACCTTTGGATATGCCCCGTATAAATCTACAAGCGTGGGATGTCCATACCCTAAACTTGCTGCAAGTGACATACCGTGAATATTTCCAGATGGTGAAGTTTCTTCTGTATTTAAATCACCATGTGCATCATACCAAATAACACCTAGGTTTTTATAATGTTTCGCAACACCAGCTAATGTACCAATAGCGATACTATGATCGCCACCTAATACAAGTGGAAAACGCCCTTCTTCTATAATATGATCCACCTTACTTGCTAATTCGTTACATACAGTTGCAACTTGTGTAAGGTTTCTTAAGCTTGTATTTACATCTACTTCTTTTTCTCTCTCTATACATATATCTCCCATATCTTTAACGTCATATCCAATTTCTTCAATTCTTTCAATTACACCTGCATAACGGATTGCGCTCGGTCCCATATCAACGCCACGACGCATCTGGCCTAAATCCATTGGAACTCCAATAACTGAAATTTCTTTTTTCATAGATAGTATCCCCCTTTTGTGCCTTCACTAAATATTTTAAATCTTTTATATACTCTGACTCAACTCGACATTTTTCTGTATGGATATACAAATTATTCACTTATATTCGCTTCAAAATCAAAATGTTAAGACTATTCTATGTATAAAGTTAACTTAATGAAGCAACTACTATCATTATTATTAGATAATAATAAAAAACACTCCCGCATTTAGAAGGGTTTTTCTGATGCTATTTTCCACACTGTTGCAATATTCTTTGCTGTCATTTCAATATTCTCTTCTGCTACTTTATATGCCTCCTCTAATGTCATCGGACTTGTTGTAATACTAAATACTGCATCAACTCCTTTTTCATGAACAGCCGAGTAATTCGGAGATACTGATCCCCCAATCGCAATGACAGGAATATGAAGACGCTTTGCACGCTCCGCAACACCTACTGGTGCCTTTCCATATGCTGTTTGTTCATCTATTCTCCCTTCGCCAGTTATAATTAAATCTGCACCTTCTATATGCTTATCAAAATTTGTATAATCTAATACAATTTCAATTCCTCTCCGCAAGCCTCCCTTTAGCACTGCAATAACAGCTGCACCCATACCTCCTGCAGCTCCTGCACCAGGTATTTTAGATACGTCGCAAAATAGGTATTGTTTAAGGATATGCGCATAATGCTTTAAATTCTCATCCAGCTCTTTCATCATCTCTTCATCCGCACCCTTTTGTCGTCCAAATACGAAAGATGCTCCTTTTATTCCAACTAACGGATTATCTACATCACATGCTGCTTCTATCTTTATATGCTTTAAGCGTGAATCCATTTGTGAAAAATCAATAGAGACAATCGAATGTAACGTTCCACCAGACGGCTCTATTACTTCTCCTTTTCCATTTATGAACTTGACTCCTAAAGCTGACAACATACCCGCTCCTCCATCATTTGTAGCACTTCCCCCAAGTCCTAAAATGATATGCTCAGCTCCTTCGTCTAGCGCATGTAGTATAAGTTCTCCTGTTCCTTTCGTCGTCGTAATAAGTGGGTTTCGCTTTTTAGCCGGAACGTGTTGTAAGCCTGATGCTGCTGCCATTTCAATAAACGCTGTCTTTTTATCTTTAGACATACCGTAAAAGGCTTGTACGCTCTCTCTAAGCGGTCCTGTCACATGAAATGATATAATCCTCCCGCTTGTAGCATCAACAAGGGAATTGACCGTTCCTTCCCCTCCATCTCCAATTGGTATTTTTACGTACTCTGCTTTAGGAAAAATTGCTCCAAAACCTCTTTCAATAGCTTCACATACTTCTATAGCTGTTAAGCTTTCTTTATATGAATCAGATGCAATAACAACTTTCATAATTATCCCCATCCTTTATTTTCACGTTTTCTCTATTTTAAATGACAAGTATGAAAGTTGTCTTTTTAAACACAAAAAAAGCTTACATCATATGATGTAAGCTTTCTCTATTAGATGGAGCCTAGCGGGATCGAACCGCTGACCTCCTGCGTGCAAGGCAGGCGCTCTCCCAGCTGAGCTAAGGCCCCTTAGTAATTAAGCGGAAGACGGGATTCGAACCCGCGACCCCAACCTTGGCAAGGTTGTATTCTACCACTGAACTACTTCCGCGAAAATGGTGAGCCATGAAGGACTCGAACCTTCGACCCTCTGATTAAAAGTCAGATGCTCTACCAACTGAGCTAATGGCTCGTAAATGGCTGGGCTAGCTGGATTCGAACCAGCGCATGACGGAGTCAAAGTCCGTTGCCTTACCGCTTGGCTATAGCCCATTAATATTTACTAGTATGGTTATCTTTTCAAAAAAATAAACCCTCTCAGGTTATTTTAAAGAAAATGGTGGAGGGGGGCAGATTCGAACTGCCGAACCCGAAGGAGCGGATTTACAGTCCGCCGCGTTTAGCCACTTCGCTACCCCTCCGACATTTAAAATATATATGGTGGAGGATGACGGGATCGAACCGCCGACCCCCTGCTTGTAAGGCAGGTGCTCTCCCAGCTGAGCTAATCCTCCAAAAGTGGTGACCCGTACGGGATTCGAACCCGTGTTACCGCCGTGAAAGGGCGGTGTCTTAACCACTTGACCAACGGGCCAAATATTATAAATCCTATGGCGGAGAGCAAGGGATTCGAACCCTTGATACGCTTGTGACGTATACACGATTTCCAATCGTGCTCCTTCGGCCAACTCGGACAGCTCTCCAATGGCTCCGCAGGTAGGAATCGAACCTACGACCGATCGGTTAACAGCCGATAGCTCTACCGCTGAGCTACTGCGGAATAATATTGCCTGGCAACGTCCTACTCTCACAGGGACAAGGTCCCAACTACCATCGGCGCTAGAGAGCTTAACTTCCGTGTTCGGTATGGGAACGGGTGTGACCTCTCTGCCATCATTACCAGACATTATTCTTTTGAGACAATCATTATTATAACTTATTTTCTTTAAAAGTCAACAAGTTTTTTATGTTCTCTCAAAACTAGATAACATTGCTACATATTATATGGTTAAGTCCTCGATCTATTAGTATTCGTCAGCTCCACATGTCACCATGCTTCCACCTCGAACCTATCAACCTGATCATCTTTCAGGGATCTTACTAGCTTACGCTATGGGAAATCT
>NZ_JAQQGG010000013.1:0-58678 GCF_028548245.1 Bacillus sp. FF-1
AGATTTCCCATAGCGTAAGCTAGTAAGATCCCTGAAAGATGATCAGGTTGATAGGTTCGAGGTGGAAGCATGGTGACATGTGGAGCTGACGAATACTAATAGATCGAGGACTTAACCATATAATATGTAGCAAATGTTATCTAGTTTTGAAGGAATATGCCTTCATAGTTTGGTGATGATGGCAGAGAGGTCACACCCGTTCCCATACCGAACACGGAAGTTAAGCTCTCTAGCGCCGATGGTAGTTGGGACCTTGTCCCTGTGAGAGTAGGACGTCGCCAAGCAACTAAGCACGAGTCAAATGACTCGTGTTTTTTCGTGTTTTCTTTTATAATCCATAGTAATAAAAAATGTATTTAAATAATTATTATTTTGATTAAATACAGGGGAATGTGGCTAGGATAGTAAATAAGCAAAAGAGTTGCAAATTTTATTAATACGTATATAATTAAAGTCAAAGATAGTCAAAGTCAATAAAGGTGGCGGATAAATGAGAAATATATCTGATATCATTGAGCAATATCTAAAGCAAGTTATTGACTTAAGTAATAATAATGTGATTGAAATCAAGAGAAATGAGATTGCGGATCGATTCGAGTGCGTACCATCTCAAATCAATTATGTGATCAATACCCGTTTTACGTTAGAAAGAGGATTTGTAGTAGAAAGTAAACGTGGTGGAGGAGGTTACATTCGCATTATAAAAGTCAAACTGCATGACGATATAGACATTATTGATCAAATGCTTCATATGATTGATCATAGCGTTGCGCAAGGAAATGCAGAGAGTATGATTATACGTTTAATAGAAGAGGGAATCATAACGAATCGTGAAGCTAAACTTATGTTAAGCGTACTAGATCGTTCTGTATTATCAATGGATGTTCCTTCTCGAGATGAACTTAGGGCTCGAATATTATGCGCAATGTTAAGAACACTGAAATATAAATAAATACAGCTTTTGTAAAAGAATAATAACTAAAAGATAAGGCAGTTAAATATTGTAGAAGTTTTGAAAAAAGAACACGCACTTTTATGTAAACGAATAAAGGAAAGTGAACAGTCTAGTAATGTATGAAAAGTACTATGAGATAGATCGTTCCTGTTGTAAAGGTGGGGATAGTGATGACTTGTCAAAACTGTAATATAAGACCAGCAACTTTACATTATACAAAAGTAATTAACGAAAAGAAGGCGGAAGTTCATCTTTGTGAGCAATGTGCAGAACAAAGTGGCTATACGTCTTTCTTTCAATCATCGCAGTCTAACTTTTCATTCCATGATTTATTTGCTGGGTTATTACACGGTGAATCAACAATGTTTGAAGAAGAAAAAAGCGGATTTTCGAACACAAATATATTAAGATGTCCAAATTGTAAAATGACATATGAGCAACTTACAAAGGTAGGACGCTTTGGATGTGCTTCTTGTTACGATACATTTAAGGAACATTTAAAGCCGTTATTAAAACGTCTTCACGGCGGGCATACAGATCATTGTGGAAAAATTCCGAAGCGTATAGAAGGAAATATTCACTTAAAGAAAGAATTAGATGAACTAAAACTCATTCTGAAACAATACGTACAGAAAGAGGAATTTGAGAAAGCTGCTGGAGTAAGGGATAAAATTAGAAATCTTGAAACTCAGCTTAGTGAGCATAGAGAGGGGGAATAGTTCTATGTCACTGGACAAAATTATGAATGAAGCGATTAGTCCATGGATGAAGGGAGATGGCCCTGATTCTGATATTGTTTTAAGTAGTCGAATTCGTTTGGCTCGTAATTTTAAAAAATATCAATTCTCTACTATGCAAAACGAAGAAGAAGCTAAACAGATTCAAGAATTATTTAAAAAGGAATTTATAAATAAAACAGTAGAACCTTTTGGAGAGTTTGAACTATTAAAAATGAATGAATTAACGCCTCTTCAAAGGAGAGTATTAGTTGAAAAGCATTTAATTAGTCCCAACCTTGCAGGAACAGAATATGGAGCGTGTCTATTGTCAGAAAACGAACATATTAGTGTTATGCTGAATGAAGAAGACCATATTCGGATTCAGTGCTTATTTTCAGGATTGCAGTTATCAGAGGCACTTCAAAGTGCTAATCAAATAGATAATTGGATTGAGAAAGAGGTTGAATATGCTTTTGATGAATCACTTGGATATATTACGAGCTGCCCTACTAACGTTGGTACAGGACTTAGGGCTTCCGTAATGATCCATTTACCAGGGCTCGTTTTAACGAAAAGAATTAGCCGTATTATACAAGTAATTCAAAAATTAGGGTTAGTAGTAAGAGGAATATACGGTGAAGGTAGCGAAGCGTTAGGTAATATATTTCAAGTGTCAAACCAAATGACGCTAGGAAAATCTGAAGAAGATATTATTGCAGATTTAAAGAGTGTCATTCAACAAATCATACAGCAAGAAAAGATGGCTAGAGAATTAATTGTACAAAATTCAAGTATTGAGCTTGAAGATAAAGTTTATCGCTCTTATGGCATACTAGCCAACAGTCGTTTAATTCAATCTGCGGAAGCAGCCAATTGCTTATCAGATTTACGACTTGGTATTGATTTAGGATATATAAAAGGTATATCGAGAAATATTTTGACTGAGCTAATGGTTCTTACACAACCAGGCATTTTACAACAATATGCGGGAGGACCTTTAGGGCCAGAAGAAAGAGATTATCGAAGAGCAACCTTAATCCGTGAGCGATTACGTATTGAAAAAAACTAAGCGCAAGTAGGAGGCGATTTCTATGATGTTTGGAAGATTTACAGAAAGAGCACAGAAAGTATTAGCTTTATCTCAAGAGGAAGCGATTCGTATTGGGCATAACAATATTGGAACAGAACATATTTTACTTGGGCTTGTACGCGAAGGTGAAGGAATTGCAGCAAAAGCGTTGATTGCTCTTGGATTAAGCCCGGAGAAAGTTCAAAAAGAAGTAGAAGCGTTAATTGGACGCGGAACAGAAGCTTCTCAAACCGTACATTATACACCGCGTGCTAAAAAGGTTATTGAGCTGTCTATGGATGAAGCTCGTAAATTAGGTCATTCTTACGTTGGAACAGAACATATTTTACTTGGTTTAATCCGCGAGGGTGAAGGGGTAGCAGCACGTGTTTTAAATAACTTAGGTGTTAGCTTAAATAAGGCAAGACAACAAGTATTGCAACTTCTTGGAAGTAATGAAGCAAGTTCAGGTCATCAAGGTGGTTCTTCAACAAATGCAAATACACCAACACTTGATAGCTTAGCACGTGATTTAACAGTTGTTGCACGTGAAAATCGTTTAGACCCTGTTATTGGACGTGGTAAAGAAATTCAACGTGTAATTGAAGTTTTAAGCCGTAGAACGAAAAACAATCCTGTATTAATTGGGGAGCCTGGTGTAGGTAAAACGGCAATTGCAGAAGGATTAGCACAACAAATCGTAAATAATGAAGTTCCTGAAACTTTAAGAGATAAGCGTGTTATGACACTAGATATGGGTACAGTGGTAGCCGGAACGAAATACCGTGGTGAATTTGAAGACCGTTTGAAGAAAGTAATGGATGAAATCCGCCAAGCAGGAAATATCATTCTATTTATTGATGAACTTCATACATTAATTGGTGCAGGTGGAGCAGAAGGTGCTATTGACGCATCGAACATTTTAAAACCATCTTTAGCTCGTGGGGAATTACAATGTATTGGAGCGACAACGTTAGATGAATATCGCAAATATATTGAAAAAGATGCAGCTTTAGAGAGACGTTTCCAACCAATTCACGTTGATGAGCCAAGTTTAGATGAATCAACTCAAATTTTGAAAGGTTTACGCGATCGTTATGAGGCACATCACCGCGTATCTATTACAGATGATGCAATTGATGCAGCTGTAAAGCTTTCAGATCGTTATATTACAGATCGTTTCTTACCAGATAAAGCAATTGATTTAATTGATGAAGCTGCTTCAAAGGTTCGCTTACGCTCTTATACAACACCACCAAATCTAAAAGAGCTTGAAGTGAAGCTTGAGGAAATTAGAAAAGAAAAAGATGCAGCTGTACAAAGTCAAGAGTTTGAAAAAGCTGCTTCCTTACGTGATATGGAACAACGTTTACGTGAGAAGTTAGAAGATACGAAGCGTCAATGGAAAGAGCAACAAGGAAAAGAAAACTCAGAAGTGACAGTAGAAGATATTGCAAATGTTGTTTCTACGTGGACTCGTATCCCGGTTTCTAAGCTTGCACAAACAGAGACTGATAAATTATTAAACTTAGAATCGATTCTTCACGATCGTGTTATTGGTCAAGATGAAGCGGTAGTAGCTGTGGCGAAAGCTGTTCGTCGTGCTAGAGCAGGTTTGAAAGATCCGAAACGTCCGATTGGTTCATTTATTTTCTTAGGACCAACAGGTGTAGGTAAAACGGAGCTAGCAAGAGCGTTGGCAGAATCTATGTTCGGTGATGAGGATGCAATGATTCGCATCGATATGTCTGAGTACATGGAGAAGCATTCTACTTCTCGTTTAGTTGGATCTCCTCCAGGATATGTTGGATATGAAGAAGGTGGACAATTAACAGAAAAGGTTCGCCGTAAGCCATATTCAGTTGTCTTATTAGATGAAGTAGAGAAAGCTCATCCTGATGTGTTTAACATTTTACTACAAGTATTAGAAGATGGTCGCTTAACAGATTCTAAAGGGCGTACAGTTGATTTCCGTAATACAATTGTTATTATGACATCTAACGTTGGTGCAGAAGCGTTAAAACGTAATAAACATCTTGGATTTAACGTACAAGATGAGAGCCGCGATTATTCAGATATGAAAGGTAAAGTAATGGATGAACTGAAAAAGGCATTCCGTCCAGAATTCTTAAACCGTATTGATGAAATTATCGTGTTCCATATGCTTGAGAAAAAACATATTCAAGAGATTGTAACACTTATGGTAAATCAGTTAGTAAATCGCTTAAAAGAGCAAGAAATTGAATTGCATTTAACAGAAGGAGCGATTTCGGCTATTGCTGATAAAGGGTTTGACCGAGAGTACGGTGCTCGTCCGCTTCGTAGAGCAATTCAGAAACATGTAGAAGATAGACTATCAGAAGAACTTTTAAAAGGTGCTATTGAGAAAGGACAAAAAGTTATCTTTGATGTTGAAGGAGAATCATTTGTCATTCATAGTGCTGAAAAGGTAAAATAAGTATAGACAAACTAAGAGGGCTACGAGATAGCCCTCTTTCTTGTACGATAAGGATAAATTGTTTATAGATGAAAGTGAAGTGAGATATAAAACGATATGGCTAAAAAGAAAACAAAATTCACATGTCAAGAGTGTGGGTATCAGTCACCAAAATATATGGGGAAATGCCCTGGATGTGGTCAATGGAATACGCTTGTTGAAGAGATGGAACCGGTTGTATCATCAAGGCGCCTTAATTATGCGAATGCAATTCAAACAGAAGTAACAAAACCAAGACGTCTAACAGAAGTGGAAACAAAGTCTGAGGCGCGTATTGAAACAAAATTTCAAGAATTTAACCGTGTACTTGGTGGCGGGATTGTAGATGGATCCTTAGTACTGATTGGTGGAGACCCCGGGATTGGAAAATCAACGTTACTATTACAAATATCATCACAATTAGCGGATTCTTCATATGATGTCCTATATATATCGGGTGAAGAATCAGCAAAACAGATTAAACTGCGTGCGGATCGTTTACATGTAAATGGTAGTAATCTATTTGTTGTATCAGAGACGGACTTACAGCGAATTGCAACACATATTGAAGAGGTGAACCCAGCCTTTGTTGTTATTGATTCTATTCAAACAATACATCTACCTGAAGTAACATCAGCACCGGGAAGTGTGGCACAAGTTCGTGAATGTACAGCGGAATTAATGAAACTTGCAAAAACGAAAGGAATCCCTATTTTTATCGTTGGACATGTGACAAAAGAGGGAGCGATTGCAGGACCTCGTATGTTAGAACATATGGTCGATGCAGTTCTTTACTTTGAAGGAGACCGTCATCATACATACCGCATTTTGCGAGCAGTAAAGAATCGTTTTGGTTCTACGAATGAAATGGGTATTTTTGAAATGAAAGAGCTTGGCCTTGCAGAAGTATTAAACCCTTCTGAAATTTTTCTTGAGGAAAGACCAGTTGGGGTTGCAGGATCAACAGTGGTTGCCTCAATGGAAGGAACAAGACCAGTTTTAGTAGAAATACAAGCATTAATTTCCCCTACTAGTTTTGGAAACCCTCGAAGAATGGCAACGGGAATTGATCATAACCGTGTATCGCTTATTATGGCAGTGCTAGAAAAAAGAACAGGCTTATTATTGCAAAATCAGGATGCATATTTAAAAGTAGCAGGTGGTTTGAAGTTAGATGAACCAGCAATTGATTTAGCTGTCGCTTTAAGTATAGCTTCAAGTTTTAGAGATAAATCTACGGCACCAACCGATGCAGTAATAGGAGAAGTAGGATTAACTGGAGAAATAAGAAGAGTATCAAGAATTGAACAACGTGTACAAGAAGCAGCTAAATTAGGATTTCAACGCGCTATTATTCCTAGAAAAAATTTGGGAGGATGGACAATTCCAGATGGGATTGAGGTAGTTGGTGTATCTAATTTAGGAGAAGCACTTCGTTTGACATTAGGAGGCTAGGCTATGGAAGAAAACAAGCAACGTGTCAAAAGTATGATTAATATTTTACAACTTGTGGCCCCGGGAACACCACTGCGCGAAGGGATAGATAATGTACTTCGCGCACAAACAGGGGGATTAATTGTTCTTGGATATAATGAGCAGATTAAAAGTATTGTTGATGGAGGTTTTCATATTAATTGTGCATTCTCTCCAGCTAGTTTATATGAATTAGCAAAAATGGATGGGGCACTTATTTTAAATGAAACGGGAAGTAAAATTTTGATTTCGAACGCACAGTTAGTTCCAGAGTCATCTATTGACTCTATTGAGACAGGTATGCGCCACCGAACGGCGGAGCGTGTAGCAAAGCAGACAGGCAGCCTTGTTGTGGCTATTTCACAAAGACGTAACGTAATTACGCTATATCAAGGGAATTTACGTTATACACTAAAAGATATAGGCGTTATTTTAACAAAGGCGAATCAAGCTATCCAAACGTTAGAAAAATATAAGGCTGTATGGAATGATGGGATTACGAATTTGGGCATTCTAGAATTTGAAGAGGTTGTTACAATGTCCGAGGTAGTCCATGTTTTACATAGTGTTGAAATGGTACTACGTATTAAAAATGAAATATTGAGCTATATTCATGAATTGGGAACAGAAGGTAGGTTAATTCGTTTACAACTTACGGAACTATTAGCCGACTTAGAAGCAGAGGCAGCGCTATTAATTAAAGATTACTATCAAGAAAAAACACAAGACCATCATCAAATTTTGAAAAAGTTACAAGAACTTGCGAATACACAACTTCTAGAGGACAGTGATTTAGTTAAATTACTTGGATACCCAGGACAAACGAGTTTAGAAGAAAGTGTGACGCCGAGAGGATACCGAATCACAAGCAAAATTTCGCGTGTTCCACCACTTATCATTGAAAATTTAATTAATCGATTTAAAACTTTGCAAGGTGTTTGTCGTGCAACTATTAATGAATTAGATGATGTGGAAGGAATTGGAGAAGTCAGGGCGAAGAAAATACGAGAAGGCCTAAAAAGAATTCAAGAGCATCTCTATATGAGTAGACACAATTAAGAATATTACATTGATTCCATAATATAACGACACTAGAACATTTTTGGTATATGATATGATATATTGGTAAATAAAACTATTTATAAAAAAACACGTCCGCTTTTGCATTCGGCGTTTTGATTAGCGAAACAATGGTTAATAATGAGTAGGAGGTGGTTGGATGTTAAAACGGATTGTACAGCTCTTCTTTTTAGTAATCGGGGGAGCGTTAGGGATTTACTTAATCCCAAAAGTTATTAATGTATTAGACATCGGTGCCGTTCCTTTATTGGAAGGATCGTATGTTCGTGCAATTATTGGTGCAATTATTTTATTTTTAACAACATTTTGGCTTGTAGATTATATTGTTCAACTTATTAAGCATATTGAAGAGGCTCTTGTAAAAGCGCCTGTAGCAGATGTTTTGTTTGGTACATTAGGTTTAATCTCTGGGCTTATTGTTGCGTATTTAATTTTAATACCAATTCGTGAATTTACAATTCCAGTTATTAGTACAGTGTTGCAAGTGTTCTTTACTCTTTTACTAGGATATTTAGGATTCCAAGTAGGGTTTAAAAAGAGGAATGAATTGCTAGGATTATTTACATTACCACAACGTGGGAAGAAGAAAAATAATAATAGTGAGAATGAAGAACCAGAAAATGAGGTAGAAGAATCTTTAGCGCATTGGAAAATTCTCGATACAAGTGTAATTATCGATGGACGTATTGCTGATATTTGCCAAACAAAGTTTTTAGAAGGAACAATTGTCATTCCGCAATTCGTGTTAGAAGAACTTCAGCACATTGCCGATTCTTCTGATGCTTTAAAACGTAATCGTGGTCGCAGAGGATTAGATATTTTAAATCGTATTCAAAAAGAGATGCCGATCCCGGTAGAAATTTATGAAGGCGATTTCGATGATATTCAGGAAGTGGATAGCAAACTTGTAAAGTTGGCGAAAATCACTGGTGGAACGGTAGTAACGAATGACTTCAACTTAAACAAAGTCTCTGAATTACAAGGGGTAACGGTGTTAAACATTAATGATTTAGCTAATGCAATTAAACCTGTTGTACTCCCAGGTGAAGAATTAAGTGTGTATGTTGTAAAAGATGGAAAAGAACAAAATCAAGGTGTAGCATATTTAGATGACGGCACGATGATTGTAGTAGAAGATGGTAGAGAATATGTAGGCTCACAACTCGATGTACTCGTTACGAGTGTGTTACAAACGTCGGCTGGGCGCATGATTTTTGCCAAACGTAAATTATTAGAAAAAGCATTATAAGTAGAGGATTATTAATATGTATACATTAATTATTCCAGCAGCTGGTCAAGGAAAGCGGATGGGTGCTGGCAAAAATAAGTTGTTCTTACTTATTAATGAAGTACCGATTATTGTGCATACGTTACGTGCTTTCGAACAGGATAAAGCATGTAAAAATATTATTATGGCAATTAACGAAGAAGAGCGTCCGTATTTTGAAGAGTTAATGCAAAAGTATCCGGTTGCAAAGCCAGTACAATTTATTCAAGGTGGAGCTGAAAGACAAGATAGTGTATATAATGCGATTCAGCATACGAGTGATGTTGAGTATGTTCTTGTACATGACGGTGCGCGCCCGTTCGTAACGAATAAAGTGATCCAAGATGTATTAACTGCAGCAGAAAAATATGGAGCTTCCATTTGTGCGGTGCCAGTGAAAGATACTGTTAAGAAAGTAGAGCAGGGTGTTGTTGTCGAAACGGTAGAAAGATCTCAACTTAAAGCTGTTCAAACACCGCAAGGGTTCTCTGTTTCTCTTTTGTTAGAAGCTCATAGAAGTGCGAAGCAGAGTTGTTTCCTTGGTACAGATGATGCAAGTCTCGTAGAACGTATCGGGAAGCAAGTAGGTGTAGTAGAGGGGAGTTACTATAATATTAAAGTGACGACCCCAGAGGATTTACTAATTGCTGAAAGTTTTCTTCACGTTCAAAAGAAATGATAGCAATGATTATAGCGAAGAGAAGCTCGGCAAAGGCCGGGCTTTTCTTTATAAGGATAGCGATATAATATAGAATCATAAAGCTCAGTAGTTTAGCTCGAGGAGGATGTAAAAAATGTTTCGAATTGGACAAGGTTTTGATGTGCATGAATTCGCGGAAGGTAGACCGTTAATTATTGGCGGAATTACAATTCCACATGAGAAAGGATTAATCGGTCACTCTGATGCAGATGTATTGTTACATACAATCGCGGATGCGTGTTTAGGTGCAATTGCAGCAGGAGATATTGGGAAACATTTTCCTGATACAGACCCTGCCTTTAAAGATGCTGATTCAGCTGTATTATTGCAAAAGGTTTGGGAGTTTGTGCGTGAACAAGGTTATGAATTAGGGAATTTAGATTGTACAATTATTGCTCAAAAGCCAAAAATGGCACCACATATTGAAAGTATGCGCAAACGCATTAGTGAGCTATTAGAAACGTCTATCGATAATATCAATGTAAAGGCAACAACAACAGAAAAATTAGGATTTACAGGTAGAGAAGAAGGAATTGCTTCTCAAGCAGTTGTTTTATTACAGAAAAAATAATGGTTTTTAATTCGTAAGATGGATAATCACATTTTTTTGGTGTACAATTATAGAATGTGTTGACATTAAGAATGGAAGGTGTACCAATTATGGAAAAGCAAGTGAGAGTGCGCTATGCGCCAAGTCCAACAGGACACTTACATATCGGAAATGCGCGTACGGCATTATTTAATTATTTATTTGCTCGTCATCAAGATGGTAAGTTTATTATTCGTATTGAAGATACTGATGTAAAACGTAATGTTGCTGGTGGAGAAGAAAGCCAATTAAAATACTTGAAATGGCTCGGTATGGACTGGGATGAAGGTGTTGATGTTGGTGGTGAATTTGGACCATATCGTCAAACAGAGCGTTTAGATATTTATAAAAAGTTATATGAAGATTTATTAGAGCGTGGTTTAGCTTACAAATGTTATATGACAGAAGAAGAGCTAGAAGCAGAACGCGAAGGGCAAATTGCTCGTGGTGAAACACCTCGTTACGCAGGTAACCACCGTGATTTAACTGAAGCGCAAGTGAAAGAATTTGAAGCTGAGGGACGTATTCCAAGTATTCGTTTCCGCGTACCAGCTGACCGTGATTACACATTTAAAGATATTGTAAAAGATGAAGTTGCATTCCATTCAAATGATTTCGGTGATTTCGTTATCGTGAAAAAAGATGGAATTCCAACTTATAACTTTGCAGTAGCAGTAGATGATCACTTAATGGAAATTACACACGTACTTCGTGGTGATGACCATATTTCAAACACGCCAAAACAAATGATGATTTATGAAGCTTTCGGTTGGGATATTCCGCAATTCGGTCATATGACTTTAATTGTAAATGAAAGCCGTAAAAAATTAAGTAAGCGTGATGAATCTATTATTCAATTTATTGAGCAATATAAAGAGCTTGGATATCTTCCAGAAGCAATCTTTAACTTTATTGCACTACTAGGTTGGTCGCCAGTAGGAGAAGAAGAAATCTTCTCTCAAGAAGAGTTTATCAAAATGTTTGATGCAGCTCGTTTATCAAAATCACCTGCATTATTTGATTCTCAAAAACTAAAATGGATGAATAACCAATATATGAAAAAGCAAGATTTAGATACGGTGGTAGAATTAAGCTTACCGCATTTAGTGAAGGCTGGACGTATAGGTGAAACTTTAAGTGAACAAGAACAAGCTTGGATTCGTGATGTAATTGCGTTATATCATGAACAAATGAGCTTTGGAGCTGAAATTGTAGAGCTTTCTGAAATGTTCTTCAAAGATCATGTTGATTATGAAGAAGAAGGACAAGAAGTATTAAAAGGTGAACAAGTACCAGAAGTACTTCGTGCATTTGCTGGTCAAGTAGAAGCACTAGAAGCTATGGAACCGGCAGCAATTAAGGCGGCTATTAAAGCAGTTCAAAAGGAAACAGGTCATAAAGGTAAAAACTTATTTATGCCAATCCGTGTTGCAACTACTGGTCAAACACACGGTCCAGAGCTTCCTAATGCTATTGCACTTCTTGGAAAAGAAAAAGTTTTAAATCGTCTTCAAAAAGTAATTGGTTAACATTTTCTAGGTTTAGAAATATAATAAGTATACTTAAAACCTAATAAGGAAAAGCGACGAGAAGGAGAAGTAGAAAATCAGGCTTTTTACAGAGAGAACCACCTTAGGCTGGAAGTGGTTTATAAGCGGATTTTTGAAATGCCCCTTCGAGTCTTCTGCTGAACAGCAAATTGTTTTGCGAAACGTCTTAGGACGTAAAGTAAGCAGAAGCGGTGTACACCGTTATCAGAGATGAGTTTGAGGCTTTTTTTAGCCTAAACAGAGTGGAACCGCGCTTATAAGGCGTCTCTGTCAATATGACAGAGACGCCTTTTTTTATACCGTAAAATTGGGTATGAGTATAAGTTTTATCCACGTGTATAAAGATTTAGGGGGATAAGTAGGGAGTTAGTTCACTCGAAAAAGCAGCCCATAAAGGGGAGGGAACGTCGATGTTTAAGAGGCTTCGGGAAGATATTGAAGTCGTTTTTGAACAGGATCCAGCGGCAAGAAGTTATTTCGAAGTCATTTTGACTTACTCTGGATTACATGCAGTTTGGGCCCATCGAATTGCACATGCTTTTTATAAAAAGAATTTCTTCTTTATTGCACGTTGGATCTCACAAGTTAGTCGTTTCTTTACTGGCATTGAGATTCATCCAGGAGCAACAATTGGTCGTCGTTTTTTCATTGACCATGGAATGGGAGTTGTAATTGGAGAAACGTGCGAAATTGGTGATAATGTAACGATCTATCAAGGAGTTACATTAGGTGGTACGGGTAAAGAAAAGGGAAAGAGGCACCCTACAATTCAGGATAATGTATTAATTGCCACAGGTGCTAAAGTACTGGGTTCTATTACAGTTGGAGAGAATTCTAAAATTGGAGCAGGTTCTGTCGTATTAAAAGAAGTCCCTGCACATTCTACAGTTGTAGGTATACCTGGCCGAGTCGTTATTCAAAATGGCGTAAAGATTGGTCAAGAATTGAATCATTCCGACCTTCCAGACCCAATTTTTGATAAATTAAAGGTCATGGAAGTAGAACTTGATAAATTGAAAAAACAACTTGAAGTAAAGGTAGAAAGGAAGGATAAAAATGACTATTCACATTTATAATACGTTAACACGTCAAAAGGAAGAGTTTATTCCATTAGAAGAAAATAAGGTAAAGATGTATGTATGCGGACCTACAGTTTATAACTATATTCACATCGGGAACGCAAGACCACCTATGGTATTTGATACAGTGCGCCGTTATTTAGAATATAAAGGATACGATGTGCAGTATGTATCTAACTTTACTGACGTAGATGATAAATTAATTAAAGCGGCAAATGAATTAGGTGAAGATGTGCCGACAATTGCGGACCGTTTCGTGGAAGCATATTTTGAAGATGTAACGGCACTAGGTTGCAAACATGCAACAGTTCATCCGCGTGTAACAGAAAATATGGATATCATTATTGAATTTATTCAAGAACTTGTGAATAAAGGATATGCATATGAATCAGAAGGGGATGTGTACTTTAGAACGAAGGAATTCGAAGGGTACGGTAAGTTATCACATCAACCGATCGCGGACTTACGTCACGGTGCGCGTATTGAAGTAGGAGAAAAGAAACAAGACCCTCTTGATTTTGCACTATGGAAAGCTGCGAAAGAAGGAGAAATCTTCTGGGAAAGCCCTTGGGGTCAAGGTCGCCCAGGCTGGCATATCGAGTGCTCGGCAATGGCGCGTAAATACTTAGGGGATACAATTGATATTCACGCTGGTGGTCAAGACTTGGCATTTCCTCATCACGAGAATGAAATCGCGCAGTCTGAGGCGTTAACAGGAAAAACATTTGCACGTTATTGGATGCACAATGGATATATTAATATTAATAATGAGAAAATGTCTAAGTCACTTGGGAACTTCATTTTAGTTCACGATATCATTAAGCAATATGATCCGCAGTTAATTAGATTCTTTATGCTATCAGTACACTACCGTCACCCAATTAATTTCAGTGAAGAGTTATTACGAAGCACAAATAACGGACTGGAAAGAATTAAAACAGCTTACGGTAATTTAAAACACCGTATGGAAAGTAGTACGGATTTAACAGATCATGATGAGAAGTGGTTAGCTGACCTGAAAAAATTCCAAACTGCATTTGAAGAAGCGATGAATGATGACTTCAATACTGCCAATGCAATCACTGAGTTATATAATGTAGCAAATCATGCAAATCAATATTTACTGGAAGAACATACGTCTACAGTGGTAATTGAAGCATACGTAAAACAACTTGAAACATTATTTGATATTCTAGGGTTAGAATTAGCGCAAGAAGAGTTACTAGATGAAGAAATTGAAGCGCTTATTCAAAAACGTATTGAAGCTCGTAAAAATCGTGATTTTGCATTATCAGATCAAATTCGCGATGATTTAAAAAATCGTAATATTATTTTAGAAGATACCGCTCAAGGTACAAGATGGAAAAGAGGATAAGAATGATTGATGCAAAGCAATTAAACAGCTTAGCGTTAGCATATATGGGTGATGCGGTATATGAACAATATATCCGCTATCACCTACTTCAAAAAGGGAAGGTTCGTCCTAATCAGTTGCATCGATTAGGGACAAGCTTTGTTTCGGCAAAAGCACAGGCGAAAGTTGTTTATCATTTATTAGAGACAGCGTTTTTAACTGAGGAAGAAGAGGCAGTACTAAGAAGAGGGCGTAATGCAAATTCAGGTACTGTTCCGAAAAATACAGATGTACAAACATATCGACATAGTACAGCCTTTGAAGCGTTAATTGGCTATCATCACTTATTAAATAATCGTGAAAGATTAGACGAAATTATATATAAGGCAATTGCTGTTCTAGAAGAAAAGGAAGGGGGCACATCATCATGAGTAGTGAATATATTATCGGACGTAACCCTGTAATTGAAGCGTTACGATCAGGGAGAGATATTAATAAAATTTGGATCGCAGAAGGTGCTGCCAAAGGACAAGTACAAATTGTACTAGCACTAGCGAAAGAAAATAAAATTATTTTGCAACATGCACCAAAAAAGAAGTTAGATCAATTAGTTGAGGGGAACCATCAAGGTGTAATTGCTCAAGTGGCCGCATATCAATATGCTGAGCTAGAAGATCTATTCAAAGTAGCAGAGAAGCGTAATGAAGATCCATTCTTCTTAATTTTAGATGAAATTGAAGACCCGCATAACCTCGGTTCTATTATGCGTACTGCGGACGCGACAGGAGCTCATGGAATTATAATTCCGAAAAGAAGAGCTGTGGGACTTACTGCATCAGTTGCGAAAGCATCTACTGGGGCAATTGAATATATTCCTGTTGCACGTGTAACGAATTTATCTCGTACAATCGATGAATTAAAAGAACGTGGACTTTGGATTGCTGGTACAGATGCAAAAGGAAAAACGGATTACCGTAATTTAGATGGTAAAATGCCAATTGGATTAGTAATTGGAAGTGAAGGAAAAGGTATGAGTCGTATTATTGGTGAAAAATGTGATTTCTTAATTACTTTACCGATGGTTGGTAAAGTTACATCCTTAAATGCTTCAGTGGCCGCAAGTTTGTTAATGTATGAGGTATATCGTAAACGTAACGAAATTGGTAAATAAAAAATGAACGATATTTTAATCGTTGACGGTTACAACATTATTGGAGCTTGGGGAGACTTGAAAAAACTACGGGATGTAGATTTGCAATCATCAAGAGATGCACTGATTGATAAGATGGCGGATTACCAAGGTTACACAGGTACAAAGGTAATGATCGTTTTTGATGCTTATACAGTCCACGGTATTGAAAAAAAGATGAAACAATCACGTGTGGAAGTTATATTCACGAGGAAGAATCAAACTGCAGATGAAAAGATAGAGCAACTTGCAATTGAGCTTAGAAATATAAATACGCAAATATATGTTGCGACTTCTGATTATACGGAACAATGGGTTATATTTGCTCAAGGTGCGCTCCGGAAATCTGCGCGGGAATTAGAGTTGGAAGTACAAGCGATGGAGCAACAAGTAAGAAGGCGTACACAAGACACAAAAGAAAAGCAACCTGCTATGCGAAAGATATTTAGTAAAGATATTACAGAAAAGTTAGAAAAATTAAGAAGAGGAGAGCGTTGAAGCATTGACGCTCTTTGTCTTTTTACTGTATAATATTTCTAAATAAATAGCGGTCGGAGGGATCAAGGTGGAAGCAGGCTTCGTAAGTGTAGGCGACGTTACATTTCGTGATTTAGAAGATGAGGCAATCGTTGAGTTAGTTCGAAAAGGTAATACTGACGCTCTAGAATATTTGATTCACAAATATAAGAACTTTGTTCGCGCGAAATCGAGATCTTATTTCTTAGTGGGTGCCGATCGAGAAGATATTGTTCAAGAAGGTATGATTGGATTGTTTAAAGCGATTCGTGATTATAAAGAGGACAAGCTGTCTTCATTCAAAGCATTTGCTGAACTGTGTATCACTCGACAAATTATTACCGCTATTAAAACAGCAACCAGGCAAAAACATATTCCGTTAAATTCATATGTGTCTTTAGATAAACCGATTTATGACGAGGAATCTGATCGGACATTATTAGATGTTATTTCGGAAGCGAAGGTAACTGATCCTGAAGAAATGATTATAAGTCAGGAAGAATATACCGACATAGAATCTAAAATATCTGAATTATTAAGCGATTTAGAAAGAAAAGTGCTTTCTTTATATCTAGACGGTCGTTCTTATCAAGAGATTTCGGAACAGTTAAATAGACATGTGAAATCTATTGATAACGCTTTACAGAGAGTGAAGCGGAAATTGGAACGATATATGGAAATGAGAGAGAGTACCACTTCAAATTAATAACAAGAGCTACAGGTGTAAAAAATCACCTGTTTTCTTTTTGTAGCGAGTACAAAAGGCATGTCATTGACATTGTCTTTTATTGTATGATACATTTTTAGGGACATAATGTTACAAGGTTGGTGTAACTAATGAGGAAAAAAGTTGTACTCTCATGTGAAGAGTGTAAAAATCGAAACTACTCTACGATGAAAGATACGAGCTCAGTAGAGCGACTTGAAATAAAGAAATTTTGTAAAACATGCAATCAGCATACAGTTCACAAGGAAACAAAATAAATAATTGAAATAATACACTGGAGGTCCCGTAGATGCGTTTAACGAACTTTTTCGGCGATGTAGGTCGCGAAATGAAAAAAGTAAGTTGGCCTAAAAAAGATGAATTACTCCGTTCAACAGCGACTGTTATCGCTACAGTTGTCTTCTTTGCGATTTTCTTCGCAGTAGTTGATATGGGCATTTCTTCTTTAATTCGGTTAATTCTTGGTTAATTCTTGAATAAGAAGCACTTATCCATGATATAATGTTATTTATAAGAACTGTGTAAAAGCCCGGTGAACGGGTTTTTTCATTTGCGCAAAAAAATGTACGTCAGGGAGGGAAGGACGCTCGTCCTAAATGAATGGAAAAAAGTTGGTATGTTGTCCATACTTATTCTGGATATGAAAATAAAGTAAAAGCAAACCTAGAGAAACGTGTAGAATCAATGGGTATGCAAGATAAAATTTTCCGTGTTGTTGTCCCGGAAGAAGTAGAAGTAGAAATGAAAAACGGTAAAGAAAAATTAATGAAAAGAAAAGTGTTCCCAGGTTATGTATTAGTAGAATTAATCATGACTGATGACTCTTGGTATGTTGTACGTAACACGCCAGGTGTAACTGGGTTCGTTGGTTCTTCTGGTTCTGGATCTAAACCATCACCTCTATTAGAAGAGGAAGTTGTTACCATTATGAAACATATGGGAATGGACAACGAAGTGGTTGATTTCGACTTTGAACTTCATGAGACAGTACGTGTAAATGAGGGACCATTCGCAGATTATACAGGTGCTATCGAAGAAATTGATGTGGAGAAGAAGAAGGTTAGTGTGCTTGTGGACATGTTTGGTCGCGAGACTCCAGTTGAACTTGACTTCCATCAAATTGAAAAATTATAAAATGAAACTTGAAATGAATTGTAAAAAGTGATAATATCTTTTAAGTCAGTACGTCTTCGTTATCGGAGACGTTTTTTGAAAGATTTTATCCTTAGAGATAAAATATGACGTGGGAGGGCAAATCACTGTCCAATTGACCACATCACGGACTTAAGGAGGTGTGTCTCGTGGCTAAAAAGGTAATTAAAATGGTAAAGCTTCAAATTCCTGCAGGTAAAGCTAACCCAGCTCCACCAGTTGGTCCAGCATTAGGACAAGCAGGTGTTAACATCATGGGCTTCTGTAAAGAGTTTAACGCTCGTACAGCAGATCAAGCTGGTCTTATCATCCCTGTTGAAATTACGGTATTTGAGGACCGTTCATTCACTTTCATTACTAAAACTCCTCCTGCTGCTGTTCTTCTTAAGAAAGTAGCTGGTATTGAGTCTGGTTCTGGTGAACCAAACCGTAATAAAGTGGCAACTGTTAAGCGTGATAAAGTACGCGAAATCGCTGAAACTAAAATGCCTGACCTAAACGCTGCTAGCGTAGAAGCTGCAATGCGTATGGTTGAAGGTACTGCACGCAGTATGGGCATCGTTATCGAAGACTAATTCGATTTGTTTTTTAAAAAAGGTTGCGGGTCTGGAATTCCAATTCGCAACCTTTATTATCGTAAATGATTATCGTTTTTAAATAAATGGGTGGCGCGCATCCTCAGGTTATACCTGAAAATAAGCGTAAACGTGGGAGGTTATTCCGCTAAAACCACATTCGAGGAGGAAATAAAAATGGCTAAAAGAGGTAAAAAGTACGTAGAAGCTGCAAAGCTTGTTGATCGTGCAGCTGCTTACTCTGCAACAGAAGCAGTAGAATTAGTAAAGAAAACAAACACAGCTAAATTTGATGCAACTGTAGAAGCTGCATTCCGTTTAGGTGTTGACCCTAAGAAAGCTGACCAACAAATCCGTGGTGCAGTTGTTCTTCCACACGGTACTGGTAAAGTACAACGTGTATTAGTGTTCGCTAAAGGTGAAAAAGCTAAAGAAGCTGAAGCTGCTGGAGCTGACTTCGTAGGCGATGCTGATTACATCGGTAAAATCCAACAAGGTTGGTTCGATTTCGATGTAGTAGTAGCAACTCCTGACATGATGGGTGAAGTTGGTAAACTTGGTCGCGTATTAGGACCTAAAGGTTTAATGCCAAACCCTAAAACTGGAACAGTTACTTTCGATGTAACTAAAGCTGTTAACGAAATCAAAGCTGGTAAAGTTGAATACCGCGTTGATAAAGCTGGTAACATCCACGTTCCAATCGGTAAAGTATCTTTCGAAGATGCTAAATTAGTAGAAAACTTCAGAACAATCGCTGACACTTTACAAAAAGTTAAGCCAGCTGCTGCAAAAGGTACTTACATGAAGAACGTAACAGTTGCTTCTACAATGGGACCTGGCGTACGTGTAGACGTTTCTACATTAGCGTAAATTTTGGAAGTTGACTTCATAAAGAAGTTTTAATATAATCATTTATGTTGTGAATTTAATTAGTGTACCGTAGACAGTAGGTGTCAATAGACTTAATTTCCTACCTAGGTGTTAATATACGAAGCGGAATTTTTTTCTGTGACTATATGCCTCCATGTCTACAAGTTGGGCATGGAGGTTTTTAGTGCACTTTCGGTACATCTTCTATATAATCTACAGGAGGTGTAATAACATGAGCAAAGTAATCGAAACTAAACAACAAGTTGTAACTGAAATCGCGGACAAACTTCGCGCTAGTAAATCTACAATCGTTGTTGACTACCGTGGTTTAACAGTTTCTGAAGCAACAGAATTACGTAAGCAATTACGTGAAGCTGGCGTTGAGTTCAAAGTTTACAAAAACTCTCTAACTCGTCGTGCTGCAGAATCTGCTGAAATGGCTGAGTTAAATGAATTCTTAACAGGACCAAACGCAATCGCGTTCAGTAACGAGGATGTAGTTGCTCCTGCGAAAGTATTAAACGACTTCGCTAAAGATCATGAAGCTTTAGAAATTAAAGCAGGCGTAATCGAAGGTAAACTTGTAACACTTGATGAGGTTAAAGCTATCGCTACTCTTCCATCACGTGAAGGCTTACTTTCTATGCTTCTTAGCGTTCTTCAAGCTCCAATCCGTAACCTTGCACTTGCTACTAAAGCAGTTGCAGACCAAAAGGAAGAGCAAGGCGCTTAATTTTTTAAAAGATAATTACGTATTATCGATAAAACAATACAAACCTATTTAAGGGAGGATATTTACAATGACTAAAGAACAAATCATTGAAGCAGTTAAATCTATGACTGTATTAGAACTTAACGACTTAGTAAAAGCTATCGAGGAAGAATTCGGCGTAACTGCTGCTGCTCCTGTAGCTGTTGCTGGTGGCGCTGGAGAAGCTGCTGCTGAGAAAACTGAATTTGATGTGGAACTAACTAGCGCTGGTGCACAAAAAATCAAAGTTATCAAAGTTGTTCGTGAAATCACTGGTCTTGGCTTAAAAGAAGCTAAAGAATTAGTTGACAACACTCCAAAAGTAATCAAAGAAGCTGCTGCTAAAGAAGAAGCTGAAGAAATCAAAGCTAAACTTGAAGAAGTTGGCGCTGCTGTAGAAGTTAAGTAATTAACTTTTGATGCTTTAAAAAAAGCTCGCTCTCATGCGAGCTTTTTTTTTAACTGTAAAGAAAAGAGGTGGCCATATGGCAGACCATTATTTTTCTAATGACCCTTCTAGTAAAAGTGATCGTAAGCGATGGGAATTTACGCTTCGTGGATCTCAATTTACTTTCTTATCTGACCGTGGGGTGTTCTCGAAAAACGAAGTGGACTTTGGTTCTCGTCTTTTAATTGAAGCGTTTCAAGTGCCAGATATTAAAGGTGACATATTAGACGTAGGTTGTGGATATGGACCAATTGGTTTATCGTTGGCGAAAGAGTTTCAAGACCGTAAAGTTCACATGGTGGATGTGAATGAAAGGGCACTTGAGCTTGCGAAAGAAAATGCCGCTAACAATAGAATTGGAAATGTGCACATTTTTCAAAGTAGCGTCTATGAAAATGTAGATGGTATGTATGCTGCTATTCTATCTAATCCTCCAATTCGTGCAGGTAAAGATATCGTGCATGAGATTTTAGAAAAAGCTATAGAACATTTAGTTCCAGGTGGGGAGTTGTGGATTGTTATTCAAAAGAAACAAGGTGCACCATCTGCGCTGAAGAAACTAGAAGAAGTATTTTCTGAAGTCGAAGTTGTAGAAAAGAAAAAAGGATATTATATCATAAAATCAAAAAAACGTTGACGGTTATTTTTGGCTATGTTAACATTATACAATGCCAATATATGATTTTCTGCGTTGAGAAAGATGTATATTTTTGTTTCTCTTGGAAAAGATAGTAAAATCAGCAGATTATGAAACAGAATGATGGTTTTCTTATAGAAGCCATTTTTCTTTTTTGAACAGGTAGAAAGACTCAACGTATTTATCTTTAAGAGAAAAAGACTACGCTAAATAGCAGTAGTTGTATTTATTTGTGATTTTGCACAAATTTTTTTGTGCATTTATAATACTCATGATTTGAGGGGTGAAGCAGTTGACAGGTCAACTAGTTCAATACGGACGCCACCGCCAACGAAGAAGTTATGCCCGTATTAGTGAAGTATTAGAGTTACCAAATCTTATCGAAATTCAAACCTCTTCTTATCAGTGGTTTCTTGATGAGGGTTTGCGAGAAATGTTCCAAGACATTTCTCCGATTGAAGACTTTACGGGAAATCTATCGCTTGAATTTATCGACTACAGCTTAGGTGAACCTAAATACTCTGTAGACGAATGCAAAGAGCGTGATGTGACGTATGCAGCACCACTTCGTGTAAAAGTGCGTCTAATCAACAAGGAAACTGGTGAAGTAAAAGAACAAGATGTGTTCATGGGAGATTTCCCACTCATGACAGAGACTGGAACATTCGTAATTAACGGTGCAGAACGTGTTATCGTTTCCCAGTTAGTTCGCTCTCCAAGCGTATACTATAGTGGCAAAGTGGATAAAAACGGAAAACGTGGTTTTACTGCTACTGTAATTCCAAACCGCGGAGCTTGGTTAGAGTATGAGACAGATGCTAAGGATGTTGTATATGTGCGTATTGACCGTACGCGTAAACTTCCTGTAACTGTTTTGTTACGCGCATTAGGGTTTGGCTCTGATCAAGAAATCACCGAGCTTTTAGGTGATAACGAATACTTAAGCAACACATTAGAAAAAGACAACACAGATAGCACAGAAAAAGCATTGCTTGAAATTTATGAGCGTCTACGTCCTGGTGAACCACCAACAGTAGAAAATGCTAAGAGCTTACTTGTGTCTCGTTTCTTTGATCCAAAGCGCTACGATTTAGCAAATGTAGGTCGCTACAAGATCAACAAAAAGTTACACATTAAAAACAGATTGTTTAATCAACGTTTAGCTGAAACATTAGTGGATCCAGAAACTGGTGAAATTTTAGCGGCAGAAGGAACAATCTTAGATCGTCGTACACTTGATCGCATTTTACCTTACTTAGAGAAAAACATTGGATTCAAAACAGCGAAACCAATGGGTGGAGTGGTAGAAGGCGATGTTGAGCTGCAATCTATTAAGATTTATGCTCCTGAGTCAGAAGGCGAGCGCGTAATTAACGTAATTGGTAATGCAAATATTACTCGCGATGTAAAACACATCACACCAGGTGATATCCTTGCTTCTATCAGTTACTTCTTCAACCTACTATACAAAGTAGGGGATACAGATGATATCGACCACTTAGGAAACCGTCGTCTGCGTTCTGTTGGAGAACTATTACAAAATCAATTCCGTATCGGTCTTTCTCGTATGGAACGTGTTGTTCGTGAGAGAATGTCGATCCAAGATACAAATGCAATTACACCACAGGCATTAATTAATATTCGTCCTGTTATTGCATCTATTAAAGAGTTCTTCGGAAGTTCTCAGTTATCTCAGTTCATGGACCAAACAAACCCATTAGCAGAGTTAACTCACAAACGAAGACTATCTGCATTAGGACCTGGTGGTTTAACGCGTGAGCGCGCAGGCTTTGAAGTACGTGACGTTCACTACTCTCACTATGGTCGTATGTGTCCGATTGAAACACCAGAGGGACCAAACATCGGTTTGATTAACTCATTATCTTCATTCGCGAAAGTAAATGAGTTTGGTTTCATTGAAACACCATACCGTCGTGTTGACCCAGAAACTGGTCTTGTAACAGGGCATGTTGATTATTTAACAGCAGATGAAGAAGATAATTATGTTGTAGCCCAAGCGAATATGAAATTATCTGAAGAAGGAGAATTCCTTGATGAAGATATCGTAGCTCGTTTCCGTGGTGAAAACATTGTCACAAATAAAGAACGCATCGACTACATGGATGTATCACCAAAACAAGTAGTGTCGGCAGCGACAGCTTGTATTCCGTTCTTAGAAAACGATGACTCTAACCGCGCACTTATGGGAGCGAACATGCAACGTCAGGCGGTTCCGTTAATGAATCCGGAATCACCGATTGTAGGTACAGGTATGGAGTACGTATCAGCAAAAGACTCAGGTGCTGCAGTAATCTGTAAACACCCTGGTATTGTTGAGCGCGTAGAAGCACGTGAAGTTTGGGTACGTCGCTATGTAGAAGTTGACGGTCAAACAGTAAAAGGCGACTTAGATCGCTACAAAATGCAAAAATTCATTCGTTCTAACCAAGGAACTTGCTACAACCAACGTCCAATCGTAAGTGTTGGAAATGAAGTTGTAAAAGGTGAAATCCTTGCGGATGGTCCTTCTATGGAATTAGGTGAACTAGCACTTGGACGTAACGTGCTTGTTGGCTTCATGACTTGGGACGGTTATAACTACGAGGATGCGATCATTATGAGTGAGCGCCTTGTAAAAGATGATGTGTATACTTCTATTCATATTGAAGAATATGAGTCAGAAGCTCGTGATACGAAGCTTGGACCAGAAGAAATCACACGTGATATTCCAAACGTTGGGGAAGATGCATTACGTAACCTTGACGAGCGCGGTATCATTCGCGTTGGTGCGGAAGTAAAAGATGGAGATTTACTTGTTGGTAAAGTAACACCTAAAGGTGTAACAGAATTAACAGCTGAAGAACGTCTATTACATGCTATCTTTGGAGAAAAAGCGCGTGAAGTACGTGATACATCACTACGTGTACCACACGGTGGTGGCGGTATTATCTTAGACGTAAAAGTATTCAACCGTGAAGATGGCGACGAATTGCCACCAGGCGTGAATCAACTTGTGCGTGCATATATCGTTCAAAAACGTAAAATCTCTGAAGGTGACAAGATGGCCGGACGTCACGGTAACAAAGGTGTTATCTCTCGTATTTTACCAGAAGAAGATATGCCTTACTTACCAGACGGTACGCCAATCGATATCATGTTAAACCCATTAGGGGTACCATCTCGTATGAATATCGGTCAGGTATTAGAGCTTCATCTTGGTATGGCAGCAAGATACCTTGGCATTCACATTGCAACACCAGTATTCGATGGTGCTCGTGAGGAAGATGTTTGGGGCACAATTGAAGAAGCTGGTATGGCAAATGACGCGAAAACAATCCTGTATGACGGACGTACTGGTGAACCATTCGATAACCGTGTATCTGTTGGTGTCATGTATATGATCAAACTTGCGCACATGGTTGACGATAAACTTCATGCTCGTTCTACTGGACCATACTCACTTGTAACGCAGCAGCCTCTTGGAGGTAAAGCTCAGTTCGGTGGACAGCGTTTCGGTGAGATGGAGGTTTGGGCACTTGAAGCTTACGGTGCTGCTTATACTCTTCAAGAAATCTTAACAGTGAAGTCTGATGATGTTGTTGGACGTGTTAAGACGTATGAAGCAATTGTTAAAGGCGAAAATGTTCCAGAACCAGGCGTTCCTGAATCATTCAAAGTATTGATTAAAGAGCTGCAAAGTTTAGGTATGGACGTTAAAATGATGTCTAGCGACGATACAGAAATTGAAATGCGTGATACGGAAGATGACGATGATCATCAATCAGCAGACAAATTGAATGTCGAAGTTGAGACAACTAAGGAATAATTGGGATAACCTGTAGACTAAAAGGGAGGTAGGCCCCTTGATAGATGTAAATAACTTTGAATATATGAAGATTGGACTTGCTTCACCTGACAAGATTCGTTCTTGGTCATACGGTGAAGTTAAGAAACCAGAAACAATTAACTATCGTACGTTAAAGCCTGAAAAAGATGGCTTGTTCTGTGAGCGTATTTTCGGACCACAAAAGGACTGGGAATGTCATTGCGGAAAATACAAACGTGTACGTTATAAAGGTGTAGTTTGTGATCGATGTGGTGTTGAAGTAACGCGTGCGAAAGTACGTCGTGAACGTATGGGTCATATCGAATTAGCTGCTCCTGTATCTCATATTTGGTATTTCAAAGGTATCCCGAGCCGCATGGGACTTGTCTTAGACATGTCCCCTCGCGCGCTTGAAGAAGTAATTTATTTCGCTTCTTATGTTGTAACAGAAAGTGGAGATACACCACTTGATAAGAAGCAATTACTTTCTGAAAAAGAATACCGTGCATATCGTGATCGATATGGTAGCACATTCCAAGCTGCTATGGGTGCAGAAGCGATTAAAAAGCTATTACAAGACATCGATTTAGATAAAGAAGTAGACTTCTTAAAAGAAGAATTAAAAACAGCACAAGGACAACGCCGTACTCGTGCTATTAAACGTCTAGAAGTATTAGAAGCATTCCGTAACTCTGGAAATGAGCCATCTTGGATGATCTTAGATGTTCTACCAGTAATCCCACCAGAACTACGCCCAATGGTACAGTTAGATGGTGGACGTTTTGCTACTTCTGACTTAAACGACTTATACCGTCGTGTAATTAACCGTAACAACCGTTTAAAACGTCTATTGGACTTAGGTGCACCAAGCATTATCGTTCAAAACGAAAAACGTATGTTACAAGAAGCTGTAGACGCATTAATCGATAATGGTCGTCGTGGCCGTCCAGTTACTGGACCAGGTAACCGTCCATTAAAATCACTATCTCACATGCTTAAAGGTAAACAAGGACGTTTCCGTCAAAACTTATTAGGTAAACGTGTTGACTACTCTGGTCGTTCTGTAATCGTTGTAGGACCGAACTTAAAGATGTATCAATGTGGATTACCGAAAGAGATGGCGCTTGAATTGTTCAAACCTTTCGTAATGAAAGAGTTAGTTGAAAAAGGATTAGCACACAACATTAAGAGTGCGAAACGTAAAATCGAGCGTGTACAACCTGAAGTTTGGGACGTTTTAGAATCTGTGATTAAAGAACATCCAGTACTTCTAAACCGCGCACCAACACTTCACCGTCTTGGTATTCAGGCGTTTGAACCTACATTAGTAGAAGGTCGCGCAATCCGTCTTCACCCACTTGTATGTACTGCATACAACGCGGACTTTGACGGTGACCAAATGGCCGTTCACGTACCTTTATCATCAGAAGCACAAGCAGAAGCTCGTCTTCTTATGTTAGCGGCACAAAACATCTTGAACCCGAAAGACGGTAAACCAGTTGTTACTCCATCTCAGGATATGGTATTAGGTAACTACTACTTAACACTTGAGCGTGAAGGTGCAATCGGTGAAGGTATGGTCTTCAAAGATGCGAACGAAGCATTACTTGCATACCAAAATGGATATGTACATCTTCATACACGTGTTGCAGTAGCTGCAAGCGCAGTAAACAACGCAACATTTACTGAAGAGCAGAAGAGTATGCTTCTATTAACAACAGTTGGTAAATTAATATTTAACGAAATCTTACCAGAGTCGTTCCCTTATATTAATGAACCAACAAATTCAAACCTTGAAAAAGAAACACCAGCGAAATATTTCGTTGAAAAAGGTGCGAACATTAAAGAGATTATTGCTAGTCGCGAAGAAGTGGCGCCATTCAGCAAGAAAATCCTTGGTAACATCATTGCGGAAGTGTTTAAACGTTTCAAAATTACAGAAACGTCTCGCATGCTTGACCGTATGAAAAACTTAGGATTCAAGTACTCTACAAAAGCTGGTATTACAGTTGGGGTATCTGACATTCTTGTATTAGGTGAAAAAGATGAAATTCTCCACGAAGCACAAGCAAAAGTAGATAATGTAATTAAACAATTCCGTCGCGGTTTAATCACGGAAGAAGAACGTTACGATCGCGTTATCTCTATTTGGAGTAATGCAAAAGATGTTATCCAAGGAAAACTGATGAAGTCCTTGAATAAACGCAACCCAATCTTCATGATGAGTGATTCCGGTGCCCGTGGTAACGCATCGAACTTTACTCAGCTTGCTGGTATGCGTGGTCTGATGGCCAATCCATCTGGTCGTATCATCGAACTTCCAATCAAATCAAGTTTCCGTGAAGGTTTAACAGTACTTGAGTACTTCATCTCTACGCATGGTGCGCGTAAAGGTCTTGCCGATACAGCACTGAAAACTGCCGATTCTGGTTACTTAACACGTCGTCTTGTTGACGTTGCACAAGATGTAATCGTTCGTGAAGATGATTGTGGAACAGATCGCGGTTTATTAATTGGTGCGATTAAAGAGGGTAATGAAGTTATTGAGTCATTATATGATCGTCTTGTTGGACGTTTTGCAAGAAAAACTGTAAAACATCCTGAAACAGGTGAAGTATTAGTTGCTGAAAATCAATTAATTACTGAAGATATCGCTCATATCGTTGAAAATTCGGGTGTTGAAACTGTAAACATTCGTTCAGCGTTTACGTGTAACACTCGCCATGGTGTATGTAAGAAGTGTTACGGTCGTAACTTAGCAACTGGAACAGACGTAGAAGTAGGGGAAGCGGTAGGTATTATCGCAGCTCAATCTATCGGTGAGCCAGGTACACAGTTAACGATGCGTACGTTCCATACAGGTGGGGTTGCCGGAGATGATATCACTCAAGGTTTACCTCGTATCCAAGAGATCTTCGAAGCTCGTAATCCGAAAGGTCAGGCTGTTATCAGTGAAATCGACGGTGTTATCGCAGCGATCAACGATGTTAAAGATCGCCAAGAAGTAGTTGTACAGGGTGAAGTTGAAGCTCGTACGTATGCTATTCCTTACGGTGCTCGTCTGAAAGTAATTCCAGGACAGAAAATTAGCCACGGTAAAGAGTTAACAGAAGGTTCTATCGATCCGAAAGAATTACTAAAAGTAACGGACATTACGGCAGTTCAAGAATACTTATTACGTGAAGTTCAAAAAGTATACCGTATGCAAGGGGTAGAAATTGGTGACAAACACGTAGAAGTAATGGTACGCCAAATGTTACGTAAAGTACGTGTGAGTGATGCAGGTGAAACAGATGTATTACCAGGAACATTACTAGATATCCATCAGTTTACTGATGCGAATGCGAAGGTGTTACTGCAAGGTAAACAACCAGCAACAGCTAGACCAGTTCTACTTGGTATTACAAAAGCTTCACTTGAAACAGATTCATTCTTATCTGCAGCATCGTTCCAAGAAACAACTCGTGTCTTAACTGATGCAGCGATTAAGGGTAAACGCGATGAGCTTCTAGGATTGAAAGAAAATGTTATTATCGGTAAACTTGTTCCTGCTGGAACAGGTATGAATCGTTATCGCAAAGTGGATCTTGTTAAAACAACACAAGATGACATGAATGTAGAAAACGATGAAGTTTATGTGGAACAGTAAAATTTTCCGTCGTAAATTTTGTATAAAAACAGTTAATCCTAGTTGACATTGTATGAGTCAAAATGTTACTATAAGCAAGGTTGCTCCTGAACGATGCTTTGGAGGATATTTATATGTCTTATCAAAAAGTGTCAAATGCTGAAAATGTAGTCGTTGGTCATAAACGTACATTGGAAGCAATCAAAAATGGTATAGTTAAAGAAGTTGTCATTGCAGAAGATGCTGATATGCGGTTAACCCATGTTATCATTCGCACTGCATTGCAACATAACATACCCATAACCAAAGTTGAATCAGTTCGTAAACTTGGAAAAGTTGCGGGGATTCAAGTGGGAGCTTCAGCAATAGGAATAATAAGTTAAAACTGTTTTTGTGAGGAGAGAGCATTTGCTCTCCCTTGCAAAAACTTTGTTTTCAACTAATAATGAACCACCTGGATATGTGGTCATACAAACATGCGAAGGGAGGATAATCAAATGCCTACTATTAACCAATTAGTGAGAAATGGTCGTACTGATAAAGTATGGAAATCTAAATCACCTGCGTTAAACAAAGGTTTTAACTCTTTAAAGAAAAAATCAACTGATATCTCTGCACCTCAAAAACGTGGTGTATGTACTCGTGTTGGTACAATGACTCCAAAGAAACCTAACTCAGCGTTACGTAAATATGCTCGTGTTCGTTTAACAAATGGTATTGAGGTAACAGCATACATCCCAGGTATCGGTCACAACTTACAAGAGCACAGCGTAGTATTAATTCGCGGTGGTCGTGTAAAAGACTTACCAGGGGTACGTTACCACATCGTTCGTGGTGCGCTTGATACAGCTGGTGTTGACAAGCGTATGCAAGGCCGTTCTAAATACGGTACTAAAAAGCCTAAAGCGGCTAAGAAATAATAACTTTTTAATGAAAGGAGGAACTCAATATGCCTCGTAAAGGACCTGTTGCAAAACGTGACGTGTTACCAGATCCAATGTACAATTCGAAGCTAGTAACACGCCTTATCAACAAAATGATGGTTGACGGTAAAAAAGGTAAATCTCAAACAATTCTTTATAATGCGTTCGATATCGTAAGCGAACGTACTGGTAAAGAGCCAATGGAAGTATTCGAGCAAGCTCTTAAGAACATTATGCCTGTTCTTGAAGTACGCGCTCGTCGTGTTGGTGGTGCTAACTACCAAGTTCCAGTTGAGGTTCGTCCAGAACGCCGTACAACTTTAGGTCTTCGTTGGTTAGTAAACTACGCTCGTCTTCGTGGTGAAAAAACTATGGAAGAGCGTCTTGCTAACGAAATCTTAGATGCAGCTAACAACGCTGGTGCATCTGTTAAGAAACGTGAAGACACTCATAAAATGGCAGAAGCTAACAAAGCATTTGCTCATTACCGTTGGTAGGATTCAACGTAAAATAAATGTAAGCATAAACCGCTTTATTTGTCGCTTATGGAAGTGTGGAGAGGGAGAATGCCTCTCCCTTTCGTTGGGCGCTCGTTTTACATAATGAGGGTACTGGACATACTGACATGTGTAACAATATAAAGTGGCTTTTTTGCTACTTAAAATAAAAAATCCAATCCATATATGGAAGGAGCAAGACACCAAATGGCAAGAGAGTTCTCTTTAGAAAACACTCGTAATATTGGTATCATGGCTCACATCGATGCTGGTAAAACAACAGCTACTGAGCGTATTCTGTACTACACAGGACGTATTCACAAAATCGGTGAAACTCACGAAGGTGCATCTCAGATGGACTGGATGGAGCAAGAGCAAGAGCGTGGTATCACAATTACTTCTGCTGCAACTACAGCACAATGGAAAGGTCACCGTGTAAACATCATTGACACTCCAGGTCACGTAGATTTCACAGTAGAAGTAGAACGTTCTTTACGCGTACTTGATGGCGCAGTAGCAGTACTTGATGCACAATCTGGTGTAGAACCACAAACAGAAACTGTTTGGCGTCAGGCTACTACTTACGGCGTACCTCGTATCGTATTCGTTAACAAAATGGATAAAATCGGTGCAGATTTCTTATACTCTGTAGGAACAATCCACGATCGTTTACAAGCAAACGCACACCCAATTCAGTTACCAATCGGTGCTGAAGATGAGTTCAATGGTATCATTGATCTTGTTGAAGAATGTGCTTACATGTACGGTAACGATTTAGGAACAGACATTCAACGTGTTGAAATTCCTGAAGAGCATAAAGAACTAGCTGAAGAATACCGTGGAAAACTTATTGAAGCGGTAGCTGAGCTTGATGAAGAAATGATGATGAAGTACCTAGAAGGTGAAGAAATCACTGTAGAAGAGCTTAAAGCTGGTATCCGTAAGGCTACAACTTCTGTAGAATTCTTCCCAGTAATCTGTGGTTCTGCATTCAAAAACAAAGGTGTTCAAATTCTGTTAGACGCAGTTATCGACTACCTACCATCTCCATTAGATGTACCTGCAATCAAAGGTACTCTTCCGGATACAGATGAAGAAGTAGAACGTAAGTCTAGCGATGAAGAGCCTTTCTCAGCTCTAGCATTCAAAATCATGACTGACCCTTATGTTGGTAAGTTAACATTCTTCCGTGTGTACTCTGGTGTGTTAAACTCTGGATCATACGTGAAAAACTCAACTAAAGGTAAGCGTGAGCGTGTAGGTCGTATCCTACAAATGCACGCTAACAGCCGTGAAGAGATCTCAACAGTTTACGCTGGTGATATCGCTGCTGCTGTAGGTTTAAAAGATACTACTACTGGTGATACTCTTTGTGACGAGAAGAGCCTTGTTATCCTTGAGTCTATGGAATTCCCAGAGCCAGTTATCTCTGTAGCTATCGAACCAAAATCAAAAGCTGACCAAGATAAAATGGGTACAGCATTATCTAAGCTTTCTGAAGAAGATCCAACATTCCGTGCTCACACTGACCAAGAAACTGGCCAAACAATCATCGCTGGTATGGGTGAACTTCACCTTGATATCATCGTTGACCGTATGCGCCGTGAGTTCAAAGTTGAAGCAAACGTTGGTGCTCCTCAGGTAGCATACCGTGAGACTTTCCGCTCTGCTGCGAAAGTTGAAGGTAAGTTCGCTCGTCAATCTGGTGGACGTGGACAATTCGGTCACGTTTGGATTGAGTTTGAACCTAATGAAGAAGGTAAAGGATTCGAATTCGAAAACAAGATCGTCGGTGGTGTTGTTCCACGTGAATACATCCCAGCTGTAGGCGCAGGTCTTGAAGATGCACTTAAAAATGGTGTACTTGCTGGATATCCAGTAGTAGACATTAAAGCTGCATTAGTTGACGGATCTTACCATGATGTCGATTCATCTGAGATGGCGTTCAAAATCGCTGCATCTATGGCACTTAAAGCTGCGGTTTCTAAATGTAACCCAGTAATTCTTGAGCCAATGATGAAAGTTGAAGTTGTAATTCCTGAAGAGTACATGGGTGACATTATGGGTGACGTAACATCTCGTCGTGGACGTGTAGAAGGTATGGAAGCTCGCGGTAACGCTCAAGTTGTTCGCGCTATGGTTCCACTTTCTGAAATGTTCGGTTATGCAACGTCATTACGTTCTAACACTCAAGGACGCGGAACATTCTCTATGGTGTTTGATCACTATGAAGAAGTACCAAAGTCTGTTTCTGAAGAAATTATCAAAAAAAATAAAGGTGAATAATTGATTTTTATCGATTCTTCACGTATAACTACTTATGTAAGCTTAGAAAGTGGGACGCAAGTTTCGCTTTCTAGCCTAAATATAAAATAACCTATATAAACTAAGGAGGAATTTAGAATGGCTAAAGCTAAATTCGAACGTTCTAAACCCCATGTTAACATCGGTACAATCGGCCACGTTGACCATGGTAAAACTACATTAACTGCTGCGATCACTACAGTACTTGCAAAAGCTGGTGGTGCTGAAGCACGCGGATACGATCAAATCGATGCTGCTCCAGAAGAAAGAGAGCGCGGTATCACAATCTCAACTGCACACGTTGAGTACGAAACTGAAACTCGTCACTATGCACACGTTGACTGCCCAGGTCACGCTGACTATGTTAAAAACATGATCACTGGTGCTGCTCAAATGGACGGCGGTATCTTAGTAGTATCTGCTGCTGATGGCCCAATGCCTCAAACTCGTGAGCACATCCTTCTTTCTCGTCAAGTAGGTGTACCTTACATCGTTGTATTCTTAAACAAATGCGACATGGTAGACGACGAAGAATTATTAGAATTAGTAGAAATGGAAGTTCGCGACCTATTATCTGAATACGGATTCCCAGGCGATGACATTCCTGTAATCAAAGGTTCTGCTCTTAAAGCTCTTCAAGGAGAAGCTGATTGGGAAGCAAAAATCATTGAATTAATGGCTGAAGTTGATGCTTACATCCCAACTCCAGAACGTGAAACTGACAAACCATTCTTAATGCCTGTAGAGGATGTATTCTCTATCACAGGTCGTGGTACAGTTGCTACTGGTCGTGTTGAGCGCGGTATCGTTAAAGTTGGTGACGTTGTAGAAATCATCGGTCTTGCTGAAGAAAATGCTTCTACAACTGTAACTGGTGTAGAAATGTTCCGTAAACTTCTTGACCAAGCTCAAGCTGGTGACAACATCGGTGCTTTACTTCGTGGGGTTGCTCGTGAAGACATCCAACGTGGACAAGTACTTGCAAAAAGCGGTTCTGTAAAAGCTCACGCTAAATTCAAAGCTGAAGTTTTCGTATTATCTAAAGAAGAAGGTGGACGTCACACTCCATTCTTCGCTAACTACCGTCCACAGTTCTACTTCCGTACAACTGACGTAACTGGTATCATCCAATTACCAGAAGGTACTGAAATGGTAATGCCTGGTGACAACGTAGAAATGACTATCGAACTTATCGCTCCAATCGCTATCGAAGAGGGAACTAAATTCTCTATTCGTGAAGGTGGACGTACAGTAGGTTACGGCGTAGTTGCTACTATCGTTGAGTAATCTTAACTGATATAAAAAACCCCGAGGGATTTTCCCTTGGGGTTTTTGTTTGCATTTATATAATGAACAAAATGATTGTTTCATGTTTTGACGAGTTTCTTCTATAATAATGTGAAATCATTAAAACCGAAATCCAGAAACTGTAAAATGAATTCTGCTAGATGAAAACTTGAAATTCTTTAAAGTGCCATGTATAATAGCAAAAGTAGAGAAAAGCAGATGCAAACAAAAAGATGCTTGCATCTAGACGAATAACATTGTATAATAGACAATGTTGGTCTTTGACTGCGATGAAGTGGAAGGTTGCTGACACACCCGGCCGCTTTGCCATGGCATGGTGTGAGGAAATTTCCATGGAGAAGGTCTATTTTAGAAATAGGCGAACGAAGGAGGGAAAATAATGGCAAAAGAAAAAATTCGTATCCGTTTAAAAGCTTACGATCACCGTATTCTTGATCAGTCAGCTGAGAAAATTGTAGAAACAGCTAAGCGTTCTGGGGCAACAGTTTCTGGTCCGATCCCATTACCAACTGAAAAAACTGTTTACACAATTCTTCGTGCTGTTCATAAGTACAAAGATTCTCGTGAGCAATTCGAAATGCGCACGCACAAACGTCTAATCGACATCGTGAGTCCTACTCCACAAACAGTAGATTCATTAATGCGTTTAGACTTACCATCTGGTGTAGATATCGAAATCAAACTATAATTTATATAACTTAAAAATGTAGGAGGTGTAACTCATGACCAAAGGAATCTTAGGAAGAAAGATCGGTATGACTCAAGTATTTGCTGAGAACGGTGAGTTAATCCCAGTAACAGTTATCGCTGCTAATCCAAACGTTGTTCTTCAAAAGAAAACAACTGAAACTGATGGCTACAACGCAATTCAGTTAGGATTTGAAGATAAGCGTGAAAAGTTAACTAACAAACCTGAACAAGGCCACACTGCTAAAGCATCTACAACTCCTAAGCGCTTCATTCGCGAAATCCGCGATGCAGACGTGGACGGATTAGAGGTTGGTCAAGAGGTAAAAGTTGACGTATTCGCTACAGGTGAAATCGTTGATGTAACAGGAATTTCTAAAGGTAAAGGTTTCCAAGGTGTTATCAAACGCCACGGACAATCTCGCGGACCTATGTCTCATGGTTCTCGCTATCACCGTCGTCCAGGTTCAATGGGCCCAGTTGCTCCGAACCGTGTATTCAAAGGCAAAAAACTTGCTGGACGTATGGGTGGAGACCAAGTTACTATCCAAAACTTAGAAATCGTTCAAGTTGACACTGAGCGCAACTTATTACTAGTAAAAGGTAACGTTCCAGGTGCTAAGAAATCTCTTGTAGTTGTTCAAGGCGCTGTGAAGGTTAGCAAATAATTCACAATAGGAAGGAGGAATTCCAATGCCAAAAGTTACTGTATATAACCAAACTGGTTCACAGGTTGGTGAAATCGAATTAGCTGAAGCTATTTTCGGTATCGAACCAAATGAAGCTGTACTTTTCGAAGCTGTAATGATGCAACGTGCATCTTTACGTCAAGGTACACACAAAGTAAAAACTCGCTCTGAAGTTCGCGGTGGTGGTCGTAAACCATGGCGTCAAAAAGGAACTGGACGTGCTCGTCAAGGGTCTATCCGCTCTCCTCAATGGCGTGGTGGTGGTACGGTATTCGGACCTACACCAAGAAGCTATGCGTACAAACTTCCTAAGAAAGTTCGTCGTTTAGCAATCAAATCTGCATTAGCTACTAAAGTAGTTGAGAACAACATTGTAGTTCTTGAAGACCTAGTGTTAAATGCACCAAAAACAAAAGATATGCTAGCAGTACTTAAAGGATTAACTGTTGAGAAGAAAGCTCTTATCGTAACTGCTGATGCAAACGAATCTGTAGAGTTATCTGCTCGCAATATCCCTGGAGTAACAGTAATCACTGCTGATGGCGTAAACGTTTTAGACGTGCTTCATCATGATAAGCTAATCATGACAAAAGCGGCAGTGGAAAAAGTAGAGGAGGTGCTTGCATAATGAGAGATCCTCGTGATATCATTAAGCGCCCAGTTATCACTGAACGTTCTATGGAAATGATGGCTGAAAAAAAATACACGTTCGATGTGGACGTTAAATCTAATAAAACAGAAGTTAAAGATGCTCTAGAAGCGATCTTTGGTGTTAAAGTAGAAAAAGTGAACATCATGAACTACAAGCCGAAAGCAAAACGCGTTGGTCGTCACGCTGGTTTTACTAGCCGTCGTCGTAAAGCAATCGTTAAGCTAACTGCTGACAGCAAAGAAATCGAAATCTTCCAAGGCGTTTAATTCTTACTAAAGAAGGAGGGAAATTGAGATGGGAATTAAAAAGTATAATCCAACTACTAACGGTCGTCGTAACATGACTACGAATGATTTCGCTGAAATCACGACTGACAGACCCGAAAAGTCTTTACTTGCTCCTTTAAGCAAAAAGGCTGGTCGTAATAACCAAGGTAAAATCACTGTACGTCATCAAGGTGGCGGACATAAGCGTCAATACCGTATCATCGACTTCAAACGTAACAAAGATGGAATTCCAGGACGCGTTGCTACGATCGAATACGATCCAAACCGCTCTGCGAATATCGCATTAATTAACTACGTTGACGGTGAAAAACGTTACATTCTTGCTCCTAAGAACTTAGAAGTAGGTATGGAAATTATGTCTGGCGCTGAAGCTGACATTAAAATCGGTAACGCATTACCATTAATCAACATTCCAGTAGGTACTGTTGTTCATAACATCGAGCTTAAACCAGGTCGTGGTGGACAATTAGTTCGTTCTGCTGGTACATCTGCACAAGTACTTGGTAAAGAAGGTAAATACGTTCTTGTACGTTTAACTTCTGGTGAAGTGCGTCTTGTATTATCTGCTTGCCGTGCAACTGTAGGTCAAGTTGGTAACGAGTCACACGAACTTATCAAGATCGGTAAAGCTGGTCGCTCTCGCTGGTTAGGTAAGCGCCCAACTGTTCGTGGTTCTGTAATGAACCCAGTTGATCACCCACACGGTGGTGGTGAAGGACGTTCACCAATCGGACGTAAGTCTCCAATGTCTCCATGGGGTAAACCAACTCTTGGATTCAAAACTCGTAAGAAAAACAAAGCGTCTGACAAATTCATCGTTCGTCGTCGTAAAAAATAATGGGATTGTAGTACGGTTCACTTTGAGAACCGTACGGCAATCACGAAGGGAGGCACCAAAATGGCTCGTAGCTTGAAAAAAGGACCATTTGTCGATGATCATTTAATGAGTAAAATTGCAAAGCTAAATGAAACTGAGCAAAAGCAAGTTGTTAAAACTTGGTCTCGTCGTTCAACGATCTTCCCTCAGTTCATCGGTCACACAATCGCTGTATATGACGGTCGTAAACATGTACCTGTATATGTTACTGAAGACATGGTAGGCCACAAGTTAGGTGAATTCGCACCAACTCGTACGTATAAAGGTCATGATGCTGACGATAAGAAAACTAGAAGATAATGAGAGGAGGCACTTCAATGCAAGCTAAAGCAGTAGCGAGAACAGTTCGTATTGCTCCTCGTAAAGTTCGTTTAGTTGTAGACTTAATCCGAGGTAAGCAAGTGGGTGAAGCGATTGCTATCCTTAACCACACACCAAAAACTGCTTCTCCAGTTGTAGAAAAAGTTTTAAAATCTGCAATCGCAAATGCAGAGCACAATTATGAAATGGACATTAACAACCTAGTTGTTGAGAAAGTTTTCGTTGACGAAGGTCCAACGTTAAAACGTTTCCGTCCACGTGCAATGGGTCGTGCAAGCCAAATTAACAAACGCACAAGCCACATCACAGTTGTGGTATCAGAAAAGAAGGAGGGATAATCGATGGGTCAAAAGGTTAATCCAATTGGTCTTCGTGTCGGCGTTATCCGTGACTGGGAATCTCGTTGGTTCGCTGAGAAAGATTACGCTACATTATTACATGAAGACATCAAAATCCGTGAGTACATTAATGTACGCTTAAAAGATTCTGCTGTTGCTAAAGTAGAAATCGAACGTGCAGCAAATCGTGTAAATGTTACAATTCACACTGCAAAACCTGGTATGGTAATTGGTAAAGGTGGTACTGAAGTTGAAGCACTTCGTAAAGCTCTTAACCAATTAACAGGCAAGCGTGTACACATCAACATTTTAGAAGTTAAGAGAGCTGATCTTAACGCTAAATTAGTAGGCGAAAACATCGCTCGTCAATTAGAAAACCGTGTATCATTCCGTCGTGCACAAAAGCAAGTTATTCAACGTGCTATGCGTGCAGGTGCTAAAGGTATTAAAACACAGGTTTCTGGTCGTCTTGGCGGAGCTGATATCGCTCGTGCAGAATCTTACAGTGAAGGAACTGTTCCACTTCATACACTTCGCGCTGATATTGACTATGCAGCAGTTGAAGCTGATACAACATACGGTAAATTAGGCGTAAAAGTATGGATCTACCGTGGAGAAGTCCTTCCTACAAAAAAGAAAGCTTCTGAGGAAGGAGGAAAATAATATGTTAATGCCAAAACGCGTAAAATATCGTAGAGAGCATCGTGGTAAAATGCGTGGTCGTGCTAAAGGTGGAACTGAAGTAGCTTTCGGTGAATTCGGTTTACAAGCACAAGCTGCTTCATGGATTACAAACCGTCAAATCGAAGCTGCTCGTCGTGCAATGACTCGTTACATGAAACGTGGCGGTAAAGTATGGATTAAAATTTTCCCTTCTAAACCTTACACTGCAAAACCTCTAGAAGTACGTATGGGTTCCGGTAAAGGGGCACCAGAAGGCTGGGTAGCAGTAGTAAAACCTGGGAAAATTATGTTCGAAATCGCGGGTGTATCTGAAGAGGTAGCACGCGAAGCATTACGTCTTGCAGCTCACAAGTTACCTGTGAAATGTAAATTCGTAAAACGTGAAGAAAATGGTGGTGAATCTAATGAAAACTAATGATATTCGTGAATTAACCACTGCCGAAATCGAAACAAAAGTTAAAGCTTTAAAGGAAGAGTTGTTTAATCTTCGCTTCCAACTTGCTACAGGACAATTAGAGAATCCAACTCGCATTCGTGAAGTGCGTAAGGCAATTGCTCGTATGAAAACTGTAGTTCGTGAAAGAGAGATCGGAATTAATCGATAAATTGAGGGGAGGTTTGCATAGTGAGCGAACGTAACCAACGCAAAGTTTATACTGGTCGTGTAGTGTCTGACAAAATGGACAAAACGATTACAGTTTTAGTTGAAACTTACAAAACTCATTCCTTGTACGGAAAACGTGTTAAGTATTCTAAGAAGTACAAAGCCCATGATGAGCAAAACCAAGCGAAACTTGGCGATATCGTAAAAATCATGGAAACTCGCCCGCTTTCTGCTACTAAGCGTTTCCGTTTAGTTGAAATCGTTGAAGAAGCGGTTATTATCTAAATAGACGAATCGGAATTTTTAGTCCGAAGGGAGGTTTCATAACATGATCCAACAAGAATCTCGTTTGAAAGTTGCTGACAACTCTGGTGCACGTGAACTTTTAACAATTAAAGTATTAGGCGGCTCTGGTCGTAAATATGCTAACATTGGTGACATTATCGTTGCTACGGTAAAACAAGCAACACCAGGTGGCGTTGTTAAAAAAGGTGACGTTGTTAAAGCAGTAGTAGTACGTACGAAGAGCGGTGCTCGTCGTCCGGATGGTTCTTACATCAAATTTGATGAAAACGCAGCGGTTATCATTAAAGACGATAAGAGCCCACGTGGTACTCGTATCTTCGGACCAGTAGCTCGTGAATTACGTGATAGCAACTTCATGAAGATCGTTTCTTTAGCTCCAGAAGTTCTATAATTTAAGGTATTGCCTTGCTAAGGAGGTGCAGAATTAAGATGCATGTAAAAAAAGGTGATAAAGTACAGGTAATCACTGGTAAAGACAAAGGAAAACAAGGCGTTATCCTTGTGGCTTTCCCAAAGCAAAACCGTGTTATCGTTGAGGGTGTTAACATCGTTAAGAAGCACTCTAAGCCATCTCAATTAAATCCACAAGGTGGAATTATTACTAAAGAGGCACCTATTCACGTTTCTAACGTTATGATTTTAGATCCGAAAACAGGTGAACCTACTCGCGTAGGCTTCAAGGTAGAAGATGGTAAAAAAGTTCGTATTGCAAAAAAATCTGGTGAATTATTAGATAAATAATTTTCTTAAGAAAGGAGGTCACTTCATTGAATCGCCTTAAAGAGAAGTTCCAAAAGGAAATTACTCCTGCTCTAATGAGCAAGTTTAACTATAAATCTGTAATGCAGGTACCAAAAATCGAAAAGATCGTAATCAACACTGGTGTTGGTGACGCGGTATCTAACTCAAAAGCTTTAGACAACGCAGTAGAAGAATTAACACAAATCGCAGGTCAAAAACCTGTTGTAACTCGTGCTAAAAAATCAATCGCTGGTTTCCGTCTTCGTGAAGGTATGCCAATCGGTGCGAAAGTAACTTTACGCGGCGAGCAAATGTATGAGTTCTTCGATAAATTAGTATCAGTTTCTTTACCACGTGTACGTGATTTCCGTGGTGTTTCTAAGAAATCATTCGATGGTCGTGGAAACTATACATTAGGTGTTAAAGAGCAACTTATTTTCCCTGAGATTGATTATGATAAAGTAAGCAAAGTCCGCGGTATGGACATCGTAATCGTTACTACAGCGAACACTGATGAAGAAGCTCGTGAACTTTTAACACAATTCGGTATGCCATTCCAAAAATAATGGAAGCCAACGCTAAGTAGAGGAGGCGAAAACGTGGCTAAAAAATCTATGATTGCGAAACAAAAGCGTACTCCTAAGTTTAAAGTACAAGAGTATACACGTTGCGAACGCTGCGGTCGTCCGCATTCTGTATACCGCAAATTTAAACTTTGCCGTATTTGTTTCCGTGAACTTGCATATAAAGGTCAAATTCCTGGTGTTAAAAAAGCTAGTTGGTAAAACCCACAAATGGGAAGGAGGTAAAACACATGGTGATGACAGATCCAATTGCAGACATGCTTACTCGCATCCGTAATGCGAACATGGTACGTCATGAGAAATTAGAGGTTCCTGCTTCTAAAATCAAAAAAGAGATCGCTGAACTTTTAAAACGTGAAGGTTTCATTCGTGATGTAGAATACATCGAGGATAACAAACAAGGTATCCTTCGTATTTTCCTGAAATATGGTGCAAACAACGAACGTGTAATCACTGGATTAAAACGTATCAGTAAACCTGGCTTACGCGTTTACGCTAAAGCTGACGAAGTACCACGTGTACTTAACGGATTAGGTATCGCTCTTGTTTCTACATCTAAGGGAGTAATGACAGACAAAGACGCTCGTCAATTACAAACTGGTGGAGAAGTAGTAGCATACGTTTGGTAATATATATTTAAAACGAACGGAGGTGTGACCACATGTCTCGTATTGGTAAAAAGATTCTTGAAATCCCTGCAGGTGTTACTATTACAGTTGCAGAAGACAATACTGTAACAGTAAAAGGCCCTAAAGGTGAATTAACTCGTACTTTCAATGCTGATATGCTTATCAAAATTGAAGAGAATACATTAACAGTTGAGCGTCCATCTGAACAGAAGGAACACCGTGCATTACACGGTACAACTCGTGCTTTAATCGGAAACATGGTTGAAGGTGTAACTGAAGGTTTCGCACGCGGACTTGAATTAGTCGGTGTTGGTTACCGTGCTCAAAAACAAGGTGATAAACTTGTATTAAGCGTAGGTTATTCTCATCCAGTAGAAATGACTCCGGAAGCAGGTCTTGAAGTTGAAGTACCTGCACCAACTAAGATCGTAATCAAAGGTATCGACAAGCAACGTGTTGGCGAATTCGCTGCTAACATCCGCGCTGTACGTGCTCCTGAGCCTTACAAAGGTAAAGGTATTCGTTACGAAGGCGAAGTTGTTCGTCGTAAAGAAGGTAAAACTGCTAAGTAAACCCGTTAGGTGAGAGAAAGGAGTGACAAGAATGATCACTAAAGCTGATAAAAATGCGACTCGTAAGAAAAGACATGCGCGTGTACGTGCTAAACTTACTGGTACTGCAGAACGTCCACGTTTAAACGTGTTCCGTTCTAACCAACATATTTACGCTCAAGTTATTGATGATGTAAATGGTGTAACGTTAGTAAGTGCATCTACTCTTGATAAAGACCTTGCTCTTAACGGTACTAGCAATATTGAAGCTGCTACGAAAGTTGGAGAATCAGTTGCTAAGCGTGCTGTAGAGAAAGGCGTTAAAGAAGTAGTATTTGATCGCGGTGGTTACTTATACCATGGCCGTGTTAAAGCTCTAGCTGAAGCTGCTCGTGAGGCTGGATTACAATTTTAATGGTCAAAGGAGGGAAAATTGATGCATCGCATTGACCCAAGTAAATTAGAACTTGAAGAACGTGTAGTTACGATAAATCGTGTCGCGAAAGTTGTTAAGGGTGGTCGTCGTTTCCGCTTTGCTGCACTAGTTGTAGTTGGCGATAAAAACGGTCATGTTGGATTCGGTACTGGTAAAGCACAAGAGGTACCAGACGCAATCCGCAAAGCTATCGAAGACGCTAAGAAAAACTTAATCGCTGTACCATTAGTTGGTACAACAATTCCACACACAATCAACGGTCATTTTGGAGCTGGTGAAGTATTCTTAAAGCCTGCTGCTGAGGGTACTGGTGTTATTGCTGGTGGACCTGTTCGTGCGGTCCTTGAATTAGCAGGTGTACAAGATATTCTTTCGAAATCTCTTGGTTCTAACACACCAATCAACATGATTCGCGCTACTGTGAACGGATTAAGCGAACTTAAGCGCGCTGAAGATGTTGCAAAATTACGCGGTAAATCTGTAGAAGAGCTACTAGGTTAAGGAGGGAAAACAAATGGCGAAAAAGTTAGAAATTACCCTCACTCGTAGTGTAATTGGTCGTCCACAAGATCAACGTGCGACGGTAGAAGCTTTAGGTCTTAAAAAGTTGAATTCAACTGTAGTTAAGGAAGAAACTCCTGCTATTCTTGGTATGATCAACAAAGTTTCTCACCTTGTAACTGTAAAAGAAGCTTAAGGATAACTCATTAATATAAGGAGGTGCCTGGGAATGAAACTTCATGAATTAAAACCTGCAGAAGGTTCTCGTAAAGTACGTAACCGTGTCGGTCGTGGTATCGGTTCTGGTAACGGTAAAACTGCTGGTAAAGGTCATAAAGGACAAAACGCACGTTCTGGCGGCGGTGTTCGTCTTGGCTTCGAAGGTGGTCAAACTCCATTATTCCGTCGTTTACCAAAACGCGGCTTCACAAACATTAACCGTAAAGAGTTTGCTATTGTAAACTTATCAACGTTAAATCGTTTTGAAGATGGTACAGAAGTAACACCTGAATTATTGCTGGAAACTGGCGTTATCAGCAAATTAAACGACGGTGTTAAAATTCTTGCAAGCGGCGCAGTAGAGAAAAAACTAACTGTTAAAGCGCACAAGTTCTCTTCAAGTGCTAAAGAAGCAATTGAAGCAGCTGGCGGATCAGTTGAGGTGATCTAATGTTTCGTACAATCTCCAACTTTATGCGCGTTGCTGAGATAAGACGTAAAATATTATTCACTTTAGCGATGTTAATCGTATTCAGGATTGGCACGTTTATCCCCGTGCCATTTACAAATGGAGACGTACTGAAGGCACAAGATCAATTAAATGCTTTAGGTATTCTAAATACATTTGGCGGTGGAGCCTTGAAAAACTTCTCCATCTTTGCGATGGGAATCATGCCGTATATTACAGCATCCATCATCGTGCAATTATTGCAGATGGATGTTGTTCCTAAATTTTCGGAATGGGCGAAGCAAGGTGAAATGGGCCGTCGTAAATTAACGCAATTCACGCGTTATTTTACAATTGTTCTTGCGTTTATTCAGGGGTTTGGTATGTCAATCGGTTTTAACGGTATGGTAGGTGGACAATTAATTTTGAATCCTGGTTGGAGCACTTATTTATACATTGCTACGGTACTGACTGCTGGTACTGCATTTTTAATGTGGTTAGGTGAACAGATTACAGCTAAAGGTGTAGGTAATGGTATTTCCATCCTAATCTTTGGTGGTATTGCCGCAGCGATCCCAAGTGTTATATCTCAAGTGTATCAGCAACAGTTTCAAAATATCGGAGATCAATTGTTCATGAGTATCGTTAAAGTTGCATTGATTTTACTAGCTGTGTTAGCAGTTATTGTGGGTGTTATTTTCATTCAACAGGCTGTTAGAAAGATCCCAATTCAATATGCGAAGCGTGTAACAGGAGGAAATGGTGGTTATGCTGGAGCACAAAACACACATTTACCGCTTAAGGTAAATAGTGCTGGTGTTATTCCAGTAATTTTTGCTGTTTCATTCTTAATTACTCCTCCGACTATTGCGCAGTTCTTCCCGAAACATGATGTATCGCAGTGGATTATTGCAAACTTTAACTATTCTCACCCAGTGGGAATGATCATATATGTTGCGCTCATTGTAGCCTTCACATATTTCTATGCGTTTGTTCAGGTTAATCCAGAGCAAATGTCAGAGAATCTAAACAAACAAGGTGGATATGTTCCAGGTATTCGTCCGGGTAAGAATACAGAACAATATCTAACAAAAATCTTGTATCGTTTGACCTTTGTAGGATCAATTTTCCTAGCAGCGATTGCAATCTTACCAGTTATCTTTACGAAGCTGGGAAATCTTCCTCCATCTGCACAGATCGGTGGAACGAGTATGTTAATCGTTGTCGGCGTTGCTTTAGAAACAATGAAGCAACTAGAAAGCCAACTGGTAAAACGCCATTACAAAGGGTTTATCAAGCAGTGAGTAAGTGGGAAGTATTGTCTTCCCTACATGCTCATGTACTCTGAGGGGGAACAAGGATGAACTTAATTTTAATGGGGCTTCCTGGTGCTGGTAAAGGTACACAAGCCGAACAGATTGTTGCCAAGTATAACATCCCTCACATCTCAACAGGAGATATGTTCCGTGCAGCTATGAAGGCTGAAACTGAAATGGGTTTACAAGCAAAATCCTTTATTGATAAAGGTGCACTTGTTCCAGATGAAGTTACAATCGGAATCGTTCGTGAACGTTTAAGTCAAGAAGACTGCGTAAGAGGCTTCTTATTAGACGGTTTCCCACGAACTGTTGCACAAGCATCAGCTCTTGAAGAGATTATGAAAGATCTTGGCAAAAAAATCGACTATGTTTTAAACATTAATGTGGATTCAGGATTGTTATTAAAACGCCTTACAGGCCGTCGCATTTGTAAAGAGTGCGGTGCGACTTACCACTTAGAATTCAATCCGCCAGCAAAAGCTGACGTGTGCGATAAATGTGGTGGCGAGTTATATCAACGCTCTGATGACAATGAAGAAACTGTAGCAAATCGCTTAGATGTAAATATTAAGCAAACTAAACCTTTGCTTGATTTCTACGAGGAGCTTGGTTACTTACAAAGCATTAATGGTGAGCAAGATATCAATAAAGTATTTGCTGATATCGATGTTCTCATCGGAGGCTTAGCGTAATGATAATCTGCAAAACTCCTCGCGAGATAGAAATCATGCGAGAAGCGGGCAGGATCGTTGCTTTGACTCATCAAGAGTTAAAACAGCACATTACTCCAGGAATTACAACGAAAGAGCTCGATCAAATAGCGGAAAAGACGATTCAAAAATATGGTGCTACGCCATCTTTTAAAGGATACAACGGATTTCCGGGGAGCATATGTGCTTCTGTAAATGAAGAGCTTGTACACGGAATTCCAGGGAAGCGCAAGCTCAAAGAGGGCGATATCATCAGTATCGATATTGGTGCGAAATACAATGGGTACCATGGAGATTCTGCATGGACGTATCCAGTTGGAAACATTTCTGAATCTGTTCAAAAGCTACTTGATGTCACAGAAAAATCGTTGTATCTTGGTCTAGAACAAGTAAAACCAGGCGAGAGATTATCAAATATCTCACATGCGGTTCAAACCCATGCTGAAGAGAATGGATTCTCGATCGTTAGGGAGTATGTTGGTCACGGAATCGGGCAAGACTTACATGAGGACCCTCAAATCCCGCACTATGGTCCACCAAATAGAGGCCCTAGATTAAAGCCGGGAATGGTCATCTGTGTTGAGCCGATGGTGAATCAAGGAAGACGATATGTAAAAACACTATCTGATGACTGGACAGTGGTAACGGTAGATGGTAAATGGTGTGCCCATTTTGAGCACACGATTGCTCTTACAGAAGCAGGATACGAAATCCTTACCACTTTATAAGTAGCTGGCTCTCCGGGATTTCAGAGCAGTGTAAAATGTTACTGATTTGAAGAAGGGAGAACTATTGAATGGCTAAAGATGATGTAATTGAAGTCGAAGGTACCGTTCTTGAAACGTTGCCAAATGCTATGTTCAAAGTAGAATTAGAGAATGGGCATGTCGTATTGGCTCACGTTTCTGGTAAAATCCGTATGAACTTCATTCGTATTTTACCAGGAGACAAAGTTACGGTAGAATTATCTCCGTACGATTTAAATCGTGGTCGTATTACGTACCGTTTTAAATAATATAGCACTCCGTAATCTTTAAGGAGGTTCGAGACATGAAAGTAAGACCGTCAGTTAAACCAATCTGCGAAAAATGTAAAGTTATTCGTAGACGTGGAAAAGTAATGGTTATTTGTGAAAACCCTAAACATAAACAAAAACAAGGTTAATCAGAAGGAGGTGCATTCGGAATGGCACGTATCGCAGGTGTAGATATTCCTCGTGACAAACGCGTTGTTATTTCTTTAACTTACGTATTCGGCATTGGTCGCACAACTGCTGAAAAAATTCTTGCTGAAGCTGGTGTTTCTGAAGAAACACGAGTTCGTGATTTAACGGAAGACGAATTAGGACGTATCCGTGATATCATCGATCGTATTAAAGTTGAGGGAGACCTTCGTCGTGAAGTATCTCTTAACATCAAACGTCTAATGGAGATCGGTTCTTACCGTGGTCTTCGTCACCGTCGTGGTTTACCAGTTCGTGGTCAAAACTCTAAAAACAATGCTCGTACACGTAAAGGTCCACGTCGTACAGTAGCAAATAAAAAGAAATAATAAGTAAAGGAGGTTGAACTAACAATGGCACGTAAAACAAACACTCGTAAAAAACGTGTGAAAAAGAATATTGAAGCTGGTGTAGCTCATATTCGTTCTACTTTCAACAACACAATCGTAACACTTACAGATACTCACGGTAACGCGCTTTCTTGGTCTAGTGCTGGTGCACTTGGTTTCCGTGGATCTCGTAAATCTACTCCATTCGCTGCGCAAATGGCTGCTGAAACTGCTGCTAAAGCTGCAATGGAGCACGGTTTAAAAACTTTAGAGGTTACTGTTAAAGGTCCTGGTGCTGGTCGTGAAGCTGCAATTCGTGCTCTTCAAGCTGCAGGTCTAGAAGTAACAGCAATTAGAGATGTTACTCCAGTTCCTCATAATGGATGTCGTCCACCAAAACGTCGTCGTGTGTAATTTTTCTGTATAGAATTTTCCCTTTTGTCTATAATGGATATGATGCATTATCGAGAAATTTCGTACAGAAACATCGCTTGTTGTGCACAATCGGGAACTGCCTAAGGGGGACTTTCGGTTAGACAGGGGTTATACCTTTGTTTAACCGGGGTTTCGACGTTTTGAAGGAGGGTTTAGTTAATGATTGAAATCGAAAAGCCGAAAATCGAAACGGTTGAACTTAACGAAGATGCTAAATATGGTAAATTCGTAATTGAACCGCTTGAGCGTGGATATGGTACTACGTTGGGTAACTCCTTACGTCGTATTCTTTTATCTTCACTCCCTGGTGCCGCTGTTACTGCTATCCAAATCGATGGCGTATTACATGAATTTTCAACAGTTGAGGGCGTAGTAGAAGACGTTACAACGATCATCTTAAACTTGAAAAAGTTAGCTCTTAAAATCTACTCTGAAGAAGAGAAGACGTTGGAAATTGATGTGCAGGGCGAAGGTATTGTCACAGCTGCTGATATTACTCACGATAGTGATGTAGAAATCTTAAATCCAGATTTACACATTGCAACGTTAGCAAAAGATGCGCATTTCCGCGTGCGTTTAACTGCAAAGCGTGGCCGTGGGTATACGCCAGCTGATGCAAATAAAAGCGAAGATCAACCAATAGGAGTAATTCCTATTGATTCTATTTATACTCCAGTATCACGTGTGACTTACCAAGTGGAAAAGACACGTGTCGGACAAGTGGCTAATTATGATAAGCTTACGCTTGATGTATGGACGGATGGAAGCATCGGGCCAAAAGAAGCTATCTCTTTAGGTGCCAAAATCTTAACTGAGCATTTAAATATCTTTGTTGGTTTAACTGATGAAGCACAAAATGCTGAGATTATGGTCGAGAAGGAAGAAGATCAAAAAGAGAAAGTTCTTGAGATGACTATCGAAGAACTAGACCTTTCTGTTCGTTCTTATAATTGCCTAAAACGTGCAGGAATTAATACTGTACAAGAGCTTGCGAACAAAACAGAAGAAGATATGATGAAAGTTCGTAACTTAGGACGTAAATCCTTAGAAGAAGTTAAACATAAACTTGAGGAATTAGGTTTAGGTTTACGTAAAGACGACTGAGGATTTAAACCCATCAACAAAGGAGGGAACTACGAATGGCATACAGAAAATTAGGACGTACAAGTGCGCAACGTAAAGCTATGTTACGTGACTTAGCTACTGATTTAATTATCAACGAGCGCATCCAAACGACAGAAACTCGTGCAAAAGAACTTCGTTCTGTAGTGGAAAAAATGATCACTTTAGGTAAACGCGGAGATCTTCATGCTCGTCGTCAAGCAGCAGCTTTCATTCGCAATGAAGTAGCTAACGCTGAGACTGGTCAAGATGCACTTCAAAAACTATTCGCTGATGTAGCTCCACGCTATGCTGAGCGCCAAGGCGGATACACTCGTATTGCAAAAATTGGTCCACGTCGCGGAGACGCAGCACCAATGGTAATTATCGAGTTAGTATAATGATAATTAAAAGGGCAGGACAGTTCTTTTCAAGAAACTGGTCATGGCCCTTTTTTTTAAATATAAAAATAGGCTTACTTGGCGAAGGAAAGGGTGCCTTGTATTGAAAAAAGAGAAACTTCGGACAGAAAATATATCATTTCAATATCCTGGTGCAGCCACTTATGCATTAAAAGATGTTTCATTCTCCTTATATGAAGGAGAATGGGTATCTGTTATTGGACAAAACGGTTCTGGGAAGTCTACACTTGCAAAATTATTGAATGGTTTGTTTTTGCCGGAAGCAGGGACAATTACAGTAAATGATACAATGGTTTTGTCAGAGGAAACGGTATGGGATGTTCGAAAACAAATTGGGATGGTATTTCAAAATCCAGATAATCAATTTGTTGGAACGACAGTGCAAGATGACGTTGTCTTTGGTTTAGAGAATATCGGAATGCCAAGAGAGCAAATGGTAGAAAGATTAGATCAGGCCTTACGACTAGTCCGTATGGAAGATTTTCTTAATGATGAGCCACATTCGTTATCTGGTGGGCAAAAGCAGCGAGTAGCAATAGCAGGCGTTTTAGCACTTCAACCGTCTATTTTGATATTAGATGAAGCAACGTCAATGCTAGACCCTCAAGGGAGACGTGAAGTGGTAGAAACGGTTAGACAACTTGTTAATGAAAAAGGTATTACCGTGTTATCAATTACGCACGATTTAGAAGAAGCGGCACAGTCAGACCGTGTCATTATTTTAAATAAGGGAGAGATATTAGAGGAAGGGACTCCAGAACAAATTTTCAAGTCCTCTCATATGCTCCAAGAAATTGGATTAGATGTACCATTTTCAGTGAAAATAGCAGAATTATTAAAAAGAAATGAAATTCTCTTGCAAAATACGCATCTTACAATGGAAAGCTTGGTGAACGAACTTTGGAGATTACATTCCAAAAAGTAGAACATCGTTATCAATATAAAACTCCATTTGAAAGACGCGCACTTTATGATGTAGACGTGTCGTTTCCAAGTGGGGGCTATTATGCCATTATCGGTCATACTGGTTCAGGTAAGTCGACGATGATTCAACATTTAAATGGTTTATTGCAGCCGACAAATGGCACAGTTCAAATCGGTGAACATTTCATTTCGGCAGGAAAGAAAGAAAAAAAGCTAAAGCCACTACGTAAAAAGGTAGGGGTTGTCTTTCAATTCCCAGAACATCAGTTATTTGAAGAGACTGTGGAGAAAGATATTTGCTTCGGACCTACTAATTTTGGGGTATCGGAAGAAGAAGCGAAGCAAAAGGCAAGAGAAGCAATTGAACTTGTAGGGTTAGAACCAGAACTGTTAACGCGTTCACCATTTGAGTTAAGTGGTGGGCAAATGAGGCGTGTTGCGATAGCAGGCGTATTAGCGATGGAACCCGAAGTGCTTGTATTAGATGAACCTACAGCAGGACTAGACCCAAAAGGGCAAAATGAACTTATGGAGATGTTTTATAAGCTACATAAGGAGAAAGGCCTTACAGTTATCCTTGTAACGCATAATATGGAGGATGCTGCTAAATATGCCGAGCAGATTGTAGTCATGCATAAAGGAACGGTCTTTTTGCAAGGAAGTGCAGAGGAAGTATTTTCACATGCTGATGAACTAGAGAAAATTGGTGTGGATCTTCCTATGTCTTTAAAGTATAAACGTGCAATTGAAGAGAAGTTTGGCATTTCAATCCCAAAGGCTACCTTATCTTTAGAGGATCTTACTCATGAAGTTGTGCAGGTGTTACGAAAAGGTGGTCATGAATCATGCAGCAGTTGATTATTGGAAGATATATTCCAGGGAATTCTCTTATTCATCAACTTGATCCACGTACGAAGCTGCTGATTGTCTTTTTATATGTATTTGTTGTTTTCTTAGCAAATAATGCGATTTCATATGGATTTTTATTTTTATATGCACTCATTGCTTTATTTTTTGCAAAAGTGCCGATTCGTTATGTACTTTCGGGCTTAAAACCAATTCTATGGATTTTTCTTTTTACATTTTTCCTGCATATTTTAACAAATAAAGAAGGGGAAGTATTATTCCAGCTTGGTTGGTTTTCGATACATGAAAAAGGATTAGAGCAAGGAATATACATTTCTATACGATTCTTCGTTATTATTTTAATGACGACATTATTAACGTTAACGACGACACCTATTGAGATTACAGATGGTTTGGAGACGTTATTAAAGCCGTTGAAGCGTATAAAAGTTCCTGTTCATGAAATCGCATTAATGATGTCAATTTCTCTTCGTTTTATCCCGACATTAATGGATGAAACGAGTAAAATAATGAAGGCACAATCGTCACGTGGTATTGATTTTGCAGGGGGACCGATAAAAGATAGGATGAAAGCTATCATTTCACTACTCGTTCCTCTATTTATCAGTGCTTTTAAGCGTGCAGAGGACTTAGCAATTGCTATGGAAGCCCGTGGATATCAAAGTGGCGAAGGACGTACTAAATTTAGGCAACTACGCTGGAAAACAAGCGATACAGTAACGATTATAAGCTTACTTTGTTTAGCTTGTATTTTGGCATGGGTGCGATCGTAATGGAGAATAAAGAAATGGATAGAATAAAATGTACGGTTGCATATGATGGCATGCATTTTTGTGGTTATCAAATTCAACCGCAGCATCGTACTGTTCAACAAGAGATAGAGAAAGCTTTGCAGAAATTGCATAAAGGGGAACTTGTTCGTGTTCAGGCATCGGGCAGAACGGATTCTACCGTTCATGCTAAAGGACAAGTGATACACTTTGATACACCGTTGTCTCTTGAAGAGTGGCAATGGAGCAATGCATTAAACACTATGTTACCAGATGATATTGTTATCACACAGGTAGAGAAAAAAACAGAAGAATTTCACGCACGTTACGGTGTCGAGAGAAAAGAATATCGTTATCGTGTATTATTATCAAAGACTGCGGATGTATTCCGTAGAAATTACGTATATCAATATCCATATCCGCTCGAAATAAATGCTATAAGAAAAGCGATCCCTTATTTTATTGGAACGCATGATTTCACTTCTTTTTGTTCGGCAAAAACTGACAAAAAAGATAAAGTGAGAACAATTTATGAAATCGAGCTAATTGAGCAGGACGACGAATTAATTTTTCGTTTTGTAGGTAATGGATTTTTATATAATATGGTCAGGATTATTGTTGGTACGTTACTGAGCGTAGGGCAAGGAAAGCTTGATCCGGATAGCATTCCAGAGATTTTAGCGAAACAAAATCGTCAGTTTGCTGGAAAGATGGCTCCTGGTCATGGGCTTTATTTATGGCAGGTAAACTATAACAACTAATCCTGGTGTAACATTTGCTTGACATTAGAAACTCAAAAGTATATCATAACATATGGTATTGTTTCTAAAACCACGATTAGCCCCGGAAGGAAATCGTGTTTAAGATAAACAATAGATTTTTTCTATGGAAAAGATAACGAGGAGGGAAACACATGCGTACGACTTTTATGGCAAAAGCTAACGAAGTTGAGCGTAAATGGTATGTGGTTGATGCTGAAGGTCAAACTTTAGGTCGCCTTGCTAGTGAAGTAGCATCCATTTTACGTGGTAAAAACAAACCTACATTTACACCACACGTTGACACGGGTGATCATGTAATTATTATTAACGCTGAGAAAATTCATTTAACAGGTAATAAATTAAACGATAAAATTTACTACCGTCACACTAACCACCCAGGTGGACTTAAACAAAGAACAGCTCTTGAAATGCGTACAAACTACCCTGTACAAATGTTAGAGCTTGCAATTAAAGGCATGCTTCCAAAAGGACGCTTAGGCCGTCAAGTTTCTAAGAAACTAAACGTGTATGCTGGAGCAGAGCATCCACACCAAGCACAAAAACCAGAAGTTTACGAACTTCGCGGATAATCAATTAAAGGAGGGCTTACTTTGGCACAGGTTCAATACTATGGCACTGGACGTCGTAAGAGTTCAGTAGCGCGCGTACGCCTAGTTCCAGGCGAAGGACGCGTTATCATTAACGGTCGTGATTTTGAAAACTATATCCCATTTGCTGCATTACGTGAAGTAGTGAAACAACCTCTAGTTGCAACAGAAACTTTAGGTAACTACGATGTACTTGTAAACGTAAATGGTGGTGGATACACTGGTCAAGCTGGTGCTATTCGTCACGGTATTTCTCGCGCTTTATTAAAAGCTGATCCAGAATACCGTCTAACACTAAAACGTGCAGGTCTATTAACTCGTGACGCACGTATGAAAGAGCGTAAAAAATACGGTCTTAAAGGCGCACGTCGTGCACCTCAGTTCTCAAAACGTTAATTTTTGCGAACTACAAACCCCAACCATTTTGGTTGGGGTTTTTTATGTTTCATTCCTCTTTTGAAATTTTTGTAGTTTGGAATATTTTAGTGCTATCCTCTCGCGTATGCTTCTTCTTTAGAAGTTTAGACTAATACGTATTAGGGAGGTTTATAAGTACTATGAATGTCATTGTCAGCTTACAAGAAAAACAAAAAGAAAAGCAGTTGAAATATGAGCGGAAGATGCTGCGGGAATTATCATTAAAAACATTACGTTCAAATATTAGAGATGCCTTTCAGATGCAGGAACTTCATCGTCAGTATGAAGATTACTGCATTGAATTAGGGATAGAATCGTATTTATTAGGAGCGAGATATAGCAAATTTGGTTATTATGGCGAATCGTTCTTTGATGTGAAATATAGGGCCTTAGAAGAAGAGCAACAATTAACGGAAACACTATTTCAATTTTTAACAAGCATGACTATGCGGGAGATTAAGTTACAAGATGAGGAATTACTTTTTGAATCTTGCCAGCAGTTTATCGGCTTATGGTGGCAGGAAGGATATGAAAAAGGTGAAAGAAGATATCGATTAAAGCTTCATTAAGACAAGCATAAACTTTCCTCTTGTCCCATATAAGTAATTAGAGGGACTAGCTGGAGGAGGAAAGGTATGAAGAGAATTCGAATTATCTCTTTTGCACTCGCTGCGGTTATTTTGTTTTTTTTAGTCAAACAAGAATTTCAAATTACAAAATCGTGGCGAGCTTGGAATTTACCCTTATCAGGGAAAGTAATCGTATTAGATGCTGGGCATGGTGGACCAGACGGAGGGGCTGTTGGTGGCAAGGATATTGTAGAAAAAGATATTACGCTTGAGATTACAAAGAAGGTGCAAGATTATTTACAAGAGCAAGGTGCACTAGTTATTTTAACGCGTGAGGGAGATTATGATTTAGCCCAGAAAGATACAAAGTCATATAGTAGACGTAAAGCAGAAGATTTAAAAAAACGTGTAGAGATTATTAATAAACCCGATGTAGATTTTTTTGCAAGTATCCATTTAAATGCTTTAACTAGTAGTGGATCAAAAGGCGCACAAACGTTCTATTACCGTTCTTCAATTGAAAATGAACGTGCTGCGAAATTTATACAAGCTGAGTTGAGAACGAGTTTAGAGAATACAAATCGTTCTGCTAAAACAATTTCTCATGTGTATTTATTAAAGTATGCGAAAAACCCAGGTGCTTTAATTGAAGCTGGCTTTTTATCGAATGTAAATGAAAGGTATATGTTAAATTCGGAGAAATATCAGCAAAAGGTAGCAGCTGCTGTATATCGTGGTATATTACGTTATTTCACGGAAAAAGGAAATCCTCCAGAATAAGGAGGATTTTTTTGCGTTTCTCTTGTTAACGAAGTTTTCCGAAAATATGTTATACTGGAAATGTAAACGCATTTATTTCAAAAGTAAAGAGAGATATATTTAATTAACATTATGTTATTTTTCATACAGGGGGCTGGGCTAATTATGGTAACGAAAGAGCAAGTAGTGGAAGCGTTAGAAGGGATTGTAGATCCGTTTTTACATAAAACGTTAAAAGAAACAGGGGCAATTAAAGAGGTAACAGTCAAGCCTGAGAAGGAACATGTAAGTGTTAAAATTGCAATCGTAAAAACTGGTACCGCGGAACAAATGCAATTGCAATCTGGAATTGTAAAGTTAGTAAAAGAACTAGGAGCAGCAACAGTAGGGCTTCGCTTTGCAGAATTTACAGAAGAGGAATTAGCTCAGTTTGCACCAGAACAAGAAGAAGAGCAAACTGAATCTTTATTGTCACCAAATTCGAAAACGACATTTTTAGCAGTGGCGAGTGGAAAAGGTGGAGTAGGGAAATCAACAGTTTCTGTTAACCTTGCTATTGCTTTAGCTCGTCTAGGGAAAAAAGTTGGTATCATTGATGCTGATATTTATGGTTTTAGCGTACCTGATATGATGGGGATAGAAAAACGCCCTGTAGTAAGAGGAGATAAAATCATTCCAGTGGAGCGTCTAGGTGTAAAGGTAATCTCAATGGGATTCTTTGTAGAAGATAATGCACCGGTTATTTGGAGAGGGCCTATGCTCGGGAAAATGTTAAATCACTTCTTTACGGAAGTAGAGTGGGGCGATTTAGATTATTTAGTTTTAGATTTACCACCAGGTACAGGTGATGTTGCGCTAGACTTACATTCGATGTTGCCGGCTTGTAAAGAGATTATTGTCACAACACCGCATCCAACAGCGGCATTTGTAGCAGCACGTGCTGGAGCAATGGCTTTACGTACAGAACATAGTATTCTTGGTGTTGTTGAAAATATGGCTTATTTTGAAAGTAAAACAACTGGCGAAAAAGAATATGTGTTTGGAAGAGGTGGTGGAGATAAATTAGCTACAGAACTTCAAACAGAAGTACTTGGCCGAATCCCGCTTCAACAACCTGATTGGAATAAAGAAGATTTTGCGCCGTCAGTATATGAAGATACGCATACGACAGGTCTTATTTATCGCACAATAGCTGAAGCGGTAATTGATAAAACAACTGTTGCGCAAAAATAAAATAATAATGAGTGGATGATACATGTATTGTCCACTCATTATTATCGTTATTATTTTTACTGCTGTTCCTTTTTACCTTCTTGGGAACCACCTTCACCGCCGGCTTCCTTTTTATCAGAACCACTTTTTTCGGCTTTTTGGACACCTTTACTAATAATATCAATCATCTTAGCTTGGAAGAGTGGGCTTTCAGCAGTTTCTGTTAATACTTGTTGTAAATATTGACGGTATTCTTTGCTCTTCATTGTTTGTAACATCATTTTTTCTACTTCAGGGTTTTTCATAATTTCTATAACGCCTGCTTGGTATTCAGGGTCTTTTAGTAATGTTTTCATTAAGGCTGTTTGTTCTTTTCCCATACTTTTAGCGAATTTCGATGAGAACTCAGGGTCTTTAAAGAGCTTTTCCCAGAATTGTTGCCCTTTATCGGATACCATTGCATCTTCAATCGTTTTCTTTACTACTGTTTCATCTAGTATGAGTGCTTGTTTCATTTTTTCATCAGTTAACACATCTTGAATGGCTTTCTTACCTTGATCGGTTTTTAAAATATCAACAATCATTTTCTTCGTTTGATCATAATCAAGTTCGGACTTTGCTTCTTTTTCTTGTGCACATGCTACAAGTACAAGAAATAGAAAAGAAGAAGTCAAAACGAGCAGCATCCGTTTCATAAGTTGGAACTCCTTTCAGCACAGTTCTCTCTTTTTAATATAAATATCTTTAAGGAATTTATACATGAACATGGCTAGCTTTTTGAAATTGTCATTGATACAATTTAATTAGAAATATAAGGATAATGGGGGATGTGTTGTGAATAGCCGCAAGTGGGTTCGACTATTTTTTACGACGTTGTTTCTTGGTGGGGTTAGTACAGTCATTATTGGATTTGTTTTAGAGTGGGACAAGTACGCTAAATTTTTTCAAAATTTCGACGGAAAGGAAATTTTGGCAGTTTCCTTCTGGTTGATGGGTGTAGGATTTATTTTTAGTGTGATAAGTCAAATGGGGTTCTTTGCCTATTTAACAATCCATCGTTTTGGATTAGGGATGTTCAGGTCACCTTCTTTATGGAATATAGTCCAGCTCTTCTTCATTGCATTCGTTTTATTTGATTTTGTGTATTTAAGATCGGTATTGATTGCAAATGGGGAAATTTCATTAGGGAATAACATACTTGTTGCTGGTGTGTTATTTATGTTTGGTGCCATCGTTGCTTATATAAAAAGTAAGGAAACGAATAAAAAGGCATTTGTGCCAGCTTTGTTCTTTATGGTGGTTGTAACAATTCTTGAGTGGGTACCAGCACTTCGAATTAATGATACAGATTGGTTATATTTAATGGTGATACCACTTTTATTATGTAATGCATATCAGTTACTTATATTACATCGTTTAATTGGAAAGACGAGTAAGTCGGCCTAATTAAGAGAGTTTTTACGCAGGGTAGTTGTACGAATGAAAATATCGGGATAAAAAAAGCTCTATTACCTGAACGAAAGGTAGTAGAGCTTTTTATGTGTAAAAAATTATTGGACATCTTTACTTTTCGTACTTGTGTTGGAAATAAGTTGTGATACGGATATTTGCTCATAGCCGTCACTCTTTAATTTCTGTAGAAGCAGTGGTAAAGCTTTATTTGTTTGAAGAGCAGAATCGGATGCATGTAATAAGACGATATCTCCACCTTTTAAATTATTAGAGACGGTGGAAACGATATTGTTTACGCCAGGGTTTTTCCAATCGTTTGAGTTATTACTCCAATGAACGACAGTGTATCCGAGTGATTCTGCTATTTTAAGTGTTGCCTTGTTAAAGTCTCCACTAGGTGGACGCAATAGTTTAATTTGTTTCACACCGAGTTTTGTAAAAACATCTTGTGCTCGCAGAAGATCTCTTCGTATTTCATTTGCCTCTAGAGAAGTGTAGGACGTGTAATTATAACCCATACTACCGATTTCATGTCCATCTTTTATGATGCGTTCAACAACATCAGGGTGTCTTTCTGCCCATGCAGCAGAAAGGAAGAAGGTTGCATTCTTAATATCTCTTTCTTTAAGTGTATCAAGGATTGGAATTGCTTTTTTGTCTCCCCAACTAATATCAAACGTGAATGCAACTTGTTTTTTAGAGGTGTCGCCTTTGTAAATAACTTTAGGTCCTGTAGCGGTTGAAAAAGCAGACTCGTGTGAATATGTTTTCAAAAAGAGTAGCCATGCTGTAAATAAGGAAAGTATCACTATTAAGCTAATGTGTTTAAAGTTTCTTTTACTCGTAATAAAAAAGAAAAACATAATATTACGCCCCTTTGTCCAATCCTTTTCAGTTACATATATGCTGTAAATATAAAAAAGAGAACAAGGGATTAATATCGTAAGTAGTGGATATAATGGATGGTAGGATTTTGTTAAATGGAAATGGGCTTAATTTTTATTGCTCTGGAAGAAATGATTGAGGTGATGATTTGCTTGGGTTTATGTTAACGAAAGAAGAGAAAAAAGAAATGGAATACATATTGAAGAGAGAGTTAGAAGAACTTTTATTTGATTTTGAAGATGAACGTATTCATGACGTTGTAAAAAAGGCGATGGAAGAAAGATATAAAATCATTTTTTGTTTGTTTCGAAGAGTCGCTAATGCAGAAGAATGTATTCGTTACGTAAGAAAAAGAACTTTTTATTAAAAAGTGTTGACGTTCATGGTTATTATATGATAAATTAATAACCGTCGCTGATGCGGAAACGCAGAAAACGACAAAAAGAAATTGAAAAACTTAGTTGACATGGAAAAACGAAGATGTTAACATAAGGAAGTCGCAAATGAGCGACCAAGTAGTTCTTTGAAAACTGAACGAAACAAACAACGTGAAACGTCAATTTTTATTTTAGATGCTAGACAAACTAACTTTATTGGAGAGTTTGATCCTGGCTCAGGATGAACGCTGGCGGCGTGCCTAATACATGCAAGTCGAGCGAATGGATTAAGAGCTTGCTCTTATGAAGTTAGCGGCGGACGG
>NZ_JAQQGG010000014.1:0-50047 GCF_028548245.1 Bacillus sp. FF-1
TAGTAACATAATTTGATTTTAAAGTCAGTTGGAAACGATGGAACGCCGTATGCTAGGAAACTAGCACGTACGGTGTGAGGTGGGGGAAAAGGTGGAGATTACATCAAAGCCTTACCTATCATCATAATTCGTAAAAATCACCAAACGATTAGGTGGTATTAACTTAAATATTTCACCAGAAAGTAATATCATTATTAATCCTTGTGCAATTGCAGTAACAGAACTTCAGATTACGGATAAAGATGAAGAGCTAGAAGCGCTTGAACAATATGACAAGAAAGAACTCGTAGAGCGTGATGGCGTGAAGTATGTAAGATTTGTGCCTATTTTAGAGAAAATCAATGAAATACTAGGATTCTTTGACATTATTATTCGCGGACAAGATTTTGATCAACCAGGATTAAATGTATTCCAGCGCACAATGTTAGAAGATGCAATTCGTGAAGTATTCGATAAACATGGTATTACTTCTCATCCCTCATCTTTATATACAGATGAAGTGAAGAAGGTGGATGGACAATTAATTCAGTCTCAAGTGAGAAAGCCGGAGCCAGAGTTAAAAGAAATTTATGATGTAATAGTAGAAAACCATGGAGACGATGTGAAAGCAGAAGAGTTAATTGCTGCGATTCGTCCGTTTTTACGTGATGGCTCAAAACCATTATTTGATGGACAAAGTAATTTTGGACGCGGTGTAGAAACACAGTTAAATGAATCACGTGTTGTTAACTTTAATATTAGTCATTTAGAAGAGGGTTTCTTAAAACCGATCGCCTTCCACGTTATCTTGAACTATATTTGGGAGCATTGGATTAAGAGTCCAGAACACGCTATCAAACGAAAAGTGTTATATGTGGATGAGATGTGGCAGTTTATCGATTATGAACAAACTGTTAACTTCTTAGAAAAAGTAGCACGTCGTTCACGTAAAAGAAATGCCGGTATGTGTTGGGCAAGTCAGGACTTTGTTCGTATTTTGGAAAATGTGAAAGCGCGTGGTATCTTGCAATCTACTTTCTCTTATTTCTTCTTAGAGCAAAATAAGATTGATAAGAAAAAAATCCAAGAGAACTTTAACTTAACTGCTGGGGAGCTCGACATTATTCTCAACAATCCAGGGAAAGGTGAAGGGATTTTCCGTATAGGAGATAGCTCGGTTTGGATTCAAACAGATCCATCAGATAAAGAAATGATGTTCATTGAATCTAATGAAGCGGTACTACAAGAGCTTTTAAATAACATGAAGAAAGTACAAGGGTACGCAGGATAATAGCGTACCTTTGAAAAGGAAGGTGAAATTATGCTTGATAAGATAATAGGATGGGTTGGCGGCTTAATTGTTTCTATGGTCAAGACCTTTCTTTCTCCAATCTATAAATTAATTGATACTATCCCCGATTTAATTTTTGGTGGGGATAGTGCAAAACTAAACTTTTTATTTAAAGACGACACAGCTGGGAATGTTTTAAATACGGGATTACCAGTCATGTTTAAATTTGCAGCCTTTTTAGTCTTAGTCAGTGCTGTAATTGCTGGTGCAAAGTATTCAGCTGCTGCCATTAATCCAACAAATCGAACATATATCATTGAATATGCGAAGGATTTAATGATCGTTTCTATTTGTATATGGCATTTAGATTTCTTCTATAACATAATATTTGATATTAATACTTGGGTAGCATCGGAGTTTAAAAGAGCAATAGGAGAACAATCGCTAGATGTTTTTAAACCAGGTCAGACAATTGCCGAATTGTCTATGGATAAAAATAAGGATGATTATTTATTTCAAATTTTTGCGATGTTGATTGAAGTTGGATTGTCACTTTGGGCAAACTTCTTCTATTTAATGCGAGCGGTATCTCTATATATTTTGATGTTAATGGGACCGATTATGGTTGGTATGTGGTTATTTCCTCAAAAGAAACAACAAACTCTATATTGGATGCGTGAATTTGTTGGTACAGTACTCATCCAAGGTATCCATGCGATTACTATATGGTTGATTTTTGTACTAGTAGGCAAATCAGATAATACCATTATTAAATTAATCTTATTTGCTATGTTTATTCCTATAGGTGAAATTGTAAAAGGGTTCATTGGTTTAAGTACAAATACGGCGGGAGCGGTAAATAGAGCAGGTACGATGCTTGGAATGGGAGCCTTAGCAAGTATGGCAGGTATCGTTAAAGGGATACGTGATGACCATCGTAGTAATAAAGAGAAGACAAAAGCTAGAAAAGAAGGCGAGGAAGATAAAAAAGAAGATGCTGATAACCCTAAAAACGCGTTGGGAGCCAATTTAGGGACAGATGTAGGTACAACATCTCGTGCAGCTCGTATGTTAAAAGCAGGTCAAATTGGAAGCATGGTTGGAAAAGCAACGGGCGGACTCGCGGGGTTAGCAATGGGTGCAGGACTTGGACCAGAAGGAATGGCAGTAGGAACATTTGCTGGAAGTAAAGCAGGTGGAGTTCCTGGTGCAGTAACAGGAAGAACATTGGCAGCTGGACTTGAAGGAGTTACTAGTGCTGGGAAGCATATTGGTTCTAGTGTGAAGAAAGGTCTAGATACGTATAAAGGGTTAAATGGAGAACAATATCCAGAGTTAACAGATGAAGATATTGCACAAGACTTAGCTACGAAAGATTTTGAAAATTGGAAAGCGGATAATCCTGATTCTGCAGTTGCGAGCCGTTTAAAACAAGCATTCCCTGGTGCATCTGATGCAGAGATTGCAAAAAAAGTAGCAAAAACAAATAGTGATCAAATGTCTCATTTCAAAAATCAGCGAAAACAAGATTTACAAAATATGAAGAAAAATGCTACACCATATGGAAATGCTAGAGATTTAGTTAACGCTGCAACTAACGCATTCCAAAAAGGATATGAGGCAGACCATAAAGATGCGTTTATGAGTCAATTACCAGAAAACATGTCAGCGGAAGAGAAAGAGAAAAAATGGAATGACCATCTAAACTCAAAAGTTCAAGGATTTAGAAATCATGCAGAACAAGCGGCAATAAAAGCTGGAGCAATGCCAGTTGATGCGAAAGATAAGCAAGGCAACAACCTGTTTGATAAGTCTTATGTAAATAAAGATGTCTTTGCTTCTCAACTTGCACTTGGAAAAGTTGGGAAAGCGGTTGAAGGAGTAAAGGGAGAAACACTAGAGAGTGGCCATCAAAATATGGGACAAGTAGACTCACTTGTGGGTGCGTCCACTGCTGCATTTAAAAAGGCATATACAGCAGATCATAAGGCTGGATTCATGAAGCAATTCCCTGCAGATGTACCACAACAAGAAAAAGAGGCTGCATGGAACAAACACTTGAGTCAAAAAGTGCAAGGATTTAAAAATCATGCACAGAAAGCTGCAGAACAAGCAGGGATTGTGCAACAAAAAGATGGGACTAGCTATGCTAATAAGGAAGCTTTTGCTTCTCAGCTATCGCAACAATTACAAAACAATCCAAATATAAATGCAATGGGTGTATCTAGTGTATCTGGCATTCAAAAAGCGGTAAATGGTGTAAAAACACATAGTTTAGCAAATGGATATGGAAACCAGAAACAAAAAGGTGTAAGTAATGTTGGGAATTTAGTACAAGCATCTACAGAATCCTTTAAACAAGGATATGCAGCAGAGAACAAAGCAAACTTTATGAAAAACTTGTCTCCAACTATGTCTCAAGCGCAAAAAGTAGAAGCTTGGCAGTCTCACTTGAATGATAAAGGGAATGAATTTAAAGCAGTCGCTCAGCAAGCAGCGGTACAAGCGGGTGCGATGCCCGTACAGGCAAAAGATACGAGTGGTAAGAGTCTACATAATCAATCATATATTAATAAAGATGCCTTTGCTTCGCAATTGACGAAAGGTTTACAAAGTCATGCTAGTCTTGGAACAGTGAGTCAACAAGTAGGTTCTGGAATTACTAGTGCGATTCAAAGTGTTCGTTCACACGGTGTTGCGACAGGTGGTGCAATCAATAAAGCTGTGTTTGCAGCTACGCAAACGCAAGCGAGTATGGCACGTGCTGGAAATCTGTCTGTTTCTGAAATTGAGCGCTCGTATGCGGATGCATCAGCTAGTGTAGCAAATATTTCGCAAAGTGCTGGGAAAATGACGATTCCAACTTCAGCAGTGGGACGTATGACACAGCAAAGTAAGATGATTGGTGTAAGTATGATGGAAGGTGCCAAACATCTCGTGCATACAAAAGGTATGGAAAATGTATCACAAGCATACTTTAATGCATCTAGTGCTGTTCAGCAGGCTGGTGGAAATGCAGTACAAAGAGTGATGAGTGGAACTGCAGCTGCCGTTCATACTTCATTAGGAGGTAATGCAGCAGAACGCCATTACAATGTGACAAAAGGATTAAGCTATGCAGCAGGTGTAATTGGTGGTGCAGGTGCTTACCAAGCTACTGCACGTATGGTAAGTAAACATAATCCTTATAATAAAGCAGTTCAAACAGAAGCAAAAGAAATTCAAGAGATTAAGGGAATGGTACCAACAATAACAGATGCGACTGGAAGACAATCAGTTGCTCAAGGTGCAGTACGTCTTGTTACGACAAATAATAAATCATGGATTGAAGCGAAAGATTCCAGTGGAATGACACAAGTTGTATCTCGTTATGGTAGTGGTGATAGTAGCATTCGTTCGGGACAAGTTGTATATCAAGACTTAAATATTTCGGATGGACAATTAACGCAGTACCGTAATGGTATGAAAGCAACACCAGCATATATTCAAGATTCTAGTGGTGGGAAAATTAGTATCAATCGTTCTATCAATATTAATCCAAACCAATTAATAGGAAATCAAAATCAAAGACCTTTACAACAGAAACCAGTATTTAGTGAACCGCCACTTACGGTAAGTCATAAGGTAGACAATGGTCACTTCTATATGTCTGATTTAGACCAGGGGGGATACCAGAATGTGCAAATGGTGGTAGAAAGAGATCGTAGTTATATGGTTGCGACAACTACAGACGGTACAGTGTCACGTATTTCTCCGTTCGGAAAAGGAGATACACGATTACAAGCAAACCAAAGAATTGAAAGGGTTTGTGAAGTGAAAGATAGCAGTATTAAACCGAGAGAAGAAATCCTAGTAACTCATACACAGGACGAAGTTGTACGTACAGAGACACATTTGAATTTATCAGAACATGACCCACAAAACCTGATTCCATTTGCGCCAAACCCTCGCTTAGCACAGCGAAGAAGTAGAAATAATGAAAATGGAAAGTATGGAGTGACAAGTCTATGAGTCAAAATCCTAACGATCCAAATAACCAGAAGAAAAGTAACCCTTTAAAAGATGCGACATCTCACTTTATTAAGAAAAAAGGGATGCAGGCAAGCGGGAAAATGGCAAAAATGGCAGGAAAAGCAGGAAGAGCGGCAGCGAAAGCTGCTGCCAAACTGCTAAGAGCTGGTATAGTGAAAATTGTCGGAGCTATCGTGGGAGCAGTAGGATTGCCTGTTGCTCTCATTATGGCTCTTATTATTACTGTATGTGTGATTCTAGCATCTTTTGTACCATTTACCGATGATGAGAGTAAAACAGAAGAGCAAGTCAAAAAGTATATGGAAATTTCAATGGCACTAAACGTAGACTGGAAAGAGGTCGTCGCTTTTGACATGGCTCGGTATGATAATGATTTGACTGGAAAAGATCCGCATGATGCTATATCATATTTCTTGGATATCCAATATGAAGAATATACGGAAAAAGAGGTATGTGAGGCAGGACCGAATGGTCCTTGTGAAAAAAAGAAAAAGGAGATGCAAAAAACCAAATCTGAAAGTTATTCCGGACCAGATGTAAAAAAGATATTGGGAGATACAGATTTTAAGAAAAAAATAGATGAAATTAATGCAAGTGGTAGTAAAAAAGTAACAGTTTCTTCTCATGGATTAGAAAAAGCGATGGAGCTTGCAAAGTTTAGTGAGAGTCAAAAAGATCGTGCGCGTGAGATACTAGCAGCAGGAATGTTAGAAGGAATGTATGGACATCTGGCACCTTCTAGTAATTTTGTTGGTGGTATGTGTGTAGGTAATGTGAGCCCTGGCGGAGAACCTGTTAACCTTAATGCCAAAGTTACAGGATACCTTCCTAAAATTAAAGAAATGGCAGAAAAACATGGTGTAGCTCAATATGTTGGTGTTTTGGCTGCCCAAATGATGCAGGAATCACAAGGAGAGGGAAGTGACCCGATGCAAGCTGCAGAAGGGCATTATGGAGACTTAAGTTCATATTGTATAGGTCTAAAAGGAAGTGCTCGTATAGGGTGTATTAAAGACCCCAATATTTCTATTGAAGCAGGCGTACAAGAATTTAAAGATGTTTTAGCAAAGGCAAATGGAGATATAGCACTTGCCTTACAGAGTTATAATTACGGTCCTGGATTCATTAGTTATGCATTAGCAAAAGGTGGATATTCAGAAGAAACAGCCATTGCGTTTTCTAGGGAGCATGCTGGTGAAAATCCAGCAGGTTGTTCTGATCCTAATAACTTCCGAACCAAAGTTGGAGCGTGTTATGGAGATTACACTTACGTTTCCAAAGTTTTGAAATATTATAAAGATTTAGGTTGTGTAGAATCTGGAGATGGAGAATGGATTTCCGATAAAGGTTGGAAATGGCCAACGAAATCAGGGCGTATTACAGATACATTTGATGCAGTTCGTGGTGGAAAGCAACATAATGCTGTAGATATTGGAGCTATGACCGCTGGAAAAGCTGGAGACCCCGTGTGGTCAATGGAAGCAGGTATTGTAGTCCAAGCAGGTAATGTAAATGGTGGAGGTCTAGGTGTTTATGTAGACCATGGAAATGGTATTGTATCTCGTTACTTACATTTGAGTAAAATATCAATTGCACAAGGAACCATGGTGACGAAAGGACAAATTATTGGAGAGATGGGTGGTTCTAACTATGATAAAAACACTGGTTTCCTTAATATGAATGGCTACGCTGTTCATTTAGATTTCCAAATTCGTATTAACGACCAACCAACGGATCCAATGAAATTCTTTAAGAAAAATGATGATCCAGGACTATCATCTGGTGGTTCTCCTATTATGACGAATGACAAACGACAAAAAGTATTAGCAGAAGCGAAAAAATGGCTTGGTCAAGGAAAAGTGAGATATGTCTTAGGGGATCGTAATCCGCCAGGAGGTACTTCAGATTGCTCAGGATTTACTCAGTATGTATTTAGAACAAGTATAGGTGTCCAACTTGGAGATTGGACTGGTGCTCAAGTCGGACAAGGAAAACAAGTGCCAGACATCAATCATGCGCAACCAGGGGATCTAATTTTCTATGAAAATCCAGGGCATGTTGCGATTTATATGGGGAATCAAAAAATGATTCATATTGGTGATAATAAGGGTGTACAAATTACAGGTCTAAACTATACGGCAAGAGGACAACATATGACACAAATCCGTAATGTTATAGACTGATAAGGGATGAGAGTAGATGCAGAAAATAATCAACATTTTATCTAATATGCCTCGTAAATACTTGGTCATATTGGGGATTATCGTACTAGTGGCAGGTGTTGCCACCTATAATACCATTCATGATTATATGCTGAAATCACAAGTGCAAGAGGAAGAGCAAGTAAATCAAGATGAAATCGAGATGCTTGGAGATAAACCAAAGAGATTTGATACAAAAGAAGAAGAATATATTGCAAAAACAAAAACAGTAGAGGATTTACTACGAAAAATTTCTAATAGTAGTTATGATGTTCCATATTTGTTTACAAAGGCTGGATTTGGTATTGAACCAATGAAAATGACAAGTAATGAACGTATGCTTGCTACAGAAGCTGTTCAAAGATATTTCCTAAATGGAGATAAGTTTTACAATGCACGTATTACCAAAATTGACCGCGGGAAAAAAGTAGATACATTTCATATAGAGGTTTTAATACAACAGGTAAACTTCTTGGAACCACGACAATTTAAAATTCAGGTAAATCAATATGCGCAAATTGTAACACCAATTGAACAAATACCGCATGGACAAGAAGAAGTTCCTGTGGATTAACTGAAAGATAAGGGTTGTGAATAAAAATCACAGCCCTTATTAAAAAATATAAAGAGTACCTAAAAATATTTATTGAATATTCTTAATTTTCTGATATAATAAAGTTATGGTTAAATGGAATTTGTATATATTAGTGAAATGATATAGATGTGGAGGTAAAAAGAATGAGATTATTATTTGGAACCGCAGCAAACTATTTTGCAGGATATTCTTCTGGAAGAGGCTCGGGACTTTTAGGGACAATATTTGGGTGGGCTTTATTAGTAGGTAGTGGATACCTGTTGATAACAAATTGGGATAGTATCACAGTTTGGATGCACAGTTTAGATATTGTAACAGGATTAGATGGTTATGAAGACATGAGCAATGGATTTATATTCATATGCTTGCTTGTAAGTGGTTTTATTTTCATGCTATTGTTACCAGTCTTTGCAATTGTATTAATAGTGGGTGTGGTATTCCTGAATATTGTCATTTGTACAATTGTATTATTAGTATCACCAAGTACATATAAAAAAAATAAAGATGTGGAGAGTGAATGGAAATGAGTACAATTCTAGTTTTAGGTGGTTCAAATGGTAGAACATTAGAGAAGTTAGCGAAAAAAAGAGATTGTCAGGTGATTTTTCACGACGGAAAAAATCATGGTGGTGTAAAGAAAACATTTCGTAGTGTTATAAAAAAATGTGATGTTATTGTAGTGCAGAAAGGTGCATGTGGTCATGTGTCTATTGATGTAGCAAAAGAGTACGCAAAGAAGTATGATGTCCCGCTTTTATTTAATCAGGGTTTTGGAGGAACAGGCGCGTTAGAGATTGGGTTAAAGCATTTGCAAGTAGCATAAGTTTAAGTGGTATAGGGATTTATTTAGATTGTATAATCATATAATCCTTATATAAAATTATAAAGTTAATATTGGAGGAATCGAAATGCTATCAATACCAGAACAAAGTGTTAAATGCTTTTTGAATGCTGATTTAAATGGACAATTAGAATTAGATACGAAAGAACCCCAAAGAGGAAATGGTTGCTAAATAATTTAATACAGATAACAAACATTTTTGAATGACTGCTGTAACAGGAGATCTGCTGAATCGAAATTACTGGATAACTAAAGAGTTAGTATCAGAAATAAAAACAGGTGGGAAGAATACCCAATCTACTTTGAAACAAAAAAAGTTAGCAATAGTGAAGGGGATCTTGTTAAGCATAAACCTACACGTATATATAAAATTCTTAAAGAAGAGTAGATAATACTATTTGGATTTGAAATTTAGATAATATATGGATGTAAATGAAAGGTGAATATAATAAAATGAATCATAGTAATATACATAAATCAGGTTATGTTATACTCATATATTTTATAATGACTCAATTTGTTGGGATTATAGGTGTACAATTGCTAGCAAAGACAGGTTGGTATGATATTAAGGGAAATCAACAGCAAGCAATTCAGCAACTACTTGTTCATTGGGAACTAATAGGTTTTTTGCTCATATTGACATTCGTTTTTCTTATATATAAGAAAGAAGCGATGCGCGATTCGAAGTTATCAATTAAATTTTCAAGAGTATCATTCGGTTGGATTTTAGTAGGAATAGTTGCAGTATTCTTGGCACAGACAATTGGTAGTATATTGGATAAAAGTATATTTCACTTAACTACACAATCAGTTAATACATCAAGTAATATTGAATCTGTAGCCATTTCTCCTCTTGCTCTTATATCAATTGTAATTCTTGCTCCGCTAGTTGAGGAGCTTGTATTTCGTTACGCGGCCATAAATATATTAAGCCGTAAATTTAATAAAAGTGGGTGTATATTAGTTAGTTCATTGTTTTTCTCTATTATGCATTTTGATTTTCCTTTTGTATTTGGATATTTTCTAATTGGACTTGTACTTGCGGCAATATATGTACGTACTAATAGGTTAATAGTATCGTTTGTCGTTCATGCTAGTATGAACTTAATTGTTGTTATGTTTCAGATTTCTTGATGAAATAATTCAATTTGCAAAGAACGAAAAAACTTTCCTTTTAATTTTGGATAAAGCACAAAGTATGACTACCACAGTGTAGATAAGACAAATAGCCAGGGCTAATAAGTAAATAAAGCTCAAATGAATAAAATTATTAAGCAAAAGTGGAATATAAAAACAACTTGGAGGAAATACATATGTCAGCATTTTTAAATTTAATTGCTTTAATATCATTAATTACTTCAATCGTATTTTTCGTGAAAGGGTTCAAGAATAAACCGAAATTCAAGAAAGCCACTTTATTCTTTTGTGCAACATGGGCTTTATGGTTCGTATCAGCTATGATTGACCCGGAACCAACAAAGGTAAATGGAAAGCAACAAAATAAACAGGAAGAAGCAGAAGAAAAGAAGAAACAGGAAGAAGCTAAGAAACAACAAGAAGTAGAGGAAAAGAAGAAACAGGAAGAAGCTAAGAAACAACAAGAAGTAGAGGAAAAGAAGAAACAGGAAGAAGCTAAGAAACAACAAGAAGTAGAAGAAAAAGAGAAAGAAGAAGAGACCAAGAAACAGCAAGAAGCAGAACAAGCGAAAGATAGCGGGTTAAATGAAGTGCAAGCACAAGAAAAAGCAGAACAATTGAAGCTGGCGCAAGGTCAGGGGGCGCGTAATAAAGATGTCAAGTTATCACAATTAGGAGTTCAAACAATAAAAGATGGAATCCAATATACGACACCAGTGCAAGATATCCACATTGAAGCGAAAGATAGTTTAACAAGAATTGTTGCCATTATGCCAGCCGGAACAACGAAAGAACAAGCAAAAGAAGTAGGCGATTCATTAGCACGACAAGTAGCAAGTTTTGGAACGATGGGATTATATGTTGATTTACACTCACCTAGCAAAGACTATTTAGGAGAATATTGGGAGAATTTTAGTGGTGATATTGGTATCTTTGACAGTAATGAAAAAAAGTTAGCACGTGGATACATTGATAAATTGAATCCAACTAAAATAAAATGGTAACTTTGACAGAAAATGAGTTATTTTTGAGGATGATTAGTTGCTGTTGTAGTTTGATGGCGATACTCCAAATTACAAATATCTTATGAGTATAAGCGTTTCTATAACTCTACTAGTGTAAGTTTGTACCTAATAATAGAAAAAGCTCTCACAATTGATGTGAGAGCCTTATAACTAAATTATACTATTTCATTCTGGGCTCCCATCACATCGCCATCAACTAAAAAAATGTTTGTTCCCCAAAAAACGAAACTCAGGAAGAAGCAAAAGAAGTTGTAAACGACATTACCTGGAAATCCAAACATACGGAACGATCATTCTTTCCCATGATGTTGGGGTATGGATAACTGGTAGCATTTTCGAGAAGCTAAATGTGTTTATAATAAAACTGATGAATCGGATAATATGTAGTCCATAAAAAATCCTGGCCATTTCCATAGGATGGCTAGGATTTTTTATATACAAAGGAAAAGACACCTTAAGGTGTCTTCCTCTGACTTGAACCACTTTAATTTTAATAACATCATTTTACAATCACAAATATATCTTTAATCTTTCATATAATATTTTATCATTTTTTTCGGTTAATTGCATGAAACTGGTGAAAAATAGGTTATTTTTTGTAAATTCCTTTTCTCCATATCCATTCAATGGGACCATAGCGGAAATATTTACTCCAAATTTTGCTGAATATAATTTGCGCAAAGATAATTAAAATCCCGAAGATACATAGTTGCCAGTAATATACCTGTGAGACATCTTTAAAGTACAACGAAAGAATGACAAGAGTTAGTATACTTTGGCTAATGTAATTCGTTAAAGCATACTTGCCTATGTTCATAAAGGGTTGCAGCCACTCTATATATTTTTTATTCTCACACACTCTAAGTAGGGTACAAATATAGAATATAGCTAGCGTTTTCCCTCCAAATAAAATCCATATTTGTATATCCTTAGAGTAATAGACATCCATTTTTATAAAATAGTAGATAATAGGACAAGAGAGAAGACATGAAATGCATAACGAACTCCACTGTAAAAATTTAATTTTCTTTATTACCCCCGGTATCCTTTTAAAAATATCTTTCTTACCAGCCCATAAGCCGATTAAAAATAAGCCTATATATTCAGGAATTCCTATTAGTAGTTGTTGGGGTTCCTCTATCATCAGAAAAAACAAACGTGCTTTTACTTGATATAAATAATGTGTAAATAGATTTACCGTGTGGTTGGTAGTGTTGCCTGTAAACATATATTGATAGTAAGTTGGCACTTCAAGAATAGAAGAACTTGCTTGTAAAAATACAATAATATGTAATACATAACTAACCGTTAGGAAACTACAACCAGCTATAAAAATAAGCTTAGTAGAGCGCTTATAAAAGAACAATAGAATAACTCCTGCTATAGCATACGCATGTAGAATATCTCCATACCATAGAAAGGTGAAGTGAAGTAAACCGAAGGCTAATAAAATACACAGTCTGCGAATAAACAACTTATACATGGGGTATCCTTTTGCTTCTGTATTTTTCATAAAGATATAAAACCCTACGCCAAATAAGAATGCGAAAATAGTATAGAACTTTGCTTGTATAAACAAATCTACTAAAAAACGAATCGCTTTATCTGTGCCGGAGTAACCTGCCTGATTAAAGGGATCTAGTCCCGTCATAGTAGGTAGATTCGCAAAAAGGATACAAAGTATGGCGATACCTCTTATTATGTCTAAAGATTGAATACGGGCGTTTTGTTGCACATTAATTCTCCTTTCGTACAAAGAAAAACGAGCACTATACTAGCTAGCACTCGAATTACGTCTTGCAAAGAATCCATCATAGGTAGCAGCTGACACAGCTCCTTCTAAACGTTCAACTTCTTCACCTCTGTTATAAGCTACAATAACTGGAGTACCTGGAATGTCGAACTCTTGAAAGGCACTTTGATTTTCTGGGGTAGAGATATCAATACGATAGATAGTTCTATCATGCTTTTTTGACATACGATTGATATCTGGTGCAGCCTTTTTACAATAATGACAGGTTGGTTGATAGTAATACGCAATGAACTCTTTATGGGATTGTATTTTTTGCTTTAATTCTTCTTTTGAAATATCTTTTATATTTTCAGGTGATCCTTTTACATCTGCAGCAGATACAATTGTTTTTTCAGGTGTTACTATTTCTGTTTTGACTGATTCATTTTTAGTTAAAGTAAAGATCGTGATACCAATAACACATAAAGTTGTTATAACTGCTCCGATTTTGTAGATTTTTTTCATAGTAAATTCCTCCTTAAAGTAAAAAAAGGACAAACCTCGCCCGAGTTAACAGGGCGTAAGGTTTGTCCTTCACGCTACGTACAATAGAGTATAAACATTGGAAACAAATTTTCTATCTTTATAATAACATAAGATTCATATAGAATGCTATAAGAATTTCAAAAGAAAAACTAAAGGATAACTTAATTGTAAAATTTCATGTACCAGATTATATATCAAAAACAATAAACACTACAACAAAGGTGGCTCTGTGGTGTATCCAACTGATTGGGACACTATCCTCCTCCAATAAGCATAAAATCATTCAACAAACACATCTCAAAAAGTGTATGTACTTATGCAGTGTGTCTTAAGTATATTTTGATACCTTTTGAAGTAGTTTAAGCTGCAAAGAATATACTATATCTAAAGGTGTACCTTTTGAAGTGTTTTTTTAAGATGTTCATATGTAAAAAGTAAAACTAAGTTTAGGTATTTATATAATTTGTAAAACACGCCGTTGAATATCCAAATAAAAGCGCAGTAATATCATGTATAGGTACCGATATTACTGGGCTTTATGAGTTTAACATTTTGTATGTTTTGTAAAACTCATTTTTTCTTTGTAATCTTTAAATGTGGATGTATTCTTGTAAGTAATTTTAAAATAGTTCTTTTTAAAATATTCTACCTTCTTCAATATTATTGCTAGAGTGCAAATAATTAGGGAAATACCTCTAATGTGTGATATTAGCTATATTTAAGGAACTACACAACTAGATTGAAATAATAAGATTAGAGGATAATCTCAGGTAACTAGTAGTTGCACAGGTTATATATGGTAAAATATATATGACGAATTATAGGAGGGGATTATATGAAAGAGGAGTTAGAAAGGTTTCTAAAGGATCAACAGACTAATTCTGGGGAAAATGAGACAACTAATTCAGGTGATGATACTGAAGAAATATTAGGCGATGAGGAAGTTTTAGTAGATGAAAATAAATCCTTATTGTATAAAAGCAGAATAAGAGAATTAATAAGGGATGTTGCTTTCTCAGATGGATTGGATTTACGAATATCTAAGGAAGGATTTCAAAGATATCATGATTCAGTAAAGTTTCTTTCTGTGATTTTGATGTATGAAATAAATAGTATCTTAAAAGAACAAAAGAAAAAAACTTTGAATGTAGCACACGTAGATGAGGCAATATCAAAAATGCTAGGTAGAGCTGATGCTTTAAATATTTCAATTCAGGAAATTGAAAAAGTGCTAGAAGTGCTTCAGAGTAAAAGTCATACTACGTCTATTACTAGAGCAATGGATTATTTAATTATGGAAAATGAAGGAACAGAATCTGAAGATGAAGGTAGTCTAGAAAAATGAATATAAGAGAACAAAAACTTTTCTTCACTCGAGATGGATTTAGTATTTGGGAGAAAATATGTGAACTATCTACAGAAATCACTTATGAAATTATTAATTGGTGCCTTAGTGAAAGATTAATAACTACATTACCCGCTAGCAAAGATGAATATGACTGGTTTTTATATAAAACATATCTTGACTTAAAAGAAGAGGAAAAAGAACAGGAGCTAGTAGCTAAGATTAGTCAATATTTCGAAATTATTTCTGTTCCCAAAAGTGACTTCAATGGACTACTTTATTATTTTCCAATAAATAAGATTGAAATTAATAATATATACAATTTATTAAAGGATTTAGATTTTGAAGGTATAGATCATGTTAATGTGAACCTATTTTCGCTCCTAACGACAAAAGAAGATATTATTAATATAAGATTGACTACTGATAAAATTACAACTTACATGAATCACAAAATATCACAAAAAACACATACTGAATTAAGAATTTACCCTCAAAGAGATATAATTCTGCAGACAAATTTCTCAGGATATACTCATACTGATGGTGAAAAAAATGAATTTATTGCAGAAATTCACAGAAGAATTGCAGCTAGCCAACAGGGGAGTCCAATTAAACCTTATAATTTTAGTGATCATACTTTAAGGCGATTACTAGTTATTAATAATGAAAGTATGCCTTCACGCTATAGATTTGATAATGGAATAATGAAGTTTAGTGTTGATGTTAAGCACCCAATGAGTTTCTTGGATGCTCTATGTCATGATGATATAAAGTATTTGTATGATAATTATCCCATTTCTGTGGTTAAACTAAATAGGGGTGAAGAGATTAGTTTAATTTTAGATGGATCTGAAGGTAAGATAATGTCTCGATTAAAAAACCTTCAAGTTATAGATATAGATAAATTTATAAGTGAAATCTCTGTATTACTCCGATACGATTATCTAAATCACACTTATGAAGAAGAAATGAAAAATCTTGCTCGAAGACGATTATCAGTTGGAACGATTCCTCAACGGGAAGCTGTAATTGCAACAGCAAAAAAAGAAATCGGAGAAGTGTTTGAAACAGCATTTAAAGATGAAACTCAAGTTATAGTAAAACTGTTACAAAATACTTTTTTTTACTGCTTACTTGAGAAGAAAATTATTCCTTTTGATGAAAATACTTATAAGTTAGATGAAAAAATCTTAGTTTATCTTAGCAAAATAAGTAGTCTTGCAAAGGAAGAAATAACTCAGATTTTAAATTTTCTTATTAAATTAGGTGCTGATAATGGGAATAATATTGAAAGTTTATTGGAAAGATTAGATACAGCAATACCAACAACGCAGGTGATTAATTATGCTAGTGGGCTATGAATACGAAATTCTTTCTCGTATAGCTTCTTCTTATAAGTTACAGAAAAATAGTAATAATATTGTTTTTTCTTTAACAGACTATAAATTGAAATTTCAGCAAGATGACAAAAATATCCAATATTTAGAAAAACTTGAATTACAAGGATTTATAACAATTAGAAATGAAATAGTAATCCTTAATATAACGAAATGGTGTAATTTCTTTGTAGAAATATTAAGTAGAAGGTTAGTGAGTCAAGGGTATAAATATGATATCTTATATGATGAGAAAAAGAACTTAATTATGGTATCTCAAGATGATGAAATAAACACTGAGTTACAGGTTAACTTTGATCCTAATTCTACTTTAGATAATGATGTTCAAACGATTCATTTTTGCTATCTTCCTACTTTAGAGTACTATTTACATTGGTTTATTTTAATTAACGATGATAATGCTTTAAATATTTTTTCATTTGTTATCTCCAATAAATTAAAAAAATTAAATATTGAGCGTCAAATAAGCTTTAACTTTTTTAGCGGTTTAGACCCTGAAGATATTAATCAGATATACTACGTTACCATAAAGGAATATTTTAAAGAGTTAAATCTAGACATACTAGAACATGTTTCAGATACTCAAATTCTTTATGAAACCGTTAAAACAGAAGAATTTGATGTGTATTTTGTAAAAAAAGGGCAATTTAGGATTGCTGTAATAAAGATAGAAAATAAAATAAAGTTTATAACATATGACCAAGAGAATATTTTGGTACATAACACTGATGTTGAGAATATCATCATTACTTTAAAGGAGAAGCTAATAGAAAAGGTTAATGAGTTTAATAATATACGTAATATTAATAAACTAAAGGTTATCGATAATTCTAGAAAAGTGGCACAATTACTTTCAATAATCTTGGTTCCAATCAATGGTTTAATCTTCTTGGCAAATTCTTTGAATATATCTTTCATTAAACAAATTACAGAAAATAAATTAGTTTTTTGGGGATTGGCCTTACTATATATAATCACCTTCATTTTAACTATTACTACTGTTGTAGTGCCTAGCGTAAGGATTAATACATTTAGTTGGAGCTTCTATAAAAAAACATTACTTAAGAAAATGTTTAATATCTAATTGGTATCCCGTAAAACAACACCGAATGCTAAATGTTTATTTTTTGTTTTGTTTTGTTTTGTTAGCTTGATAGCGATATCCCTATAAAAAAGAGTAGATGCTAGATATCTGCTCTTTTTATTCTAAGCACAGGGTTTTACAGAAACTTTTATTGCTACAGTAAAACTAATGATAGAATGTTATTAAAAGATAGAGATATATTGTAAAGTTGCTATTGGGTATTAGAAGTGTTTAAAAGAATTAGTTAGATAGGGTGTGTATTGGTGAGAAAGAGAATAAAAAGAAAAAATTATCAAATGGAAAAAGAAGATACGCAAATACAAAAGGATAGATCATCTTATTTACAAGATACTGCGTGGATTATCACAATTCTTACAGGAGCCATCTACTTTTTCTCTTATTCTTTTCAAAAGGGGATTAGAGATTACTATGGTATAGATGATATTAGTTTAAGTGATCTAGATGTATCTTTAATTGTTAGTTCTGTATATGATGTTTCTTCTTTGATACTCAGGATATGTATTTTATATTTTATTTCAAGAGTATTAATTTGGTGCGCAAGTTTTATAATAAACATACTGGATGCAAGGCAAAGCACTCCTAAAAAAGAAACTTTTATAAGAGTAAAATTAGAAAAATTTTATTCGAAAATAGGTGAGTTTTCAAGTTCAATTATTGAAACAGATTTAAATAAAGTTGGTAGTTTTAAGGAAGTGATAGGAACTATCTATGATAGGAAAGAGTTTGCTCCTATAAATGCAATTACAAATGGAATTTTTCTTATGCTAGTCCTTAGCTATCTACCATTTTTAGTATTAAAGGATTCATATAATTTTAATGTAGCTAATCTATTAAGTACTAGAGTATGGGCACTTTTTATCATTTTACTTGTAATGTTACTATTTTTATTTATTGTACTTTCCCTAAAAAAATTGAAGTCAGGAATAATTAAGAATGGACTTTTAAAGCTATGTTTAAGAGGGATTGTTGCTATTTATAGAAGAAACCCATTAGCTTATATTTGGAAGCAATGTAACTGGGGAATAAAAGGGATTATAATCATTATAATTGGTATAGGTTCATCATGGATTTTCTTTCAATATGGATATACAAAGGCTGAGAAAAAAGAAGATTATACAATTGTACAATATCACGGGAAAGAGTTTGTTATGTTAGATAAAGATAAAAATAGAATGCTCGCATCCCCTCTTACAATAAATAATAATCACTATATGATGTCAAAAAATGAATATCAATTAATTGAATTGAAACAAGGAAAAACAGATACTATTATATTTAAAGGGAAAAGTTTAGTTGGTGGTTTGCAGGTATCTCCTAATGAGAGGAAGGAAAGCTTGAAGGAACTAGATAAAACTATCCAGAGTATCCCTGTTTTAAGAAATTTGTTCCCAATTAATTTGTTAATTGATAAATAGCATGTGTTTAGAAAATCAACTAGTAGGATTAATAGATGTTTTTTCTAGTTAAGGGCCAAATGAGGGGACCTATCTTGGATTTTCATTGATTTGAATTTAAAAATAAAAAAAGGACTTGTAGAAATCACTACAAGTTCTTTTTGCTTTAAAGCGAATACACGGGACACATAAATTATCTCATTATTCATAACGGGGAAACCATATTGATTACAGCTTGATTCCATTATATAACAAATATTAACATCCTGGGTTTTAATGTTTGAAAATTATGTGAATTAATAAGTAAAGGTCCGCCCTTCCTCTAAAAATCTCATTTATTGATTTTATATAAACAGTTTTAAATCAAAGTTGATATTATAATAAATCAACAAAAGTGTATACATATGTAAATAGAGAAGAATGTAGGATTCTTATAGAAAAACATATAATAATATTCAAGAGTAATTAACTATAAGAAAATGAGTTCTATGTTATAACTAACTATAATTCTTGAATAGATGTAAATGTCTTATCTTTTTTCATTTATGCGATAATGAAATTAGGTATAGGGAAATTATACAAACGTTTGTTTTAAATATTTTAGCTTTGAATATGATAGTTACAGTATTCAATTGTGTGCTTAGTTAATTTCTCATTTATTATATAAATTTTATATAGCAAAGAAAGAAAGCATCCTCTATGGATGCTACAGTTTAATTAATCAACTCTAAATCAATACCTTTTTCGAGTAATACGTTTTTGTTTTTTTACTTTTTGTTATTGTGTGAGAAATTATTTTCCTTTTCGTACATTAGTTTAAATATAAATAATTTTTTTGTTACTTTAGTTATTCTCCTTTGGGTTGTCTTCTAGCAATTTTAGTAATTCAATGTTGATTTCGTGGCGTTTTTCCTCATCTTTTATATATGGTAAGAGTTCAAATATACATATGTTTGTCATTTTATCGTTAATGTATTCTGGTTTTTCATGTCCTCTTAAATAGATAAAGACTAACTTTTCGCAATGGTCTTTGTATTTGTTATGTGTGTTTGATGTAAAACATGTCCAATAGGATAATTTTGAATCTATCCATAATTTTTGATTAGGTGATGACTTAAATAAGTTGTGTAAGTTCATGTCCATTTTGGTTATTTTAAAGTCTGGTATAATCCAAACATCATCACTTATATGTGTTCTTTCTTGTGTTATATAGGTAACTGATAAACAATCAAAAACTTTTTCTATAATCTTTTCTAGTATTAGACCTTTGCTTCTTTCAAGTGGGTTGTCCATAATGATTGATGTATAATCTATACCAAATTCATTTAAAGCGTTATAGTATGAACCAAAATAATTCACACAAGATTTATATACTTCACTATGATTGTTAATTAAATACATAGGCGTTAAACTGATTCCTTCATTATGAAGGTCTAATAATTTATTTTTCACTTTTTCTTTAGACCATACTTTTCTTTTTGTAATATTGTAGTAGTCAATTCCAGCCTGTTTAACCGCTTCTTCATAAGAATTAAAATACCATTTACATGCGTGATGTAATTCATTGTATTTTTCGGAAACGTATTTGGAGGTTAAATCTTCACCTTTATCGTTTAGTGATTTAATTTCATTTAAAATTTTTTCTTTTGACCATGTTTTTGTTTTTCTAATATCATCATAGTTTAAATTTATTGATTCGATAGCAATTTTATAAGAACCAAAAACGCGTTGGCAACTTGCATGCAAATTTCTATATTTTTGTTGCATGTTTTGAGATGATATATCTTCACCCTTTTCGTATAGATTTCTTAACTCGTTTTGTATGTCTACGGGAGTGAGTTTTTTAACTTGTGATATATAGTTATAATTAATACCCAAATATTCAATTGTATTTTTATATGAACCGAAAATATTTACACATGCATGATACAAACTACTGTTTTTATTTATTATATTTGTAGAATTTAATTTTTCACCACTATCAATGAATTTTTTCATTTCTGTAATAACTTCTTCTTTAGTCCATTTTCTTTTTGTTCTTTTAATTCCTTCCCTTTTCACTACTGTTTTTATCCCTAATTGTTTTAATGTTTCTGTTAAGCCGTCCATGTTATTTCTAATGTGGCCATATTGTGTTTTGTAATTTTTAATTAGATAACGAGAAGTTATGTTTATTCCTTCTGAGTCTAATTTTTTTAATAGTGTATAAATTTCATTATCATTGTGTAATTTAGTTGATTTTTTCACATATCCAATTTCTTTTTTTACTTTTGTTAAACCTCCCATATATCTTGAAATGTAGTTCAAATAACTATGATATCCATTTTCTTGTAAGTATCTTTGAGTTATTTGTATATCTTTATCCATTAAATCTTTAAGGAATTTAATTGTTTCTTCATGTGTTAATTTTGTTCTAACTTCTGAATTTGTCATTATTTGTGCAGTCCCTTTACGATTTTTTATTGTGAACGTGATTTCGACGCTAATCTTTGTCCCTATTGACAAGAGATCAGTGATAGTTGAGTATCTTACATCTTCCAGGGCATTTAAGGGTAAGATGATTCTTTGTTATTGATTAATGATCCAAACGTGAGTGTAGTAATTGATTCTATTTTACATCTATTATATTAGAAAATTGCAGGTTTATCTTGTTATAAAAAGCATCTGTACATGTGATAGCGCTATGTTGCTGGTCGATACCAACAACATTCATATAGCTAGAGAGTAAATAACCATCTTCATAATATGTAATTAGTATTTCTTCTTCAGATAATAAGGAACATAATAATATGTTCTCGATCAGTTCTTTTTCTTCAGCGGTTAAGATCGGCCGAGTCACTTTGTTTTTCTCTTTAATGATTTCACGGATACCAGCAAATTGTTCAGGCATTGCTGCGAACGGAGACCATTTGACCATACCTCTTCCTTTTGGCATATTAGCGTTATTCACGATCTATGTCCCCCTATTAATGTGTTTCTATGTCTAGCTGTAGCGCTATGCGTGTAGGAAATCCCTCGTAAAATACTGTTCTTCCCAAATCTTGTGCGTATTTCATCCATTACTTTTGTTAACCTCACTTCTTGTTCTCTCTTTGGTACGTTATCGAAAAGAGAAATTTGTTCTTCTCCTTCTTGAAGTAAGTTTGTTAAGGATACGTTTATGCTGCGAATAGGTTCGCCAGTATATTGTTGATGCAAAAAGTATGTACAGATATTATAAATATCCATTGTTAGATTTGTTGGGCGGTTTAAAGTATGCGTTTTTCTAATGCCACCGGTATAACTTTTGCTATAACCGACAGAAAAATGAACGGTTTTAGCAAGCTTATTTTGTCTTCTAAGCCGATAACAAACTTCTTCTATATGTTCCAGTAGAATAATCGGAAATTCTTCTATTGTGTAGTCACGCATTAAAATTTGGCTTTTCCCAATAGAAGTTGTGGCAGGAACATATTTTTCTGAAATGCGACTAAAGTCGATTCCGTGGCTATGTAAGTGTAATTCTTCTCCAATCTTGCCGAAACTTTGTTTTAAGTATTTAAGGGGATAATTGGCTAAATCTCCAATAGAGTATATTCCCTTTCTATTTAACTTTTCTTCTGTTTTATATGATATGCCCCAAAATTTATTAAGGGGTCGTATGCTCCATAGTTTGGTAGGTATATCCTCGTACTGCCAAAAAGCAATTCCATCTTTGTTCTTCTTAGCTTCAATGTCTAGGGCAACCTTACTCATGAGTGGGTTAGGAGCAATTCCGATGGTGCATTCAATTCGTGTATGATCGTATATTTCACGCTTAAATTTCATTGCGAATTCATAAGGATTTTGGGCAAATAAATGAATACTGTCCGTAATATCCATGAAGAATTCATCAATGGAATATTGGTGGAAATCCTCAATAGGAACGTATTGCAAAGCTAATTTTGTTATGTAATTGGAGCATTTAATGTAAGTACTCATAATTGGATTTACAACAAGAATATCTTTTCTGCGAGGAATCTCGTATAATCTTGCCATCTTCTTTACACCTAATGCTTTTAATGGTGGGGTTGCAGCTAGAACGATTGAACCATTTCTATTCACATCACCTACTACAGCCAATTTTGTATGCATAGGATCTAATCCCATTTTGATGCAACTAACTGAAGCGTAAAAACTCCGTAGATCCACACATAAGATGATTCTATTCGGTAGGATTGAATAGTCATACACTGTGATTCCCCCCTCTTCATAAAAGAACGTCTGTTCTTATTATACACGAACCTACGTTCTTTTATGAAGAGGGATTTAAAATATAATAGAAAAGTTTATAATATAGAAAGGAATTTCACGATTAATTAATGGCTGTAACAAATTGCTAAACAAGGTATTGTATCCTGGGGAAATATCGAATCTTTAAGTTGAATTAACGTCATCTTGAAAGGTAATTTATATATGTTACCTATATACTTAACATATATAGTTTGTATTTGGTATGATGAAAACATATAATGTGATACTTAAATGAAATGAAAGGGGATTAGGAAGTAATGACAGTAATAATCGGAGGGATTTTTGAAAACTATGTGCAAATTTCTGCTGATCGTAGGAGAAGTATATTTAATGGAAAAGAATTTTCACATTCTATAGAGGAGTGGGCAAATAAAATCATTCAGCTTTCTGATCATATTGTTTTAGCTGCATTAGGTGATGTTGAAGCAACTGTGAAATCTAAAAAGAGACTGATGCAGGTGTTTCAACAAAATCCAAATATAAGTTTAGGAGAGTTGGTTGAAGAATCGCAGTCTATTTTCCGAGAAGAGCTTATGAACAGAAAAAAAGAATATGCGGAAGAACTTCACAAAAAGAAATCTTTCATTTGCAGGGTCTTTTCTAAAAAGAAACCATTAGAAGAAATTAAGGTAAATGCTGCATATTTAATTGGGGGCTTTGATCACGATAAAAATGAACCTTTTCTTTATGTATTTGGAAATATTAATAATTATAAATTAAAGGACTTGAAAGCTCCACATTTTGTCCCTTTAGGTGAGTGTATGGATGAAATAAGAAACCGATTAGAAGAAAGATTACATGTTAATATTTCATTAGGTATGTGTATGAAAGAATTTGGAGAAGAAATAAAATTTGCTGCTAGTAAGAAACAATCCGTTAATGAAAATGTATACCATTGTACAATCACTAAAAAAGGGATTACTTTCAGGGAAACTCCACCTAAGCCCGCAATATAGATGGTTATGAGCAAACTTCTTTCTAAAGTAGTGTATGACTATTAAAGGGAGTGGAAGATAAGTGGATAGTGAGTTTTTAATTAAGATACCTGGTAAGGGGCTTTCGTTGGAGGAGATAGCATCTTCATACCTAGAATTGATAGAAGATGATTTTAATATAACAATTGAAGAAATGGCTGATTATCTTAGTTGTAGTTATGACTATGTACAAAGGAACATAGCGCCATGCATCTATCATGTATATATTAACTCTGTAGCAAATAAGGCTTTATTTACACATTGTGAGGGTAGTAAATATGTGGAGCTGTTCACGAAACGTAAATTATTTTCGCGAAGTGAGTTTCAACAATTCTTGTTGAAAGAGTCAGTTTTGCTTGTTGATCGGCAACGGTATTACTTGGACGAGTTAAGCATCGCATCCAGGGAGAAAATGATGAGATTAGCTAAAAAACAAGAACAAAAAACTACTACTACAAAGATGTTTGAAACTATAGCGCTACAGCAGACAAGTCTTCTATATTCGAAAACAGATTTAATGAATAAAGTTGTTGAAGAGTTTCCGGTTAGCGAATTACCTATGGGATTATATAGTCTCAAAGACTTATTAGATGGTATAGATGATCTGAATTTAAAGTTTCGATATAAAGTATCGGTGTATCGATACCTGGAGAAACAAGGGATTCCAAAGGTGAAGATACAATCATTAATACGATATAGAAGAGAAGATTTAGAAAATACTGCTGTGTATTCGCTGCCTTTAATAGTAGATAAAAAAGAAATACTAGCAAGTATTGAAAAAATGCTAGGGACGGATGTGTAATTCACTGAGTTCTTAATACATGAGAATTGTATATTCAATGAAAGATAAAAAGTACGTGAGAAGAAATGAAAAAGAAATGAAAAAGAAATGAAAAAGAATAATTTATAAAAAGGACTCTTGTGTGTATTAGGAGTTCTTTTTATAAATCTTTTTATATATTACTGATAAAGGTAACATATAATATAATCTATTAATTTCCATTCTGACAAAATACAGCAAAGACCGTGCGAGCTTCGTCGATGGATTTTAAAAGGGATTATTCCTTCAATATGGAATTCCCCTTATAGGCCTCACGACACCATTTCGGGAAAATTGTACGCTAAGGACTACAGACCTTTGTCATTACAGTGTTTCTTTTAGATGAGTATATGTTCATAAAGATAAAATACAAAGTTTAATTGAACACTGATTTATATACACACTTTATGAACGCGATTATAGCTAGAAAGCATTGATATTATTGAGTTTTATCGTCTGTCCATAAACATAAGGTTTTCTGGACAGATGTCTCTTAACGTACAGGAAACGCTTAAAATGTGTCCAAATTGTGTTTAAACGTACAATTTTCCCGAAATGGTATGGTGAGGCCTATATGATAATCAAAAATTTTAGAGATATTAACGAATAAAATATGACTGATTTTAAATAATAAACTTTATAATAGATTAAAGAAACTCTTCTTAGTAATTTCCATAGGTGAGGTTGTGAACTATGTAATGGGAACAGATAAATTTAATAACATAAAAATTGATAAATATGAAAATTTAATCAATGTTTTAAAAACAGGAGATATTTTTTATGTTCAGGTAACTATTTGGTGAGTAAATTAATTAAAAAGGTTTCTGAATCAATGTTTAGTCATACGGGGATTATTGTAAAATGGGGAGAACATACGCTTATTATGGAAAGTGTTGAGGACGATGGAGTCAGGATAGTCCCGCTAGAGCATTATATAAAAAACTATGAGAACTCTAACAACAGATATAATGGTTCATTATTTATTGCTCGTCATGAATTATTGCAAAATGTTAACGATGATAGTGAAATGATTAGAAACCTTATTAAAGTTGGCTTTAGTTTATTAAACAGTGGATACGATAAAAATGAAATTGCTCAAATTGTTGCTCGGATAGGGTTAGGAATAGGGAGACACGAAGACAATAATGAATATATATGTTCCGAGTTTGTAAATGAGTGTTTTAAAAAAATAGGTGTAGAGTTTCTTACTGACTCAGAGGGATTTATCTTCCCTGAGCATATTGCTGCTGATCATCATGTTCTTCCTATTGCGCAGATAGAATAACAAAAAAGACACTTACTTTATGGGAAGTAAGTGTCTTTTTTGTTATATTGGGTTATTAGAAAAAGCCCTAGCATGAGCTAGGGGACAATTTCCGTGTGGTAGTAAGAAAGAAAACAATGTTCATTGTACTTTATATTGCGATATCTATATTAAATGATTAAAGGTACCTATTTAGATGTTCTACTTGTTTCTATATATTCTAAAATGAAAAATATCAATCTAATTCATTTCATCTTAGAAGGATATTTCCAATCTTTTTCTTTTCGAGTATTTAGAGCAAGTTTAAATGAATTTGTAGAAAGTGTTTGTTTTTCTATTTTCTCTAATCTCTCATCTAATTTTTCAATAGCTTCTTTTGTTTCCTTCAGCTCTAATTTAATTTCTGTCAGCAAACGGAGTATTGAATCTCCTTTTGTCATTTTCAACAGTAATCGCTCCCTTACTTATATTAAAAGTGTTACTTTATATAGTTGAAATTTCAATTAAAATGGAAGTAGCTACATATAGTCATATTGAACATCCTTTTACTTATTTATAGATATATAATAGCAATACTATTGAATTTCTAGCCATTTAACTAAATAACAATAAACTTCATGAAGTTTATTGTTGTTCGTCTTTAACTCTAATTATATAATCAATATATAAGGTTATTTGTTGTTAGTGAAACATAAGTAAACAAGGGGCGCAAACACTAGCAATATCAAAGGAATAGTCCCTTTGGCTTCACTATTATTTCTATTTAGTGTTAAAAGGGGATAGTATAAAAAATAACCACCTGGTCCTATTTAAAAGGAGATAATTTATACATGTTAGAGACTATTGAAATGAGAAAAAAACAACACGAAATAAAAATACATAAATACAAAAATATACAAAAATACTATAATTCATTTTTGTTTGCAATCTCAATTATTTATTTTCTCTATTTCATTATTATTGATCATTCTCTTTCAGCACATCCATTACAATCTTTCATTATTGGTTTTACTCTTTGGAGTATAGGCCTAGCTATACATCTAAAACTTTTATATGAGAAAAAGGGAAAACGAAAAGTCATGAATATAGAAACAATAAACGAAATGAAAAAAAATAAATATATGAGTCCTGGAAGAAAAGAACGTTATATTAAAGATTATAATGCTTCCAAAAATGAACTAGAAAAAATAATGACTTACGCTAAATTTAGCTTAGAAGCTAAAGAAAGGGAAAATGAGATAAAAGGCGACAAAGGAATTTAGATATATAATTGTAGTATTACATGCAGATAGTAGCTAGAAATATAAAAAATAAAGGGGGGATTTAAACATGAAATCAACAGGTGTTACAAGAAAAGTAGATAAATTAGGGCGAATTGTTCTTCCGAAAGAGTTAAGAAAAACATTAGGAATTGCAGAAAAAGATCCTATAGAAATATTTGTAGAAGATGAAAAGATTATTTTACAAAAATATAAATCTTATGATGCTTGTGCAATAACTGGTGATATTTCAGAAAAAAATATATCATTAGCAAATAATAAAATTGTTCTTAGTCCAGAAGGGGCGGAACTTTTAATTAAGGAAATCCAACAGCAATTGGTTAAATAACAACATTCTTCTTAGTACATTACAAAGAAAAAGACATCTCTATAGATGTCTTTTTCTTTGTCTTAAACCAACATGATTCTAAAAACACTACTTTTATAATGGCAAATATATTAGCAATATTTCATATCACATTCATTTTAGCATAAATAATCACACATTCTATATATATGAATATAAATTCAAGAAAAATACATAATTTCTTTTAGAAAACGAACGTATTCTCATGAAACGACTTGATTATTTAAGTTAAGTGGGAATATAATAAGAACAAACGTTCTTGTTTTAGGGTTAATGCAGTGTATGGCTGTTTATTTTTCCGAGCAATACAAAATTAATTGTTAATATGAGCTATGCAGACAAAAGAAGAAATAGATCTTTGGCATTATAAATATGTAATTATACTATACAGGTTTGTTAGAATAATTAGTTTGATGCATTAAATAAGATATTAGTTGCTACTGATGGATTTCATTTTAATAATTCAGATTATTTAGATCGTTATGTAGAGTTTATCATTCACAAATATCAAAAAGGTATGGATAGATGATCCAAACACATACCTTTTCATGAATTTCAAACTTATTTTTTACCTTATGATAGAAAGTGCTTCTTAATGAAATATGTATAATTAATAAGAACATCCAGCGCTTCTTGTTGCTTTTCAGCAGGTATATCTGCTAACGCTACTTTAATAGATTCTAATTTACTTTCTAGAGGATTATTTCTTCCGAACAATTCATCTATGAAGATATTGTGTAGCTCTGCAATCCGCATTATCGAATCTGCATCAGGATCAGCTTTTCCATATTCCCAATTTGCATAAGTAGTACGGGCGATGTTTAGGCGATGTGATATATCGGCTTGCGTATATCCTCGTTTTTTTCGCAATTCAGCAAGTCGTTTGCTTAAATGGGACATATCTTTACCTATTCCTTTCTGATTTATAACGTTAGTGTAAATGTTATGATGAAAGAGAGATATTTAGAGTTCTATGAGCAGAAAAATAGGAAGAAAACGATACATCAATCGAGTTTCTTCCTATTATATATATACTTACTAAAATAACGAATTTCCGATATCTATTGTGGCCAAGTTTTGACGTCTTGTACGTTCTCTTAAATAACGTTCCGTCGTCATAATAGACTCATGTCCTAAATAGTCACGTATTTTCTTAAGTTCGACTCCTTTTCCCATTAAATGATTGGCGAAGAAGTGTCTACAGGTATGAGGAGTTATTCTATCTTTTCGGTAACGCAGAAATGGTAAATTAGTTTCTTCAATTTTTTCTGCTACATATTTTGATAAGTAGTCGGCCCTATAATGAGAACCATCCGCTTTAGGTAGAAAGGCAGATGAACTAGAGGCATCTAATTCACTCGTTTGTTTTCGTAATTGACGAAGACGACAGAGATCGTTAAGTACATCTTCAAAGATACGAACTTCTCTCGTTTTATTTCCTTTACCAACTACACGTAGGAGATAAACATTTAAAGAAGGGTGGAATGCAAGGTCAGCCCACTTTGCATTTGCAACTTCCTCAATCCGGAGTCCAGTAGTTGTAAGAAGGAAAAACAAGGAATACATAAAGAAATTCGTTTTCTTCAATGTATCTAGAATTTCGTTCACTTCTTCTGGAAAGAGATCACGATTGACTAGCTCTTCTTTTTTTACAGATACTTTTTTGAGACGACTACTAAAGTTGTCAGAGAGTCCATTGTTATCATACACATATTTTAAAAACTGCTGAACCACTGTTTTCTTTCGACGTAATGTGGTGGCCGCGTACTTCTTACTTAGTTGATAGAAGTAGATTTCCATATCATTATGGGATAGCTCCTGGATGGTTCCAATGGTTTCTTTTATGTAACGAAGAAAATGAGAAAGATCGTGCAGATACTGTTGTTTAGTTCGCTCACTTCTTTTTTTCGTTAAAGAAGGCTCATCATGTAAAAATAAATAAACTAATGATTCTTCACTTAATTGGGAGTAGTCAATATTACGGATACCCAAACCCATAATTTTTTCGAAATGACTGCTATCAAAAAAATCCGATTTAGATTTTACAAGTTGATTATTATGTTCGTAATTTATAATATTCAAATTTACACACACCTTTTAATAGAATGAAAAGATACACATATATTTTTATAAAATTTTATGATTCTAATTATACCACAATAAATACATAATTTATTGTGGTATAGAATGAAATGTTTAAATATATTTTTTACCTTATTATTTAACGTTTCTGTTTAGATAATGTATAATGGAAATATTTAATTGATTTTTTTGTACATTTCAATCCAAATGCGGTAGGAGGAGATTTTTTTGACTAGTCTTCGTCTGAAAATTTTACAAGAAATCCATAATTTAGAAGATACCCATTGTTCAATTTGCCCTCTGAACAACCTATCAGTGAATTGTACAGATGAGCAAGAACAGGCAAAACAGAGAAACTACAAACATTGTAAAGGTTGTCCATTTTCGATTCCATCCGAGAGAAAGGAGAGCAATTGAATTCTTTATCGAAAAAGAGTACATTTAATAAGGTACGAGAACGTTATATGGAGAATCCATTTAAGTATCTGCAGTATAAGGAGTACTCAATTACAGATGTAGTAAAAGAAACAGGTTTAACAAAGTATCAACTAAGAAAATTTAAACAACAGCTAGAATGAAAGTTTCGGACGAGGTGAGAAATGGACTATTTATCTTTAGAAGAGGTATGCGATAGGGTAGGTTTAACAAAAAATCAATTAGGCTATTTAATTAAGTATAAACAGATCGAACCTATCAATCTGGCTACCTGGAAAGCAGATGGCGGATATCGCTTTGAACAAGAAGATGTAAAAAAGTTAGAGGAATTATACAAAGACTCTTTAACATTAAAAGAAGCAGCTGAATTTCTAAATAAGTCTAAGACTTACGTTCATAATGCCGCTAAAGACGGGATATTGCCCTTTAAAGAGATTGCTAAAGGGAAATCTACTGAACGATTGTACTTAAAAAAGGATTTGGAAGTTTTCAAAGAAAAAATTGAAAACCGTTCAAAAGAGGAATCGAAAGAAAAAAAGCAGCATTTAAGTCTCTATCTTGATGAAAAAGTAGTAGAAGCAATAAAGAAAAAGGCTGCAAAGAAGGGGTATAATGGCTACAAGAAGTTTGCTGAAGACATTTTATCTGCAGAAGTAAAAGAAGAAATAGAAGAATAGAATCCCAGAAAGAATAGATCCCTAAAAAACGAAAAACGTTATAAGGGGTCTATTTTTGTTTTTAAGAAACTTTACAACTATCGAATCTTATTGTATTGCTGATATAACCAACGCTCTTTATAAACGAATTTGAGAGCCCCTTTTTTGAGTGTGCTCCAAAAAAATTCTCTTAAAATACAAAAAAAGTAACATATATACTATATATAGAGAATTTTGGAATTGGTGATGAGAAATTTAAGACGATTTTATTCAAGGTAAAAAAAGCACTCGAATTGAGTGCTTTTTTTATCATTTATCTGGTACATAACATGTGTTGTTATCCATATGGCATTTTTCTATCTTTGTTTTAGTATTTCCTTTTTTATCTCTGTAAAAAATTTTAACTGTCCCCTTGGCGCCATTATAATCAAATTCATATGCATTAGGGTATTTGTCTCTAACCCATATTAATCCTGAACCAGCACTTGCCGGCATTGCAGAAATAAGTAATGAAGATGTTAAACTTAGCGCCCCAACTATCTTTTTAATTTTTGACTTTGACATAAATAATCCCCCTTATTATTTTATTAACTTATTAGAATAATGTAACTAATAGGTTAATAAAATGGTAACATATACCACAGGTGTTTAAAATCTTTAAAACTTGATAAATAAATATTATAAAATTCAAAAAAATTACTATTTCTAATAAAATTTATGGTTAAGTGTGAAAACCTTCGAGTAAACATATTTTAATTATAGTAAACTAGATTATTCAAAAATGAATGTATCATTGTGGATTCTCTATTTAAATGAATAGGAATATGATAAAATAGGAGTATAACTGTATATCGTGTGAAGGTGGGCTTGTTATTATCCCTTCTTTCCATTTGGAAGGAAAGGGGGTGATATAACATGGAATTTTTGTTTGAACTTTTAAAAGAAATTGCAAGAGCAGTTGTGCGTGAGGTTTCAGCATACGCACTGAAAAAGCAATTCGAAAAAAAAGACAACAAAAAACCCGCGCTTCACCGACCAAAGTACAAGCGTGGGTCTAAAAGAAAAAGATAATGCATAATAACAGCCACCTTGACAGTAGCAGTTATGGGACGGGATGTTGACGCATCTCGTCTTTTTTAGTTTATGCAATTCAGTTAAGTACTATACTTAATATATATTGGATATGCATTCAATATATATCTAATCTACAGTAAACATACCATATTTTTATTTTTTGGTCAATAAATGAAGAAAATAGAACTAATAGAGGAATGAGAGGTTTCTATATTCTTTCATTAAGTGCATGTTATTTTTAAATTTAATGGGGGACTACATGATGAGCGAATTAGTACAGTTCGTAATGATTAATCTAAAGAATTCAGAATCAGATTTTGATTTCGAAAGTTATACGAAAAAACTTCTGGAGAACATCAAAAAAGATTTGAGGACAAATGATTTTAATTTTTTTTCGGCCAATACTAAAACTAGAAAATGCGCAATTGTGATAGATAATATAAATGAATTTATTATCTCATTTACCTATATCAGGTCAAATACAATTTCACAATTAAAAGTAGAAATATCTGGAGATTATTGGACGCATCTAGATCCGAATCTACATAATTTAAAAACCAAGTTAAAAGATTTAATGCTAGTTGAATGGGAAGAATGTCTGTGGCTACAAGATATACAAGCTGAAAGGTTTTCAGATATATTATACGGCGAGGTTCATAAAGTAGAGAACGCATTAAGAAGATTAATTAATACAATTCTATTCTATAATTTAGGTGGAAATTGGTGGGAAACATATATGCCTACCAAGCTCGTTCAAGGATATAAAGAAAGAGATGAACAATTTAAAGGGCGTTCACATAGTTTTAAAAATATACATACAAGTTTAATGTCTATAGATACCGGAGATTTAATAAGTATTTTGACCTTTAAAACACATAAAGTAAAAGAAGTTAACTTATTCGCTTCTCCAAATACAGACAATCCGGACATTCGAAAATTCCAATATATTATGACTGATTTATTAAATGGACAAAAATTAGATATGCATAAAAAAAAATTAACAGGTATTTTAGAGGATACATTGGAAGTAGATAAGGACTTTGGTAAAGAATTCTTTGAGCCATGGTTTTCTTGTGATTTAGATAGATTTATAGGCAAGTGGAAAGGCTTTTGTGAGGATAGAAATCACGTAGCCCATAACAAATTAATAGATATAAAGCTGTTTAAAAAATACAAAAAAATCATGGAAGAGTTATTAGGAATAATTACAGAAGCCGAAAAAAAATTCAATAATCATTTAGATTCGGAAATGGAAAAATATCTTGAAAAACTAGAAGAACAAGAAGTTATGCAAATGATGGGCGATAATGAAGCAGAACTTCATTATCGTAGAAGAATACGTGAAGAAGCAGCAGTAGAAATTCTAGATGAAGATGAAATCCTAGAAAAGTTTAAAGCGATAGTCTCTGAAGCGTTTGGTAATTTACAAGAAATGTTATATTATCGTAGTGACATCGAGTTAGAATTTGAAGAACAAAATTTATTAAATAATGAAAAAGCGTTCGAAATCACCCATAATTACTTTGATTGTACATTACACATGGCAACAGAAGTAGCACTTGATAGTTCTGAATGTGGTGAAAGTACAGTGAACTTTATATTATTTTATAACAACACTCCGCAAACTACCTTTAAAATCACGTTTACAAACGGGAGTTCATACTTTGATGATGATCAAGGAACATATATGCCAGACAATGAGGCAGAGCTTGATATTGACGACCTCGAAATAATTGAAACTGAAATTTCCTATTTTATGAAGAATTATATGCCTGAAATAGAAGAAGATGACATAGCATCCTTTCCTTGTGAACAATGTAATAAATATAGCATCAACTTATCAGAAGATAACGGATTTGAAATAGGTACTTGCCTATATTGCGAGCATCCTAATCATGTAGGGAAATGTATGAAATGTGGAAAAACATTGAATTCCCCTACGGATAAAGTATGTGATGAGTGTTGGGAAGAAATCAAGGAAGATTAATATTTCAGATAAAAGTTGCAACTATTGTTGTAACTTTTATCTTTTTTAGGAACGGATATTTTCAAATGATAACCATTAATGAAATAATGATATGTTATAATTTTCATAATATATATGCAAAGAAGGGATGGAATGAGCACACAAATTAAGGTAACACCGGAACAATTAGAACAAGCTGCTAAAACCGTAAGAAATACGAGGTCGTCATTAGAATATATACATAAAGATTTATACTCTCAAACTGAATATATAGCTTCTCAGTGGAGCGGAGCAAGCAGTGATCGTTTCTATCAGATGTTTAATGAAGCAAAGCCAATGATGTTTAACATCTTGCAAGAATTAGATAAAATCGCAGTAGAATTAGAACGTGCAGCTGTTAAATTCCGAGAAGCGGATGAATTGTATGGCGGAAATTTAGTTGACTCTGATATTCAAGAAGGAGCCATGTGCGGAAAACTCCCTCCAAAATCAGAAGAGTCTTTTTTCAATAAAAAAGATTTAAATGCTGCGTGGACTGGTATTTCTAATGGGTTTGTAGATGGTGCAGTGGATGCGTGGGAAGGACTGATATCCTTAGGTGATAAAGAAACCTGGCTTAATATGCGAGATGCGATTGTAAACTATAGGGAGACTATTCCTGCTGCATGGAATACTGTATCAGATACATTTATGAATAAATTTTGGAATGGGGATCTGGAAAGTAGAGAGCATTATGTAGCTTATGGTATAGCAACGTTAGGACTCGGGCTTCTGGGTGATAAAGGTCTTAGTAAAGCAGGACAAGTTGGAAAGGTAGCTGCTATTACAGGTTTTACTAAAGGAAAATCACTTGTAATTAATTCTCCGGCATATAGAAATGCACTACATATATTAAACAACTATGAATTCAAGGTTGGAAACCACCTTTCATATGCGGGAGTCGGTAGTATTAAACAGTACTTACAGAAAGCAGCTCCATATACTTATGAGGGTCCAAATGGTCCGAAAACAATAAGATTAAGATTGGGTGAGCTAGCGGGGGATAAACATCCAGTTACAGGCATTCCGTATGATTTAGATGGTTTTCCTATCTTTAAACCCGTTTCTGAAGTTAAATTAAAAGAAGCTGATTTTAAAAAGTCTAGACCAACACATGATAGAATATGTAGTAAAGCATTATACGAACAAATAATGAAAGACCCTAAATTAGCTGCAAAATTCACAGAAGAAGAAATAGAGTTATTTAAACTAGGTGAGGTACCAGAAAATTATACATGGCATCATCATCAAGAAGCAGGACGAATGCAACTTGTTGATTATGAAACACATAGGAAAACAGGCCACACTGGTGGATATAAAATTTGGGGAAAAGACAGCGATAAGTAAGGAGGATTATATATGAGCAACGTTACTTGGATTGGAGTAAATAAAAAAGAAATTACAGATGAAAACATCCAGAAAGTAGAACAATATTTTAACATAAAATTCCCTATGGATTTTGTGGAATGTGTAAAAAAATATGATAGTGGTTATCCAAGACCAAAAATATTTGATGTACCTGGACAGGATGAGAATGTATTTAGTAAGCTTTTAACTTTTGATTTAGAAAGTAGAAATTCAATCATTCAAGTTTATAATGATATAAAAGATAGATTAGCAAATAAAGTATATCCTTTTGGCAAGGATTCATTTGGGAATCATCTATGTTTTGATTACCGTAACAGTCCTGAATCACCAACAGTAGTATTTTGGGAGCATGAGGAGGATAACATAGAAGAAGCAATATATCCTGTTTGCTCAACATTCACAGAATTACTTGCTAGTCTACGTGATTTTGAAGAAGATTGAGGAAGTAAAAAAAACGGCCTAGAATTCTAGACCGTTTTTTTATGATTTACTAATTTTCCAACCATCATCCGTTTTCTCTAGTTCAATTACGATTACCTTTTTAGGATTATCTTTATATACAGCATCAACAGTTACTGTAGCAATTTCATTTTTCTCTTCGACTTTTCGAATTTTATAGCTTTTAAGATCCTTGCTAACTGATTTCATTAGGTCTGCATTTCCGCCCACAAAAGCAACGATTTTCTTCGCTTCAGGAGTGAATAACTCGCCAAAATCTTTAACATTTCCTTCTTTTGCATCTTCGAAATACGCTGTAGCAACTTCTTCAGGGTTACGATTATTTCCACATGCTGCAAGTGCTGAAATTGATACTATCATTACCAGCGTTAACATGATCATACGCACAAATTTGTTTTTCATTCAAACCACTCCTTATATATAACGTAATTTCAACTCTTATAAAGAGCTAAATCACTTGTATAAGTATATAATAATTAAAACCGTAAAACTATATATGTTTAAATATAATTTTTATGATGTTATTATTAAAAAGATGAGCAGCAGGGGAATCTACCTATTACTATAATATTGATTTCCGTTATATACATTAGTATAATAATGAAGTCAGCGTTATAGGGGTATAACAGACGACATTCATTTTTAAAATCATAAAATCGGATTCACTTATATGAAAGATAAAAGCTCTCCCATTCACAGGAGGGCTTTTATCTTTTTTGAACTATAAGCATATTCATAAAAATTAGAGTTAAGGCTTTCTTTATATAGATTACTTTTGTGAAAACTTCCCAAAAAATTTACAGTAACTCCATACAAAACACATATATCGTATATATAATATATTTGTAGATACTAACATTAAGAAAAAACGTTAAATGCAATTTTAGAGTGTACTATTTATCCATTTACAATGTAGTAAAAATTAAATGACTTAAGTAGAAGAGAGGATGATTAACAATGGGACAAGTGTTTATTGATGAAAAAGGACCACAAGAAACAATCAGAATTCCAAATACATACCGTGACGATAGAAGAATAAATCTAGGTGATGATTTAATGCGTTCTTATGTAGCCGATGTACTTTATATTCCAGAAGATTCCCTAGAAAATGTTAACAAAAAATACCTGGAACTGGTTGAAAACTATAGAAGCGGACAAAAAAATAAAGTTGAGAAAGAGCTAAAAGGAATTGATATTCTAAAAGGCAATTTCAATTTCGGCGTTGCAAGTATGAAAGAAGTAAATAGTAGTTTTTATTTAAATTTATTTAACATGCTACTAGATGCAAATGTCTCTAACTTACTATTTTCAGTAAATAAAATGTCGATGGTTATTGATGCTAGACTTACACAGTGGATTCTCCAACTGGAAGCAAAAAGATTTATCGACTCTGCTATTTTGTTTAAATACAGTCTCACAAAATATTGTGAATTAGAAGCATCTGAAGAGGTTATTAGAAATCTTTTTGATCCAGAAAAAACAATCAATGAAATACTATACTCTATTCAAAAAGATTTGAAAGAATTTGTGGCAAAACATAAGAATATTGCTAGAATGAGGAACCAAATAGCATATTACAAAAAAATGATAAAGGACATTGGGAATGGGAAGAAATTAGCTAATGATGTGGTATTTGAAAAAGTATCATTTGACTGGGAAAAGGTAAGCTCTGATGTTGATTTATGGTTAAGTGAGAATAAGTTACACGGTATATGGGAACCTGAGCAATCTACACTAATTCTTGATCAGGGAATACCTTCTAAGCCATTTGAGAATATTGGGTTTGGCAATATAATGGAAGAGAAGGATTCTAAAGAATTTGTTGGATTACAATTAGCAGATATGCTAGTGGTGATAACAGGAAGCTACATTTCTAAACTTGCATCTGCAGTTCGTTATGATAAATCAGAACCAGAAAAAACTAAGCACCTTGGTGCAGAATGGTTTGTACTAAAGGAGCATCAATTTGACCTAATATCGAAAATGACAGAGTTCCTTTTTGGAAATGATCATGTTTACAGTGTCATAGGAGATACTTATTTTGATGAAACTCACTTGTTTGAGATGTATTGTAGGTATATAAGTTCCTTTAGTAATTATGACAATTATGATAAAAAGAAGACTGAATTACATGTTAAAGATATGTTTATTTATCTTGCAGCTGCTACAAACGAAAAATGGGAATTAGGAGTACAAAACGAGCTTTTCGCAAGGAATATGTATGGAGATTATATGACTGGAATTAATGAGGGAGTAATACGGAAATTGTAAACTCTCGTAAAATGGATAATAAACCTGCCAGTAACTTAATGTTTCAATAGCAAAAAAGAACTTATAACCTTTATGTATTATGGTTTCTAAGTTCTTTTTTTGTTCTAAGGTAATTAAAATTCATTAGTATCCATTCTTATATAAAAGGTTCTTAATAGAATCTCAATACAAAAAAAGCTAGAATATAACAACCAGTCACACATGATTGACTAAAGACTTTTGTTTTACATAATAACCAATCTTTTTTTATGGCCATATAACGTCTAATTACCAATGCAAGCTGAAAAATAGAAGCAAGGCAACACATAAATAACAAAAACTCGATTAAAACTCTCATCATTGCACTCCTCCTTAGTAACTAAAAAAAGCAGGGTAGCTATGATTCCTGCAATATAAATAATAACACATATCCTTAAACTTTTTAATATATAAACATTAAAATAGTTAAATATAGATTCGGAAATTTATAATATCTACGTAATTCTAAAATTAGTAATAAACGGAAAACAACATAAAGTTTGCAATAAGCAAAGGAGCTTGGCAACTTAATTAGTTATGGTTTATGTAAAGTATTAATTCAAGTCTAATCTAATCTTACCTGTATACTTAATGACTTAAATATTATTACCTAATAATACTTTATTATTTTGTCCCGTCTAATAAATAGGCTACATTCAGACCATTACAAATTAAAACTTCATACAAACCACACATTAACTACACTACTAACACAAATTGATATTGTATAATTTAGTTATTATAATTCACAAAGAACATTCAAATATAATGATATTAGGTATTACAGAAGTTATATGACATTAGAAGAGAAGAGAACAAATAAGGGGAGAAGATACTATGACAAGTTTTGCGAATCAACACGTAGAAAATACGATTTTAGAAGAGGATGTAGAGCTTTTAAAGGTTATGGCACACCCAATGCGCTTAAAACTGATCAGTGAGCTTTCTAAACATAAAACACTAAATGTAACCCAAATGACCGAAATTTTAAACATTCCACAATCAACAGTTTCCCAACATTTATCTAAAATGAAAGGGAAGGTTATAAGAGGTAATCGTCAAGGATTAGAAATTTACTATAGCATTGAAAACCAAAAAGCCAAAGAAATTATGGGGTTATTAGGACCGTTACAATAAAATATTAGGACTACAATTTAAAAGTAAATTATTTAGAAAGCAAAACCCTCCTGATAATGGAGGGTTTTTATTTGTTAATTCATTAAAAAATAATCTCTTTATTCTAATGATATCAATAACTAAAATATGTCATAATGAACCTGTAAAAGAAAATGCCCCATCAACACTAATACGCCGCTGGAAGGGATATAGATGATAAAAAAAGTTATGATGATACAGCAAATAAAGTATACACATTGGGCTTATTTAAAAGAGGCACTAACGAATTTTTGGAATTACCGTTAATATACAAAAATGAAGAAAATTACAAATCGTTTCACTTACCATTAGCAGATCTGAATAAGATTTTATACAAAAAACTTTGTGAGTTCCTGGAAATTGATTATAATAAAAACGGTCCTTTTAAACCACTATATTTTTTCAAGGCTCTACATAACGCTATTCCAACAAAAGCTAATATTCTGCTTAAGGATAGATTGGCTTGTTCATATTCATATCCTACCAGTAAAGATAATGAACAAGACAAAATATATTTTCGCAGTTTCCTTAATAATGATTTAAATGGAAAAAAACGGAGTTTAGAAAATAAAGCGAAAACGGAAAAACTTTTACCCGATGCTCATAAGCTTATTGGTACAAGGAATATTTCCGTATGCTTCACGCGTACACCAAAAGATGAGCGAAAAGAAAAAGAAGAAATAAAGACTAAATTTAACAAACTCTAATCTCAAATATAACCCAAAAGAGCCTGGCACAAATGTCGGGTTCTTTATATATACCTACTACACACCCAATCACTAGTAGCTATAGACTAGCATATCTATCTTGTTTATTTTTTATATACTATATATTTAAACTTGTTACAGAGTAGAAAAGTAACCTACATTTAAACCTACACGTACCCATAAGATCACATGGATTTGCTTCTGTAATGTACAAAGACATGAATCTCTAAACTAAAATCTCATGAACAATCGTTGGAAAATAGTCCTTATCATAAACTTTGTAGGTACTTTCTTGTCTTAATAACGGGACATGAAAGTCTAAACTTTTTGTACTTAGGACAAGAAACTCTAAACTACTTAGCCAGCAATAATGCAATAAGAAGAAAGTTAATTTTCTCCTTATTGCATTATTACTATTAAAAAAGAACTTATAGGGGTCCCGTCAGGAAAATGCGGATTTACAACGCTAAGCCTATTTTCCTGACGATTCCCCCATTTTTACAACGTTAAGAAAGTTTTAATGGTCTTAAAGAATCTAACGAGACCACTTTCTCCGAATTAAAATGATATTCTCCTAGTAGATTAATATGTTCCCAACCTAGGGGTACGGCAACGATTCCTTCTTTTTGGAGCCACTCGCAAACGTAAAGCAAGAGGGGAAGTTATATAAATTGTCCCCGCTCTTGCTTAGATTAACCAGTTCCTTCAATTGGAATCGGTGATACAGGTATATCAAATTCAATATTTGGAGGGCGCCGATTAGAATCTAGTCGGTATTTCCCAAAGCGGTTTACATGAAATGTTAAATACGGACTCAGATCAGACAATACTTCCGCATCAATTTTATTTCCCTCTTGTATATATTCATGAAGAATCCGTGTAAGGTGAAATACATTGTAAAAAATTAAGCAATTAGCGATTAGATGATTGTATTTAATGATTTTTCTTTGACGCTCTCGATTATTTTCTGCAATGATTCCTTCACCACCAAAGAATAGCCATTTTGAAAACCCATTAAAAGATTCACTTTTATTTGTGGCTGCTTGAATTGTACTTCTCAATTTTTCATCTGATAGATACTTTAACAAAAATAAAGTGCGAATGGCACTACCTAACTCTCGAAAAGCTTGATATAACTTGTTCTTTTTACTATATGTATTTAACTTATTTAAAATCGTGGAAGGATGAATTCGTCCCATTTTAATCGACATTACTACACGTAACATATCTTTATAATGATTTCCAATCAAATTCCAATCAATTGAGTGTGAGAACAATCCATCAATATGTTGATAGGTAGACTCTTTACTTGGTCGCAAGAACTTTAAATCTTTCCAATTACGAATACGTGGCATAAGTTGAATCCCCAGTAAATAAGCTAACCCAAAAACAGGTGCATTTTGTCCTTGGGTATCAGCATGGAGAGTATCAGGTTGAATATCAGATTTATTTTTCATGAGAAGATCCAAAATATAAACACCTTCCCAGACACCACAAGGAATGAAGTGGCTAAATAAAGCGATATAAGTGTCGGAGACATGGTAATAACCAATTCCACCATATCCTCCATATCGAATATGATTTTCTGATAATAAATTTTTTTCATATAAATCCCACATTGTGCCATCAGCCGAAGCACTAGTTCCATTTCCCCAATATTTAGGTAATTTAAATCGATTATAGGCATTAATAATCCACTCAATGGCTTTTTGAATGTTTTCTTCTGTAATATGTCTTTCATTTATCCAAGATATATGTTTTCGATCTACACTTCCTAGAGAGCGTGCTGTTTGGGTGGGACCTAAATTACATCCATAACAAAAAGCAGTTGTCAAATAGCGTTCAGGTGGCTTTTCTAACTTTGCATCATGACCAGAAATCGGGCCGAAAAAACGAGTCCAGTTTAACCAATATTCTGTGTCTCCTAATAAATCTAATACATTAATGGGAACCAATTTTTCATCAATACGTTTTCGTACGGCTTTTAACAAAGGAGATACTCTTTTCTTTTTAGGTTTTGTGATAACTGGCTCACCATTACGTAGTGTGACAGCTTTGTTTTTTGGGAAAGAAACGTCTACACTTCTAGCCCTTTTTTCTAGTTTGTTGTAAACTTGCATTTTAAACTCTTGAGCAGTCGTAGGAAGTCCTGCTTGATTGCAAAAAGTAGCGACATTTTCTTGATATTCATCCCAAGAAATTAATTGTTTTCGATAATCTGCATATTTATCGCTTCCTTCTATATATAAGTCTCCAGACTTTAATTCCAACCAAATCTGAGAAAAAACACAGGCTTCAAAATGGCGCCGATGAATCTTTTCAGGAGGAGCGTTCCTTCTCTGATGTGGACGAATCCATCGCCACCATTTTTCAGGTATCCAGGAAAGGTCAACCACAGACGTTGTATGTGAATCAGCTTCATTATTTTTTTGATTAGTTAAGTCCATAATAGGAATCCATTCAGATTTCTTCATTTTATTTTTCACTAAAAATAAAATGGATTGTTCTAACCCTTTATTTTGGTTTGTTGATTTAAATTCTAACGTTTCTAATATTTTCATTAACTCTGCTCTACTGCTTTTTAAATGCTTCCATATAAATGAAAAGTAATTGTTTCCAGCATAAGCTAAATGATTTTCACAATCATCTAATACACGTTGACCAGAGGTTCCGCCAATTATATTTTCTAATTCTTGCACCTTTTCCTCTATCGATCCTTCGGACTGAAATGCAAGTACCGTATTATGTAGAATCGCAATTAAGTTATCAGTTTGTTTTTCTTTCTTTTTTTTCAATTCTTGAAGGGAACCTTCAGACTTTTTATGCGAACTAGCAATCCTCTTTATATACATTTCTCCAATATCATCAATAGTACTTGCAAATTGGACAGATAATAGTGAGACAGCTAATGTATATCTTTTATGCGCCTCCAATTCTTTCATTCGAGATGCATCTAATGTTTTAGCCTCAGCTGCTAATCTTTCAATTTTTGCAGGCGGAATGTGGAGACGTTGAAAAAAATCAGAACCTACATACCGTTCGTTGAGCCAGTTTTTTCGATGTATCCAGCGTCTTAATTGATATAAAGTGGGACGTCCAGGATCTTGTTTCACTACATTCCAATCAGAATAAGTAGAACCTTCCCTACTCTGAAACAATTGATCTATCTTTTGTTTTTCTTCAATTGTTAATGCATCTGAAATGGATTGATATAAAGTACGATATGCTTCAGCATGTACATGGTCTACAGCTTTTGTAAGTGTACTAAAAGCAGGAAGCTCATAGCTGTGTTTGACTAGCTCATCAATTGCAATATTAATGATATCGCTTTTTTCGTCCTTTTCCAATACAGATGTTTTCATAATATTAAACATGACTTGACGAGCTTGGTCATTAAACATTTTAGCTCGACGATATTCACGAATCATAGCGATTTGACGGATTCCTGTACCAGAACGATGATAAGAACTCCATTCTTCTCGCTCTGGTAGATTAAGCTTTGCTTTTCTCGCAATATGTTCAATAATAACTGGTGGAGTATCTCTGATTGGAAGAAAATAATTTAGACATTGGAATGTTTTTAGCATTGTTAATAGACCTAATTGCGAAAACGAGTTACGTGCTTTCTGTTTTGCCCATGAAATTTCACTTGAGCTGGGTGAAAAAAGTTTTTCTAATTCTGTAAAACTTGGACAACTCTTTAATCGGGGATAAGCTGTTTCTTGCATACTAACCATAACATATCTCCTTTATTAACTAGATGACATCTTATCAGCATACTGACAGGATAGCTGCTCTAGTCCGTAATGTTTTCCTGTTAAAAATATAATTTAATTTAAGTATCTTGCTCTTTTTTCAATTGTCGCTTAGCTCTTGTAAGTGTACTTTTCGAAATACCAGTCTTTTCTTCTACTTCTTTATAAGAATGATGATTGAGAAGAGATAAGGCGTGTTCGATTTGTTTTTTTTGATATTTTTTAGGTCGCCCTTCCCTAAAGTCCGCCCGTAATTTAGCAAGTGCTTTTCCCTCTTGCGTTCTTTCGACAATCATATCACGTTCAAATTCTGCAAATGCACTCATAATGTTAAAAATAAGTCTTCCAGTTGGAGTATTTTCAACTAAGCCCATATTTAAAATATGCACCTTTACTCCTTTTTCAAATAGATTCTTAATTGTATGAATCCCGTCTACTGTCGATCGTGCAAAACGATCCAATTTCGTAACAATTAAAGTATCTCCCTCTTTTAAGTTGGCCAATAACTTTTGAAATTCTGGCCGATCTGTTTTTGTTCCAGTATATTTTTCAGAATAAATAAAATCACAATTTTCTTTCTCTAATGTTGCTATTTGGTTTTCTAAATCTTGATTCAAAGTAGATACTCTTGCATAACCATACTTCACGAAAATGCACCTCTTTTTCATTTCACTTATGACTATAAGTTATGATACTAGTCAACACCCTTATTTTACTGAATCTTAAATTAGGGGTCAAAACTTGAAAGTTATGATACATAAAAATTTAGAGGAATTAAAAAATCCAATTTCTACATTTTTGAGAAATTGGATTTTTATTGACAAGATTAAATTGTAGAGTCTATTTATTCATTGGTTATTTTCTCTCTAATTATCTGTACAAATTCATTAAGATTTTTGCTTTGAATATTTTTGATGCCTACTCTTTCGTTTTTATTCCAAAAAAGTATACTAGGTACACCAAATAAATTCTTTTTCTCCTTCAGCTTTGATATATTTTCATAAAAATATTCATTAACCCATGCATCACCAACTAAATCAGGGCCGTAAAAGAATAATCTTTTATTTGTAGCAATTAATACTCCAGGGCGTACAGGATGCCTAAATTCAAAAACGTCTAAAGATCCATGTAAAAAATCTAGAACTTTTTCATCTGAAGATAATATTGTCTTGGCTTGGTCTAATATATTTTGCATTGTAGGACTCCTTTATTATCTAATATCAATTATTATATCAGAAAATTCATAGAATTTTAAATCGAATATACATAATATGCAATTTTGCATATTATGTATATTTTTTACAGAAAGCAATTGAAAGAATATTCATTATAGTTATATAATTCGAAATGTAACAACAATAAATCAATTTATATGGAGGAATAATTATGAAAGACTTAATCAAAGAATTAAACTTGGAAGAATTAGAGACTTTTGAAGGTGGACATGATGGAGTAAATTATATGCATCAACATGATGGTGGCGGCGCTGGTCGCGGTAGCGGTATCGGAACTGCTCAATGTGCATACTTTAAAGCACTGTGTTATTCAGGAGGTAGTGAATGGCTTGGTGGTTATGGTGGATGCGGTTCAACTCAAAATAATTGTGAATTAGCAAGAAAATACTGTTAATAATCTTCAGAAAATAAAGAAAAAATTTCGTTGTATAACGAGATTTTTTCTTTATTTTCACGAAATCAACAATCTAAGGAAGCGATAAATATATGAAATATATGAAATATATACATACAAAACAACACGGCGAATATGATTGTGGATTGGCTTGTATATCTTCAATCTTGAAATTTTATGGATATAACTATGGTATCAATTATTTAACAGATTTCACAGTAGTTAAAAAGGGGTATAACTTAAAAGATCTTTTGTCTGTACTTAGAAATTTTGAGTTTTTAACTTATAAACCTGTTGAGGTAGATAAGAACAGATTAGATATAGTGTTTGATAACATAAGCACACCTTGTATAGCTTTGGTAAATGAAAATAATGAGGGGCACTATATTGTTATTTACAAGAAGAAACGAGGGAAGCTTATAATAAGTGACCCAAAAAATAAACAAATTACAGCAATTAAAATGGATCACTTTTCAAAATCTTTTTCAGGGGTTTTATTAATGATTGAACCATGTTCGGAATTTCATAAACCTGCACAGATAATTAATACCAAAATAGATTTTGTCAAAAAACTTGTGAAGAAAAATATTCTCCAGCTAGGTATTGTATTTATTTTGTCTATATTATTTGTATTTCTTTCAGTTGCAAGTTCTTTTTGTATTCAATTCCTTGTTGATGAGATACTTCCTAGACATTTAGAATATTACCTATTTGTTTGGGGGCTATCTATGTTAGGGGTATTTATAATATCGATATGTTTTGATTACTTCCGGTCCTTATTTATTGTTAAAATGGCAAATAATATCGATAACAATATATCTAAAGACTACTTTAACCATATTGTTAAGTTACCCATCCGATTTTTTGAAAATAGAGAATCAGGGGACATTATCTCTCGTTTTAATGATGCATCTTATATTAGAAATATTGTGAGCACAAGTGTCATATCAGGAATATTAGATTTAATAATTATAATTGGAATTGGTTCTGTACTATATCGAGTGAACACTACATTATTTCTTACTACTCTAATTCCACTATTATTGCTAATATGTTTAACAGTACTTTTTTATGACCTTTTAAGTAAACGAAATAGAACTGTAATGGAAACAAAGGCAAATACAAATTCATTTCTAGTTCAATTTATAAAAAATATGCCTACAATATATGCACTAAATAAAAAACTATACTTTTTAAATAGCTTTAATACCGTATTTAAAAGTCAATTAAAAGCAATTCTAAAAGAGCAGTATGCAGCCAATAACAATGGGGCACTAAAAAAAATGATCCAAAGTTCTTCTACCGTATTAATATTGTGGGTTGGTGCACAACAAATTATGTCTGATGCTATGACTTTAGGAGAATTACTTTTCATTAATTCCTTATTAATGTTTTTAATGGGTTCCTTAGAAGGACTTATTGGATTACAATCACAATTGCAAAAAGCTTTTGTAGCAGGAAATCGTTTTTTGGATATTTTACAATATCCTGTTCATCCTGAAAAACAACAAGAACAGGAATCAAAAATCAAACATATTGAAATACAAAATCTGAATTTTAGTTTTGACACTTTCCGAAATATTATTGAGGGAGCGAACCTTATATTAAATGAAAATGAAAAAATATTGATTATTGGCGAAAGTGGTACAGGGAAAAGCACATTCGCAAAAACATTAACTAAACTTTACAAAGTAGAAAATAATACAATTTTTCTTAATGGAGTAGATATCAATAATATCAGTGAAGATACTATTAGAAAAAACATTGTCTATTTAAATGAACACCCATTTTTATTTAAAGATTCAATCAGAGAAAATTTATGTATGGGAGAAGATTTTAGTGATGTAGAAATTATGCAAGCTTGTAAAGTGGCTAATGTTCATGAGTTTATTTATTCATTACCAAATCAATTGGATTTTCATTTGAATGAGAATGCTGCTAACCTATCTACAGGCCAGAAACAAAGGTTAGCAATGGCTAGGGCCATTTTACATAGACCCAATATACTTATTTTAGATGAATCTTTAAGTAATGTAGATATAGATAACTTTAAGCAAATTCAGTCTAATTTAATGAGTATAAATTGCATGCTTATCTTCATAACACACAATCCCGAAAATGTTATATCGTATGATAGGAAATTCAAATTAGATAATAATAAAATAACAGAAGTAAGCAATCTTAAAGGTGCTATGGTGGTTGAATAAAGTATCCAGTAAAAATGTGATCATTAATAAAATCACATTTTCATTTAATATGATAACTGTAAGTTTTTATTTACAGTCTCCCCTTAAAAGTTGGAATTATAAAGGGGGGACTGTTAGTGAGACATTATTGTATGTCCAGTAATGATGCATAAAAATTAATAGGAATTAGTATTTTAAGGAGGATGAAGGATGAAAAAATGGATTTTCACTTTAGTTACACTTGTTTTAACAGCTGCCGTTGTATTTATCGTTATCAATTCAAATACTTTAGAAAAACCAGACTATAAAAATGTAAGTTTAAAAGAATATAAACAAAAAATAAGTTCTCAAAACTCTTATTTTATGTATGTTTATAAAACTTCTTGTGGTGTATGTCAAGAAATGAAGCCATCAATGAATAAAGTAATCAAACAGGAAAAGGCAGAGATTTTTGCTTTGAATGCTGAAGAACCAAGTAATTTGGATGGAGATTTTTTTGAACAGAATAAACTTAATAAATCACCTACCTTATTATACTACAAAGATGGAAAAGAGCTAGATCGCTTGGAGGGCTTCCATTCCACAGAGGAACTGAATACATTTGTACAAAAATATATGAAATAATTTAAAAGGGGTTATATAGTGGAAACATTAAACGACTTAGTAACTAGATTAGAACATTCGCACCCACATTCTTCTTTATTAAAAGATTTAAGTTTAATACAAGGAAATGAACAATATAACTATATTAATTGGGTAGGTTTAAGCAACAGTCAAAATTTAAATGAACTAGTTTTTCAATATGAAAAGGCACCGTATCCTTCAATTACTTGTGGAATACTTACTTATAATGAAGAGAGATGTATTAAAAGATGTTTAGATAGCCTTGGAAATCAATTTGATGAAATTCTTGTATTGGATTCTCATTCAACAGATAATACTACAAAGATCATTAACCGATATTTTCCAATGGTTAAAGTTGTATATGAGCCTTGGATTGATGATTTTTCCTTTCACAGAAATAAACTTATAAGTTTAACAAGTTCAGAGTGGATTTATTATATAGATGCTGATAACTATTGCGTCGATAGTACGAATAAATTTAAAAGAGTAGCCAAATTGATTCAATTTCTTTCTATAGATTGTATAATTAGTCCGATGATAAAAGAACATATTGGCCATGTATATACTGACAATAGAAAAATGTTTTCTGTAAAAAAAGGGATTCAATTCAAAGGAAAAGTTCATGAAGAGCCTATAAATGCTGATGGTAGTATTCCACAAAATATTACAGTGGATATCATGATTCGCCATGATGGGTATGATCCTGAAGTGATTAATCTGTCCGAAAAAAATGATAGAAATATAAAACTAACAAGACAAATGATGGAAGATGAACCCACTAATCCAAAATGGTTATATTTTTATGCTAAAGAATTACACTATGCGAATGAAGACATGCATATAATTGAAACAAATTTAATAAAAGCAATTGATTTATATAAGCAAAGTACATATAAGAGATATCAAGCTGAAGCAATATTATTATTATGTAATATTTTATTTCAAAAGAGACAAATCCGAAAGTTAAATGAATATCTTGATTTATTAGAAGAACTACAGCCGCTTTGTTCTGATGTGAATTACTATAGGTCACTTATTTTATTTTATGATATTCGATTAAAAACGGGAAAATTGTTAGATGCGCTAAAATTGAGTGAACTCGAAAATAACAAATATAGTTTTATTGATTCATCAAAAGATCACATTAAGGCATTGTTAATAGAGTTATATTGTTCTATAGATGATTGGGAAGGCGCATTTACGTTATTTGATGAACTTCAATCAACAGAGGCTAGAAATAAATTTTTACGTACAGTCAAAACAATAACTACTCATATCAACAAAAAAATATAAGGGAGGTTATTCAAATACTTAGATTATGTTTGTTTATTTCTCTTATTGCTACTTGTGGAAGTCTTTATTTCAGTGAAATTTTGGGTTTTACTCCTTGTAACCTATGTTGGTATCAAAGAATATTCATGTATCCATTAATATTTTTAATTATTATTGCAATGATAAAAAAGGATGATAATATCAAGTATTATATTCGTGTTTTATCGTTCTGTGGTATGATAATTGCTTTGTATCAATGTATCATACAGTATTTCGCTATAAAAAGTACTTTTTGTAGTTTTACAAGTAATGATTGCTCATCGATTCAGACCGTATATATGGGATTTTTAACTATCCCTCAAATGTCTTTAGGTGCTTTTATATTGATTTTTGTATGTTCATTTTATATTAATAATAAAAACTAATATTTCAACATAAGAATCTGTACCAAAAAAATCTTTTTGGTACAGATTCTTATTTTAGTTTTGTAAGTGGCTCCAAAAAGAAGAAATCGTTGCCGTACCCCAACCTAGAGGCGACATATGGTGTAATAATTCTTCATTAAAACTACCAGACTGTTTTTGATATTCAACTGCTTTAGTTAGATGTAAGGTATTCCAAATACTAATAGCATTGATGATTATGTTTAAAGCACTGGCTCTTTGCAATTGATGTTGTATAGTCCGTTCCCTAAGCTCACCTTGTTTTCCGAAGAAAATAGCTCTTGCTAATCCGTTCATGGCTTCTCCTTTATTTAATCCCCTTTGTA
>NZ_JAQQGG010000015.1:0-48764 GCF_028548245.1 Bacillus sp. FF-1
AGATTTCCCATAGCGTAAGCTAGTAAGATCCCTGAAAGATGATCAGGTTGATAGGTTCGAGGTGGAAGCATGGTGACATGTGGAGCTGACGAATACTAATAGATCGAGGACTTAACCATATAATATGTAGCAATGTTATCTAGTTTTGAAGGAATATGCCTTCATAGTTTGGTGATGATGGCAGAGAGGTCACACCCGTTCCCATACCGAACACGGAAGTTAAGCTCTCTAGCGCCGATGGTAGTTGGGACCTTGTCCCTGTGAGAGTAGGACGTCGCCAAGCAACTAAAAACACAAGTCTTTTGACTTGTGTTTTTTTGTGTTTTCAAACAGTATGCAAAAAGAAGTAATGGTAATACAAACACGTTGCCCAAGGATGAATCATATTATATAAGAGATTGATGTATATTTTTCTGTAAATTGTTAAGGAATAGAAGTATAAAATATGTCCATTTAAATAGGGAGGGAAAGATATGAAATCACAAAACGAAGTTTGTATTGTTTGTGAGACAGAAAGAAAAGAAGGGATATATGTTTATAATAATTTAATATGTTATGAATGTGAAAAGGACATGGTGAATACGGAAACAAATGATCCGAAGTATATATATTATTTAAAACAGCTTCGGAAATTAGAAGTATCATATTTTTAAATAGGCATATGCCTATTATTTTTTTTGTTCTGTATAATAGATAAAGAATGAAATAATAAGGAAGAGATATAGATGAATCAAAATCGCATACCTTTATATGAAGCATTAATAGAGTTTAAAGAAAGAAGGCCGTTATCCTTTCATGTCCCAGGTCATAAAAATGGTTTAAACTTCCCTCAGGAGGCGGTAGGAGAGTTTAAAGATATACTATCTATCGATGTAACTGAGTTGTCAGGATTAGATGATTTACATAGTCCGTTTGAATGTATAGATGAGGCACAACAATTATTAGCTGATGTATATGGAGTGAACAAAAGTTATTTTTTAATTAATGGCTCAACAGTCGGGAATCTAGCAATGATTTTGTCTTGTTGTGGGGAACATGATATTGTTCTTGTACAAAGAAATTGTCATAAATCCATTATTAATGGTTTAAAGTTAGCGGGAGCAAATCCTATTTTTTTAGATCCATGGATTGATGAGGCTTATAACGTACCAGTGGGAATTCATGATGAGATTATTAAGGAAGCAATTGAAAAATATCCGAATGCGAAAGCACTCATTTTAACGCATCCTAATTATTATGGTATGGGTATGGATTTAGAGGCAAGCATCGCTTATGCACATGCACATAAAATTCCTGTGTTAGTAGATGAAGCACATGGAGCTCATTTTTGTTTAGGCGGGGCATTTCCAAAGTCAGCGTTAGCATATGGTGCAGACATTGTAGTTCATTCTGCGCATAAAACATTACCCGCAATGACGATGGGATCCTATTTACATATAAATAGTCGCTTAGTGAAAGAAGAAAAAGTTTCTACTTATTTAAGTATGCTACAATCTAGTAGTCCATCGTATCCAATTATGACTTCTCTTGATATTGCACGCTTTACGATAGCGCGTATAAAAGAAAAGGGACATGATGAAATTGTCGAGTTTTTACGGGAATTTAAAGAAGAATTGAGTGCTATTCCACAAATAGCTATTTTACAATATCCATTACAAGACGAGCTAAAAGTTACCGTACAGACGCGTTGTCAATTATCAGGATACGAATTACAGTCTTTATTTGAAAAGGTTGGTATATATACAGAAATGGCAGATCCATATAATGTCTTATTTATTTTGCCTTTGCAAGTAAATAAGACATATATGAAGGCTATAGAGATGATCCGAGTGGCATTGCAATATTATGAGGTGAAAGACAAGACGGAATCTATTCGTTATACTTATAAAGGGGAAATTTCTCCTTTACCGTATACATATAAACAATTGGAAGAATACGAAACAAAAGTAGTATCTGTAGAAGAAGCAGTTGGGATGGTAGCAGCAGAAATGGTAATTCCGTATCCACCTGGTATTCCATTGATTATGTATGGGGAAAGAATTACTTCAGAACATAAAGAGCAAATTATGCATTTAGAGAAAGCTGGCGCTCGTTTTCAAGGCAGCACGAAATATATGAAAGTGTATGATATAGAAAGTAGGTTTTAGAATGAAGGGATTATTTGTAACAATTGAAGGTCCAGAAGGTTCGGGTAAAACAACGCTAATTCAAGGTTTATTGCCATACTTTGAACAAAAGGAACAAAAGGTAATGGCGACGAGAGAACCAGGTGGTATTGCAATTTCTGAGGAGATTAGAACGATTTTGCATAAACAAGAATATACGATGATGGAAGCACGTACAGAGGCGTTGTTATATGCTGCTGCACGTAGACAGCATTTAGTAGAAAAAGTTATGCCGGCACTTAATAAGGATTACCTTGTATTATGTGATCGTTTTATAGATAGCTCTTTAGCATATCAAGGATATGCAAGAGGATTAGGTATGGATAAAGTATTTGAAATAAATCGTTTCGCAACAGAGGACTGTATGCCTAGTTTAACAATTTACTTAGATATTGAGCCAGAGGTTGGCTTAGCTCGAATTGCAAAAGATGCAGGACGTGAAGTGAATCGGTTAGATATGGAAGATATCTCTTTCCATAAACGTGTGCGTGAAGGGTATTTACAAGTTGTAGAACGTTTCTCGGATCGTATTGTATTGGTAAATGCTGATCAACCAATGGAAAAACTTATAGAAGAAGTTATTCAGGTTATAGAAGATAAATTGTTATAATAGAAGGAAAGAATGAAATAAGTGAGGTATGCATTATGATGAAGACGTGGGAGCAGCTTTCTGCTATACAACCCATCGGTGTAAAAATGTTGATGAATAGCATCGCAAAAGAGCGTATATCCCACGCTTACTTGTTAGAGGGAGGGAAAGGGACGGGAAAGTTTGCGACAGCAATTCAAATGGCAAAGAGTTTCCTCTGTTCTCAGCGGAATGGGGTAGAACCTTGTCATGTATGTACAAATTGTAAGCGAATTGATTCAGGTAACCACCCAAACTTACATATTGTAAAACCAGACGGATTATCTATTAAGAAGCAGCAAATTCATGATTTACAAGAAGAGTTTTCCAAAACAGGATTAGAAGCAAATAAAAAAGTATATGTTATTGAGCACGCAGACCGTATGACGGCAAACGCAGCGAATACACTGTTGAAATTTTTAGAAGAACCAAGTAGTGATACAACAGCTATTCTACTTACTGAACAAAGTCATCAAATTTTAAATACGATTTTATCTCGCTGTCAAGTTGTTACATTTAGACCGTTACCTACGGAATCTTTAATTAGAAGATTACAGGATGAAGGTATTACGGCATCTTTATCAACACTTGCTGCACAACTTACGAATAGTTTTGATGAAGCTTTAGCTTTATGTAGTGATGAATGGTTTGCACAAGCACGAGCTTTAGTGATAAAATTATGTGAAGCGCTCGAAAAAGATAAAACCTCTATTTTTTTTGTACAAGAAAAATGGGGAAAACACTTTAGAGAGAAAGAGCAATTACAGCAAGGTTTAGATATGTTACTCCTTATTTATAAGGATTTATTATATGTTCAACTTGGAGAAGAAGATCGTCTTGTTTTTCATGAGCAGAAAGAGATGTTTGAATCTTTCTCCTACGCTCAGAAGCGCATTGTATCAGCTCTCTTTAATATATTAGAGGCAAAAAATAGAATCAACGCTAATGTAAATGCGCAGCTTGTGTTCGAACAGTTAGTGTTGCGGTTGCAGGAGGGATGACCGTTTTGTATGATGTAGTAGGTGTTCGCTTTAAGAAGGCCGGAAAGGTGTATTACTTTGATCCGAATCAGTTCGATATCTCTGAAAATGAGTTTGTAATTGTAGAAACGGTAAGAGGTATTGAATACGGAAAAGTAGTTATTACCAAAAAGCAAGTTGATGAAAACGACGTTGTATTACCACTAAAAAAGGTTATTCGCATTGCAAATGAAAACGATCGTACCATTGTTGAAGAGAACAAACATGCTGCAAAAGAAGCATATCAAGTTTGTCAGCAAAAGGTAGTAGAACATAATCTTGATATGAAACTTGTAGATGTAGAGTATACGTTCGATCGCAATAAAATTATTTTCTACTTTACTGCGGATGGTCGGATTGATTTTCGCGAACTAGTGAAGGACTTAGCAGCAATTTTTAGGACAAGAATTGAACTAAGACAAATCGGTGTTCGTGATGAAGCGAAAATGCTTGGTGGTATTGGTCCATGTGGTCGTATGCTTTGTTGTTCTACTTTTTTAGGGGATTTTGAACCTGTATCCATTAAGATGGCAAAGGATCAAAATTTATCATTAAATCCTGCAAAAATCTCTGGTTTATGTGGTCGCTTAATGTGTTGCTTAAAATATGAGAACGATGAATATGAGGCAGCAAAGGAACAACTTCCTGATTTAGATCAACGTATACAAACCCCGCATGGTACTGGCCGTGTTATCGGATTAAATATTTTAGAAAGATTAATTCAAGTGGAACTAGTAGACAAGGAACGGATAGTAGAATATACGTTAGATGAGTTAGTGAATAAAGGGGTCGTTTCGAGTCAAACCACAGATTAATGAGGTGGGTGCTTGTGGAGAAAAAAGATATTTTTGCATCGGTTTCTAGTATGGAAGAGCAAATTGGACATTTATACAAACAGTTGGGAGAATTAAAACAACATCTTGCAGAGTTACTGGAAGAAAACCAACATATAAAAATGGAAAATGAAAATTTGCGACACCGCTTTGAAGAAGTACAGATTAAAGAAAAACAAAAAGCTCAAAAACGTAAAGAAGTGAAGCCGAAGACAGATATTGGTGAAGGCTACGATAATTTAGCAAGACTATATCAAGAAGGTTTTCATATTTGTAATCTGCATTATGGAAGTGTACGTAAAGAGGGAGATTGTTTATTCTGCCTGTCATTTTTAAATAAAAAGTGAAATTACCTTTCCAATAATAATTGGAAAGGTAATTTTTTATACATGAGAGTAGAATCGAATATGTTTTTTATTAGTAGAAGATGAAATAGGGTAGGTTAAGTGTAAGAAAAGGAGCAACATATGAATTTATATGAAGATGAACGTTTAGATTACTTATTAGCACAAGATTTGAAGATTATACAAAGCCCATCAGTATTTAATTTCTCGTTAGATGCTGTTTTACTTGCAGACTTTGCTTGGGTGCCAATTCAAAAAGGTAATTTACTTGATTTGTGTACAGGTAATGCAGTTGTGCCCCTTCTATTAAGTACAAGGACGAAAGGGAATATTACTGGTGTAGAAATTCAAGAACGCTTATATGATATGGGAATAAGAAGTGTCCAATACAATAAGTTGGAAGAAAGAATTCACTTAATACACGGGGATTTGAAAGATATGCCGGAGAAACTTGGGCGTCATCAATATGATGTTGTCACATGTAATCCGCCTTATTTCCAAACACCTGCAACTTCTGAAAAAAATATGAATGAACATTTAGCGATAGCTCGTCATGAAATTATGTGTACACTAGAGGATGTTGTATCTGCAAGTAGTCAGCTAGTAAAGCAAGGCGGGAAAGTAGCATTTGTACATCGTCCAGGTCGTTTATTAGATATTGTTACATTAATGCGTAAATACAAAATTGAACCGAAGCGTGTACGATTTGTTTATCCTAAGGCAGGGAAAGAAGCGAATACATTGTTAATTGAAGGAATTAAGGACGGAAACGCAGATTTGAAAATATTGCCACCTCTTTTTGTATATGAAGAAAATAATGAATATACAAAGGAGATTCGCTCGATTTTATATGGAGAAGAATAAGCATTGTTTTTATGTAGTGGAGTGCTCTGATGGAAGTTACTATGCTGGATATACAAATCATATAGAGAAGCGGATTGAGACCCATAATAGCGGAAAAGGGGCTAAGTATACGCGTGCTAGACTTCCTGTTGCTTTAAAATACGTAGAATTTCATGAAGATAAGCGTACAGCTATGCAAGCAGAGTATTATTTTAAGCAATTAAATAGAAAACAAAAAGAAGAATATATGCAAAAAGGAGAACGCTATGTGGCAACAAAAAAGCTTTCAACAAAGTGAAAAGGGAGTTTTATATTTAGTACCAACTCCTATTGGAAATTTAGAAGATATGACATTTCGTGCAATCCGAATTTTAAAAGAAGCGGATTTAATTGCTGCTGAAGATACGAGACAAACGAAAAAACTTTGTAATTATTTTGAAATTGAAACGCCTGTTATGAGTTACCACGAGCATAATAAAGAAGTAAGTGGAAAGAAAATATTAGAGAAGTTAGATGAAGGAAAGACTATAGCACTTGTTAGTGACGCTGGTATGCCGTGTATTTCCGATCCAGGCTATGATATTGTTGTCGAGGCAGTAGCTGAGCAATATCATGTAATCCCGCTTCCTGGGGCAAATGCAGCCCTTACAGCATTAATTGCATCAGGACTTGAAACAAAACAGTTTTATTTCTATGGGTTTTTACAAAGAAATAAAAAAGAAAGAAAAATGGAGTTAGAGAAGCTTCGTTACATACAAACTACAATGATGTTTTATGAAGCGCCTCACCGCCTGGATGATACTTTAATCTCGATGCAAGAAGTATTGGGAAATAGAGAAATCGTATTATGCCGAGAGTTAACGAAAAAATTCGAGGAATTTATTCGAGGAACAGTTGAAGAAGCAATTGAGTGGACGAAACAAAATGAAGTTCGTGGTGAGTTTTGTATTTTAGTAGCTGGTTCAACGGAAGAACCTGCTCCAGAAGAACAATGGTGGGAATCTATTTCAGTATATAATCATATTGAACATTATATAAACGAAAAAGGTATGAATTCAAAAGCGGCGATAAAAACAGTCGCTAAAGATCGAGATTTGTCGAAACGCGATGTATATCAAATCTATCATGTCGATAAAAAATAAGCTTCTCATAATTGAGAAGCTTATTTTGCTGTTTCGATATAATCTTGAAGCTCGTTTAAGATTTGCTCAGCGCCTTCTTTGCTTAAGATAATTTTACCTTCAGCTAAAGATAGGTTACCATCAGATACTTCACCAGTTACTTGGCAAGTCATGTTTGGCTTATATTTTTTTAAGATGATTTTCTCGTCATCAACATAGATTTCAAGAGCATCCTTTTCTGCAATACCTAAAGTACGGCGTAATTCGATCGGAATTACTACACGACCTAATTCATCAACTTTACGAACGATACCAGTAGATTTCATAATTCTTTTCCTCCTAAAGAAATAGTTTATAAGTTTCGAGTCTATTTTTAGATTCGTCATTTTTCGACAAAATACCCTATGGACATATGATACCAATCATTTACATTTCCGTCAATTCTTTAATTCTATATTTTTTAAAAAGATTTATAGATTTCTTACTTCTTATATATAATAGAGTTTGAGTAATTTCTACTATTATTTCACTTTATTTTCGGAAAAATCAAGAAATTATAGGTAATGACTGTATATTTTCTTGAAATATGAGTAATAGATGATAAATATAAAAATATGAACTTGTTTTTATCCTGCATTAACGAGTAGTAAGATTCTAAATTTTAAATTCGGCTGGGCCAAAGAAGTTAAGTGGAAGTCGGATTGCTCGTAAAAGTCCGATTGGTGTGGGTTGATAATCCGTGGGAATGAACAAGACCCTCACAGATTAAAGTTTCACTTTATATATAAGTTTTTGATATACTATTTATAAATACATATGAGGTTATCCGGGAGGTCCAAAACAATGACAAAGGAAAACAAATCCTTTTATATTACTACCCCAATTTATTATCCAAGTGGAAAATTACACATTGGACATGCTTATACAACAGTAGCAGGAGATGCGATGGCACGATATAAGCGTATGCAAGGATATAATGTTCATTATTTAACAGGAACTGATGAGCATGGACAGAAGATCCAAAAGAAAGCAGAAGAATTAAATGTTACACCACAAGCATATGTGGATAACATCGTTGCAGGAATTAAAGAACTTTGGGAGAAGATGGATATCTCCTATGATGACTTTATCCGTACAACGGAAGATCGTCATAAAGATGTTGTCGAAAAAATCTTCAAGCAACTAGTAGATCAAGGTGATATTTATCTTGATGAATATGAAGGTTGGTATTCTGTACAAGATGAGACATTCTATACAGAGCATCAATTAGTAGATCCAATTATGGAAGGTGACAAAGTAGTTGGGGGAAAAAGTCCGGACAGTGGTCATGATGTAGAACTTGTTCGTGAAGAATCATATTTCTTTAGAATGGGTAAATATGTTGACAGACTATTAAAGTTCTATGAAGAGAATCCACATTTCATTCAGCCAGAGTCTCGTAAGAATGAAATGATTAATAACTTTATTAAACCAGGATTGGAAGATTTAGCAGTTTCCCGTACTTCATTTGACTGGGGAGTTCGTGTTCCAGGTAATCCGAAACACGTTATTTACGTATGGGTTGACGCATTATCTAACTACATTACAGCATTAGGTTATGGAACAGAAAATGAAGAGATGTATAAGAAGTTCTGGCCAGCAGATGTGCATTTAGTTGGAAAAGAAATCGTTCGTTTCCATACGATTTATTGGCCAATCATTTTAATGGCATTAGATTTACCTCTTCCGAAAAAAGTCTTTGCTCACGGTTGGATTTTAATGAAGGATGGAAAGATGAGTAAGTCAAAAGGAAATGTAGTAGATCCAGTTACATTAATTGATCGTTACGGATTAGATGCATTACGTTATTACTTACTTCGTGAAGTTCCATTTGGATCTGATGGCGTATTCACACCAGAAGGATTTGTGGAGCGTATTAATTTCGATTTAGCAAATGACTTAGGTAACTTATTAAATCGTACAGTAGCTATGATTGATAAGTACTTTAACGGAGAAATCCCTGCATTTAAAGAAAATGTAACGGAATTTGATGAAACTTTAGTAACATTTGCGAAAGATACATTGAAAAAAGTGGAAGAAGCAATGGAGAATATGGAATTCTCTGTAGCTCTAAGCTCAATTTGGCAATTGGTTAGCCGTACGAATAAATATATTGACGAAACACAACCGTGGGTATTAGCGAAAGATGAGAATGATCGCGAAAAGTTAGCCTCTGTAATGGCTCACTTAGCAGAAGTACTTCGTCAAACGGGTATTATGCTTATGCCATTCTTAACAGTAGCACCAAGCAAAATGTTTGCTCAGCTTGGCCTTACTGATGAAGCACATATATCTTGGGGAAGCCTATCTACAATCGGCTGTATTCCAGCTGGAACAAAAGTAGAAAAAGGACAACCAATTTTCCCTCGTTTAGAAATGGACGTGGAAGTGGCGTACATTAAAGAACAAATGAAAGCCTCTGCTCCTAAAGTAGAAGAGAAAAAAGAAGAAGAACCGAAGGCAGAAGAAATTACAATTGATGATTTCTTTAAAGTAGAATTGCGTGTAGCTGAAGTTCTATCTGCGGAACCTGTGAAAAAAGCAGACAAGTTGTTAAAAATTCAACTAGACTTAGGTACAGAAAAGCGTCAAGTTGTTTCTGGAATTGCAAAATTCTATTCGCCAGAAGACCTAAAAGGTAAAAAGGTTATTTGTGTAACAAATTTAAAACCTGTAAAATTACGCGGTGAATTATCGCAAGGTATGATTTTAGCGGGTGAAGAGAATGGCGTATTGTCATTAGCATCTATTGACCAAAATCTACCGAATGGTACAAAAATTAAGTAATTAAGACAAGAAAAGAGATGTTTCACGTGTAACATGTGTGAAGCGTCTTTTTTCTTTTTACACTCTCAATTTTTGCATTAAGATTGTAGTATTGTTATCGTTAAGTTATAAAAGAGCTTATTTGCGTAGAATAAATTTGATTTCAATATAAAAGGAGTTATGTATTATGTTGTTTGATACACATTCACATTTGAATGCAGAGCAATTTGAAGAAGACTTACAAGAAGTTATTGCCCGAATGAAAGAAGCGGGGGTTACTTATACAGTTGTTGTTGGTTTTGATGAAGTAACGATAAAAAAGGCGATTGAATTAGCTGAAGCCTATGATTTTATTTATGCCGCGGTTGGATGGCATCCAGTTGATGCAATCGACATGACAGAAGAGCATTTAGCTTGGTTAGAAGAACTTGCTTCTCATCCTAAAGTCGTTGCACTTGGAGAAATGGGCTTAGATTATCACTGGGATAAGTCTCCAAAAGAAATACAGAAAGAAGTATTCCGTAAACAAATTGCATTAGCGAAAAAAGTAAAATTACCGATTATTATACATAACCGCGATGCAACTCAAGATATTGTTGATATTCTAGAAGAAGAGAATGCAGCTGAAGTAGGAGGTATTATGCATTGCTTTAGCGGTAGCGTAGAGGTAGCAGAGCGATGTGTTGATATGAACTTTTTAATTTCGTTAGGTGGACCAGTTACATTTAAAAACGCTAAGAAACCGAAAGAAGTTGCTACGGAGATTCCATTAGAGAAATTATTAATAGAGACGGATTGTCCGTATTTAACACCGCATCCATTTCGCGGGAAACGAAATGAACCAAGTTATGTAAAACTCGTAGCAGAAGAAATTGCGAACTTAAAAGGAATTTCTTATGAAGAGGTAGCGGAAGTAACAACTAAGAATGCAAAAGCTTTATTTGGTGTCGAATAAAAAGAATGGGGGAGCCCATTCTTTTTATTTTTTGAGAAACAGAATAGTAGAAGTGGTAGAGAAAACGAGGGTGAATGAGTAAGTGTTACAATAAGGAGAGAGAACAAAGTTTTGGACATTCTATTTTTTAAAATGTAACAATGGGGAAAATAATAATGGAAAAGTCGTCATTTTTTTGTTTTACTAAGTAGAGACGAAACGAGTGTGGAGGCAAGCATGAAAATTAAAGAGATTATCGTTGTAGAAGGTAAAGATGATACAGTCGCGATTAAGCGTGCTGTTGATGCGGATACAATTGAAACGAACGGTTCAGCAATCGGTGATCATGTTATTGAACAAGTAAAATTAGCGCTGCAAAAACGAGGCGTTATTATTTTCACAGATCCGGATTATCCTGGAGAGCGTATTCGAAAAATTATTTCTGACAAGGTGCCTGGATGTAAACATGCTTTTTTACCGAAGGAAGAAGCACTTGCTAAGAGGAAAAAAGGTGTCGGGATTGAACATGCTTCTAATGAATCAATTCGCCGTGCTTTAGGGAATATACATGAAGAAATGGAAGCTTACACAAGTGAAATCAGTTGGAGCGATTTAGTCGATGCAGGTTTAGTGGGCGGAGAAATGGCAAAGAGTCGCAGAGAAAGAATGGGTAAGCTATTAAAGATTGGTTATACAAACGCAAAACAGTTACATAAACGTTTACAAATGTTTCAAGTTTCAAAAGAATCATTTGCAGAAGCTTATAAGCAAGTCATACAGGAGGAAAGAAAATGAAGGATATCGCAACGCCAAATCGTACGAAAGATATTGTTGAAAAGTATGGATTTTCATTCAAAAAAAGTTTAGGACAAAATTTTTTAATTGATACGAATGTATTAAATCGTATCGTTGATCACGCTGAAATTGGTTCAGAAAGTGGTGCAATTGAAATTGGACCAGGTATCGGTGCATTAACAGAACAATTAGCGAAGCGTGCTAAAAAAGTAGTGGCTTTTGAAATTGATCAAAGGTTATTACCGATTTTAGATGAGACGTTAGCTCCATATGGCAACGTTACTGTTATCAATAAAGATGTACTAAAGGCAGATGTACATGAGGTGTTTAGTGAGCAATTTGAAGAAGGGCAAGATGTAATGGTAGTAGCTAACTTACCATACTATATTACGACGCCAATTTTATTTAAATTGCTGGAAGAGAAATTACCGGTTCGTGGATTCGTTGTTATGATGCAAAAAGAAGTTGGGGATCGTTTAGCGGCTAAGCCTGGAACGAAAGAGTATGGCTCTTTATCCATTGCTATTCAGTATTATACAGAGGTAGAAACAGTTATGACTGTACCGCGTACAGTGTTTGTGCCACAACCGAATGTTGATTCTGCAATTATTCGCCTCCTAAAGCGTCCTAAACCAGTGGTAGAGGTAACAGATGAGACATTCTTCTTTGAAGTAGTACGAGCAAGTTTTGCACAGCGTCGTAAAACTTTAATGAATAATTTATCAAATAATTTAAATGGTTTCCCGAAAGATAAAGAGCTGTTGGATCGGATTTTAACAGAAGTAGGAATTGATCCAAAACGAAGAGGCGAAACGCTATCTATCGAAGAGTTTGCGACATTAAGTAATGCATTAGTTCTTCATAAGTTATCATAAGGGTACAAAAGGGACAGTTCAATTTGAACTGTCCCTTTTGTCACCTTTCTCCTCCTAAATTCATACTTTAAAAACAGGTAAGATGGCCTAACGAGTTTGGAGGTAGGAGAATGGCTTTACATGTTGGAGAATTAGTGGAACGATATTCTCATAATAGGGATATCCTTTTTCGTATTATAGAAATAAAAGGCGAGATAGCTATATTGTTTGGAGAGGAAATTAGATTAGTGGCAGATGCGCCACTTGAAGATTTAATTAGTATAGATCAACGAGAACATAAAAAGAGAGCAAAGCGTGAGAAAGAAACAATGGAGCGGACGTATCGTTTGTTTCAACAAGATTACGTATTAATGAAACAAAGGCATGAACACACTTCAACTGGTGGATATACAAGTGAAGTGAATTATTTTCAAATGCCAGGGCGTGTCTTGCATATAGATGGAGACCCGTTATATTTGCGCAAGTGCCTAGATTTATATAATAAAATTGGTGTTCCTGTACAAGGTATTCATTGTAAAGAAACGGAGATGCATGAAAAGGTAGTAGATTTAATAGATCATTTTCGTCCGGACATTTTAGTTATTACAGGGCACGATGCGTATACAAAATCAAAAGGCGTAAAGGGAGATTTAGCAGCCTATAGGCATTCAAGGCATTTTGTACAGGCTGTTCGAGAAGTGCGAAAAAAATATCCATCATTGGATCAACTCGTTATTTTTGCTGGGGCATGTCAATCACACTTTGAAGCATTAATCCGAGCAGGTGCTAATTTTGCTAGTTCCCCATCTAGAATTAATATTCACGCACTAGATCCTGTATATGTGGTTGGCAAAATTAGTTTTACGTCATTTATGGAAAGGGTTAATGTATGGGATGTTGTACGTAATACGATTACTGGTGAAAAGGGGCTTGGCGGGATTGAGACGAGGGGGATTTTACGAACTGGATTACCTTTTCAACATTATGAAGAATAAGCAAGGTACATATGTATCTTGCTTTTTTATTTGGAGAGGATTTAAATCAGTTTGGATAAAAAGAGACAAGAACGCACAGACTACATAATGATACTTTTACAATATAGTATTTCTTCTATCTATTCGAACGCATGATGCTTTTATAATGATATTGTCTGTGAGTTGCGGTTAATAATTGGGATAGATATATCGTGTTTTAAGTGTTCAATCTAAATTACAGCGAGGTGTAACGAAGTATATGTCAAAACGTTTAGATGAAATTAAAAGCGAATTAGATCACCATCTTGGACAGAGACTGATGTTAAAGGCGAACAGTGGGAGAAGAAAAACTGTAGAACAATCGGGTGTACTTGCAGAAACGTACCGTTCTGTTTTTGTTGTACAACTGGATCAACAAGAAGATGCGTTACAACGTGTATCGTATAGTTATGCGGATGTTTTAACAGAGACAGTAGAGTTAACATTTTATGGTGAACCTCATAATGAAGTGATTTTATAATTCATGTATCGTTACATATATTCCCACAAATGAAAAGCTATATTATTTTGCATACTAATGATACCGTAGCAAAATAAGGAGGGACTCTGCATTGAGTAGACGAAGAGGTGTCATGTCGAATCAATTTAAAGAAGAGCTTGCAAAAGAGTTGGGCTTTTATGATGTTGTTCAGAAAGAAGGATGGGGCGGAATTCGTGCGAAAGATGCTGGTAACATGGTGAAACGTGCTATAGAAATTGCAGAACAGCAATTAATGAAACAAAACCAGTAGTTGTAAGATACTTTCTATGCTACGGTAGCCGAGGAGTGATTCCTCGGCTTTTTGTACTATAAAAGGTGCCATCATTTTACATAAGTAGTTTCATTCTGAATGCTTTTCGTTATAATTAGGGAAGTGTCATCGTCTTACTATAAATTTATGGTAAAATAAACGATAAAAGATTGAGTACATAGAGTGGGTGAATAGATTGAAGCTACTAGTGAAAGCACCAGCAAAGATTAATCTGTCGTTAGATGTACTGGGAAAAAGACAAGACGGATATCATGAAGTGAAAATGATTATGACAACAATTGATTTAGCGGATCGTTTAGAACTAATGGAATTAGCAGAAGACCGTATTGAAATTTTATCCCATAATCGGTATGTCCCAGACGACCAAAGAAATCTGGCTTATCAAGCAGCGAAATTATTAAAAGAGAAGTTTAATGTGAAAAAAGGTGTATCTATTACTATTGAAAAAACGATTCCAGTAGCAGCTGGATTAGCGGGTGGAAGTAGTGATGCAGCAGCGACATTACGTGGTCTTAATAAATTATGGAATTTAGGGCTTACAATTGATCAGTTAGCAGAGCTTGGCGCAGAAATTGGGTCAGACGTATCGTTTTGCGTATATGGTGGGACAGCAATTGCCACTGGAAGAGGGGAGCAGATTGAGCACATAAAAACTCCACCTTCTTGTTGGGTTATTTTAGCAAAACCCCATATTGGTGTATCTACTGCTGATGTGTATGGAAATTTAAAGTTAAATCGAGTTACACATCCAAATGTAGATAAAATGGTGGATGTCATAAATGCTGGAGACTACAAAGGGATTTGTGATACTGTCGGTAACGTTTTAGAAGATGTAACGTTTGCGATGCATCCTGAAGTTGCACGTATTAAGGCACAGATGAAGCGATTTGGAGCAGATGCCGTATTAATGAGTGGTAGTGGTCCAACTGTATTCGGTCTTGTGCACCATGATTCGCGAATGCATCGTATATATAACGGATTAAAAGGATTTTGTGAACAAGTATACGCAGTACGTTTATTAGGAGAGCGAGAAACGCTTGAATAAAGACGTATAATACGTTATGATTTGTTTAGAATATTCGTGATTTGAGGTGAGAGTATGAAAATTAGACGAAGTACAAGATTGGTCGATATGACTTATTATTTGTTACAAAACCCTCGTCAGCTAGTTTCTCTCACTTTTTTTGCTGAAAGGTATCAATCAGCTAAGTCTTCTATTAGTGAAGATTTAGTTATTATTAAGCAAACGTTTGAACAACAAGGGGTCGGCACATTGCAAACGATACCAGGAGCAGCAGGAGGAGTGAAATATATACCATATATAAGTGAAGAAGAGGCAGATTTAATTATTGGTGAGCTGTGTAGCTTATTTGAAAATCCAGATCGTATTTTGCCTGGTGGTTACTTATATATGACAGATCTTTTAAGTAATCCTCGTCATATTAATGGCGCAGGTCGTTTGTTTGCTTCTGTTTTTGCTAGGCAACCAATTGATGCAGTTATGACGGTGGCAACGAAGGGGATCCCACTTGCATATGCAGTGGCGAACTACTTAGATGTACCGGTAGTGATTGCAAGAAAAGATAATAAGGTAACAGAAGGCCCCACTGTTAGTATTAACTATGTATCAGGTTCTTCTAAGCGAATTCAAACAATGACGTTAGCGAAGCGTAGCCTTCCAGAAGGATCCAATGTTTTAATTATTGATGACTTCATGAAAGCTGGCGGAACCATTCAAGGTATGATGAGTATGTTAGAAGAGTTTAAAGCTAATGTTGTTGGTATTGGTGTATTAGTAGAGTCTACGGATATTGAAGAAAGACTAATTAATAATTTTGTATCATTAATTCGTCTATCGGAAGTTGATGTGAAAGAAAAAGCAATTCAAGTGGAAAAGGGAAATTATTCACTGGCACCATTTGATGAAGGGCTTGTAGAGGCTGAGTAAAAAGGTAAAGCAAATAGCTTTATCTTTTTTTATTCTATTTATAAGTTATAAAATAGATGGACAAACTGCTTTTCGTGCACTATTTTTAAAGAGTAAAAATAAATAATAAAAGGGTGAAAAGTATGAAAGTTGTTCAAACAAACAATGCACCACAAGCGATTGGACCATATTCACAAGGGATTATTGTAAATAATATGTTTTACAGTTCAGGACAAATTCCGTTGACTGCAAGTGGAGAGCTTGTAGCAGGAGACGTAACAGTACAAACAGAGCAAGTATTTCAAAATTTACAAGCAGTATTAGAAGAAGCAGGTGCTTCATTTGATACGGTAGTAAAAACAACAGTATTCTTAAAAGACATGGATGATTTTAATGCTGTTAATGAAGTATATGGATCTTATTTCTCTGCTCATAAGCCAGCTCGTTCTTGCGTACAAGTAGCAAAATTACCGAAAGATGTTTCAGTTGAAATTGAAGTAATTGCCCTAGTTAAGTAATTCTTTGTAAGCGATAACCTCCACTAATCTCTATATTCAATTACACTAAAAATTTTTATCTTAAAAATTTTTAAAAAATTAAAGGGAAAATAGAAATTTTGTGGAATTTATACAAATATATCGCTTATTTAGAAAAGGGTGGTGAACACAAGATGGAAGTGACTGACGTAAGATTACGCCGCGTAAACACAGAAGGCCGCATGAGAGCAATTGCCTCTATTACTCTAGACCATGAATTTGTTGTTCATGATATTCGTGTAATTGATGGTAATAATGGATTATTTGTAGCAATGCCAAGTAAACGTACTCCAGATGGAGAATTCCGTGACATTGCACATCCAATTAATTCTGGTACACGCTCTAAAATTCAAGATGCGGTTTTAACAGAGTATCATCGTTTAGGCGAGTTAGAAGAGGTTGAGTTTGAAGAAGCGGGTGCTTCGTAAAATTCGAATGAAAAGGGCTTTTTAAAGGAAGCCCTATAATTTTGCAACAAACTCCTGTAAGCATTTACAGGGGTTTGTTTTTTTGTGTTTATATATATATATATCGTTTAGAAAATTCCGAATTAAATAAAATAAAGAGGGGAACTTCTAATTTTTTCAAAATCATTTTAAATAGTATAGCTTATTTCTTAAAAAAGATACTAAAGAGTAAAACATCTTATAAGAATTATGGTAAAATTTAATAGTTAAAATGTGTTTCTTGAAATATATGATGATTTAGGATAATATCGTTAATGGATAAATAGGTTGCGATGGAGGGTCTATATGTCAAACAGATTTGCAGTGATTCTAGCGGCAGGTAAAGGCACACGTATGAAGTCTAAGCTATACAAGGTGCTTCATCCTGTATGTGGAAAACCTATGGTACAACATGTTGTCGATCAAGTATCTCAATTAGGATTGCAGAAACTTGTAACAGTCGTAGGACATGGTGCTGAAATGGTACAAGAACAGCTAGGAAACGTAAGTGAGTTTGCATTACAAGCAGAACAACTTGGTACAGCGCATGCTGTAGATCAAGCTGCAAGTGTACTTGCAAACGAAGAAGGAACAACTTTAGTTATTTGTGGTGATACACCGCTAATAACTGCTGAAACGATGGAAGCATTACTTCAGCAACATAAAGAAGCAGGGGCAATGGCAACGGTATTAACAGCTTACATAGAAGAACCTGCTGGATATGGTCGTATCGTTCGTAATGAGAATGGTCATGTTGAAAAGATTGTTGAGCATAAGGATGCAAATGAGAAAGAATTAGCTATTAAAGAAATCAATACAGGTACGTATTGTTTTGATAATAAAGCTTTATTCGCTTCACTTTCTAAAGTTTCAAATGATAACGTACAAGGTGAATATTACCTGCCAGATGTTATTGAAATTTTAAAAAATGAAGGTCATATTGTATCAGCTTATCAAACAGAGCACTTCGATGAAACGTTAGGTGTTAACGACAGAGTCGCTCTATCGCAAGCGGAAATTATTATGAAAAACCGTATCAACCGAAAGAACATGGTAAATGGTGTTACTATTATTGATCCAAGTAACACGTATATTTCTGCTGATGCAATTATCGGTAGTGATACAGTTCTTCATCCAGGAACAATTATTGAGGGGAACACTGTAATTGGTTCTGATTGTGAGATTGGACCGCATACAGTAATTCGCGATAGTGAAATTGGAGATCGTACGACAATTCGTCAATCTACTGTACATGATAGTAAGCTTGGTACAGAAGTATCGGTTGGCCCATTTGCACATATTCGCCCAGATTCAGTTATTGGAGATGAAGTACGCGTTGGAAACTTCGTGGAAATCAAAAAAACTGTTTTTGGTAATAGAAGTAAAGCTTCACACTTAAGTTATATCGGGGATGCACAAGTTGGAGAAGACGTGAATCTTGGTTGTGGTTCAATTACGGTGAACTATGACGGTAAGAATAAATTCAAAACTGTGATTGGTAACGGGGTATTTATTGGATGTAATTCAAACCTTGTTGCTCCTGTAACAGTTGAAGACGGTGCTTATGTGGCAGCAGGCTCTACAATTACAGAGAATGTTCCATCAAAAGCATTGTCTGTAGCACGTGCACGTCAAGTTAACAAAGAAGACTATGTTGATCAATTGCTGAATAAGAAAAAATCATAATGTGGAGGGTTAATCTAGATGTCGACTCAATATCTAAATTCTAATTTGAAAGTATTCTCTTTAAACTCTAATAAGGAACTTGCTGAGCAAATTGCAAAGCATATTGGAGTAGGACTAGGAAAATGTTCTGTTGATCGTTTTAGTGATGGAGAAGTTCAAATTAACATTGAAGAAAGTATCCGTGGTTGCGATGTATTCATTATTCAATCTACAAGCTTCCCAGTAAACGAACATATCATGGAATTACTTATTATGATCGATGCATTAAAGCGTGCATCTGCAAAAACAATTAATATTGTTATTCCTTACTATGGTTATGCGCGTCAAGACCGTAAAGCGCGTTCTCGTGAACCAATTACATCGAAACTTGTAGCAAACTTGCTTGAAACAGCAGGTGCAACTCGTGTAATCACTCTAGATTTACATGCTCCACAAATTCAAGGGTTCTTTGATATCCCAATCGACCACCTAATGGGTGTACCGATTCTTTCAGATTACTTTGAAACAAAAGGTCTTAAAGATATCGTAATCGTGTCACCTGACCACGGTGGAGTAACTCGTGCTAGAAAAATGGCAGATCGCCTAAAAGCACCAATCGCTATTATTGATAAGCGTCGTCCTCGTCCGAACGTATCTGAGGTAATGAACATTATCGGTAATATTGAAGGTAAAACAGCAATTTTAATTGATGACATCATTGATACAGCTGGTACAATTACATTAGCAGCAAACGCTCTTGTTGAGAACGGTGCTTCTGAAGTATATGCTTGCTGTACACACCCAGTATTATCTGGTCCAGCAATTGAGCGTATCCAAAACTCAAATATTAAAGAGTTAGTTGTAACGAACTCTATCGTATTACCAGAAGAGAAGAAAATCGACAAAGTACATGAACTTTCAGTTGCTCCGCTAATCGGAGAAGCAATCATTCGTGTATACGAAGAAGAATCTGTAAGTGTATTATTCAATTAATTGGATAGAATGAGACGTAACCAAGATTGGTTACGTCTTTTCGTATCGAAAAAAGAAAGTAGTGGTACAAGAATGAAATTGATAGTAGGACTTGGGAACCCAGGTAGAGAATATGAATTAACAAGGCATAATATTGGATTTATGGCGATTGATGAACTTGCAAAGCGTTGGAATATTTCTTTGAACGAACAAAAGTTTAAAGGAGTATTTGGTGCAGGATTTGTTAATGGAGAAAAAGTAATCTTATTAAAGCCACTTACATATATGAATTTATCTGGGGAAAGTATTCGTCCGTTAATGGATTACTATAAAATTGATGTAGAGGACTTCGTTGTTCTGTACGATGATTTAGACATCCCTGTAGGTAAATTACGCCTTCGTATGAAAGGCAGTGCGGGTGGACATAATGGTGTGAAATCAACAATTTCACATTTAGGAACACAAGAGTTTCAACGTATCCGCATGGGAATCGATCGTCCGAAAAATGGAATGAAGGTAGTAGATTACGTATTAGGACGTTTTACATCAGAAGAGATTCCTGATGTAAATCATTCTATTGAAAAAGCAGCAGATGCATGTGAAGAGTGGTTAAATAAACCTTTTCTTCAAATTATGAATACTTTCAATAGTTAAGGGTACAATTGGGAATATTTTATTTTGTTTTTACCCATACTAGCAGTAATTGGATTTTTAGGAGGCTAGTATGGAAGGGTATTATTATTGCAGACATTGCGGGAGTAATGTAGGCTCCGTTACCGCAGAAAAAGTATATAGCGACGTTTTATTTCAACTAACAGAGCAAGAAGTAGTAGAGATGATTCATTTTCATGAGAATGGAAATATATATATAAAAACGATTTGTGAATTGTGTCAAGAAACGCTCGCATCTTATCCTGAGTATTATGAATATGAAAAATTTCTGCAATAAAATGTTGTCGCTTTGGCATGTCCAAAGCATTTTTCTGTTTTCTTTTTCCAAAATATTTGCATAAAATATAGTGGCTTGCTCTTTATGTTGAGAGGGGTTTTGAAAATGATAGGTTTATTAGAGCAATTTTATAAAAATGAAGAGATCCAATCGGTCATTAATGGATTAGAAGATGGTTTAAAAGAGCAACTTGTATCAGGTATGGCAACCTCTTCTCGTTCGTTATTAATGGCGGCCTTATATAAAAAAACAAAAAAATCACAACTTATTGTGACGCATAATTTATATCAAGCACAAAAAGTACATGAAGATTTAGTGGCGTTACTTGGTGAAAAGGATGTATGGCTATATCCAGTAAATGAATTGATAGCATCAGAACTTGGTGTTGCAAGTCCAGAATTGAAGGCGCAACGTATTGAAGTGTTAAATCGCTTAGCTGCAGGAGAACATGGGATTATTGTAGCACCAGTTGCAGGACTACGCAGATTTTTACCAATGAAAGAGTTGTGGAAGCAAAGGCAAATCGAAATCAATCTAGGGCAAGAGATTGATTTAGATACATTCTTGCATACTTTACATCATATCGGCTATGAGCGTAAGTCTATGGTAGAAGCTCCTGGAGAATTTAGTTTACGCGGGGGAATATTAGATATTTATCCACTAACTGAAGAGCTACCATTTCGTATTGAATTTTTCGATACAGAAGTTGATTCTATTCGATTATTTGATGTGGATGAACAGCGCTCTCAAGATAAAAAAGAAAGTGTTAGATTTGGTCCAGCAACAGAGTTTTTATTTTCGCAGGAAGAATTGAAATCGGGAATTAAGCATCTTGAAGAAGGCCTGACTAAGACGATGCAAAAACTTTCTGATGATAAGTTGAAGACTACAGTGCTTGAGACGGTAAGTCATGAAATTGAGATGTTAAAAAACGGGCAAAGTATAGAACAGATGTTTAAATATTTATCTATTTTCTATAACGAACCTGCTAGTCTGATAGATTATTTACCAGAAGATGGTGTTGTGATTTTAGATGAGATTTCACGTATTCAAGAAACAGCATCACATCTTGAAACAGAAGAGGCGGAATGGTATATATCCCTTCTTGGTGAGGGAACAATTATTCAAGATTTAACTTTCTCTCATTCGTTTGAAGAATTTCTTCATCATAAAAAAAGAAGCTTTGTATATTTAACGTTATTCTTACGTCATATAGCACATACACATCCACAAAACATTGTGAATGTGACATGTAAAACAATGCAAGATTTCCATGGGCAGATGCAGTTGTTGAAAACTGAAATTGATAGATGGAACGAAGGGCATTTTACGACTGTTGTGCTAGGTACAGATGATGAACGTGTGAAAAAACTACAACATATTTTAAGTGATTATGATATTGAGGCAGATATTGTAGAGGGCACAGATATATTGTTGCCTGGAAGGTTACAAATTGCTGTAGGTGATTTGCATGCAGGATTTGAAATGCCGATGCAAAAGCTTGTGGTCATTACTGAAAAAGAGCTTTTTCATAAGAAAGTTAAAAAATCACAACGTAAGCAAAAGTTATCGAATGCTGAACGTATTAAAAGTTATTCGGAATTAAAAGTTGGGGATTATGTAGTTCATGTAAATCATGGTATAGGTAAATTCTTAGGTATTGAGACATTAGAGATTAACGGTGTTCATAAAGATTATCTAAACATTAAATATCAAGGTAATGATAAGTTATACGTTCCAATTGAACAAATTGACCAAGTGCAAAAATATGTAGGATCTGAAGGTAAGGATCCGAAAGTTTATAAACTGGGTGGAAATGATTGGAAGAAGGTCAAAACGAAAGTTGAAAAATCTGTACAAGACATTGCGGATGACCTAATTAAACTATATGCTGAGCGCGAAGCTTCAAAGGGTTATGCATATACACCAGATACAGCAGAACAGCAAGAATTTGAGTCGTCTTTCCCGTATCAAGAGACAGAGGATCAATTGCGTTCTATTGAAGAGATTAAAAAGGATATGGAACGCGGACGTCCAATGGATAGGCTTCTTTGTGGTGATGTAGGATATGGAAAGACGGAAGTAGCTATTCGTGCAGCGTTTAAAGCAATTATGGATGAAAAACAAGTTGCAATTTTAGTGCCGACAACGATCCTTGCACAACAACACTATGAAACAATTCGAGAGCGTTTTCAAGATTATCCAATCAATATAGGGTTATTAAGTAGATTTCGTACGAGAAAGCAGCAAAATGAAACCATTAAAGGTTTAAAAGATGGCACGGTAGATATTGTAATCGGAACGCATCGTATTTTATCTAAAGATGTTACTTATAAAGATTTAGGTCTTCTCATTATTGATGAAGAACAAAGATTTGGCGTAACGCATAAAGAAAAAATTAAACAATTAAAAGCAAATGTTGACGTATTAACATTAACGGCAACTCCGATTCCACGTACGCTTCATATGTCTATGCTTGGTGTGCGTGATTTATCTGTTATTGAGACGCCGCCGGAAAATCGTTTCCCAGTTCAAACATATGTAGTAGAGTATAATCCAGCGTTAATGCGAGAAGCGATAGAACGCGAACTTGCAAGAGGTGGGCAAGTTTACTTCCTATATAATCGTGTGGAGGATATTGAACGAAAAGCAGATGAAATTTCGATGTTGGTTCCAGATGCGCGTGTAACTTATGCGCACGGTAAAATGAACGAGAGTGAATTAGAGTCTGTTATGCTATCGTTTTTAGAAGGACAGCATGATGTTCTTGTAAGTACAACGATTATTGAGACGGGTGTAGATATTCCAAATGTAAATACATTAATTGTATTTGATGCAGATCGTATGGGATTATCGCAGTTGTATCAGCTTCGTGGGCGTGTTGGACGTTCTAATCGTGTTGCATATGCTTACTTTGCATACAAACGGGATAAAGTGTTATCGGAAGTTGCGGAGAAGCGCCTGCAAGCCATTAAGGAGTTCACAGAGCTTGGATCTGGTTTCAAAATTGCGATGCGAGATTTATCAATTCGTGGTGCTGGTAACTTGTTAGGAGCCGAACAACATGGATTTATTGATTCTGTCGGATTTGATTTATATTCTCAAATGTTAAAAGATGCAATTGAACAGCGTAGAGGAACAGACGGAGTTGAAAATACAGTTAATGTTGAAATTGATTTAGAAGTAGATGCATATTTACCGGATGCTTATATTTCTGATAGTAAACAAAAAATTATGATGTATAAACAGTTTAGAGGTGTTTCTGCAATTGAGGATATTGAAGAGTTGCAGGAAGAGATGATAGATAGATTTGGTGATTACCCGCAAGAAGTTGGTTACTTATTGCAAATCGCAAATATTAAAGTATTAGCAATGAAAGAACAAATTGAATTAATTAAGCAAAATAAATTTGAAGTAACAATTCTGTTCTCAGAACAAGCGAGTCAAAACATTGATGGCGGAAAATTATTCATGCTTGGAAATAGTTTTGGACGAATGATCGGTCTAGGAATGGAAGGATCACAATTGAAAATCGTCATGAAAACAAATGGCTTAGAGACATCGAAGTGGTTAACAATTGCTGAAAATTTATTAAAAGGCTTGCCAGATGTAAAAAAAGAAGTCATAAATGCCTAATATTAGATAAAAAAATGCAATTCGACGTGCATAGAAGAACTAATGTGTAAAATACTATGTCTAACAGTTGGTGATTTTTACATGAACAGGTAAATTCACCACTTTCATCATCAGTAGAAAGTGAGGCAGCATTAGAATGAAAGCAACTGGAATCGTACGTCGAATTGATGATTTAGGTAGGGTAGTAATCCCGAAGGAAATTCGTAGAACTTTACGTATTCGAGAAGGGGACCCACTAGAAATATTTGTAGATCGCGATGGAGAAGTAATTTTAAAGAAATATTCTCCAATTAGCGAGCTAGGTGATTTTGCAAAAGAATATGCAGATGCTTTATATGATAGCTTAGGACATAATGTGCTTGTATGTGATCGAGATTCTATTATCGCAGTATCAGGTGTATCAAAAAAAGAATACTTAAATAAAAGCGTTGGCGATCTAATTGAAAAAACGATGGAAGAAAGAAAGTCTGTTATTATGACGGACGAAAGTGATATTTCCATTATTGATGGTGTAACAGAAAAGGTTCATTCTTATACAGTTGGGCCGATTGTTGCAAATGGAGACCCAATTGGGGCTGTCATTATTTTTTCAAAAGAAGCGATTATAAGCGAAATAGAGCACAAGGCGGTCAATACTGCTGCCAGTTTCTTAGCGAAACAAATGGAACAGTAAAGGTGTATGATTTTAGAAGTAGCAATCTTTCCTAATTATGATATTTCTTCTTGAGAAATCAATTATTTGGAGATATATGTATATTGAATGAAGGTAGCGCTTTGCTACCTTTTTTCATTGAATATTTCTAACGTTGCACGAACGTATTCTTACTTGTGTAGGTAAGGAAGCTTGTCCTTTTCTTTATGATATAATACGAGGGGTGAGAATAGAAAAAGGAGTTTTCTTGCATGGAATCGAAGAAGTATCAAGCCTTTTGGCGTGGGGCTATTATATTAACAATCGCAAGTTTTGTTACAAAGGTATTAAGCGCCTTTTACCGTATTCCATATCAAAATATAGCGGGTGACGTTGGTTTTTATATTTACCAACAAATTTATCCATTTTATGGATTTTGTTTAATTTTAGCTACTTATGGGTTCCCTATTATAATTTCAAAAATGGTTGCGGAACGATTAGAGCGAGGGAAAAAACAAGAAGCAGAGGAAATTATTTGTGTATCTTTTTGGTTTTTATTAGGGATTGGTTTCATAGGATTTTTTACATTGTTCTTTGGTGCCGAAGCAATTGCGATAGCTATGGGCGATATACACTTAGATAAGCTATTACGCGTTATTTCCTTTTCATTCATATTGATGCCGTTTTTATCTGTAGCAAGAGGATATTTCCAGGGATTCAATAATATGATGCCAACAGCTGTTTCGCAAGTGATAGAACAAACGATTCGTGTTTCTATTATTGTATTTTTATCTCTATTCCTAATTGCTCACGAATTTGATTTATATACAGTTGGTGCAGGTGCTATGCTCGGTTCAATCGCAGGTGGATTGATTGGGATTATCGTACTTATACTTTATATGCGTCATGACTTTCGTTCTATATTCTTCAAAAGTGTAAAGAGGATTAAAGGGAAAAAGAAGATTATAAAAATCCTGTTTTGGCAGGGGTTAGCGATTTGTGTTAGTAACTTAGTGCTTATTTTTATACAAATGGCTGATTCTATTTCTTTCTATTCTCTACTTATTGGAGCGGGAGAGCCAGTTGAAAGTGCAAAGGTGTTAAAAGGTGTTTATGACAGAAGTATCCCGCTTATGCAATTGGGTACTGTCGTGACAACTTCCTTCTCGTTGTCGCTTATTCCAATTATTACAGCAGCGAAGGAAAGAGGGGATCTTACCTTTATTCGAGAAAAGGTAAGGTTAGCGATGAAAATAACATTTGTTATCGGATTTGCAGCAGCCATTGGATTAACTTGTATTATCCAACCTACGAATATTATGTTGTTTGAAAATAGTGATGGGTCAGATGTTTTATCTATTTTATCTTTATCTATTTTATTTAGTTCATTGTCGATTACAACTGCTTCTATTTTGCAAGGGTTAGGACAAACATTAAAACCAGCAATATTCGTTATATTTGGCGGTTGTTTAAAGTTAGCTTTAAATTATATATTAATGCCATATTTTAGTGTGAAGGGAGCTGCAATTGCGACGCTAGTTGCGTTAATTGTAATTTCTATACTAAATAGTGTATTACTTATGCGAGCTGTATCCGAATCGCTTATCGACAAACGGAATATGTTAGGTATAGTTATTAGTGGTATCGGTATGGGATTTGTACTAATAATGTTTATGCGTGTATTGCAAATGTCTGGATTAGTAATGGATACAAGTCATAGAGGTGTTGCAACACTTGAGGCGTTGTTAGGTGTAGCCATCGGCGGATTGGCATATATGTTTTTCATTTTAAAATTACGTGTATTTACAAAAGCAGAAATAGGAACCGTTATGAAAAAAGAGAAAAAAGAAGGTTCATTGAAGAAGAGTGGATAGAGGTGACAGGTTGTGAGTGGAATCATTACTATTTTAGGATTAGGTGCTGGTGAATTAGATCAGTTAACGATGGGTGTATATCGAAAAATAAAAGAAGCAGATCACATGTTTGTTAGAACGAAGGAACATCCCGTTATAGAAGAGTTAGAGAAAGAAGGTATACGATATACTGCTTTTGACAATGTATATGAAGCACATGATACATTTGAAATTGTATATGAAACAATTGCGAATACATTGCTAAAACAAGCTGAAGGTGCAGAAATCATCTATGCTGTTCCAGGGCATCCACTTGTAGCGGAAAGAACGGTTCAGCTACTATTGGAAAAAAGTGAAGTAGCGAATATTGAAGTGCGAATTGAAGGTGGGCAAAGTTTCCTTGATCCTATGTTTGCAAGTCTTAAGATTGATCCGATTGAAGGATTCCAATTAATTGACGCTACATCATTTGAAAGAGGACAATTAGAATTACGTCAACACTTAATCTTTTGCCAGGTATATGACGCATTCGTTGCATCAGATGTGAAATTAACATTAATGGAGATGCTGCCAGATGATTATGAAGTGTATATCGTAACAGCTGCAGGGACTTCATTTGAGCAAGTGAAGAAGGTGCCGTTGTACATGTTAGATCATGAAACGGAGTTGAATAATTTAACGAGTGTGTACATACCACCAGTTCAGGAACGTGCATCCTTGTATCAACAGTTTGATGTGCTTAGAGAAATTATTGCAGATCTTCGTGGCCCGAATGGCTGTCCATGGGATAAAAAGCAAACACATCAATCTTTAAAGAAATATTTAATTGAGGAAGCTTATGAAGTATTAGAAGCAATTGATGAAGAGGATGATGATCACTTAGTAGAAGAACTGGGTGATGTATTATTACAAGTTATGCTTCATGCCCAAATCGGAGAGGACGAAGGTTGGTTCTCTATAGATGATATTATTCGAACTTTATCTGAGAAAATGGTTCGTCGTCATCCGCATGTATTTGGGAATACGGATGTAAATAATGCCGATGAAGTAATTGCCAATTGGGAAGAAATTAAAAAACAAGAAAAAGGGTTTGTAAAAGAATCTGTTTTAAATGGGGTTCCAAAAAGTTTGCCGCAGTTACTACGCGCTTATGAAATCCAGAAAAAAGCTGGTAAGGTTGGTTTCGATTGGGTTGATGTACAGCCGATGATAGAGAAAGCCTTAGAAGAATGGCAAGAGTTCCAACAAGAAGTTACAAACATGGATGAGGCGAAGATGTTAAGTGAATTTGGCGATTTACTATTTGCGTTTGTTAATATAGCTCGTCATTATAAAATAGATCCAGAAGAAGCGTTACGTTCAACAAATGAGAAATTCGTCAGTCGTTTTTTATACATGGAAGCAAAGGTAGCTGAAATGAAGAAAGAGATGCAAGATTTATCATTAGAGCAGTTAGATATTTTCTGGGAAGAGGCAAAACAAACAGAGCGTTAATAGGGGGATTTAATATGCGTCTAGATAAGTTTTTAAAAGTATCACGTTTAATTAAAAGAAGAACATTGGCGAAAGAAGTAGCTGATCAAGGAAGAATATCCATTAATGGTCAAGTGGCAAAAGCAAGTTCAGATGTAAAAGTAGCTGATGAATTAACAATTCGTTTTGGTCAAAAAATAGTAACTGTAAAAATAAATGAATTGAAAGAAACGACTAAAAAAGAAGATGCAGCAAATATGTATAGCTTAGTTCGTGAAGAAAAAGTAAAGGCCGAAGAAGGCTTGTTCTAAAATTGATTATCCCTTCATACATTACTATTAGCTAGTATAAATGTATGGGGGGATTTACGTGAATAATGGTTACTCACCTATGTCTTCTAATCAACAAAATGTTTCTGTAGAGCATGATATTATTATGCGTGGCAGACGTGTAATTGATATTACCGGTGTAAAGCAGGTAGAGAGTTTTGATAGCGAAGAGTTTTTACTTGAGACTGTAATGGGCTTTTTAACAATTCGCGGTCAAAATTTGCAAATGAAAAATTTAGATGTAGAAAAAGGTGTTGTATCGATTAAAGGGAAAGTTCATGAAATGCTGTATATTGATGAGAATCAAGGGGAGAAAACTAAAGGCTTCTTTAGTAAGTTGTTTAAATGAGTCTAACAATTCAGTTGTATACGATGCTCTCAATGATCGGAATGGGTGCTTGGATTGGAGCGTCTTTAGATACATACCAACGATTTTTAAAACGTCAAGAACGTAAGCGTTGGATTGTATTTATACATGATATACTATTTTGGATTGTCCAAGCATTATTCGTTTTTTACGTATTACTTCTTGTAAATGAAGCTGAACTACGTATATATGTATTTTTAGCATTATTATGTGGTTTTGCGGCATATCAAAGCATGTTGAAAGCAATATACATGAGACTGTTAAATTTTCTCATCTATATTTTTGTGCAAACAACACACTTTTTTGTTCAAATTATACAGCTACTCATGATAAAACCTGTTATTATTATAGCGCAGCTATTTATTGCATTTATATTATTCTTATTTCGTATACTGCTTTCAATTGGACATGTGTTATGGAAAATGGTGATTTGGATATTACTTTTCATATGGAAAGTTTTTTTCTGGCCTGTTCGATTTATTGCTTCGCTCATATGGAAACTTCTCCCTAATCGTGTTAAACTTTTTATAATGAAGCATGTAGGGTTCCTGCAATATATAGCAAAATTGAAGGGACATATCTTCCAATTATGGGAGCGTATAAAAAAGAAGTTAGGGGGACCTCGGAAATGAGGGAACTGAGACAAAGAACAATCGAAAAACAGAGTCCAAATCCTGTTAAAGAGCATATAATACAAACGGATGAGAACAGGAAGCGACTTTATCGCCGTTTAGCGGTTTTTCTTGTCTTTGCTTTTACAATTATTGCGAGTATTAGTGTAACGTTTTATCAACAAAACAGTTCCATTAAAGCAAAAGAAGCAAAAGTTAAGGACATGAAAAAAGAACTGGATTCATTAACGAACAAAGAAAAGAGTCTAAAAGACGAAGTTCAAAAGTTAAATGATGAAGAGTACGTATTAAAGATTGCTAGAAGGGATTATTTCTTCTCTGGAAAAGGGGAGATAATTTTTCCTGTTTCTAAGTAGAGTATGTCTTATTGACACTATATTTTAGGATTATATATAATAAAGTAAAATTTGACTTTTTAACCACTAAGGAGGAGCATTTTTTTTATGTCAATCGAGGTAGGCAGCAAGTTACAGGGTAAAGTAACAGGTATTACAAATTTTGGGGCTTTTGTGGAGCTGCCAGAAGGCTTAACGGGTCTTGTTCATATTAGTGAAGTTGCTGATAATTATGTGAAAGATATTAACGATCACTTAAAAGTGGGCGACCAAGTAGAAGTAAAAGTTATTAACGTTGAAAAAGATGGTAAGATTGGTCTATCTATTAAAAAAGCGAAAGAGCGTGAAAAAACAGAAGGAGATCGTCCACGTGGTGAATACCAACGCGGTGGTGATCAACAACGTTCTGGACGTCCACAACGTAATCGTTCTTTCAACAGAGATAACCGTGGTGGCGGTAACGACCGTGCTCCAAAAGAAACATTCGAGCAAAAGATGGCACGTTTCTTAAAGGATAGCGAAGATCGTTTAACTTCTTTAAAGCGTAACACTGAATCTAAACGTGGTGGCCGTGGCGCACGTCGCGGATAATAAGAACGTTTAATTCTTAGAATATAGAGAGGTGCCCAGGGCGATTGCTCAGGGTGCTTTTTTATATGTGAAAATATATTTTTAAAAAAGTTTTCAAGATGTGTTGACTTTAAATTATATCTGAGGTAAGATACTAATTGTCCGTTAAATAAGACGACATGGCGGTGTAGCTCAGCTGGCTAGAGCGTACGGTTCATACCCGTGAGGTCGGGGGTTCGATCCCCTCCGCCGCTATATTTAATTTAACGGCCCGTTGGTCAAGTGGTTAAGACACCGCCCTTTCACGGCGGTAACACGGGTTCGAATCCCGTACGGGTCATCTAAAAAGATCATGCAAATGCGCATGATCTTTTTTTGTTAAATAAATTAAGACATACAACACTTCTACAAAATCACCCTATATTTTCTGAATGTTCGATTAAAATATTAAAAATAAAATACATACTGTGTATATATGTAGAGTTATTTCGAATAAAAAGTCGAACGATTATAAAAGTGAAAACTGTTGTTTTGACAAAAATCCCAATAATCATCTTTTATAATGACAGTAATTAAACTATGCAGGTGGTGTTAAAAATATGCCTAAAGCAGGAAGGAATACTATGAATACAAGTGCATTGGCAATGAATGAAGGTCAGCTTGGAGGAGTAAAGTGGACGAGTAAGTTGCGAATGAAGTTTGAGCAAGTTTTCTTTAGATGGGGATTCATTATTGTTGTTATTGGTTTTCTTTTGGGACGAGCATATATATTAACAAACATTTTACCGTTTGCACTACCGTTTTTTGCTGCTGTTTATGTTATGAAGCGGGATAAAATGCCGCTCGCATTCTTGGCCCTAATGGGGGGCGCACTTTCAGTTTCGATAGATAATTTATTCTTTACCTTTGCATCTATTTTTACTTTCTTCATTTATAATATCTTCTTTAGTCGGTTTACACGTAAAACTGTTGGACTTGTACCATTCCAAGTATTTATCTCCGCATTAACTGCACATTTAGTTGTCGTATATTTTGCACAACAAACTGTTACCATGTACGATTTACTCGTTAGTACGATTGAGGCAGGGCTTAGCTTCGTATTAACTATGATATTTTTACAAAGTGTCCCGCTTTTAGTAGAAAGAAAAGGGAAACAACAAGCGTTAGAGACAGAAGAAATTGTTTGTTTAATTATATTACTAGCATCTGTTTTAACTGGTACAACAGATTGGTTCATATATGACGCTTCTATTCAACATATTTTTACTAGGTATTTAGTGCTTGTGTTTGCGTTTATCGCAGGAGCGGCTACAGGATCTACAGTAGGGGTCGTCACTGGGTTAATATTAAGCTTAGCAAATGTCTCTAGTTTGTCCCAACTTAGTCTGCTTGCCTTTTCTGGATTGCTTGGTGGTTTGTTAAAAGAAGGGAAACGCTTAGGTGTTAGTTTAGGTTTATTAATTGGGACAAGCTTGATTACGCTATATGTAGACAAGCAAACAAACATTGTGACAACTTTAATTGAATCTGGTGTGGCGATTGCTTTCTTTTTATTAACACCGAAACTTGTTATGGATCGTATTGCTAAATTTATGCCAGGCACACAGGAGCATTCGCAAGATCAACAACAGTATTTAAGAAGAATGCGTGATGTTACAGCGAATAAAATCAATCAATTTGCCAATGTATTTGCTGCTTTATCTAATAGCTTTTCTGTATATGGATATGTGGAGGAGGAAGATAAAGAGACGGAGGCAGATTTGTTCTTAAGTACAATTACTGCAAAAACATGTCAAACATGCTTTAAAAAGGACCAATGCTGGGTAGTTAATTTCGATAAAACGTATGATTATATGAAACAAATAATGAGTGAAACGGAAGAAGGAACTCTGCAGCATAATCGGAAGTTAGTTCGTGAATGGGACAAGCATTGCGTAAGAGGCAAGAAAGTGACGGATTTAGTAGCGGGTGAATTAGATCACTTCTATGAGGGACAAAAATTACGAAAACAAATGAAAGAAAATCGTAGAATAGTAGCGGAGCAATTGTTAGGTGTATCAAAAGTTATGGAGGATTTTGCTAAGGAGATACAAAGAGAAAGGGAAAATCATCAAGTACAGGAAGAACAGATTCTGCAAGCGTTTCGTGATTTTGGTGTAGAAATAGAGCATGTTGATATTTATTGTTTAGATAGAGGAAGTATTGATATTGAAATGTTGATTCCAGTTGCATCTAATGAACATGGAGAGTGTGAAAAATTAGTTGCACCAATGCTTTCTGATATCCTGAAGGAAAACATAGTTGTGAAACATGAAGAAAAATCTTCTTATCCGAATGGGCACAGTTTAATATCATTTGGTTCAGCAAAAACGTATTCCCTTGATACCGGCTTGGCCACAGCCGCGAAAGGCGGTGGGTTTGTTTCGGGTGATTCTTATGCGATGATGGATTTAAGTGTTGGGAAATATGCCCTTGCAATTAGTGATGGTATGGGAAATGGGCAAAGAGCTCATATGGAGAGTAAAGAAACAGTGAAATTATTACAAAAAATACTTCAGTCAGGCATTGATGAGGAGATAGCGATTAAATCTATTAACTCTATTCTCTCTTTAAGAACAACAGAAGAGATGTTTACAACATTAGACTTAGCTATGGTAGATTTACGGGATGCGAGTGCGAAGTTTTTAAAGATTGGATCGACGCCGAGTTTTGTTAAACGCGCAAATAATATTTTAAAAATTGAAGCAAGTAATTTACCAATGGGAATTATCGAGGATGTTGAAGTTGATGTAGTGGGTGAGCAATTAAAAACAGGTGATATTCTTATTATGATGAGTGATGGGATTTTTGAGGGCGCGCAGCATGTGGAGAATCATGAGTTATGGATGAAGCGGAAAATTAAAGAGTTACAAACTGAAGATCCGCAAGAAATTGCTGATATCATTATGGAAGAGGTGATTCGATCTGGCGATGGTTATATAAATGATGATATGACTATTGTAGTAGCGAAAGTGAAGAAAAATATGCCGAAGTGGGCTACCATTCCAATTGTAGGAATGCAAGCGCAATAAAGTGAAACTTGAAGTGTAATGTTTCTTTCTAAAAACCTAGGTGAATACCTAGGTTTTTTTGCTTTAAAAGATAATGTTATTATTTTTGTGAATATATACGGATGATGTAAGATAAAAATGTAATTTTTGTATATCTTTTTTTTGCACAATGTTTGTAAAAGTTGTACCATTATAAACAAGGTAACTAACGTTGCTGTTCTTGTTTAATGAAAGGTGATTACGAAGTTGAAAGATACATTTGTTGAAAAGGTAGATGACTTTGTAAAGCAGCATGATGTATTAAAGGAACGCTCAACAATTGTTGTAGGGGTTTCTGGTGGTCCTGACTCTTTGGCTCTTCTATATTATTTGTTAGAAAAAAGAGCAACAAAACAGTTTGAAATTGTAGTGGCGCATGTGGATCACATGTTTAGAGGTGATGAATCTCATGAGGACCTACAGTTTGTGCAGGACCTTTGTAAAGGACTGGGAGTTATTTGCGAAACGATAAGAATTAATGTGTCGCAATATCAACAGCAATACGGGATGAATGCACAGGTTGCTGCTAGAGAATGCAGATATGCATTTTTGGAAAGAATAATGAAGAAATATGATGCGAGATATGTAGCCCTTGGACATCATGGTGATGACCAAGTAGAGACGATTTTAATGCGTCTTGTACGAGGGAGTACTCCGAAAGGATATGCAGGAATTGCAGTGAAGCGTCCTTTTCATAATGGATATTTAATTAGGCCGTTACTTGGAGTAACAAAGGAAGAAATTGTTGATTACTGTAATAAGCTGAAAATAATTCCTCGTATAGATCCAAGTAATAAAAAGGAAGTATATACAAGGAATCGATTACGTAAATACGTTCTTCCTCATTTGAAAGAAGAAAACCCACAAGTGCATGAGAAATTCCAAAAATTTAGCATGCAGATGCAAGAGGATGAGGCGTATTTGCAGGAATTAGCTTTTGAGAAAATGAATAAAGTAATTACAAAAAAAAGTGATAAACAAATTAGCTTATCAATTCCTGCCTTTGAATCCATGTCTATGCCTTTACAAAGAAGAGGGATTCAACTAATATTAAACTATCTTTATGAATATAAGATTCCATCTTCTCTTTCCTCTATACATATTGACAAAGTGATTGAGTTTTTTAAGCGGACACAACCTTCGGGTTCACTTGATTTCCCAGGTGATTTGAAAATTGTTCGCGCATATGAGGAGTGTAGCTTTGGATTTAAACAAGAAATTGTTTCTCCTTTCTTACAAGATTTATCAGTTCCCGGAACAATTACGCTATCGAACGGGGATAAACTTGTAACAGAGGTGAGCGAAGATATACCAAGTGACATGAATGAAACAGTATTTGTTGCTAAGTATAATGATATATCATATCCACTTCGTATTCGGTCTAGAGAAAATGGAGATCGCATGTCAATACAAGGTATGAATGGCACTAAAAAGATAAAAGCTATTTTTATCGAAGCAAAAGTACCAAGAGAAAAAAGAGAAGAATGGCCGGTCGTTTGTGATGCAAGTGGGAATGTTATTTGGTTACCCTTGTTGAAGCGATCTGCATTTGCTATCTCGAAAGAGACAGCAAAGAAGGATAAATATATGATTATTCACTACAAAAGCAAGGAGTCTTCCGGGAGGATAATGAAATGATGAATCAAGATATCGAAAAAGTATTAATTTCTGAAGAGCAAATACAAGAAAAGGTGCTCGAATTAGGCGCAATTATTGCAGAGGACTATAAAAACACAGTACCTCTTGCGATTGGTGTACTAAAGGGTGCAATGCCATTTATGGCAGATTTATTAAAGAGAACAGATACATATCTTGAAATGGATTTTATGGCTGTATCTAGTTACGGTCACTCAACTGTTTCAACAGGCGAAGTGAAAATTTTAAAAGACCTTGATACTTCTGTAGAAGGTCGCGATATTTTAATCGTTGAAGATATTATTGATAGCGGTCTTACACTAAGTTACTTAGTAGACCTATTTAAATATCGTAAAGCGAAGTCTGTAAAAATCGTTACGTTATTAGATAAACCAACAGGCCGTAAGGTAGATTTGAAAGCGGATTATGTTGGATTTACTGTACCGCATGAATTTGTTGTAGGATATGGATTAGATTATAAAGAGCAGTACCGTAATCTTCCTTATGTAGGAGTATTAAAACCAAGCGTTTACTCAAATTAATTAAATACAGGCGTCACAATTGTATAGGAAAGTTTTTCTATGTTACGATTTACTATAGTGTTTATGCCGTGAGAGGAGGTTAGGAATGAATCGTATCTTCCGTAATACCATCTTTTATTTACTGATATTCCTAGTAGTAATTGGAATCGTGAGCTATTTTAATGGTTCGACACAAAAAACGACATCAGTTAGCTACGATAAATTCATTACTAAACTAGAAAAAGGTGAAGTGCGTAATGTGCAGCTTCAACCGAAAAATGGTGTGTTTGAAGTAAAAGGACAATTTAATAACTCTAGCCAGGGAGAACAATTTGTTACTTATGCACCAAATACTGAGGAATTACAAAAGAAAATTAATGATAAAGCGCAAGGTGCTGAAGTTAAGTATCAACCAGCAGAAGAAACAAGTGCTTGGGTAACCTTCTTTACTTCTATCATCCCGTTTGTCATTATCTTCATTTTATTCTTCTTCTTATTAAACCAAGCTCAGGGCGGCGGTAGCCGTGTTATGAACTTCGGGAAAAGTAAGGCGAAGTTATATAATGACGAAAAGAAAAAAGTTCGTTTCAGAGATGTTGCTGGAGCAGATGAAGAGAAACAAGAGCTTGTTGAGGTAGTTGAATTCTTGAAAGATCCTCGTAAGTTTGCTGAAGTTGGTGCCCGTATTCCGAAGGGTGTTCTATTAGTGGGACCTCCAGGTACAGGTAAAACTTTACTAGCACGTGCCGTTGCGGGTGAGGCAGGCGTTCCGTTCTTCTCTATCAGTGGTTCTGATTTCGTAGAGATGTTCGTCGGTGTCGGTGCATCACGTGTACGTGATTTATTCGAAAACGCAAAGAAAAATGCTCCTTGCATCATTTTCATTGATGAAATTGATGCGGTAGGACGTCAACGTGGCGCTGGTCTTGGTGGTGGCCATGATGAGCGTGAACAAACGTTAAACCAATTGCTTGTTGAAATGGATGGATTCGGTGCCAACGAAGGTATTATTATCATTGCTGCGACAAACCGTCCTGATATTCTTGACCCAGCATTATTACGTCCAGGTCGTTTTGACCGTCAAATTACAGTAGATCGTCCAGATGTAAATGGCCGTGAAGCTGTACTGAAAGTGCATGCTCGTAATAAACCGCTTGATGAGAATATCAACTTAAGAGCAATTGCAACTCGTACACCAGGATTCTCTGGTGCCGATCTTGAAAACTTATTAAACGAAGCTGCTTTAGTAGCTGCGCGTCAAGATAAGAAGAAAATTGATATGAGTGACATTGATGAAGCGACGGATCGTGTTATTGCAGGTCCGGCTAAGAAAAGTCGTGTTATCTCTGAAAAAGAACGTAATATCGTTGCTTTCCATGAAGCGGGCCACACTGTAATTGGTGTTGTCCTTGATGAAGCTGATGTCGTTCATAAAGTAACAATTGTCCCTCGTGGTCAAGCTGGTGGATATGCAGTAATGCTTCCAAAAGAAGATCGTTACTTCATGACAAAACCAGAGTTACTTGATAAAATCACTGGTTTACTTGGTGGTCGAGTAGCTGAAGAGATTGTATTTGGTGAAGTAAGTACAGGTGCTCATAATGACTTCCAACGTGCGACTGGTATTGCAAGACGTATGGTAACGGAATTTGGTATGAGTGATAAGCTTGGACCAATGCAATTTGGTAGCTCACAAGGTGGTCAAGTGTTCTTAGGAAGAGACTTCCATTCAGAACAAAACTATAGCGATGCGATTGCACACGAAATCGATATGGAAATGCAAACGATTATGAAAGAATGTTATGCTCGTGCAAAACAAATTCTTACTGACAATCGTGATAAACTAGATCTTATTGCGAAAACGTTACTTGAAGTAGAAACGTTAGATGCAGAGCAAATCAATCATTTATGTGACTATGGCAGATTGCCAGAACGTTCAACATCTTCAGCTGATGTGAAAGTAAACATCAACATGAAGAAGGACGATGAAGAATCAGAAGATAAGTAAGAAGAGATGAAGGAGTGACGATAGTCACTCCTTTTTTATTTGTAGAAGGGAACTAAGTAGAAAAAGAATTTAAATAAATCTGGTACTAAAAATTGAAATAGGGAGTAATCTTTTTGTAAAATGATGAGGATAGAAAAGCTGATTATATAAGTATGTGTGATATGATGTTTTTATAAGTTTTATACATACTGCACAAATATAGATTAAATAAGATAAGTGGTGAGAATATGATTTTTGTATTGGATGTAGGGAACACAAATGCTGTACTGGGCGTGTTTGAAGAGGGGGAACTTCGTCAACATTGGCGCATGGAAACGGATCGTCATAAGACAGAAGATGAATATGGAATGCTTGTAAAACAGTTGCTTGAGCATGAGGGTCTTTCGTTTGAAGATGTGAAAGGTATTATCGTGTCTTCAGTCGTACCACCAATTATGTTTGCTTTAGAGCGCATGTGTGAAAAGTATTTTAAAATTAAGCCGCTTGTAGTAGGTCCTGGAATAAAAACGGGGCTAAATATTAAATATGAAAATCCACGAGAAGTAGGTGCGGATCGAATCGTAAATGCAGTAGCAGGAATCCACTTATATGGAAGTCCGCTTATTATTGTCGATTTTGGTACGGCTACTACATATTGTTATATTAACGAAGAAAAGCATTATATGGGTGGAGTTATTACACCAGGAATTATGATTTCAGCAGAGGCTTTATATAGTAGAGCGGCAAAACTTCCTCGTATTGAAATTACAAAACCAAGCAGTGTAGTTGGGAAGAATACGGTAAGTGCGATGCAATCCGGTATTCTTTATGGTTATGTTGGACAAGTGGAAGGTATTGTTAAGCGCATGAAAGAGGAAGCTAAACAAGAACCAAAAGTTATTGCAACAGGTGGATTAGCGAAATTAATTTCAGAAGAATCGAATGTAATTGATGTTGTAGATCCATTCTTAACATTAAAAGGTTTGTATATGTTATACGAGCGTAATGCAAATTTACAGCATGAGAAAGGTGAATAAATAAGTATGAAAGATTATTTAGTAAAAGCGTTAGCATTTGATGGGGAAGTGCGTGCGTATAGTGTACGTACTACAAACACGGTAAGCGAGGCGCAAAGACGTCATGATACATGGAGAACAGCTTCAGCGGCACTTGGTCGTTCTTTAACTGCAGGTACAATGATGGGGGCAATGTTAAAAGGTGACCAAAAGCTAACAATTAAGGTAGAAGGAAATGGTCCGATTGGTCCTATCTTAGTAGATGCTCATGCAAATGGAGATGTACGTGGTTATGTAACGAATCCACATGTTGACTTTGAAGGAACAGAACAAGGGAAATTACGTGTATATCAAGCGGTAGGTACTGAAGGATTTGTAACGGTAATTAAAGATATTGGTATGCGTGAGCCGTTTATTGGTCAATCTCCAATTGTTTCAGGAGAATTAGGAGAAGACTTCACGTATTATTTTGCAGTTTCTGAGCAGACGCCTTCTTCTGTAGGTGTTGGTGTCCTTGTAAATGGAGACGATAGCATATTAGCGGCAGGTGGATTTATCCTTCAAATTATGCCGGGTGCACAGGAAGAGACAATTTCATTCATTGAAGAGCGTTTGCAGAAGATTCCTCCTGTATCAACATTGATCGAACAAGGGCTTTCTCCAGAAGAGTTACTGTATGCAGTCCTTGGAGAAGATAAGGTAAAAGTATTAGAAACGATGGATGTTCAATTTAATTGCACATGCTCACGCGAACGTATCGAGAGTGTGTTAATTAGTTTAGGTAAAACGGAGTTAGAGCAAGTTCGTGAAGAAGAAGAAGAAACAGAAGTTCATTGTCACTTCTGTAATGAGCGATACAAGTTCTCTAAAGAAGATATTACAAATTTAATTGAGAATTTGTAATAAGGGAATTTACCCTCTAAATACATTGACAAACAGGGAATTTTCTGACAAAATCTAAATATAGACAAAACCAATAAAAATACTCGGTGTTAGGAGTGACAGGAATGCGAGTGGCACAATCAGTTTCAGAATTAATCGGGAAAACGCCGATCGTTAAGTTGAACCGCATCGTAGAATCAGACAGCGCAGATATATACTTAAAATTAGAATTTATGAATCCGGGGAGCAGCGTTAAAGATCGTATCGCATTAGCTATGATTGAAGATGCTGAGAAAAAAGGATTATTAAAAGAAGGCGATACAATCATTGAGCCGACAAGTGGTAACACAGGAATTGGTTTAGCGATGGTAGCAGCTGCTAAAGGATATAAGGCAATTTTAGTAATGCCAGAAACAATGAGCGTTGAGCGTCGCAATTTATTACGTGCTTATGGCGCTGAATTAGTATTGACTCCAGGGCCTGAAGGAATGGGCGGAGCAATTCGTAAAGCGACTGAATTAGCAAAAGAACATGGCTACTTTATACCACAACAGTTCAAAAACCAATCGAATCCAGAAATTCACCGTTTAACAACAGGTCCAGAAATTGTTGAACAAATGGGCGACCAATTAGATGCGTTTATTGCAGGTATTGGTACGGGTGGAACGATTACTGGTGCTGGTGAAGTGCTGAAGGAAGCATATAAAGATATTAAAATTTATGCAGTAGAACCTGCGGATTCACCAGTGTTATCTGGTGGAAAACCGGGTCCACATAAAATCCAAGGAATTGGGGCTGGATTTGTTCCAGAAACATTGGATGTAGAAGTATATGATGAAATCATTCAAGTGAAAACAGAGCAAGCGTTCGAATACGCAAGAAGAGTGGCTAAAGAGGAAGGTATTTTAGTTGGTATCTCTTCAGGAGCAGTTATTTATGCAGCGACAGAAGTTGCGAAAAAGTTAGGTAAAGGGAAAAAGGTACTTGTTATTATCCCAAGTAACGGTGAACGTTATTTAAGTACACCACTTTATCAATTTGAGTCTTAATTATATGTGATTGAAAAAGCATCCTTGAAAAAGGATGCTTTTTCTTTTTGGATTGGAAATAGGAAAAGAGTGAATGACTAGAAAACTTCATGTAAAATAAGAGGTAGTATAATTAATTTATTTTCACTAGCCTTCGAGTATAACTCTTCTATATACATAACGAATGTAGTTTGAAGTGGTTAATATAAGAGGGTGGGATAAAAGAAGACGGGGTGTTGATATGCAACGAAGAAAATCTTTAGCGCTTTCTATTCCATATCAGTTAGATTTCTTTAAGCAATATAAATTTCTTTCTAAGGATAAACCGCAACATATTTTGTTAGAGAGTGGGCGTGGCGGTCGTTATAACATTGTGGGGTTAAACCCGGTAGCGGTAATCCGAGGGAAGGGTGAAACGTTACATATAAGTGAAAGTGGTAAGGAAACAATAAAGCAAGGAAACCCATTAGGTTTAATGCAGGAATATATGGAGCAATGGAAAACGGATTATAATCCGGAATACCCGCCTTTTCAAGGTGGTGCAATTGGCTACTTTAGTTATGATTGCATCCGTTATATTGAAAAACTTCCTTCTCTTGCCGAGGATGATATTAATATACCTGATATATTCTTTTTATTATTTGATGATGTGTTTGTGTATGATCAAGAGGAAAAAGTATTATGGATTATTACACATTATGCAGATAAGCATGAAGAGGCAAAAGAACGATTAAATGAATGGAAGGTTCTTTGGACGACAGAAGCGCCAGAAGTGACTATGCCGTTTGCGTGCCCTGAAAAGAAAAGTGAAGCAGTTGCTTTTACTGAAGAAAGCTTTATGAAGGCGGTTGAATGTATTCAAGAATATATTGGTGCTGGTGATGTGTTCCAAGTAAACTTGTCGACAAGACAAGAAAGAACGTTACAAACACACCCACTAGAAATATATACAAGTCTTCGTGAAATTAATCCATCTCCATATATGGGTTACTTGGAGCTCGGGGATTTTCAAATTGTAAGTGGATCGCCAGAGTTGCTAATTAAGAAACAGGGAACTGAAGTAAGTACAAGACCAATTGCTGGAACGAGATCTAGAGGGGCAAATGAGCAAGAGGATGAAGAATTGGCAAGGGAATTAATTGAGAATGAAAAAGAAAGAGCAGAGCACGTCATGCTTGTGGATTTAGAGCGAAATGATTTAGGACGTGTTTGTAAATATGGCACTGTAGAAGTAGACGAGTTTATGGTAATTGAGAAATACTCACATGTTATGCATATTGTTTCTAATGTGCGTGGTGAGGTGGAAGAAGATAAAGATGCTTTCGATTTAGTGAAGGCTGTATTCCCTGGAGGAACAATTACGGGTGCTCCGAAAATACGTACGATGGAAATTATTGAAGAATTAGAACCTGTTCGCCGAGGGATTTATACAGGTTCAATCGGTTGGATCAGTTATTCTGGAGATACAGAATTGAATATTGTAATTAGGACACTTCTTGCTAAAGACGGAAAAGCGCATGTACAAGCTGGGGCGGGAATTGTAATTGATTCAAATCCGGAAAATGAATATAAAGAGTCGTTAAAAAAGGCGATTGCTTTATGGCGTGCAAAAGAACGTAGTGAAGAAACGGTTAGGTGAGAGAAATGATATTAATGATTGATAATTATGATTCTTTTACATTTAATTTAGTGCAGTTTCTTGGAGAACTTGGACAAGATCTTGTTGTTAAACGTAACGATGAAGTGACTATTTCAGATATTGAGAATATGAAACCAGACTTTTTAATGATTTCGCCAGGTCCATGTAGTCCGAATGAGGCAGGAATTAGTATGGAGGTTATTCGATACTTTGCTGGAAAGATTCCGATTTTTGGGGTTTGTCTTGGGCATCAATCTATTGCGCAAGTGTTTGGTGGAGAGGTTGTTCGTGCAGAGCGATTAATGCATGGGAAAACATCGCTTATGCATCATGATGAGAAGACGATTTTTTCGGATATCCCTAATCCGTTTACCGCGACACGCTATCATTCCCTTATTGTTAAGAAAGAGACGTTACCTGATTGTTTAGAGGTAACGTCTTGGACAGAAGAAGGGGAAATTATGGCGCTCCGCCATACAACATTACCGATTGAAGGTGTGCAGTTCCACCCGGAATCTATTATGACTTCTCACGGGAAAGAGTTGTTGCAGAATTTCATTCGTAAATATAGTCCAAGTGTGACATCATGTTAATTTACGTAAATGGTCAGTATGTAGAATCGAGTGAAGCGAGAATTTCTCCTTATGATCATGGTTATTTATATGGTCTTGGAGTTTTTGAGACTTTTCGTATTTATAATGGTCATCCTTTCTTATTGGATGATCATTATGACCGTTTAATAGATGCGCTGGATACATTGCAAATAAAATGGACAAAGACGAAAGATGAAGTAATGCTTATTTTGAAGAATTTAATCGTTAAGAATAAATTAGAGCATGCGTATGTCCGTTTTAATGTATCGGCGGGTATAGATGAAATTGGATTGCAAACAGAAATGTATGAAGAGCCGTCTATTATTGTTTTTATAAAACCTTTAGCGGCCCCGGGAGATGTAGTGGAAAAAGAAGGGGTTATCTTAAATCAAGTAAGAAATACCCCAGAGGGTGCATCTCGCTTGAAGTCTCACCATTATTTAAATAACATTTTGGGGAAACGTGAAATTGGAAATGGTGTGAATAAGGAAGGGATTTTCCTGACTGAAGTAGGTTATGTTGCAGAGGGTATTGTTTCGAATCTCTTTTTTGTGAAAGGTGATATTTTATATACACCTTCGCTTGAAACAGGGATTTTAAATGGTATCACTCGTGCGTTTATTATAAAGGTTGCTGAAGAGATTGGTATAGAAGTAAAAGAAGGTTTCTTTACAAAAGATGAATTACTTTCAGCCGATGAAGTCTTCGTAACAAACTCGATTCAAGAAATTGTTCCGCTTAATCGTATAGAGGGACGAGATTTCCCGGGTAAAGTAGGTATGGTTACAAAAAGATTTATGAACCTTTATGAAATGCAGAGAGAGAAATTGTGGAGCAGAAATGAATTACGAAGAGGAGATGTGTAGTTTGAAGTGGGATTATGATTTGCGCTGCGGCGAATATACATTGAACTTAAATGAAAAAACGTTAATTATGGGGATTTTAAATGTAACACCAGATTCGTTTTCTGATGGTGGGAGTTACAACGAGGTAGATGCTGCAGTGCGCCATGCGAAAGAAATGCGAGATGAAGGTGCTCATATTATTGATATTGGTGGCGAATCTACTCGTCCGGGCTTTGCTAAAGTGTCAGTGGAAGAAGAAATAAAACGAGTTGTTCCAATGATTCAGGCTGTTTCAAAAGAGGTGAAATTGCCTATTTCTATCGACACATATAAAGCGGAAGTTGCAAAACAAGCAATCGAAGCTGGTGCTCATATTATTAATGATGTTTGGGGAGCGAAGGCGGAACCGAAAATCGCTGAAGTTGCGGCTCATTACGATGTACCTATTATCTTAATGCATAATCGCGATAACATGAATTATCGTAATTTAATGGCTGATATGGTTGCTGATTTATATGACAGTATTAAAATTGCTAAAGATGCTGGTGTACGAGATGAGAATATCATTTTAGACCCGGGCATCGGTTTTGCTAAAACACCTGAACAAAATTTAGAAGCGATGCGTAATTTAGAACAGTTAAACGTACTAGGTTATCCAGTTCTCTTAGGTACCTCAAGAAAGTCCTTTATTGGGCATGTGCTAGATTTACCGGTAGAAGAACGTCTTGAGGGGACGGGAGCTACCGTTTGTCTTGGTATTGAAAAGGGTTGTGAGTTTGTTCGTGTTCATGATGTGAAGGAAATGGCACGTATGGCTAAGATGATGGATGCGATGATTGGTAAGGGGGTAAAGTAATTGGATAAAATTTATATTCATGATATGGAGTTTTACGGTTATCATGGTGTATTCCCAGAGGAAAATAAATTGGGCCAGAGATTTAAAGTGGACTTAACGGTGGAATTGGATTTGAAACAAGCAGGAGAAAGTGATGACTTAGAGCATTCTGTTAATTATGGAGAGCTTTTCGAATTATGTAGGAAAGTTGTAGAAGATAGAACATATAAGCTTGTAGAGAGTATTGCTGAAAATATTGCTACAGATATATTGAAACAATATGAGAGTATTTCAAGATGTACGATAAAGGTAATTAAACCAGATCCGCCGATACCAGGACATTATCGTGCTGTAGCGGTAGAAATTACGAGAGAACGTCCATGAATAATATAGCTTACATTGCATTAGGTTCAAATATTGGAGAACGTTATACGTATTTAACTGAAGCGATTCAGTTTCTGAATAAAAATCCTTATATCAAAGTTGAGGATGTTTCGTCTGTATATGAGACGGAACCGGTTGGCTATACTGACCAAAGTTGCTTTTTAAATTTAGTTATAAAAATTTCTACCAATTTATCACCGCAAGAATTATTGAAAGTAACGCAAAAAGTAGAAAATGATCTAGGAAGAAAAAGGGAAATTAGGTGGGGACCTAGGACTATCGACCTTGACATTTTACTATATAATCAAGAAAATATTGAAGCAGAGAATCTTATTGTTCCGCATCCGCGGATGTTCGAAAGAGCTTTTGTTATCGTTCCGTTGTTAGAGATTAATCAAGATATAAAACAAAACATTTCACGTTCACAAGTAGAAGAAATGAAAAGGCGAGAGGGAGTAACGGTATGGAAGCAGAAAAATGGGGAAGACGCATTCGTGCTTTTCGAAAACTAAAAGGTTATACGCAAGAAGGTTTTGCAAAAGAATTAGGGGTATCTGTATCTGTTTTAGGTGAAGTTGAGCGAGGAAATCGATCGCCTTCCCAAGACTTTGTAGTGGAAGTTGCTAAAGCATTAAAGGTCTCGATAGATGAGCTAATGCCAAAGTGACCATGAAGGAAGGAGTAAATCGAGTGTTAAAAATCGCAAATATTGAGATGAAAAATCCGGTTGTATTAGCACCGATGGCGGGAGTGTGTAACTCTGCATTCCGTTTGACAGTAAAAGAATTCGGTGCAGGCCTAGTTTGTGCTGAAATGGTAAGTGATAAGGCGATACTACTGAACAATAAAAGAACATTAGATATGTTATATATTGATGAGAGAGAAAAGCCATTAAGTTTACAAATTTTTGGTGGCGAGAAAGAAACTCTTGTAGATGCTGCGAAATACGTAGATCAATATACGACAGCAGACATCATTGATATTAATATGGGGTGCCCAGTACCAAAAATCGTTAAGTGTGATGCAGGAGCAAAGTGGCTTTTAGACCCAAATAAAATATATGAAATGGTAGCGGCAGTTGTAGATGCTGTAGAAAAACCAGTTACAGTAAAAATGCGTATTGGTTGGGATGAGGATCATATTTTCGCAATCGAGAATGCGAAAGCTGTTGAGCGTGCTGGTGGACAAGCGGTAGCAGTTCATGGGCGCACACGAGTACAAATGTATGAAGGAAAAGCGGATTGGGATATTATTAAACAAGTAAAGCAAGCTGTAAATATCCCGGTTATTGGAAATGGTGATGTCGCAACGCCGCAAGATGCAAAGCGTATGCTTGATGAAATTGGTGTAGATGGTGTTATGATTGGCCGCGCTGCCCTTGGAGATCCATGGATGATTTATCGTACGGTAAAGTATTTAGAGACTGGTGAATTAATGCCGGAACCGACAGTACGTGAGAAAATTGACGTATGTATGTTGCATCTAGATCGTCTGATCGATTTAAAGAATGAAAATGTCGCTGTAAGAGAGATGAGAAAGCACGCAGCTTGGTATTTAAAAGGCATTCGTGGTAATGCAACTGTACGTAATGGTATCAATGCTTGTAATACGCGTGAAGACCTTGCAAATGTATTAGGTACATTTGTAGAAGAAGTAGAAGCGAAACAAAAAACAATTCACGTTGGTTAATAATAGGAAGGGAAGATTGACATTCTTCTATACACTTCCTATAATTACGTGAAAGAAAGAAGAACTGCCAGTTAGTTGCTGGCAGTTTTTCTAGTTGAGTAGAAAATGCTATACTGTATATATTGTAAAAATTAATAGAGCTGGAGTGATATCAATACCATGGATAACATGAACCACGAAGAATTAAACGACCAATTGCTTGTTCGTCGTGAAAAGCTACATAACTTACGTGAGCAAGGGATCGATCCGTTCGGTAAACGTTTTGAACGTACAAATGCAACAAATGAATTATTAAGCCTATATGGAGAGTTCTCTAAAGAAGAATTAGAGGAGAAAGAAATCTCTGTTTCTATCGCTGGTCGTATTATGACAAAACGCGGTAAAGGAAAAGCTGGATTTGCACATATTCAAGATTTACATGGACAAGTTCAAATTTACGTTCGTAAAGATGCTGTTGGAGATGAAGAGTACGAATTATTTAAAACAGCAGATTTAGGTGACTTAGTAGGTATTGAAGGTAAAGTTTTCAAAACGAACGTTGGAGAACTTTCGGTGAAAGCAACGGGCTTTACGCTATTAACGAAATCTCTTCGTCCATTACCGGATAAATATCATGGATTAAAAGATGTTGAACAACGCTACCGTCAACGTTACTTAGACTTAATTACAAGTATGGAAAGCCGTGAAACATTTGTTACTCGCAGTAAAATCATTCGTGAAATGAGAAGATACTTAGATGACAATGGTTATCTTGAAGTGGAAACACCTATGATGCACGCAATTGCAGGTGGAGCTTCTGCGCGTCCTTTTATCACGCACCATAATGCGTTAGATATGGAGTTATATATGCGTATCGCAATTGAACTTCATTTAAAACGCCTTATTGTGGGTGGATTAGAAAAAGTTTATGAAATCGGCCGTGTATTCCGTAACGAGGGTGTATCAACTCGTCATAATCCCGAGTTTACGATGATTGAATTATATGAAGCGTATGCTGATTATAAAGATATTATGAAACTAACAGAAAATATGGTTGCTCATATCGCGAAGCAAGTACTAGGTACAACAACAATCCAGTATGGTGATTATGAAATTAATCTAGAACCAGAATGGACACGTCTTCATATGGTAGATGCAATTAAAGAACATTCTGGAGCAGATTTCTGGAATCCGATGAGTGTAGAAGAAGCGCGTGAACTTGCAAAAGAACATAATGTAGAAATTAAGGATACAATGGAAGTTGGTCATATTATTAATGAATTCTTCGAGCAAAAAGTAGAAGATAAATTAATCCAACCAACATTTATTTACGGTCATCCGGTAGAAATTTCGCCACTTGCGAAAAAGAATGACGAAGATCCACGATTCACAGATCGTTTCGAATTATTTATCGTTGCACGTGAACATGCAAATGCATTCACTGAATTAAATGATCCAATCGATCAGAAAGAACGTTTTGAAGCGCAATTAAAAGAACGCGAACAAGGTAATGATGAAGCTCACATGATGGATGATGATTATATCGAAGCTCTTGAGTATGGTATGCCTCCTACAGGTGGACTAGGAATTGGTATTGATCGTCTTGTTATGTTATTAACGAATGCACCATCTATTCGTGACGTACTATTATTCCCTGCTATGCGTCATAAACAAGACTAAGCTTTGGAGATTTCTCCAAAGCTTTTTTTATCGCGATTGGTGAGGCTTGATTAAAGTTTCACTTTATTTGAGTATGAGTGTGGAGATTAGATGTTGATGTTGGAAGAAATTATATTTATATAGAAGAAAAGTACTGTTTTTATACTTTTTTACTAAGTTAAAAATTTTATTAGAAAAACTATTGCATTTTAATAATCAAACTGGTATATTTATATTCGTTGCCACGAAAGGTAACAAGCAAAACAAACGAAAAACAACTTTTTGAAAAAAGTTGTTGACGAAAATATAACAAAATGTTATATTAATAAAGTCGCTTCTGAGCGACGAAGTAGTTCTTTGAAAACTGAACGAAACAAACAACGTGAAACGTCAATTTTTATTTTATGATGCTAGACAAACTAACTTTATTGGAGAGTTTGATCCTGGCTCAGGATGAACGCTGGCGGCGTGCCTAATACATGCAAGTCGAGCGAATGGATTAAGAGCTTGCTCTTATGAAGTTAGCGGCGGACGG
>NZ_JAQQGG010000016.1:0-36995 GCF_028548245.1 Bacillus sp. FF-1
GTCGGAGTATTAAAGGAAGCCCTTCAAGGCGTTACCCTATCATTTGACTTCTTGGAATGACAGTTCACTGTTGAACTGTAAGTTCGACAATGCCTAAGCTTTTCACTTAGGAACGTGTCGCACCACCCTCGGGATCTATTATCATCGCATGTGTATCTGCAAGTGATGTTTCACGAGCTAGCTTCATTTTTAAGAGTAAACTTTTACCGGAACCTGAAATCCCTGTCACACCAATGTTATAGTTTGGTGGACGATAATCTGCGTTACCAAATGAATTTAAAAATTCTACTTGGCCAGTAATTTTGTTCTTTCCTATTGGTATACCACCGTTAAATCTTCCGGAACCTGATACAAAGGGAGCAAATGTACATAGAGCACGTCTATCGATATTGCGATATGTATCTTGCAGAGTATTTGGTGCACCTAGTGGCATAACTGCTTTCAAGCCACTCTTCACACGATTCCAAGTACTCGCTATTTTAAAGTGAGATGCTTGCATTTCATCTTCGATATACTCACATAAAACATCTAATTCTTTCTTTGAGTCAGCATACGCAACCGCCATGGTACTTACCATATAAGAGTCATTCTCATTAAATTGAATTTCATCCATTAAATTGTTTGTATCCTGAATTTTTGCATCTAAATCTTTTTCTTGGTCAATATTTCCACGTGTACGTTGGAAAGAAAGGTTCGAACGTAACATCGTCAGCTGCATATCTAACGAACGCATCGCTTTTGCTTTTGGCTCTTTATGAATATCAATCATGACATCAACCTCTCCAGCTGAAGTTAACATGTTCAGCCAATTGGTCTGCATCATACGAGGATATCCATCACGTGGAATATAAAATGGACGGAAGAAAGTATTACTTCCCAAAGACTGCTTAATTACCCCATAGTCTTCTGAATCAATTTTCATTCCTTCTGGGGCAATGACATCAAACACAGTTGTTTGATTTTCTAATTGAGGCGGAACTTCTTCTTGTTCGTACGCTTCCTCCTCTAGTTCCAATTCGTCATTCTTTTCAGCTTCTAACTTCTTTTTTTCTTTTTTCTTCTTTCCAAACAATTTCATACTTATGCCACCCCATTATTTGATTTTTCAGCTTTTTCTTCCGCTAGCACTTTCTTCATTAACTCTAGTTTTCTCTCATTTGTTTCACCGGTTGAATAGAGAGAGAAGTTCTCATTTTCAATTAAATCTTGGAAACGTGCTTTCACCGCTTTACGACGGTTAAACGCTACATATTGGAGTTCTATTAATTTATCTTTTGTTAACATTTCTACACTAATTTTTGCTTTCGATAGTAGATTTCGGGAAGCATTATAGCGACGATATAATTCGTTAAACGCTTTATCTACAATCTTTTCTTCCAATTCATCCTCTGTATCAGCTGTAATCGTACTAATATCCACTTTGTATGGATAAATTAAATATCGCTTTTGTTCATATCGAGGCTGCGAACGTTGCCAGTACTCTAAGTTGTCGATAACTTCTTGCCCATAAAGTACTGTCTCTGGTGTAAGGTCCTTCGCACCTTTCATTGTTTCTGTCATTTTTCGTACAGGATCTGTTAAATCTACAAACTTACTTTGGATATATACCTTCGTATTAAACTCTAATGTGGTTAACCATGATTCAATTTTGATATCAATCGCTTCTTGTTCCGCATTGGAAAGTAAATAATAGTTTACTGGGTGTGCCTCCGCGATTAGGATAAACGTGTCATCATGATAACGAATCATATGATTTTCAACTTCCTTAATGTCTTCTATAAAAGCACGAAAGAAATCAACATTATCCTCATCAATTTCCGATTCAGCAGGCGTATTCTTTTTATTTTTCTTTCCATTTTTTTCAGCAGTACGTTTCTCTAACCCGCCCTGGCTTTTCCCCTTTTTCTTAGAACCAAACATCGGTTTTCCATTCATTTTCCGATAAAAGAAAAACCCTACAATGGCTACCAACGCAAAATATATCATTTCTAACATCTATAAATTCTCCTTTACCCATGTAATTGGCTCGTATCCTTTTCTCCACTTGCCTTTTTCAGAACGGCTACGCATTTTGATAAGTAAATATTTATCTAGATACATGTGTTGTTTTTCTTTATAAATAAAAGCAAACGTTATTACAACTACTACTGTTGGTATTGCTAAAATTAAGCAAATAAAAAATGCTACCGCCGCATTAAAAGGTGCAAATAACCGCCATAAGAATGGCACATATAAATAAAGGGATGCTCCGCCACCCAATAGATAAATCAATTGGCGTTTGCTCAGCACACCTAACAGTGTTTTTTGTTCCGAAGTCATATCAACAGGAACGGTTACTTTTCTCATTTTGTTTCCTCCCTTATATAAGAGAAGCTCTCCCCAAATAGAGGAGAGCTTTTACAAACTCTTATGTTAAATTTTTGTAACCCAAGAAGCGATGTCGTATGCTTTGATCATGACAAAGCCTCCAATTGCTGCACACGCTAAACCAATCATGGCTTGTGTACGGTTTTCAGGGTTTTTACCTTGTGCACCAGATAGTTTAATAGCTGCAAATACAACGCAAGCTGCTACCCAAATACCACCAAAACCAATTAGTGTTGTTACAAGGGTATTCATGCTTTTTTGTACAGTGGTAGCATCTGCACCACTGGTGTGCCCAGTAAGCCCCCCCTCAAAACTTTTTTTTGCCAGTAGAAAATCTCCTACTGATGTTGTCATAAGTTTTGCAGACAACCAATTCAACATAATTCCTGCACCTCCGGGTGTTTTTGCTCGCAAAACGCAAAAAGACCCCAATACACGCACACGTCCCCTAAGGACATGGCGCATATTGAGGTCTTCTCTTATATGCGAACTGATTAATTTTTTATTTTATTGTTAAATCTTATTACGTTTATATTATAGCAATACGATTTTAAAAAAACAAGCCTTATTTACGCCTAAAAAGTAAAATTGGACTTTTCGTGTTCCGTTTTATTTCATTTCTTTTTATCCTCTTTGTTTGGATCGTACCATACCATTTGAATTTGAAAAATATCACTGTCCTTAAGACCCAAAACATTCATTTCCTCTTTCAATGAGCGCCATGGTTCTATTTTTATAGATTTTATACTTTTGTCTCTAAGCGTATACACATGTACATAATATGCTTCTTTTTTCTTTTTCATAATACAAATAACTTCCCCTTATATTCTTTATATTTTTTTAATAACAGAATAATTGAGTATGTAAAAATTACACACTTCAAATAGCATTTCCTCTTGTTACTTTCATAACTATTCCCCCTTCCTTCACATCTATTCACTTACTTTCATTAAATCAAAAAAACAGGTAATCGTGTGTACCCACAATTACCTGTTTTTTTATCATTTATATCTACCTTTTATTTCTTATAATTTCATTAACCTCTTCAACACTTAATTCTGCAACTTTTGCAATTTTTTCTATAGGTAATCCTATTTTAAACATATTTTCAATCATCTCTATCTTAGTTGCAATTTTAGTTTCTTCTGTAGCTATTTCTGCAGCTTTTTTCGCAGCTCTTTCTTCTGCTGTCTCTATTTCTGATATTCTATCTTTTATTGCTTTTTCTCTAGCCTCATATAAGCGTAAAAAATCCTTATCGCTACTTAAACGCTCCCAATCCTCTATTGCTTTTTTCAAAACTGGATCTTTTTCCATTGCTATCGCCTCCAGGATTGTTGTTAATCTCTCATCCTCATGCGCAGGAAATAATAGTAACCAACGCGCTAAAGAATCTTCCCACGGATCCATTCGTTTTCCTTGCCATTCTTGAATCACTTTTGGAATTTCAAGAAAATGCAACTGCATATTTTCGGTAATGATACGTTTAGATTTTTTGTTCATCACTGTATTAATACTATGAAACTCCTGCTCTTCTGGAAATAGAATGAAATCCACTATATTAATACAAATGGTTGGTCTTAATTCTGTATATTTCATCCCTTGAGTCATTTGAGAATAATACATACCTGACCAATAGAACAAAGAACGTTCTATCATATCTTTTTTGTCTCGAACTTGAATCTCTATATTAATTTTTATACCACTATTTAGCGTAGCTCGCAAATCTAAAATAGACAATTTATCATCCTTCTGCTCTCTTGGAAGATGCGGATCATCTAAGTGCAAAGATGTAATTTCTTCATCAATAGATGATTGTAGTACCGCGTTAAGAAACCCAATTAATATATCTTCATTTCCTTCTACTCCAAACAAACGCTTAAAAGCATAATCAACTCGTAAATTTACTAGATTCTTTTTTACATATACACTCATGTTTTCCCTCTACCTTTCTCGTTTTAAAATTGTATTTAAGAGCATAAAAAAAGATAGAATTATATTCTATCTTTTTCTCCTCTATTCATCTCATCAAATATGGCTACTAGTTACTTACTATATAAGAAATATCCTCTTCACACATATTTGTCGCATTTGCAATTGTCGTGATAGAAACTCCCTCATTATAAAATCGTTGAATGAGTTCCATTCTTTCTTGTTCCCTAGCTTTTTTATCTACGTCCATTAATTGTTGCATAATATCCATAATACTTAATACACACCTTTCTTTTATATAAAGTCCCCTAGCTAAACTGTTAAGTGTTTTGTTAAAAGAAAGTTTTACACTAATACTTCTACTTTGTTGTAAAATGTACGACTTTCTTTTAACGTGTACAATTTTGTTTTAACTTCACAATTATGATTTTTTATATTGTGCGAAAAACTGGTTTGAAAGCAGCTTGCATTGCATCATCCAGACCTTTCCCTTGTGCTGGGTTCCATGCCGCAATAATTACGTTATAGCCCTCTTTCTTTAACTCTGTCGCAAAAGCAATTACGGCAGCTCTTACTTTTTCATTCTCTACTAAGTCAGCATCAAATGCTAAGTATACATTTTCTACTCCCATATCTTTTAATACTGGCATAACGATTCTCCATGCATTTACACCTGGAATCGCAAGAACTGTTGTCCCTACTTTAGCTATTTCTTCTTTATTTAGTCTTTGAGGAAGTAAATCGGCAATCAAATCCGCCTTCATCGGCCCTTCTGTAATCATTACTGATTTTGTTTTGTGCAGCATACCAGACTTCCAATGTTTCAAATGTGAGCTTGGTACCGCTACATGTACAGGAAGTGGATTTTCACTACCTCCCGCACCGGTTCCTTCATCTTTATTTGCTGAAGAGATCCATAAGTATTTTTGACCTTTATGTATCTTTACAACAACCTTTTCCCCGTCGATTAATAATTCTTTATTTTTCCCTATTTCTAGTTTTCCTTCATAGATACAATCCTCGTTTTTCGTTATTTTCACTACATTAGGCTGTTGGACTAGTTCGGCTTGTATACCTGTAGGTCCAGATTTCACATGAACAGAGTTCTTTACTTCATCTACACGTACTTGCCAACCAACAATTTGATTATATTGGTTTCGGAATGGAATCATAATTCCTGGAAAACCTGCCATTAAACGAAGAGAAGTTTGTCCTTTCTTCATTTCATAAAATCCAGGTATTCCCTTCCAACAATCTTTTTTGCCAATTTGTTTAAATAACTTTTCCCAAATAGTTGTGTACGTATTATCATCTTCCAACACAATTTGTTGCTTTAAAAACGAACGATATTGACGTACCTGTACTTCTTCTTCAGTCATTTTTCTATCTTGCAGTAAATGTATATGATGCTTCTCCTCTAACGGCAAAAATCCGATTAAATTACGATTAAATACATCTAATTCTTCCTTACTTCGCTTACTATGCCCCTTTACTACATCTACCTCTGGTAATTGGTATTGCTTCTTACCATTTAGATAATGGATATAACTTGGATTACTTGAATTTTTACCGTATACCCACTTACTTTCCACACGGGTACATGCTACTTTCTCTTGTGAAACATGCAGCATACAGTTTCCAATAGCATTACAGATTGGGCATGGAACACGATAAAATTCCCACCAACTTCCTCTTGGATGTGCAGTTGTTAAACGAAATTGTCCTTTTTGTATGTTATAATTCATCATTTCCCACTCCTTGTATACTATTTATTATATATGGAATAGCTACTTCCATTAAACTCTTTATACTTCTATTTAGATGTTCTCTTTGTTCTCCTAACGGATATACAAAAGAATATGTATCACATACTAAATAATCGTTTCTATGTTCTTGATCTAGCAAAGCTGATTCTACATATGCTTCAAATGCTCTAGCAAACATCTCATGATTTGTAGACCAATACTTTTTAGTTCTCTTCTTATCTAACTTAATGGCTGTATCAAAATATATGGACCCTTTCACTTGATAGGGTATTTCACTAAGTTTTTCGCCTGTTTTTTTATAATGATATGCAGCTAACATTTGTGCGGTTTTCTCAAATTCTTTTTCAATTTTACGCTCCATACGCGTCTTTGTTGCTCCTGATAAAGTATCAAGCTTCCTACACAAACTAGCATGATGTGATTCTAAAATATTTGAAAGATTTCCTTTAAACACATCATAACTATCGATAACACCACCATAGAAATACCACTTTCTACTGTAGGCATTTTCCACGTTGATTACTCTGGCCACTTTTCCTTGTTTACAAGCATCTAACACAGCTTGCATCTTTTCCTTGATAATAGCAGGCAAGATATTCCCAATACTCTTCCCGCTTGATAAGAAAGCAAGACTACCATTTTGAAAATCATGACTACAATCATATAAGAAATGATCCAATGCATGTCCCCATTCATGACACAATGCCCCGACTCCATTATCACGAGTTAAATTAATGACTTTGGTAGAAGGTTCATAATGTGCTAATGCATTGCCGCTTCCTCTCGCACCAATCGCAAGTCCTAAGCGTCCTCCTAACCCTATATACTCAGGTGAAATCCCTAATATACGAGCTAAATCATGCAATGCTTCGGATACATGCCCGATATGTTCTTTTGCATATTGTTCGGTGCAATAATGACCAAATTGCATCCCCTTCAACCCAAACATAGCCACTACGTCTTCAGGTTTGGTAGCAATTTCTACTCCTGGTCCTTTTCTTTGCAGAGTATCTGGCAGTTTCCTACTCCAAGCAGCTGCGGATTTCTTACGAGTCGTAACCTTTTTCGTAAGTAAATCATTCCATGTTAGTTCATGTGATACACGAAGATACGTAGAATTAATACTTTTAGAATTTGTGCAAAGTGATATGAATTTCTTTCCTAATATTAATAACTCCATACCATCTGCATCAACAAACTCATCAAAATATTCCTCTACCATTCTTTTAAATGTGAATGTTACATTCTTATTTTTTCTAAATGTAGACCAACCATTGTTCATTTCCATTCCATAAGAGACCACAAGATCTACCCATTGTTCTGAGGTATGTACCGACTGTATATCATGCCATATTCTTCTACATGCTTGAACATATAGTTTCCTTGCAGTCGGTGTATCTACAATTGGCTTCTTATTTATTCTGCCCACTAGCAACTGCTTTAACTTTGCAACATGTGGTGGGACATCATTTTCTTTTTCATGTTCAAAAGAGAATGGAATCAATGTATTTCGATCCAATGCATTTAGCGCCTCTACTGGAGATTCTTTTTCAATTTCAGCTAAAATTTCTAAAGAAAATGATACTAAAAATGATTCTTTTAATGCTCGTATCTCTTTCTTTGCTCCCACTAATTTCTCACCTACATCATAACTGTATCGATTGCGAACTTGTTTATCTGTTCTCACATCTTGTACCATTACGTCTTCTCCAACCTCTAAACCAAACAGTTCAAATAAATTCATACTAAAATCCTCCTGAATAAAATAAAAGACAGAAATTCATAGTCATTTTGCACTACGGATTTCTATCATTCCCTCTGTCTGTACACTTCCATATAGTTATGTAAATTACTCATTACGATACACTCACACCTGTTAAAGAGAATAGATCCTCTTTTGTCGGATTTAGTGCTTGTAACCAGCTATCTACCTCTAAGAAGTTTACTTTTTTTAATTGTTCGCCTTTTTCCGCACGCTTAACCACCTCTAAACCTCCATGGTGATGCACAATCATTACAAGATCATCTTTCTTGAAAATACAATCTACATCTGCAGAGTTTATGTGGTGGTTACGTAGAATTGGTTTCCATTTCTTAAGTGAATAACCTTCTACATCTAAAAAACCACGTATAGCAGTAAAGCGAAAACTCGTTCCTCTAAAACATCTTTCCAATAAAAAAAGGAAATCCCGTACACATCCATTAAAATGAACATGATACAAATAGATTTCCCCTGCTTGTTTTGCTGCTCGCTGTGACAAGTTTGATGGTTTAATGGCAAACTGATAACAATCTCGTTCCCAAAATGCTCCTTCTTTTGTAACTCTCATTCGTAATGCACGTAAACTTGGAATAAGTTCATCTGGATGTGCAGAACAAAATAAAGATACTTCATAACTGATATGCATAAATAAATCCCCCTAAATAATAATTTTTGCCCAGTGTAATAATGGATTCTACTAATCAAACAGACTTGAAAACAACACAAAAAGGGCTTCTTCAAGTCGATTAAAAATGTGCATAGCAAAATAAGCTATATACACTAATCGGCTCAAAGAAGCCCTTTCATAAATGAAACAAGACGCAACTTGCTTCTACAACTCAACCACAACACAATAAGGTGTGGGAATAAACGGAATCAATTAAACAATAAATATAATTCCATATTAATGAATTCATACAAAAATTTCAATAATTTTATTTGTCCTTAAGATGTCCCGCTCATTTTTTTAAATTCATATGTTTTAACACTACCTTGGTTTCTTCATCAAATGATATAACTCCCTCCACGATAATATTTAATTTAGGATTGAAATTCTCTAAATCTCGATGTATTATATTTTTGTGTTTTTCTCAGTTCCCTAGCCGAGAATACATCATCACTTCTGAAAGAACCTGAACTCCAACGGGTTCTTTTTTTATTCCTCTTCTTGTAAATCTATTTATCTAAATGTAAAATTATAATTAAGTTCTAATATTGTGAATTGAGGTGAAAATCATGAGAAGTTTTGGCTCATTAATAATCTCTACTGTCTGTTCAGTACTTCTTGTAATTTGGAATGCCTATGAATTCTATAACGGATTCACAACAGGGCGCACATACTACTGGATTAATGGCATCGGGGCTGTTATCTTCCTTCTATTCCTTATCCTCAACATGCGAGATTTCAAAAAGAAAAACTACAGAACCTCATAACAATAGGAGTTGATACATATGTGGCAAAAGATTAATAATTATAAGTTTCATCTAAAAGATTTGAAATTTATGACTTGGCTATTTCCACACATTCATCAAGCTAATAAAAACAAATACCCCAAAACCAGAAAATTAACATCTACAGTTGAAAATCTACAATTTTTCTGTTTTAAATTCTATAAAATTTTAGCCAAATAGTGATGTGGCGATACTCCAAATTGCAAATACCTGATGAGTATAAGCATTTCTATAACTCTACTAATGTATGTTTATATCTATAAGGGGTACGGAAACGATTCGAGGTATGAGGGGCCACTATGAAAGAAAACCTAATTGATACAATAAAAACCGTAGAAATTAAATATTTCCACGGTTTTTATTTTTACCTAAGATCCTTTTAATTATTTTACAACAATATAGAACTTACCTGGCATTTCATTTTGTGCATCTTGAAATATTTTTAAAATTAAATCCGCATAAGGTCCTAACATTTTTTGAGTACTCTCGAAAAATTCCCATTCTATTGTTATAGGAAGACTTATAAATCCAGTTAAACAGTCCCACAAAGCATCTGCATTTTCCCCATAAAAACTAGGGAAATCTAATTGTTTTTTTAATATTTGGTGCAATACTTCTTTACTAGTAAATGTTCTTCCATCTAATTTTATTATATCCATAAATTTAATCCCTCTATTCCCTATTTTACTTCGGTAAACGTTTTATAATGATCAGAAGTTTTATACACTAATCCATCATTAGAATAAAGAATTCTATCATTACCTCGATACCCTGATGAATAATTAATATCCGCTTCATACCAAGTCCTATTTGGAGCACTTGGTAATAGCCTTTCATTATTATAGTAAACATTTCCACCAATACTTTTTCCTGGAGCTACTTCGTGGAGATTTCCTTTCTTTCTATCCCATCCTAAAGCTTCAGCTTGTTGCTTTGTGATGAAATTATCCGGTAATTTCTTATTTTGTTTTATATACTGAGCGACTTCATCAAAACCTGTAGGATATTTCGTGAATTTTGTATTTTTGGCTGCCGCTTCTAAAGCCTTACCTTTCTTCTCAAGGTCTCCAACCTTCCCTACAACTTTACCGATAACCCGTGTTGTGCCACCAGATACGACAGCCAATGTACCCCATGCATAATCATCTGGACCGTATTTTTGACCTGTTACTAAGTCTTCACCTTTGATAAGCTGTCCAATTTCTTTTCCTGTACCAATTATAGGTGTAATACCCAATATGAATGATACATCTCCATCATTCTTACGATCATATACTCTAGATGGATCACCACCTAAATCACGTAGTGCATTACTCAAGTCAATATTCCCCACATTGATGGTAGCAGCTGGAATATTAATCTTATGACTTGCTATTTTATTAGCGGAGTCCATAAATGTATTTGCAAGATCTATTCCCATATTGAAATCTGTGAAGAATCCTGGTACTTTCGCATCTAACGCTTGTAAATCTTGCGCAATGACTGGAACGTTTTTTCTTGTTACCTGTACAAGTTCCTCCATACCAGGTTTTGCTTCATCTATAGAATGCTTCAAACGAATGGAACTATTTACAACTGGACCTAAATCTTTAACTACACCAGAAAATCCCTTCGATAACTCTTGCATATTCAATGTGATTTGATGAATATCTTTGCTAACATCTTCTAGAAATTCACTTGTTTTATCTGCATATATACTTAATACCTTGTAAGTTTCACCATATGCTTGAGCCATGGATACATATTGTTGAAGTATAAAAGTATATGTTTCCACACTAAAATCTAGTAACTCTTTTCCATCGGCTCCAAGCAATTTTGCAAGTTCTTTCCTTTGGGTAACTGTTAAATTTCTTATATCACCTTTCATAGCATTTACTAATTCTTCTAACTTATCATGTGCTTCTATGATGACTTGCCTTTTATACTGTACATCTTGCTTTGCATCATTAATGTCTCTGGAAAGATTCTCTAAGTTTTCTACATCATCTACCCAACGTTGTTCTTCTTCTTCTAAAATTTTGATCGTGTTATTTATGTATGTTTCGTCACTTTTTAAGTAATCTAATACACCTTCAAATATCTTTATTTTTCCATCAAGCAAAGTAAGTGGACTTTTAGCCTCCTGATCAAAAATAATAGCATCATGAATGCGTACATATCCCTTTTCACCTTGGTAATTAACCTCATACCAAGAACCGACTTTCCCCACTACTTCTATCACTTCACCCTTGTTCACACTTTTTGCACGTAATGCTTTTTTCAAATCTGGCTCAGGATATACTTTTTTAACAAGGGATTCTAATGTAACCCACCCTTTAATCATTTCTCCGTCTTGATTAAAGGAGAACTTCTTGTCTTTATATGTAAAATCTCCTGTTTGTAATGCACCTGAAGGCTGTAGTAAATACCAACTAAACTCTTGCTTCATCCAACCATTTCTTGATTCATGAGAAGCATCAAAATAATACGGTTTCCCATCAACATTTGTAAATCCCGATTGCACAGGACCCAACGGACCAAAGTAATAGATTTTCCCATCGATATGTTGGATTCCAGTTTGTACCACGCCATCGGTTCCTAGATAATAATCATATCCACCTGTATGTAACCAGCCCGTTTGCATAAAACCATCGGTACCAAAATAATATCGTTTCCCATCAATTGATTGGAAACCTGTTACTCTTTGCCCATCTTTTTTATAATACGTCCATTTTCCTTCTTCTTGTACCCACCCTTGTTTATTATCTAAATAGAGTACTTCTTTTAATTGATCAATCCATTGTAATCCATTCGCGAGAACATTTAGATCACTATCAAGTTGTTTATCAAATTTCTTTTGAATATTTGGTGGAAAATATTTTTCGGGATCTTTATGATACTCAGTTATCATGAAATGAGACAAATTCGTTGCTTCTTTTGCTACATCCCATGAACGAACTGGTGATTCACCAATTACAACAGACTCTAGTACTCGGACATATCCAATTTCTCCTTGGTATTTTACCTGATACCATAAACCTTGCTTGGATATGACTTCTAAAACATCTCCATCCTTTACAGGCTTAGATTTCGATAGAAACTTTGTTTCGGGCTTTGGATAGATTCTTTTAACAGCAGAACGTAGAGTAATCCATCCCTTTTCCATATCCCCGTACTTATTAATTTCAAATGGTTTTCCTTGATAAGTAAATGTTCCTGTCACATACTTCCCATCTTTTAAATAGCTCCATGAAGTTGCAGAGAAACTCCATCCAGTCTTTAGTTTACCAGGTTCACTATAATATAAAGTATCTTTCCCTACCTGCTTACTCCCTTGGAATAGCCTTCCATCTTTAAAAAAGGCGTACTCTATTCCATCTAACGTAATGTTATCCCTTTGCTTACTACCATCTTTGTTGTAATAGTACCAATTCTCGTTCTCCTTCACCCAGCCAACTGATTCATCATTTTGCATATTTGTTACTTTCATAATCGTCCTATATAAGAACATAGAAAATTGCTCTCTAGTAACAATGCCATTTGGATTAAAATTCCCGTCACCTGTACCACTTGTTATGTTGTTACCGGCTAATATTTTGACATATTCGTTGGCCCAGTGACCTTTCATATCCGTAAATTCAACATTTCCTTGCGGTTTTAAATCAAATGTTTTGACAAGCACAGTTGCCATTTCGGCACGTGTCATATTATTTTTTGGATTGAATTTTTTTTCAGCATTTACACTGAAAATGCCACGTGCTGTTAGTGCCAAAATTTCCTTTTTGAAATTGCTGTCGCCAATATCAACAAATGGATTATTTGTACTATCTTGCGGTTTTAAATATCGATACAAGAAAGCAGCGAGATGTTCGCGAGTAATAGGATCGGCTGCACCGAAATACCCATTTCCGTATCCTGTTATAATCTTATTCTCCACCATATACATCATTTCTTTATACGCCCAGTGAGTTTTAGGAACGTCAATAAAAGATGATGAATTCACTTGACCATTTTGTTCTGCATACGCTGTTCCTACTGTACTGAATAACAAAATACATACGATAAAACTTAAAAATAATTTCTTAATTGTATTCATAATAGCTCCTATTCAATTGTTAAAAATATAATTGCAAAATCAGCACTTATTTTATCCTTCATTTACGGCATTTTATATAATTATCAAATTTCTATTCATACTGATATTTCGCATAAGGACAACCTAAGTCATTCTGTCTAAACAATAATTAATTCATAAGATGTTTCATTTTTTAAATCTAGTAGTCCGTTTATAGAACCTTCTTAATATACAGTAAAACCAAGTTTTTCAATTTGAAAATCCCTTATTGTAAAATTCGCATTATGTTGACAATATCCATAATAATACCAGTCTCCTTTCTTTTTGACGCGACCTATTTGAATTAAAACTTCGACTTCCTCTGTAAACATTGGTGCATAGGTAGAAAATAGTTAAAATAATGATAATATAAGTCCTATGATTTTCTTCATACTCGTATCTCCTTATCAATTCGTAAAAAACCTTTCAATTATATATTAAGTTTCATTGCTATTAAAATAAAAAAATATAAATATGCATAATTGCATATTTTCCCTCTCGATAGAGTGTACCCTATTGATAATAACTTGTCTCCTTGATAATAAAGGGTTCGCAGACTATCAATAGCACTTATCAAAATTAAAGAGAATAAAGGTGAAAAAATGATATATGGATATGCTCGTGTCAGTGCACAAGATCAAAATCTAGATACACAGATTGAACAGCTCATGAAATATGGAATAGATGAAATTATTAAAGAAAAAATAAGTGGAGTAACCAAACAAAAGCCAGAGTTAGACTCTATACTTTTAAAACTAACTACTGGGAATACTTTAGTCGTAACTAGAATGGATTGTTTAGGTCGAAATACCATTCAGCTTTTACAATTAGTAGAACAACTTCGGGAAAAGGATGTTCACTTTGCGATTTTAAATTTGGGAATAGATACGAGAACGCCAACAGGAAAATTCTTTTTAACTGTCATGGCTGCCTTTAGTGAACTTGATCGAGAAATGATTAAAGAAAAGCAACGTACGGAAATAAAGTTAGCGAAACAAAAAGGATTGTATAGAGGAAGGTTGAAGAAATATACGGATAAGCACCTAGGTATAAATCATGCGATTGAATTGCGCAAGCATACCAATAAAACTGTTAAAGAAATATGCCAAATTACTGGTGTGAGTCAGGACGCTCTGTATCATAGATTAAAAGAACTTGAATAAAGTTCTTTTTTGATTTGTAATTAAATCCCAGAGTGGCCCCTCATACCGATAATCGTTTCCGTACCCCTATAATAGAAAAAGCTCTCACAATTGATGTGAGAGCCTTATAACCGAATTATACTATTTCATTCTACTTTCAATCTCATCCCTAGAATTGTACAATTCGTTAATCTGTTGGCGCTTCTTATCGTTCAAATAAGGGTTGTCCTTCTCTGTTTGATTCTGCTCTGTTTGCTCCTGGTGCAATGGTTTATATGGATGGCGCTCTTCTTCTCTTATTCCGTTGTAGATGATGACACCTAAAACAACAACTATAATCCCTAATAAGATTATGAATTCTTTTAATGTCTGCTTACTCATCTCTGTTTGCTCCGCTCCTTGTGTTAAAGTCTCTCTAGTTGTCCTTCAGCTTCCCATTTACTTTCTACAGGCTGTTTACCAATTTTATTAATTTCCATCTTTTTTCCTATTATGGTAGTTCTTTATGCTTAGACCATTTTTAAAAGCAGATATGTACTGTCTTTTATATAATGAAAATGAGGTAGAAAGATTTAGTCTTTTTTACTAACTAATAGATTTATGATATGTATTTCAAAGACCAATTTTACATTTGTTATTATATCACAATAAATTAATATAAGGTTAGGAAGTATTGAGTATCATAGTAAAACCTCTCGAATATAAAATTATTCAAAATGCAAAGTCTGTTTTATTAAAAACAAATGCAATCACATATGCTGTAAAAAAAGATTTATGATGTTTAAATCTAATTTTTTTACTATCCATAAAAAAAAGGCGTTATCCTTGCTGTATCATTATAGGAAAGGATGGCGTTTTTGTATGTCTATTTCTGTATCTGATGAATTAAACCTATTTGCTTGAGAAATTCAAAGCTTCTTATCTCCGAATATCTTACGAGATCTTGCTAGAGATGTTGGTTTTGGACAACGAACCAGTAAATACCAACCAAAAGATTTAGTCGCTTTATGTGTATGGATGAGTCAAAATGTTGCTGAAACCCCTTTAACTCAGTTATGTAGCTGTTTAGAGGTATCAACAGAAGTACTTATCAGTCCTGAAGGACTGAATCAACGATTTAATGCCACAGCCGTGCAATTTCTACAACAAGTGTTAGCCGAACTTCTCAACCAAAAGTTATCTTCAACTAAGCTGCTCTATTCTCCATACACTTCTATTTTCAAGCGTATTCGTATCCTAGATTCAACGTCATTTCAACTTCCAGATCCTTTTTCATTCGTTTATCCAGGTGCAGGAGGATGCAGCCATACCGCGGGAATGAAAATTCAGCTTGAGTATGATTTATTAAGTGGACAGTTCCTTCATATTCATACAGGTCCAGGGAAACAACATGATCGAACCTATGGTTCCCTGTGTGTCCCAACTATAACAGCGAATGATTTATGTATCCGAGATTTAGGTTATTTTCATTTGAAAGATCTTCAACATATACAAGATAAAAAGGCTTATTATATTTCACGTATCAAATCAAATACACGTATTTATCAAAAAAATCCTAACCCTGATTATTTTCAAGACGGCAGAATCAAGAAAGGTACAGAGTATATCCAGATAGATATGGAGGATTTAATGAACTCTCTTCAACCAGGACAAACATGTGAAATATCCAACGCTTATGTAGGAATGACAGATAAAGTCCCAACTCGTGTGATTGTTCATCGACTAACAAAAGAACAGCAACAAAAACGATTGCAAGATCAAACTGTAAGAGAAAAGAAGAAAGGAATGAAGTATTCTGCTCGTAGTAAACGACTTAGCGGTATCAACGTATATATGACAGCTACACCTACAGATATTGTCCCAATGGGACAAGTGCATGATTGGTATTCTTTACGTTGGCAAATCGAGATTTTATTTAAAACCTGGAAATCATTCTTTCATATTCATCATTGTAAAAATATAAAACGAGAACAATTGGAATGCCATTTGTATGGGCAACTGATTGCCATTTTACTCTGTTCTTCTACTATGTTTCAAATGCGGCAACTACTTCTTATGAAAAAGCAACGAGAACTGAGTGAGTATAAGGCCATATATATCATTAAAGATTACTTTCTTCTTCTTTTCCAAGCTATACAGAAAGACACCCAAGAGCTATCAAAGGTTCTACTTCGCCTGTTCAACCTCCTACAGCAAAACGGGAGAAAATCTCATCGATATGAGAAGAAAACAGTCTTTGATATATTAGGTGTCGTTTACAATTGTACCATGTCTGATAATCAAGCGGCTTAATTCAAAAAAATGAAACCCGTTAGGGTTTATTTCGTATGCAAATCTTTAAATTCCTTACACATAACCTTTAGAAAAAAGAAACACTCTCTACTATAATTGACGTTTTATGAGCTTAGCTTGATAGCGATGGGCTATTTCCAATTGTCAGTTTGTTATATGCCTATGAATTCTTTTCTGGGCTAATGTACCACCAGGAGATTCGTTGGCTTAAATTAATATGCATGGCGATAATGATTATAGGATTTATGGATATTCAAAAAAAGCTTAAAAACAAAGATTATAGAGTGGCTTAAATCACCAAACACTCTTGAACTCATTTTCGAATTATTGTATTATATTTTCGGGTCTTACTTCATAAATCATTATCAAGAGAATCTGCAGATTTGCAGGTTCTTTTTTGCAAAATAAAAAGCATCCACTACGTGATCACTTCATGATATTGTGATTCAGTTATTTAAAATCAGATTGATATGTAGGTGAAACGAATGGAAAATAAAGAACAAGAACCAAAATACGATTTAAACAAAATATACACATACGAAGAACATCCAGATAAGATCAGTGGTCGCTGTGACAATTGCGGTAATTCTGCATTCAAAAGTTCCATTAAAAATTTCATCTTTTTAAGAGAATGCCGTCATTGTGGCATGAAGAAAATCATCTAGCCCCTAGGCAGAGGTTTTTCTTTATAAAATAAAAAAGCAGCTGTTAGGCTACTTAAAGTTCGTCTTATCACCAAATAAAATGATATATATATTCTCCCGTTATACTTTCATCAATTCCTGCAACTCTAGCAAATCTCATCAAGTCAGCACCCTGAAGGAAATACATTGTTAGCATAACTGGCACCCGTGACCACATAAACCGATAAAGCTCACCCACCCTTTGCTTAGTCGTAACAATTAAATCATTCGCAGGTCCATTAATCCATGCAGTTGTCCTAACTGAAGTAAACGGAAGATCTTTCCCATTAACCACTATCCTCGCCATAATATGTGTTATATCCACATCAATCCCTCATTCCAAGAGCCAAATCTATTTTCCATATTTACATAAGTATTCAACGCTATAAGAAATGTTTAAAATGCTTCTTTATAAAATAAAAAAGCAGCGGATTCGCTACCTTAAAATCTACATAATTCCCTTTTCGTTCGTTTTGTTCACTTGTTTTATTAGATGTTCAATGAAATTGAAACTGTATCCTTCGGGTTAATAAGTACTAATAAAAAAGAGTGCGATTAAGATATGCACTCTTTCAAAAGACTTTACCAATCTCGACGATCATCATGATTATGATCACGGTCATGATTACGTCTACGACGACACTCATCACAATCACAGTCGCGTCTACAATGACATTCGTTAAAATCGTTTCTTCTACGTCTACGACCGCATCCGCAAAATACTAAATCATCCCAAAAGCTATTACAATCTCGAGAATGTCCAAAATTATTATTCCATCCCATAGATATGATTCCCTCCTCTAAAAATAGAATTCATCATATTCTATGATTAAAAGGTAGAAATAGTTTGTTTGCTAGTCTATATTTTGTATTTTAGGCTAATAATATTTCAATTTGTAAACCTATCTCACTTCTGTATTTTCAATCGTTGTGTTCTTTTGTTTTGTTTAAATGGGCTAATCTATTAATTTTATTAAATCCATTAACTTAAATATTACACATTAGTGTTTTATACATATACTATAGTAGATTGCTAGAAAGGTGGTGTAACCATGGATAGTTGCGTTGTGTTTGTAAATGGACAACCTTTTTTAGTTCTCTCAGTAGCTGGTATTGAAATTGCTAGATTAGAGATTTCTCTTCAAGTAGCTTTAGCTCTAAGAGTGCTTGGAATACCAATCTGTGATTAATTACCACATCCAAAAAAGAGGGCATTAGCTCTCTTTTTTTATCTCCCTCTTATCTCTCCTTAACAACAAACAAGGCGCCGCCCAGATCGCGCAGCGCCTACAATAACTGCTATAAACTTAATCAAACTTATTTACCCTCACATTATTTATTTCTTTGCTTCCATACCCCATTCTCTTTATGATAAGTATTCTTGCCGTTCATGAAGTCAGCTGTATTACCCGGAATGCTAAATTTCTTATTCTTTTTCTTAGCCTTCTTCTTCAGCCTTTTCTCTTCCTGAATAGCTTGCAAATCCGCCTTCCATTGTTTCAACAAATCCTTTTCACGTCGCATCGAATTTGTACCCCTTGGTTTAAATGTGAATCAAATAATTAGATTCTCCCTATTTATATACTCATTTAAACAAAATGTCTATTTTATTCTTATTCTCGTTTAATATATACCAATCTATGTTTTTCCTTCTAAATAGACCAACAATATATTAAAATCTTCTATATACCCAAGGAGGTTTACCACGCTTAATTTTCAAAACATTACCCATATTAGGGTTCTTTTGGTTTTTATACGGTTTCATCGGTATCATCTTTTATTACTTATTACTAACTCCTTAACGTGTAGGAACAAATCGTATAAATATATGTTTAATATGTAATTTTTATATAACAAGGGAAAAGCACCCGTATTGGATGCTTAATGTATACTAATATTAATATTGAATAGCTTCATTGATAGACTTTCTAGAACAATAAATATACTAGCTGAAACTGATCTATATCCGATATTCTTTCCTGTAACATTAATAGTAATCTCCGCTAAATGGGTTGGCACATCATGTTTTTCAAAAATTTTATCTTCAACCTTTTCAACTATAGCTACATTATCTACTTCTTTAAAAGTTTTTAGCAATTTTGTTTCTAATAAAGTAAAATCAAAATTTTCATCTTTAACCACATCAAATATAATCTTCACTTTTCTTTCCCCATTTTTAACTAGTTAATATATTAAAATCCGTTTAATTATATATTTTAGTATTAAATAATTCAAAAAATATGTTTTATAAAATCCCCCACAGTTAACCTATCTAATAGAGAAAAATAAAAAAAGGAAGAAGTTCCTCTTCCAATTTCAAGATTAATCTCAGCCTTCTCGTTTATACTCCGTAAAACCATCTCAATACTTCGACTATTTAATGAACTTGTAAGATAATGATACGGCAATTTAAACATCTAGTTATCCTCATCATTTTATCAGCTATTTATCGATATTTTTAATAATTTCAAATAGATTAAGTATATTCATAGATTTGTAATCCCTTAAATTTCTCAGTAGAATTTATAAATAAATCAACATCATATCTAAGGGAGGTTAAATAATGGAAAATCGTGTAACATTCCCTGTAGACTTTGCTTCAAATTCTATAGCTCGTCCCTTATACACGCCGTCATAGTCTACTGTACTTTTAAGCTTCATAGAACCCACTCAGCATACGGACACCTTTACAGGAGTCTGACACTTGTTTATTAGCGCCACTCCGCCTCGTTGATACATTTCATTTACTAGATTGGTAAGCATTTCAAATGTCATTCCGTGGTTTCCTAGCCCCATTGTTATTCCTCACTTTCTATTAAAAGGATTACTTCATTTAGTTTCTATAAAATGGTAATTAATATATAATTAAACTATTCAAATCTTAGGTGGTGATGCAAATGACTGATACAATCCGAATTGCTCTTTTTACTCTTGTAGGAATAAGTGCCGTATTTTCCGTAATTAAAGAATTTCAAAAACCAGAAAAAAGAAAGTTTTGGATTACATTCGAAGCTTTAATTCTGCTCGGAGCAGCCTGGATGTTAATAGGACTTCTCATGTAACCTACATAATTAGTACAGCCTCTTTGAATAAAACTCAATATTCCGTCAATAATATAGATGACATTAGATTTTTCTCCTTGTTCCCCCTTGGAGAGGAGCAGTTAGTTTTTGCTAACTGCTCCTTTATTTATAACAATGATAAAATTCTTTATAATGATTCTTCTTTATTTCTCAATATAAGGAGCCTTGGATTTCCATTAATAGTCCTGTAGTATATAAACAAAGAGTAAGGTAAGAGTTACTCTTTGCCATTTTAGAAGGGGTTCTGTTGGAGACAACAGGACCTTTTTTCATATAGAGATTGTTTTGTTTAATTTTTCACCACTAACCACAAAAACATCTTATAATCGTTATATACTAAATTAAATTACGAGATTAGGAGCAAATCAAATGCCAGTTACACTAGAACTTATTCTTTTCATTCTTATAGCAATTAGTGCTGTTGGCTATTTAGTAAAAGAACTTCAAAAAACTAGGAAAAGAACACTTGGAATTTCACTAGAATTTTTGGTTCTTTTTTGGTCAATATGGAAAATATCAACTATCATAATCTAATTTGTAAAACATGAATTCCTTCGAATAAAACTCAATATTATGTCCATAATGTTGATAGGCTGTATGCCAAAATCCATTTAGTTTTCTCTGTATCTCCTTGTATTGAGCAGTTAGCTTTTGCTAGCTGTTCTTTTATATGTAACCTCATTAGACAAGTTTTCATATAATGTAGTCATTCCTTTCTTATAAATTAAGCTCGTCACTTAGGTTATAAAAATGGGATTATATCCTATGACCTTTTCAGAAATTATTCATACTTTATTTCTGAAAAAGTTGCTCTGTTTTATAAAAAGGTGGTTGCGGAAACGATCGCCTTTTTATTTATGACCAAATGAATTTTTTAAAGATTCATTACAAAGTATGTTATAACTGGTACAATTCGGTATGATAAATATAGATCAAACATTGAAAGGAAATATGACAATAAGGAGATATTTTAACTTCGTTTCACTTTTCTTCACTGTACTTGTAATAATCAATCTTACAAATATACATACGAAGTACCAATTCTTTATAGGAGCATCTGTAGCACTGTTTGTAACTATTATTTCTACAAATGAAATTATAAAATTCCTTGCTACTTGTACCTTATTGGTTTACGGATTTACTGCTTTGACTTATTTAAGTATAGCTTGATAAATTTCAATTTCCCTTTGTGTTAAACTAACGTTTTTGTTTAAGATAATAGTTTTAGATTGGTTGGACACATTTACCAATTTATTCACCGCTAAATCCATGTTAAAATCTCTTGTGAGTACGACATAACTCAATCTTATGAAGCCCTGTAACATTTTCTGCGGGGCTTCTTTTTTCAACAAGACGTTAGTTAATTGTGCTGACTACCTTGATTTACAAAATCACTTTTTGTTCACTTTTTTGATACATTTATGAAACATTCATGTGTTATCTTCAGTATGTTCTTTTCTTTTTATAATGTCGTGTGAGATATACCATGACTAGAAGCCCTAGCCCCCTAATCCTAGGGCTTCTATATTTAAATAAGGATTTTGTATATTTTTATTCATTCCGTCCGAAAATTATTTATACGTAATATATAAATAATTTTATAATCCCTTTATGAAACGTCACGTGTTTCAAATACAACACTTTTTGATGGCCTCTTATCTTTCCGTATTTCTTTTTAGCCATTTCTATCGCTTTGCCTTCAGACTTTGCCTCAAACCAACGAAGCTTCCACTTCTCATCTTTATCGTAAAACTCTACTGAGTACGTCATAACGCTATTACACTTCAAGAATTTGTCTACGGTACTTGTTGCGGTATAATCAAAACTTCCGACTACATCCTCCAGTGTTAATTGTTTCATGCCCCTTACCCCATTGAGCGAGATTTAATTTTGTTCTTATCCGCTTGAGCCATGATTAATACGACAATTTTTAGTTGATGTCTTCCTAACTCTTTTGCTATTTCAAGAATATCTTTATCCTCATCCCACATTTCTCGTAATTGAACCGCTTCACTTTTATTAAACACTAAGCCCAACTCTTATAAAGGTATATATAAATTACCACGCGATTTCTTCATGTACTTTCACTGCTGCAACACCATTGTGTAATTCTCCTTTTTCAAATCCGTTCCAAGTCATGACATCCCATTCTCCCTCCAGTTGTAATTAATGAATTTCTTTTAACTCCGCCATAACAGCATAACGTCTTCTACCCATTTCTTCAGGACTGAGATTCCCTACTTCGCAAATACACAGTGCAAATTGATAGCAGCCATTCCCCATGTTGTTCTTAATTACTCCCGTTCTCACATACACACATCGGTTATTCCCCTTTTAAAATGGCAATGCCTTTCTTTAAAAGTGATCGTTCTGAAGTTATTTAGAATCCACGATACAATCCGTTCATCGTATGCCTCATCTAAACGCTTTCCGGTGAGGTTTGTCTTGAAGATAATTTACCTTGCCTACTATCGAAAACATCGAATAACACCCTATTAATGAGGTTTTTCGCTTTGGCATTGACATCTAACGCGCCTAATTCTGCTTCTAAATTATCGATTATCAATACTTCTGCTTTTACTAAGCTCCGAATAATAGCATCCTCAGTTAATGTAGAATCTTTACTGAATTTACTTTTTATCTTTCATAGCAATTCACCGCCTGTAATGAAGACAACTGATTTCCCTGCTCCTGCAAGCTGATCCACGATAGCATAAGCGAAATGTGTTTCCCTGCCCCACAATTCCCGGCCTTAATCGTGTTAAATACATTTCTATTGCAATAATCCGTCGCAATGACCTTTGCGAGTTCATAATTGTCAAAGTTTGCTTTCTTAATGTTGCTATGTGTAATCATGCTTTGTTGATAAAACATCAATTTCTTCTCATGAGCTTTATCAGCATCGTATTTCGCTTGCTCCTGTTGCTGAGGCTTCTTACTATCGTTTTCAAGGAAGTAACGCGGGCAAACACAACTTGCCCACCGAACTTCATCTTATTCATGCCATGTGTATCACAAACTTCAGAATCCATAGTCGTATTCAACTTTTTGATTATATCGCTTGGTGTTGCCGCCGCGGCTCTCTTTTTTATTTTCGTTCGACAAATATAACAATATAAGAATTAATGATTTGCTATCATTGTGTGGAAATCTTACATTTATCAACAAATTATTATTGTATTTTTAATTTTTAGAATGTAAAATATTTCTATGTAAATACATACCATTTAGGGAGATGGAGAAATTCATGAAAAAACTATTAGCTTCAGCAACAGCGTTCACACTATTAACAGTAGGATACAGCTCTGCTGCATTTGCAGAAAAAAATCCAAATGACAAGAATTGCAGTCACTTTAAAAACAAACAGGAGGTTATGGAATTCTGGCACAGCAATGGATACAGTGCGACTAACGATCCTCATGATTTAGATCGTGACAATGATGGTTTACCTTGTGAAGTAAAAAAAGGGGATTACGATCAATTTTTAGCTAGTAAACAGCCTACTAAAAAAGATGAAAACAAACCACAAGAGCAAGTTAAACAGGAAAATACTAAACAAGAACCTGTAAAACAAGAAAATACACAACAAAACAACCAAGCAACAACCAATAAGCAAGAGCAAACTAAGCAAACAGCTGTAAAGGCTGAAACAAAAAAACAAGGTGAAAAGTTGCCTAATACAGCATCAAACGGTGTTACAATGATGCTTGCAAGTGCTGGCTTAGTATTAGCCGGTTCAATTCTTATATTCCGTCGTAAAAAAACGAATGCATAAACTAATACCTAAAGACGGCAGGAATATTCCTGTCGTTTTTAATGTGGAGTGATAAACTTGAAAAAACTTGATTGGTTGGGAGTTTTATTAATTACTATAGGCTCTTTTGCTTTTGTTTATTACTTTATAGATTGGTATGATGCAAGAAAAACTGTTGAAGCCTTAACAAGTAATGAAATTCAACAATATCAAAATATACAATCTGCCACTAATGATGGAAAAGATGCAAGTGATGAATCAAACAAAGAACAATCCCGTTATACTCTACCAAATCAAGAAACTAACCTTACAAACACTAATGAACCATTACCAGGATCACCAAAACAGATTCCAGCTTCTCAAGCTCAGCATCAAATGGGAGAAAAAATCGCCTATATGGTTATACCCAAAATTAAACAAAAATATCAAGTTTACTGGGGTGCTGATGCTAAAACTTTAAAAAAAGGAGTAGGAATGTTTGTTAGCGATATTACGACTACTCCTTCAGGTAATGGACATACAGTTTTAAGCGGACATCGTGATACGGTATTTACTAATTTGGGAGATCTACAAGAAAATGACTATATTTTAGTTGAGTATGATAAAAGAGTATACATTTATCAAATTCAAAAACATTGGATTACAGATGCAAATGATCGTACTGTAATTGTCGCAAAAGATAAATCAACTTTAACATTAACTACATGTTATCCATTTAACTATATTGGAGATGCACCGGAACGATATATCATTGAGGCATCCTTAGTTGCTATTAATTGAAAAAGAGAGCTTCGGCTCTCTTTTTTTATTCCCATTCGACATAATATGACAAAATAGTTATGACTGAATTTGTTATGCTTGTTTCAGAAATCTTACAAATTGAATGTGTGGAGGACAAATATATGAAACGCAAATTACTTACAGCACTAACTTGTAGCGCATTACTTATGGGATTAGCTGCTTGTGGTTCAAATGATAAAGCAAGTACATCAGAAGAACCAAAACAAGAAACTAAAAAAGAAGATGAACAAAAGAAGTTAGATGAGCAAAAACAGGAAAATGAACAAAAGAAAATAGAAGAACAGAAAAAGGCTGAAGAACAACGCAAACAAGAAGAGGCTACGAAAAAGGATCGATCAACAATTACTTCTGGTAACACTATTAAAGGCTTAAAAGACGAGCTATCCATTGGTATGTCATTTAAAGATTATCTTGCTAAAAAGAAAACATTAAATGTAGAGAATCCCTTCAGTATTTCACTTGGAAAAGGTAATGTAGGTAGTGTTCTTCAAGCTCAAGATGGAGTATTAGTTGTATGTATTGATGGAGAAAAGATATTTGATTTAAAAGTATTTAAAACTATTGACGAAGTTAAAGCGTATGAAAAAAGCTTAAAAGCAAAATGAAATAACATTTAGATTGGCGTCCAATACATATTATTAAAATTAAAGTATTCCTAGTCGGAAGAAGGCAATTTTTGATATCGTTTCTATAAAAATCATCTACAAAAAAATGGTCTAAATCTAGACCATTTTTTCTTTTAATTATTCAAATTCAGATGTAATTCCATTGTATTTTTTTCTCTTTACCTGCATCATCTGCTATCAGCCAAATTAATTGTCCTTTATGACCTGTAGCACTAACCATTTCAGATTTCTTTAAACTATTACATAGGTTTGTAACAAGCTTTTTTAATACGTTTAAACTGCATAGATGTTGAATTTTAAACTTATCGCTTAGTGCACTCATATTATTATTTAGGCAGAATATCGCCAATAAACACGATATTATTAAATTCATAAAATGGATTTTTTATCTTCTGTAGCAAAAAATCCTGCATAATTAATCCCCTTAAATCAATAATAGATAGGCTAAATACAAACAGCATACTAATAAGTTTCCCTACAGTAACTGAACTACTTGGTTTTTTTCCCTATCTTTTTATTTACCTTAACGCAATCCATTCATAACTTGCCCACTCTTTCGGCTTCTTATCATACTTAATACGACCAGTTGTACAGAATGAAGCAATCACCCATTGTATAAGATTCATCTTGGCATATGGATCAATACAATCCTCTATTTTTTTTAGCTGATAGCCTGTACTATTTTTCTGCCAAATTGTATATAAACGAAAATGTGTTGTTGTAACAAGTCTAGCTTTTGTTGTAACTTGCCATTTTGCAATTTTCGTTAAATCTTCTTTTACTTTTTTTTTATAATCTTGTTTTATTACCTTATAACTCTTCTCTTTATTAATTAGTCCATTTGAGAATGTAAAAGGCTTTTGATGCACCTCATAGACAGTTCCTTCTTCATCTCCTAAAATATTTGATTCTACTAAGAATATATTTTTTAGTTTTAACTGTTCCGTTAATTCTTTTCCACTCCTATAAAACGGTTTTTTTATCCTCTGAAGCAGGACAACCTGTACAATTAATCCGATAAGTAACGGATACGCTAGTATAAACACCATATTAATAAACATATTTGTAATAAGTACCCCTACTAATGCGAATATCGTGAAATAAATATACGTTTCTCTTTGATGAATGATTCTACTATTCAAGCTAAAACACCTCCGTTTTGATAAATTGTGAAAGCAACATACACAATTGCTCCTAATAAAATAGAACAAGCCCCCGGAAAGCTCTGTATCAGCTGTATTTCTTTCTTTGGTAGTTTTGCCCCAAATATAGAAGCAGCATGCTCCAATTGGTCTTTAATCGCTCCTACAAACCCTAAAATTTTAATTAATCGATACACACTAGCGACCCAAAAGAATAGTAAATGGAAAGCTGTTAATGTAATAGCGGTAAGGATAGCTGTTTCTTCTACTACATTACTAACATATACAGCTACCACAACAAGCATTTTTGTATCACCTGGTGAAGAAAATTTAAATGTCTCTAACAACAAACCACATGCTAAGGCCATGGCTAGTACAATCACAATCTCTTTACCTGTTCTTATTCCAGCAAAATACGTGATTCCTATACCTACAATTAAGAATAGCAAATGCCATATATTTTTCGTTTTTCTATATTTCAAGTCAGTAAATATATTCAGGGTCATATATCCTAGTAGTATTCCTATTACATATATATTCATAATTTTCCCTCCTTATTTTTTCCTGTTTAGATGGATTATTACGGTCCACTCACTAGAGACCAAGTGACCGTAGAAGTATAAGTAACTTGCCGATTCTTCCCTACATAAGTTGTCCCTGGATCTATCTGCAGTTGTAATCCATTTTGTCCAAAATCGAGTTGATATTCTCCAATTGCTACATCTTTCGAAGCCCGGATAATAGTGTGTGCTGCCCCATTATCAATAGGTGTATTTGGAATCTGTATAATAGGTTTCCCTGTCTCTGGACCCTTTACTTTTGTTACACTCACTTGATTCTTTATGGATAGAGAACCCTTTGGCAATTGTTTTGCAATGTTCGACTCTGTAAATGGAGAAATTGTCATATTCAATCTCCATCCATCCGCTTGATTTCGACTATCATGTATCATGAGTTTACCTAATGTACCAAATGAATTTTGCTTTTCTCCATTTAGTTGAATTGGGGTAAACTCTACACTTTTAGGAACAGTAAGCATATCTACTCGTCCTTTTTGTGTGGTAGAAATATGCTTCGTCGCACTTTTATTCCCAGCTTTATCTACTGTTCGGATATGTACATATTGTGGTTTCGCATAATCAGTCGGAAACTGAATGCTAGTCTGATTTGTAAACTGAACACCACTTACTTTATCAATTGATGTGTCGGATTTATCATTCACTACATATTCATATCCTTTTACGCCACTTGTTACAGTTGCAGGAACTTCCTTAGAAAAGTCCGAAACGTCATTCCTACCAATTCCACGGATTTTATAATGATAGGTACTCCCATCATCTTTCGCAGGGGCAAACGTTACTTTATTTTTTTTCAGTTCTCTATTTTCAATTTGGAGGCCTCCTGGTGTTGTGGGCACTGCCTGATCTTTTTCTTCTTTATCTACATGGTCAGAGAGTCTACCATTATATATTTGCTGATTCCCTTGGTATACTTCTGCTTCCGATGCGTATCCCACTTTCAACTCATCTACATATGTAATTCCTTCAGAATAGGCAAGCATATAAAAAGTTACGCCTCGTTGCTCGGTAATATAAAACGGATTATTTGCAACTTGAGTATTCATACTAAATGTAGACCATCCATTTATTTCTTTGTTCGTATCATTCTTTGTGACTGTACGGTTATTTGGTAATTGGATCGGTGTAGCCCATTTTCTTATTTTTAGGCGATCCCCTTGTTTCATTGGAGTCACAATAGTACTATTTGATATTAACTTGCCCTTTCCAGAACTACCCTGGTAAGGTATTACCTTATCAATCGTGGGTGAATCTTGATATACATCTTTGTTTATATCCGAAGTTATATGTCTTCTATCCCTCGGTATATTGGTACCGGGTTCTCTTTCTGGAAACAAAGAGATATTACTAATTTCTAATTCTTTTGAACAGCTTGGAGCATCTTTTAAAACAGTAGCGCATAATAATCAAATTCTCTCCTTGTTTCCCAGCTTCCATCATCATAGAAACTAATTCTCCTAATCCTTGTGATTTCGCCTCACATATTGCTGAAATATAAGCATTATTAGGTACGTTTAATCGCTTAAAAACAGCAATTGAACTCTCCATTACTGTATAAGGATATAAGACTCGATTCCCGTTGCAAAAACCTTATAAAACTATATAAAGTTTGTTTATTTCCCTGTTCTACGTGTCCGATTTTGCCGAAGCTACTTTCGTTTGATATAACACTCCGAGGGCGTGAATTCGGATACAACGAATCCTACATATTAGCAATAACGTTCATGTGTTAAGTTGCTAATTGATAACGCGACAAATTAATAGATGCGTTGAAATCTCTGTCTATTTCATGTCCACAGTCACAGGTGTATATCCTTTCGGATAAACGCAAAGTTTTTTTGATTTCACCGCAAGTCGAACACATTTTAGACGAAGGAAACCACTTATCAGCTTCCATATACTCAATCCCATATTTCTCACACTTATACTGTATTTTCATTTTGAAATCATATAAATTTTGTTGTGCAATAGCTTTTGATAAGTGTTTATTCTTCATCATTCCTTTGATATTCAACATTTCCATCACAACTCTGCAAGGTTTGGTTTTCACGATTGCAGTAGTTACTTGGTGAATATGATTATCTCGGACATTTTTCAAGCGCCTATGTAAGAGTTGTATCTTCTTTTCAAGTTTTATAATGTTGATGGTTTTGACGAAACGGCTCCCCTCCTTATTCATTTCATATTTACGAGAAACTTGACGTTGCAACCTACGAAGGCGTTTCTCCGCCTGCTTAACTACCTTTGTTTTATTAATGTTTTTGAATTTCATTCCATTCGAACACACTGCAAGTTCTTTAATGCCTACATCTATCCCTAAACTCTCAATTGTTAGTTTTTGCTGCATTTTCTCTTCTTCAATACCTACGGACAAATACCAATACTTCCCATCGAAATGAATACGTGGATTCGTATACTTCACATCGATTGGTAATGATTCTGAGATTTTCATCCATCCAACTTTTTCAATCAACACCTCGTTATTTCGGACTTTCAATTTCACATTATCATTATAAAAAGACGGCTTTGATTTTCTTCTACTTTTGAAACGTGGTTTATCAGTCAGTCCCTTGAAGAATCGCTTATATGCTTGACAAGCATCTTTAATCGCTTGCTTTGTAATGTTATTGGATACCTCATATAGCCATGCATATTCTTCTGTTTGCTTCAAAACTGTTAATTCTTTACGAAGGATGCCGTCAGATAAAAATTTACCACCGTGCTTATGATTTTCTTCCTGTTTACCTAATGTCCAGTTATAAGCCCATCGGGCTGTTCCGACAGATTTCCAAAGTTGATGTTCTTGTTCTTTATTCGGTCTTATTCTTATTTTCCTTGCAAGTATCATTTTCCATCAACTCCTTAATCATCTTCTTGGCTTTATTGGCTCTTTTACCTTGCAGTCTACTGCTGAGAACAGTGGCAATCTGAATTAAACTTTCTACTAATTCTTGTTCCTCGGTCTTTTCGGTATGGTCAATGACCTCAATAGTCGTTCCATATCTATCACATAGGTTTTCGATTAATTCATACCCGAATTGAATTAACAGATCTTTTACCTACTTCCTTATGTTTTAAAAGGAGGGAGCTATATGAAACACGCCCCCTCTTATTTTCAATCTAAAACTTATTTTTTGTTCCAAGAATCTACATCTGCATTGCTTGATGCTTTTGTGAATCGAGCTAGAATTGTATCATAACCACCTTGGATTGCTTTCCATACAAACGGTCCAATTACTAATACAATAATTACCGCTAAAGCGATTAACATTCCGTTTTCTGATGACAACTGTGAATCCTCATTTTTTAACCAATTCTTCATTTTTGATAACATTGCATTTCGTCTCCTTTATATATCGATTTTAAGAATTTACTAAAATAAGAACTTAACTATTTAAATCTTTTATTACTTATTCCAAGAATTCACGTCTGCATTGCTTGATGCTTTTGTGAATCTTGCCAGGATCGTATCATAACCACCTTGGATTGCTTTCCATACAAACGGTCCAATTACTAATACAATAATTACCGCTAAAGCGATTAACATTCCGTTTTCTGATGACAACTGTGAATCCTCATTTTTTAACCAATTCTTCACTTTTCCTAACATGATTGAATCTCCCTTATCCATTTATTTGAGCTATACGTAATAAACATCCTTGATTTAAAACTTCTATTATTTGTTCCAAGAATTCACATCTGCATTGCTTGATGCTTTTGTGAATCGTGCCAGGATCGTATCATAACCACCTTGGATTGCTTTCCATACAAACGGGCCAATTACTAATACGATAATTACCGCCAAAGCGATTAACATACCGTTTTCTGACGATAATTGTGAGTCTTCATTTTTTAACCAATTCTTCATTTTCGTTAACATATATTTTGCTCCTTTACCTATTCCATTTTGAATAATGTTTTTCTATATACTTGCAAATCCTTGCATTAAGGATTGAATAACAATAACCATTGGATAAATTACAATACATCCAATAACAGCTACGTTAAATTTATTCATTTCCATTGGCTTATTTTGAATGAGACGGTTATAGTTCTCATGTTTTAACTCACGCATCATTTTAATCTGTGCATCCATAATACGAAGACTCTGTACCTTGTCCGTTTTTTGTGCTTGTTGCAATGCAATCGTAAAGGTATTTACTTCTGGACTATTTAAGGCTGCAGCAAAGTTTCTAAATGGTTGATCCGAACCCGCATACATTTCTAATTCCGCTGTAAGTGTAGATACATACGGTCGAAGATGTCTTCCAGCATATATCTGCGCCTTTTTTACTGCTTCTAATGTTGTATGTGTTTTTAACAACTGCAGCATAGGAATTAAATACTCCGGTAATTCGAACTTCCTTGCTTCTATCGCCTGCTTGATTCTTCTCTTTAATAGATAATCAGGATAGAAATAAAGCAGTGGTGAAATCAAAACGCCTACTTTAAATAAGTAGTAATCATGAAACACTGTACATATCAAGAAAACAGAAGTGAAAATGATGGGATACGCAACCTTCATTTTCAAATATTCTTCTGGTTTCGTATCCAAACCAGCTTCTTCTAATTTTTTCTGGATCAGCTCTTTCTTTTCTTCTGTCAGATACTTATGTGATAACGACTGGAAGGGAGCGAGCATCATTTGATTTAAATTCTTTTTTTCAATTCGTTTTGCATTTTCTACATAGTTTGTAAGTAGGCTACCGCTATCTTTTTTACTTTGTAGAAAGGTAGAGAATACCCAGTACATGACAACGAATACCACTAAAGCTAAAATCGTAGCCACTTTATTCCCCTCTTTCTGTTGGATTATAATTTGCAATCTTTTCTACACGGGTTGCTAAGAAAAATACAATGAACATATTTACCGCTAATGCAATTTTCCCCATCATAGAACCTGCTAAAAATCCATATGCTTCTTTTGACATCAACATAATCACAATCGGCATGGCAATCACGATTAAGCAGTTCTGTACAAACGCACGTTGTGCTTGTGACAAACTAGAACGTAATCTTGCCAGATATAGCTTTTGTTTTTCGAAATCTTCTGCAATATCTAATAAGACTTGTACTGAATTCGCCCCGCCTTCTCGACTACATACTTCCAACATTTCATGGAAGAAAACCAATTCTCTAAAATTAAAAGTTTCATTGAATCCTTTAAATGCACGGTGCATTGTAGTTCCACCTTCTAATAAAAGAGAAACTTTTTCTATTTCTTCTTGAATGCTCTCATGCATCATTGGCTTTACTTGTACTAACACGCGTTTAGCGTTATTACTAATTTGAAGAGCATTCGCTACTGCCTTCATATAAATAGAAAGACGGTCAATAACAACCAAGTAGTAACGTTTTTTTCTTCGATAGAGAAGAAATCTCGGTACTAAAAATCCACATAAAGCAGAAATCAGTGTAAAAGGATCTCTTCCAAAGGAGAAGTAGAATATTGCTGCTATACTCATTCCCGAAAGAATCGTATATACCCAGTACATACTTTTCGTCAATTTCCACTCGTACTTTTGGGCTTCTTGGATAACAGATTGTGGCAGATACATTCGTATGCCTTTAATATTCCTTAATTCTAAGCGCCTTTCTTCTTTCTCATTTTCTTGTACAAATTGGGAAAGTGCAGAACCTTTAGATTTTGCAAAAAGTAAAACAAGTAATACTATACTAATAAAGATTAATAATATACATCCATAGGCGAACAAACTATGCATACTGCACCTCCTGTTGTGAAAGGAATGGTGCATAAAGAGCCGGGTTTACAGAAGAAGAACGGAATTTCCTCTCCATTTCGGCTGACATTCTTGCTGTAATTTTATGCTGGCCATGAATCTTTCCTACTCTTTCATTCATTTCATCATGTTCCTCGTATGTCGGAATAAACTGAGAAAGTTGATTAAATTGTATATCACCTTGATAATCCAATAATTCAATCATCTCTGTAATATAACGATTCCCATCATCTTTCTTTTCGAAAAAGACAATCACATCAAATGTCTGTGAAATTAATTCATATAAATATTGAGCACCAATATTCGCACCACTTTGTAGACACATAAGCATTAAACGTCTTACTGCTTCTTTTGCACTTCTTGCATGGACAGAGGTAGAACCCGAGTGTCCCGTTTGGAAGAAGTTAATCATTTTCAGGGCTTCTCCCCCCCTTGATTCCCCTACAAGTAATCTCTTTAGTCCTTGACGTAAAGCATTCGTTAACAATCTATCAAAATCAATTGCATTTTCTTCAACTTCGGATGCTCTACATTGCATCGGAACAAAATGATGCTCTGGAAATATGCGATGTAAATAGAGTTCAGGATTATCTTCCACTACAAGAGTACGTTCATTCTTTGGTATATGAGAAGCGAGGTACTTCATAAACTCCGTTTTCCCTGTTCCTGTTGCTCCAGCAATTAAAATATTCATTTTGGCTTTCACAGCTGCCGCCAAAAAGTCCAACATCTCTTTCGATGCTTGATTTGTGGATAACATACGTTCTTCTGAGGCACGAAGATGATCTGCATTCTTACGAATAGTAATTGTTGTACCAAGTCCAGCAATCTCATCTAAGGCGATATTGATACGAATATAAGGGAACACGCAGTCGACAGATGGCTTTGCTGTATTAAGTGATTCTGACGTACTGTTTACCATCTTATAAGCTAAGGCTTTTACATCTTCTTCAGCTTCATATCGATACTTGTATTTGCATTCTCCCTCACCAATTTTTTCGTATATAATCTCTTTTATGCCATTGATATAAATATCTGTTACATCTTTATCATCAATCAGAGGTTGAATAATTCCAAATCCCACAATATCGTCACACACCATGTTCAGTAACTGTTCAGAAGGTACCTCTGAAATGACGACTTGATTACTTAATAAGAAACTTTTGATGATTTGCTCTACAGCTGCTTTTTTTTCCTTATTCATAAAAGATTCACTTAAGATATCACGATGTTCTTTAACTAAAAACGCACGAATTTCATCTGTTATATCTTTAATTTGTTGAGCTGTAGTTGTTCCTAACTTTCGAGCTGATTTAGAACGAATCATATAACCAAAATGATATAAATCAACTCGATTTCTCTTTAAGGCGACTTGTTTTCCCTGTAAATAGCCCCACATACTACTGCCTCCCTTTTAATTTCGTAAACCAAAGAGACCCTTTTTCATAGAGGATGTATGCTGGGTTGGAATATCAAGACCAGCTGCTTCCATAATGTGATGGACCTTTGTATTAATTTGCGGGGAACCAAACTGCATCCCCCATTCATAACTCGTACGATCCCTGTCATACGGAATTGTCACCGCAATTTTTTGGGAAGAAAGCTTTTCAATATCTTCTACATAATCCTCATCTCCCATATTTAAAACATGAATCATACGAGGCAATGTTAGCTTTGCTTCTTCTAGTAGTTGTAATTCTCTTTTAATTGCTATTGCACCACGAGGGTTGCCGTTTAATACATGAACAACAAGGTCTGATTGGTATAGGATTGGATAACTCAGAACCTCAGATAATTCAGTTGGTACTGATAGAATGATAAAATCGTATTCTGTATCTACAAGTGATTCTATAAATGTCGTTACAAACAGTTCTTTGTTTTGAATCTCTGGGAATTGAGCTAAGTTATAACCTGATGGAAACACCAGAAAACCCATCTTATCGTGCAATTTTTGCATCAACCTTGGATTCACTTTTCTCTCTAATAAATCTTGCTTGGTACAAATATACTGCGAGAGATTGGATTCATTTTCTTTTCTTACAAGTTCTAAGATGTTTTTACTATCGTGGCTAAGACCAGTTCCAACTGCAAAGCTAGGTCTTACTTGGTCTGCTTCAACATAAAGCACCTTTTTCCCTAAATGAGCTAATTCATTTGCCATCGCAATACTTAATGTGCTTTTCCCTACATTTTCGTTTGTTGCATAAAAGGCAATGATTCTTGCTTGCCGCTCCATCTTAATAACCCCTTTCTTACTTAGATTCATTCAGATACTGTGCTACATACTCTTTTACATTTTTAGAAATTGGATTAGTCGAATGCTTCTCTACATAGTCTAAAATGTTCTTTTGATCAGATATTTGTGAGAATCCTTCAGCTGGTTCTAATTCTTTCCCTGTTTGCTCCACCTTTTGTCCAACTGCAACAGGAATGACATCTCCAAGTGTTTTTGCACGATTTAAGTATTGAAGTTGTTCAGGGGAAACAGCCAGTGTGTATAATCGCGTTACTTTAGGCTTTTGTTTTCCTTCTTGTTCCTCTTTTGATTCTTTCTTTTCTAGCACAAATGCATCTTCTGTATTGCTATCTTTTGCAGCCGTCACACGTACACGTTGGAACAGACCACCAAAGACAACCTTCTCATTGTCTCCTTCTTTCACAACTTGTTTGAAATACAAGTCCACATACGTGTTTGGGATAATACTATTCCCTGAACTTGTTTCCAAATCAACGAGTAACGGGAAAGCAACTTCTCCATCTTTCAAATTTAAAATAGCAGAGTCCGGTAACTCCTCTTTCTTTACTACTTTGTTTTTAAAGAGATAGCTATTTTCTGTAATGGGTTGCCCATCATTTGTCCACTTACCTACAACCTCTTTTTTATTTACACGTAATGCATTTGGGGGAATCGCATCACCAGGTAAAGTTCGTTCCACTAGCATGTCTTCTTTAATTTCTGTATGTGCAGGTATATCCTTTGCGGCTACAACAATTTTTGTTGGTTTTACAGCATTTTCTACTGCGAAATGATTGTATCCATAGATACCCGCTACTGTTGCAGCGGCTAGACCTACCGCAACAATCTGCTTCTTTTGAAACTTAGATGGCTTCAATGTTTGTATTCCTCCTTATGTAGCCTTTAAACGCAAAAAAAGGACACACCTATGGCATAATGCGCCTTAGGTGTGTCCTTTTAGCTAATCTAAAGTCTATATGAAAATGTTGGATTTGATTTCTTTAATATTACAATTTCAATATTATGATATATAGAGTTTTATGTCAATCATTTCTAAAAAAAATATTATTTTTACCATTTCAAATCTCTGATTCCAAAACTTAAAAACCCTTAAAAACGTTGTCATATCAAGGCTTTTAAGCTATTAACCCAACCGTAAATATGGTATAATTAATATAACGTAACTGAATATTTCAGGGTGGTCGGTTGCTTTCCTTTCTCTTTTATTTTATGGAGAAAGGAGGTGACACTATGGACATTCTTTTCACGATAGCAATTGAAATTGTAAAAGTTATTGCTAGAGAAGTCGCTGTGTTTGTGGCAAAACGTATAGGGAAATCCCTATCAACGTCTTGGAAGCAAATACAAAAAAAGCGACGAAAGACGAAAAGAACCACCCTCAATGCCAGCAAGCGTCTGTGAACCGCACCCAATTTGTTAGACAAATAACTAACAATTGGAGGTGCGGTTTTATTATGTCTAGAAAATATAAATTCGAATTAAAAAGAAATGCCGTTGAACATTATTTAAATACAAATGATTCTT
>NZ_JAQQGG010000017.1:0-22607 GCF_028548245.1 Bacillus sp. FF-1
GAATTATATTTATTATTACAATAATAAAAGGATTAAGGCAAAATTAAAAGGATTGCCTCCTGTAAAATACAGAATTCAATCCTTATTAGCTGCTTAAATATATGTCTAACTTTTCGGGTCCAGTTCAGTGAAGGGCGGTTCTAAGAAAAAATAAACTTTTTTAGCAACTAGCCACCTTGCGGTAACAGTTACATAAGGCGAGATGTTGGAGCATCTCGTCTTCTTTAGTTTATGCAAAAACTATTGTTATAATACTTCTACACTTATTATAACATCAACTATTGTACATGTCATGCAGATTTATCCACGATAGTTGATAAAAAAGACATTATTATTAAAACGAAATCAATTTTGTTCCTGTTTCAAAATACTTTGCAGGGGCATAACTTGTCCCATTTCGATCCTGAAATTCATTTCCAACATATAACGATACAATCATTGCGATTACTCCAAGAAAAATCACTCGTCTCACACGTTGCTTTTTCTTTTTATCCACTCAAATTTCCCCTTTCTATGAAAAAAGGCACACCCCATTAAGGGGTGTGCCTTTGGTTTATCCATTCAGCTACTAGTACAAGAAGGATTATATACTTTTGTCGATTCAAGTCATTATACAATACTATTTAACTAATTTCTATTCTTCATATAGTACCAATTTGATAAATCAGTAATAATATGTTCCTTTCCAACCCAATTCCAACCTGGTGTTTGCACAGGGAATGGAAGATCCGCAAGCACCCTTCTCTTTTTAAAATCATCGTACGCAACACCTTTAATTTCCACTTCATTTGTCAGGCACAAACTCATTTCATTCACACCTGCTGGGTTTGTTTCAACATTGAACGAATATTTTCCATCTTTCGTTTTTAATGGCGCATACCATTTGCGTTGGCCATCAATAATTTTTTCCTTCCCATCCCAATATAAAGACTTAGTTGGTCTGTTACTATCAAAGACATGTCCTGTTACTCCAGATAAATACATATTTTTAGGTAGGAATTTTGATGTTAAGCCATTATTAGAAACACTCTCTAAATCATATGTTGGTTTTAGTCCTTCATCTGCAAATGGATACTGTGCCGTTGCTTTTGTAAATACACCTGGATAATTTGTATTCCAATCATTTTTGTATTTTCCGTTAACTTCATAAGAAAAACCATACCCAGCATGGAGCTTAGATGGTGCTAAATTATCAATACTTCCACTTAATGTTTCATAGAACATTTCTCCCACTGTGTCCTCTTTTGACACACGTTCACTTACTGTTTCTACCACACCTTTTACACTCGTAACTCCGCACATCCCTTTTTCATGGGATGGTGCATAGATAGCTGTTTTAATAGGATTGTTTTTGTATGTGGTTTCTTCTATATCTAGACGGTTACCAGCAGGATTAATTTCTGCCTGAATTGTTCCTTTCCCCTTATGTTGCCAGCCAAGGTTCAAGGTTTTCTTTTCTCCCTCAGTTAACCTTACCTTTTGTGATGCTACTTGTAGTCCATTATGCTTGAGCACGACTACTGTTTCAGGATTTGCATACTTCGCTTCTAGCGCATCTAACTTTTTAATTTTGTTTTTCTCTTTTTCTAACTTCTGCCTTGCTGTATCTAACCTACTTGCTGCACTATCCAGTCTATTTTCTTCCCAAGAGCAGTCTCTATCGTAATAGTGATGGTTCCCTTCTGCATCTACCTCATGAATTGGATTACGACGGCAATAACTAAGACTAGACTGCGCACTATCTCTATCGGATTCAGAACTATTTACCGCTTGCTCGGACATATTAATATTGTTATTTACCTTTTCTCTATATTGGTCACGTTCTGGTTTAAAATTATCACGTGATACATCTATTCTTGTTTTTATATTCTTTCCTTCTCTTGCTGTTTCTCCTTCAATTCGGTCAGCAGAGAAATCAATTTTATATTTAAAATCATCTTCATCACCTGGATCTGGATTAGGTGTTACTTCTGTACCACAGTTACCATTTATGGTGAAATCAACAGTTTTCTCATTTGATTCCCTTTGAACAGCATCAAGAACTTTAATTTTCGCAGTATACCGGCCACACATTTGTGGCTGCCACTTTAGTTCTTCTGACTTAAATTGCCCTGCATCACCTTCATTTGGTTTTTGATTATCTTTTTGCGGTGTTGAACGCAGATAATTTTCTTGATGATACACGGTTTCGTCATCTTTTGTAATATCTAACAGCCATTTAACTCGATTCCGTTCACCAGCAGCTGATTGATATGGATTTACTGTTGTCCCATTCGGATCTCTATCGTTATACCCTTTTCCCTTGCTGACATATTCAAAACCGTTAAAAGTGAATTTCACAGGTACATCTTTTTTTCCACTCGTAGCTTTAAAATCATCTATCTTAGGATTACTTGTACGTACATACCACAAGCTATACCTATTCACACTATCTACACCACCAGCTCCTGCATAACCACCAGAAAGGTAGGCTATATCCCTAATCCAATAAAACTTTCCTAATGTAACATTAGGACCATTAAATTTTTTAATATCATGTTTCTTCAAATTCCCCAAAACAAAATTGGGTTCTCCCCAATACTTATCTTTAATAACAGTTTTCGTAACTTGTTGAACTTCTGTTACCATTCGATCACCAACAACAACTTCACTGTTAATGTACCCATCATTTGAAATTCGAACATAAGGATCCGATGTATCTTCATTTTGGACTAGATTTTCCCATGGATTTCCCCAATTGAAAGAGCCATTGTAAACAGCAGGAAAATGTAAGTCAGCTTTATAATTGAACTCTTTTGATCTATAGCCACTACCCGGTCTAAGCAAATTACCACTTAGTTGCAATTCATCAGATTTTAAAATCGAATTTTTACTGCCATCAAAAAATGGTATGTCATTATTTGCCGCACTTGCAACTGATGGTAATGCCAACATTAATGATGCGCAAGTCAATAATAATCCTTTTCTCATTCTCATAAAATCCTCCTTAAACGCAAAAAAAGGACAAACCTGTACCTTGGTAAGGTACGTAAGGTTTGTCCTTTACGTATTTATCATTATATTAAACTTATATAATTATACAATATTTAACTCAACCTGTAAATACTAAATGATTATTTAGGCTCTACTTCTACATACATCATGTGATCTGCTGTAGAATGGCCTACACGAATTTTATATTTACCTTTTTCATAGTTATTAATTGATTGAGCATCTACAGTTTCCTGAATTTCTTTATTTAAAACTAAATCAGAATTTAACATAGTAACCCATTTTTTAGTTAACTCAATAGTTGCTTCATTATTATCTAAGAAAATAATTTTAAAATCATTTTCATTATTTGCATCAATATAAACTTGCGCACCAATTGTACCTGCTGGCAAGTACATATTTTTATCAAGTATTCTAATAGTTCCATTTAAATCTGCATATTTAAGGTTAGTACCAAATTTACTATTCACACTCTTAATAATGTTTTGCGCTTCTGTAGAAATGGATTTTTGAGAAATTGGATTATCCATAGCAATCGGATTATAAATAACATCCTCTGTAGTTAAAACTTTGTCTAAACTCGTTGGTAAATTAGTTTCTGGTTTTTCCTCTGGTTTTGTTTCAGGTTTTGTTTCAGGTTTTGGATCTGGCTTCACTTCTGGTTTTTCCTCTGGTTTTGTTTCAGGTTTTGGATCTGGCTTCACTTCTGGTTTTTCCTCTGGTTTTGTTTCAGGTTTTGGATCTGGCTTCACTTCTGGCTTAGTCTCTTTTTCTACTGCATTAATAGAGTTATATAAGAACTGGCTATATTGTTCACGAGTTACATGTGCATACGGTGAATACATTTTACCTCCTGTACCAATAGTAACGCCATTTTCTTCTAATGCACTAATTGCTTTTAATGCCCATGAGTTTTTATCAATGTCAGTAAAGGAAGTTGTCTTAGTAGATTTGAACTTGAAAGCATTTGTAAGTACTTGCGCCATTTGTTCACGAGTTAAGACATCATCTGGACCATATTTCGCATCACCATAACCACTTACCAGACCTGCTTTAGCAAGTGCTCTAATTTCTTTTTCAAACATATGTCCTTTAATATCAGTAAATGGATTTTTGAAGCTAGCATCTGCATCTACTGGTTTTACGTACATATAAATCATACGAGCAACTTGCCCACGAGTTACATTGTCACCAAAACCAAAGATATTATTTCCGTACCCTTGTACTATTTTACGATTTGTTAAATCATAAATTGCTTTTGTAGACCAGTGATTTGCTGGAACATCATTGAATTTTAATGAGTCTGTGTTATCAGCCTTTGCAGTAAATGCTCCTGCTCCTAGTAATGATGTACCCATAATTGTTAATGCTGTTGCTGTTTTTAAAAATTTGTTTGCCATTGTTTGTTCCTCCAAATATATTAGTTTTTTTCATAGATTCCTTTATTGTACCGAATTTAAATATAAAATCCAGATATTTTAACATATAAATTATTGAACTACCCCCATTTTCACTTCGTTTAGAAGTGAGGGATTCCTAAGTAAAGGGTTCTATCGAACTCTAATTGATTAGGCTATCTCCGCAGTCCTTGCGGTTAGAAGCCTTATCGCTTCATTTTTTAAATTGATACTTGCGTTAATATCCCTATCATGGTGTGTACGACAAGAAGGACAGTCCCATTTACGTAGATTCAGATTTTTAACGTCTTTGTTTTGATATCCACAACGAGAACATAATTGGCTGGAAGCAAATGTTTTCGATACGACAATGACTTGTTTCCCATACCATTTTGCTTTGTATTCTAACATGGATCGAAATTGCGACCATGATACTTCACTAATTGCTTTTGCTAACTTATGATTCTTTAACATATTCAATACTTGCAAATCCTCTATACCAATAACATCGTGGTTTTTGATGATTTCAGTTGAGACTTTGTCCAAGTAATCTTTTCTAGCATTCGTCATGTGTTCATGAATTCTAGCCACTTTTACTCGCTGTTTATTCCAGCGAGAAGACCCTTTTATTCTTCTAGAAAGAACGCGCTGCGCTTTCGCCAACTTCTCTTCTAATGACCGAAAAAACTTCGGATTTTTATAGGTTGTTCCATCTGACAAAATGGCGAAATCTTTTAGTCCCACATCCATTCCGATGTAAGATTGTGTTTTCGGAATTTCTTGCACTTCTGTTTCAACTAATAATGACACAAAGTATTTGCCAGAAGGGTTCCGTCTAACAGTCGCATTTACAATACGTCCCTCTACTTCACGACTTTTGGCAAATCGAACAAGACCTAGTTTTGGCAATTTTATTTTGTTTCCTACAATGGCAATGTTTTCATTTGTTTGTTTTGTGGTATAAGATTGTACGTTATTCTTCTTAGATTTGAAGCGTGGGGCACTATTTTGTTTCTTAAAAAAACGTGTATACGCATCCGCAAGGTTACGAACAGAAGATTGAATCGCAATACTATCTACTTCTTTTAGCCAAATAAACTCTTTTTTCATGGCAGGAAGTTTGGCAGAGCATGTACCATATGTTAAACCTTTTCCAGTTTCTTTATATGCGTGATCCCATAGAGATAAGAAATGATTGAATACAAAGCGAGAACAACCTATTGTTTTATTAATTAGAATTGCTTGTGCTTGATTTGGATAGATACGAAACTTAAAGGCCTTATTAATTATCATTTGATTCACCTCCATTTTGGTATATGACTATCATAAACCAAACGTATATTTGATGGATAAAGAAGTAACTCTTTATGTATATCGAACAATTAAGATGGCTTCCTGCCATTCCTTGTTCGAAGCCAATTCATCCCCCACCTACTCACTGGGCTGTGACCCTTCACGCTCCTTGAATAAGGAGTCTTCTTGGCTAAAACGATAAATTAGCATTTTTATAACTGTTGTTCTATATGGGAAATATTACCATATAGAAATAGGCTTGTAAAGTATTTTTATATATTTATTTATAAATATATATTTCTAGTAAAAAAACTACACTTTTCAGTATAGTTTTTACCTCTTTTTATACATATTGATATTTTCAACGGAAATAGATTTGTCCCATTCCATCTTTGTTAGCCCATATGGGTGCTTTCACACTATCAATCCCTATCATTTTAAAAATAAAGAAGTGATGTTCAGCTTTTATTTTAAAATTTAATGGCTGATTATGATCTACGCGCCCTTTAGTATATTCATATTTCCATCCATCCATATTCTGCTCTTTCATTTTCTTCTCTATATCAGGAATTAGATTTACGTTTTTTCCTTCATATGTGTACTGAAAACCACCTGTTTGTTCTGCTAACTCTACTGTACTAGAAGCAAAATCATGCGCCTTTACTAACTGCATTCCATACAGTACACCTTCTGGTATAAGAGTTATCAATAATAAAGAAAGCGTTAGAAAAAGCGCTGTTGTTACTGTATTTTGCATTTCTTACACACCTACTTTTTCTTATTTATTTCACGTTTCCTCCAGCTTTCTTGTTGTCAGAATCTGCTTCATAAATAAATATGTGTTTTGCGTTACTCTTAATGCTGCCTTTCTTTTCATCAAATTGTTTCGTATAACTAGCAGCTTCCGCCTCTCCTTCAACCGCAATCATTGCAGGTTGCTCATGTACAGCATGTACAGAAAACTCTCGTTTTGATGCCGGATCCTTAAATGTTGCATTTTGTTTATAAGACTTTTCAAATTCTTTCTTTGCGATATCTGGTTCAATAGCGATTTCTTCTTGTGCTCGTAAAACACCTACTTTTACGGCTTTATCCATCGCTGTACTTCCAGCACGTTCTGATGCAGACTTATTATCTGTGTGTGTTGTATCTCCAATAATCATATCTGTCATTAAAAATAAACAACCAACAAATAATAATAGTGAGGCAGCCCCTATTATTATTTTTTGCATCTTTCTTCACCCCTCCTTAATTTTCAGACTTCCGAAATCGAAATCCACTTAAAATAGAACTTTTCTTTTGATTCAACAATTGGTTTGGCAGCAATAACTCTGCTATTTCCTTCATTATTCCTTCAAGCTCTTTATAATAGTTCCGACTAGATAGTAACGTACTACTTTTTAATTGAGATTCAAATACATCCTCTATCTCATATGGTGCTAAAGCAGTTAATACCTTATCGCCAAAACATTCTTCTACTACTTCATGCTTTAAAAGTGCAGTAGAAAACTTATTCCCAATAATTCTCGTTTTCTCTAAAACTAAGTAAGAAACAAGTTTTCTCTCCTTTTGTGTAAGAGGATGCGCTATCTTTAACAATTGATGCAGATCTGGTTCTGCTACAAAGAAAATAAAATCTGCCATTTCACATATTTCATGGTATAAATCTTTATCCCAATCGTACCCCGCATCAATAATAGATATAGGCGCTTCTTGGTTAGCCAATAATACCTTAATAAAATGGTCAAAGTCCTGCTCTGTTTCGTTTTTCAGCTCTTGGTCCACTATAGGATTCTTTACGATATAATTTATTCTTCCTTGCTTCCATTTTGGAATTGATAATATATCAGATTCCTTCTGTAGCATCTCCTTATATCGCTGTAACATAAATTCACTACGATAGTTTTCTGGTGCTTCTGTATATCCCTTTAATAAAGGATACGTATATCCATCATCATATAGATTCTCTATATAGTTCACATCAATCTGTAGTTCATTTAAGTAAGCAGCTAAAAGATGTGAAACAAAAGTTGCACCACTTCTTTTGTTCATGCTGGCCACAACAATTGTTCTTCTCGGAATAGCAATACCTATTTGTTTTTCATATACCGGCTCAAAAGCCAATTTATATTGTTTTTTTATAATAGGTGCTTTTTGTGACTCACCTGGAACAGACTTACGCTTTTGATTGTTTTTAAATAGTTTCTTGGAGTTAGAGGAAGCTTCATTGTTGCCACCTTCCTCTAATTCACTTGATACTTCCTCTTCTTCCTCATCAACAGGAACTTCGGGTAACTTTGTTTGTTGTGGTGCCTGACTTGCGCCTACAATTTCTGCTACATTTTTAATATCCGACTCCTGTAGCAGCTGCGGGATAACTTTATTATCAATATCAATTCTACGAGAGTTAAAAATGTCATAGATACCTAGATAAATCAGTTTCGCCAAAAACTCATCATCATTTTCACGCTCTGTAAATACCACAATACGAATATCTCGATTAAAGCGAATATCTCTTAGTTTCTGTAAGATAATCAATTCACGTTTCTCTTCATGTCCCGCATCAATATTTAATCGTTTGTCATTAATACATAGAATATCGGGCTGTTCTGTATCTAGAATTTCATCTAGATACTTGATATGCATCACATCACTATCAGCTACTTCAAATCCCGCACCAATAAAATCCTCACGTAAATATGCCGTATATACAGTATCACTAATAGCTAAAACGATTTTTTTCACCATAGTTAACCTCCTACAAAATCTAACGTTGGATTAAAATCATGTTTTCAATTGGAATTTGTGCCTCAAGATGAACCTTCCCAATAATCTCATTCAAAATATACTCAATTTCAACTTGTTCCATTGTACGTGGAGCTCCAAAATCAGAATTTAGCTTTACTCGTATTTCTAATCGATCTTGTATCTCATGTAAAGGTGTACCAAGATAAAGAATGCTGTAGTATAAAACACCATCTTCAATATTTTTTTGAATCATATCTTTTGTTTGATGAATAAACGTAACCTCAGCAAGCTCAATAAAAGGATCATTAATTGTTACTTTGCTATTCCAATTTAAATTCCAAATCTCGCAATGTTCTTCCGCATGTACAACAACTCCATTAACAGAAGGCGTAATCGCGAAAAGACGATCTACAGGAACTTTGGTTAACGAGGTACTATTACCTTTCTTTAATTCAAGTCCTTTTTCCATTCGCTCATGTTCAAAAGCATATTCAGCACCAGTGAATGCAACTTCGCAAAATACTTGTTCTAACAATGGACGAATCCCTTCATATGTTCGTATAGCAAATACACTAAATTCCTGTGTTTCATCTGTACGAATGATTTCGTACAATTCATATTCAGATGCATTTGCTAAGGCAAAAGGAATATCTTTTATAAAATTCGGATCAGTATATAGATTCTCAGGAATTTGCGTTTCAGGATGATTTATAAACTCAAGGCATAATTGATATCCTTTTAAAAATGCATTTTTAACAGCTGCAGGGAATAGAGTTTCAAAACGTTTCACATTATTTTTAAACGTTTTTTCTTCAATTTCGTTATTAAATTCTCTTTCCTGTAAGATATTTGCCTTATTCCCTAGTAATAAAAAGTAGTGATTAATAATGCGACTAATATCCTCTTCAAATGCTGCATTCTCCTCACAATACTTTGTAAATCGTTCTTTACTCATGTTCACAATTTCGTTCATAGCTTCAAATTCTCCCTTTTTATTGTTATTTATACAAAAAAAAGACACACCGATGGCAGGTTATGTGCCTTCGGTGTGTCCGTTTAGCTAGAAATTAAATCTATTAATTTGTATATTTCTCTTAGTTAATTGTAGTTCACGTATAAGAATACCTCTATGAATTTTAAAAGTCAATAGATTAATTACCTCCTTGTAAACTTATATTTATTCCTTCTTTCTATTTTTCTATGTATTTAATTTAAAAAAATACAAGTAATTAAATATAAATAATCCAAGTATTTTATATAAAAACAACAAGAAATATATATAACTAAACTCAATCATTAATTATAAAGAGATTCAGCAAACACCTCTAAAGCCTTGTATTACATACGTTCCTGGATATTAAGCTAAATTCACTATCGTAATATCCCCATTACATACAAGCTCTACATCATAGAAATCACAAATTAAGAAGTTAAATACCATATTACTAAGAATTCACAAGGTTAGAATCATATTACTAAGATAACCACAAGTATTGAATCGAATTATGAACATACCGAGTCGTAACCAAACATAACGTAAATCAATTATATGCTTCCGTAAAAATGCTAATAGATATATTTTCCTAAATAAAAAAGCATGTCTTCAAATTAAAGAACATGCCAAATAACCCTTGCTTTTAAGTAACTTTTTAACAAGGGTTTCCATATATATTTTTTTAAAATCACATAAATTCCGGATAAACACCATTCTTCTTATGATAATTTATCATTGCATCGTGTTTTTTCCCTGTAGACAAGTTTTTTTCCTTAAAACCTATCCAGGACTCTCTAAACTTTACACGCATAAATGCTGGAATAGAGAATATTTCTTGCTCTTTCAAACAACTTTCCACTTGATCTAATGCATAAGTCATTGCGTAAATTAATAATTCACTTTGTTTTTGTTTCGTCGGTAAATAGATTGCGATATCAACAATTTCTTGTCTAAATGCAGTCATTATATTTTCTTTATCTTTTTTACGTAACGCCTGTCCCATATGTTTCAAACGAGACACCGCTTCTTTTCTGCACTTCGCTACTGGTCTATGTAATTCTTTTTTATCATTCTCAATTACGCAGTTTGAAGAAAATACAACGTTGAACTTCTCAATGATGATTTGTTTTACCTGTTTCCTTGCACTAGTAATTCTTGTTTCATTAGATTTCTTCTCTTTAGAATCGATTGCAGTAAATTGCACGATGGGGTTAATAATTTCTATGTAGTGTCTTACTTTCTTTGCATTACGATTTAATCTCCTTTTTAAGGAAGACATCTTTCTTGTAATCTGAAACTCCTCAATTTTATGTTTATAATGTTCCATACCTACTTTTCTTGAAAAAGTATTGATTAAATCTAAAAGGAATATAATCCCTCTATTATCACGAGCCTTTACTAGACTACTCATTATCGTTGTTTGAATTAGGTGAAATGGAATACGGAAATACGATAGCGATATGCCTGTCATCTTTGCAGTTTCTGCAGTAGTGTGGTTATACAACGCATAATCTACAATTTCATATACAGTACGATTTCCAACAGGTGTTTCTTTTACGAGTCTACGCTCCAAACAAACTTGAAACCCTGTATAAATTGTTGTGTAGGGAATCCCACTTTTCTTAGCAAGATCCATTATTTGAAATTCACGTGGTAGCATTCCTATATCATTGCATTCAAAGTGAAGCAAGATGTAAGTAGCTAAAGCTGAAGATGGTAACTCTTTTCTTTCATTTTCTAGTTTTACGATGTTTAATAGTCCATCAAAAAATTTAACCCCATGAACTTTAAAGTTCTGTTGGGAAAAAGCCATTTGCGTATGCATAATGTTGCTAACTCCTTTCGAAAGAGCAGAAAAAGGCACTGTCATACCACGGATACAAAAATACTACTCTCTTAAAAGAGTAATACTTGTATAACAACGGTAAACAATGCCTAAAATTACGCAAGAAATCCCCTTTTTAAGTTGCACAAATACATAAGATACAGTAAAATTATCTTATAATTTCATGCAAAATAAAAAGGTTTATTGGCTTTGTTTACCGCGGTCGATTGAAAATTTCTTTTGGGATTTTTGTGCGGTGTACCACAATGAAGTAGTTGGCGCTATTTCATTGGGCTGATGAACCTTTTTTTGCTTTTTTATATTTTATTTTTTATTATATAAATATTTTATTATTAATAAATTTGTATCTAAAAAAATACAAAAATATAAAGTAACTACATCATATATAGTTTTTCCCATGGTTGCAAGGTGATTTTTTCAAAAGTATGACCTTTGCTAAATGACTATGTATAAATAACCACCACTCAAACACCTCGTTGAGCGCCGCTCAATCAAAAGTCAATTCACAATAAGTAAGAACAACTTAAACAGCCTCTGATCAACCGCCTGATTGTCGCTCAATTAACAAAATATCATCGATAAAGCGCATTAATGGCACATTTTTCATTATCCACACCTTAAATCACCCAACTAATCACCAGTCACTTGTGTGTAAATACTGTTATTTTCGTATGTAGGTTGAGTGGTGATTGAACGGTTGATTTCATTGCATTAAACCTAATTGTAATCAGTCAATTAATCACCGGTCAATCATATTACTATTTTAGAATGAATGATTAGCGAATGGTTGAGTGATCGAGTGAAGGTGTAAGTTTTGAATAAGAATAAACTGTTTTTTTTATGATTAATATAAAAATAGTTTCATACTACTAATTAAGTAGTATGAAACTATTGAAAGAGATGTTTTGGTCAAGAGGTTTTTGCTTACTAACTACTGGTGGTTCATCAATAGACGTAGTAAAAAAATATATTGAAAATCAAAGTGAAAAGTGAGGTGAAATGATATGACAAAGCATAATAAAGCATATAAATTCCGTTTGTATCCAACAGGAGACCAAGCACATCTTATGCGTAAAACCTTCGGTTGTGTACGTTTCGTGTATAACAGAATGTTAGCCGAACGGAAAGAAGCGTATGAAAAACACAAAGATGATAAGGAACAACTAAAGAAACAAAAGCTTCCCACTCCTGCGAAATACAAAGCAGAATTTGAGTGGTTAAAAGAAGTTGATTCATTAGCACTGGCAAATGCTCAACTAAACTTGCAAACTGCCTATAAGAATTTCTTTCGTGGTCAAAATGACTTCCCAACATTCAAAAGCAAAAAAGACAGAAAGTCTTATACAACGAATGTAGTGAACGGAAATATTATGTTGCTTAACGGTCATATTAAATTGCCAAAACTGAAAATGGTACGTATCAAGCAGCATAGAGAAATACCACAAGACCATGTAATCAAGTCATGTACGATTTCTATGACACCTACTGGTAAATACTATGTGTCTATCTTGACTGAATACGAAAAAGAGATTGTACAAAATGAAGTAGAAACAGTTGTTGGATTAGACTTTGCGATGGATCGATTATACGTTAGTTCTGAGGATGAGAGAGCCAATTATCCTAAGTTCTATCGTGAAATGTTAGACCGATTAGCAAAGGCACAACGAGTATTATCAAGAAGAACAAAAGGTTCTATTCGTTGGAATAAACAACGTATCCGTGTAGCTAAGTTACATGAAAAAGTAGCGAACCAACGTAAGAACTTCCTTCATCATAAGTCTAAAGAGTTAGCTACTCATTTTGATGTTGTAGCTATTGAAGATCTAAATATGAAAGGCATGTCGCAAGCACTTCATTTTGGAAAAAGCGTCGCTGATAATGCTTGGGGTATGTTCACTTCTTTTTTAGCTTATAAACTACACGAACAAGGCAAACAACTTATGAAAATAGACAAATGGTTTCCTTCCACAAAAACATGTAGCAGTTGTGGAAATGTGAAAAACATGTCATTGTCTGAGCGAGTATATTCTTGTATATGTGGTGTAAATCTTGATAGAGATTATAACGCAGCTATCAATATCAAAAATGAAGCAATACGCCTATTAGCGTTGGCATAGATAGCAATAAAATAACCCTTGGAACGAGGGGGTTAGCTCGGTTGTCTTAGGACAAATTCGTTAGCTATCAAAAGTAACGACTAACCGAGAAGCCACCACTTCAAACAGTCCATTAGGACGTTAAGTGGCGGGTAGTTCACAGATTGGAAGAAATAGAATTAGAAAACTCTTTGTATAGCAAAATAAACCTAAGTTCTATGATTATTATAAGTTTAAAACAATAGCTGTGAATGAATCATATTGATAATCAATGAACTAAGCTTTTGAAATGATATTAAGAATAAGCAAAATAAAAAGGCTATCAAATGATAGCCTTTTTATTTTTTTCCAAAAAGCTTAGAGAAAAAGCCGCCTTTTTGTTCAGTATTCTCTTGTCGCTGAGCATTAGCACTTTTTTGTTCTTGAATTAATCGTATAGTACTCATTAACTTTTCGTCACGTTCCTCTAATCGCTTATTGATTCTATCGAAATTATCCTGACTTTGTTTAGCCACCGCAGCGAAGAATTCCATATTTTGTTTTGTTAATTCTTCAGTCACTTTAGCTGTAACTTCCTCAGTAATTTTTTCCGTCAAAGCTTCTATAAAGTCTGGATTGACCTGTTGTGCTTTAACTAGTGATGTTTCTTTTGGTTCACCATCACCGTCAACATCTTCAGCATAAACATTGCGAATAACCGTCGGATCCATATCTAAAAGCCCAACAATTTCGTGCTTTTTCTTTGACTCAGAATAATAATGTTTAATCTTTTTTACTGTATCAATACTATCCTCATGAACATATTTAAGTTGGCGTTCTTTTTTTATGTTCAAGTACTCATCGAAATCATTCAACCATCTACGAAGAGTACTTTCAGGAATATCAAGCATGGTTGCTACTTCAGATACGCGATAATAACCATCGCTTAACTGTTCATCAATCATTTGCTCACCACCTAACTATATGATGCCTGTCCTATAATACATTATATAAAAATTCTATAGAAACTAAAAGAACCCCTTTGTAGATTACATAAAATATCATGGACTTTTATACCTGATCACTCAATCATTCACTGCTCATTTATTTAGCTGCATACCAATAATACCTATGTTATCGAGCGGTGATTAGTCGGGTGAGCGTGATTAACACTTGATTATGTACAAAATCACCTTAAAATTCTGTGAACTGAACTAAAAATTTTACATGGATTTTCACTTATTAAAATGCATCTTTTATAATCATTACGTATTCATTACAGTGTTTATTACCGTAATAAATGCGTAACAATTAAAATATTAATTACGGTAATTATTACGGAAGTATTTAAAGTATTGATTTAATAAGATTCTTGATTATCATCCGTAGATGTATTATAGTTAGTACATACAATACTTCGGAAATATATACCGAAGTATTTACGGCTTTTATAACGGTATTAAATTCCGTATAATTATCTTGTCTTTTTGTACCTATAGATAAAATTTATTATTTATTAAAGGTGGTGTGAAATTATTGTCTAATATATCAATGAGTAGTAGTGAAATTATTGATGTGCTTTGTGAGAATTTAAATGATGGGATTTGGGCTTTACGTGTGCTATACGCCGAGGGCGCAATGAACAAAGAAAAGTTATGGGATTATATCAACCAATATCATAAAGACTATCAAATTGAGAATGAAAAAGATTATGAGGGTAAAAAAATACTTCCATCGCGATATGCTTTAGATATTATGACTGCAAGACTTGAAGGAGCAGGGTTAATATCTTTCAAAGCAATAGGACGTGTTCGAATTTATGACGTAACAGATCTAGGAAATGTTTTAATTAAGGAACTGGAAAAACGAGTTGAGAAAAACAACTAAAATATATATTTGAGGAGGATATACATATGGCAGGCAATTTTTCAGAAATCGAAAGCCAAGGAAATATTAGTTTGAAATTTGGATTCTTAGGACTAGGTATGGGTGGATGTGCAATCGCAGCAGAGTGCGCAAATAAAGAAACACAAATTAAAAATAACAAATACCCATATCGTGCGATTCTTGTTAATACAAATAGTCAAGATTTTAATAAAATTGAGATTAAAAACACAGGGAACGTCCGTAAAATACAGTTAGAAGGATATGAACAAGGTGCAGCTCGTAATCCACAGGTTGGAGAGGAAGCATTTGTAAAGCATGAAACAAAGATTTTCGAAGCGGTAAAACAGGAATTTGAAGATCGTGATTTTATTTGGATTACGTGTGGTCTAGGTGGAGGAACAGGAACTGGTGCTCTATTAAAGGCTATTGAAATGCTCTATGAACATGATTACAATTTTGGATTGTTACTGACTTTACCACGTGATGCTGAGGCTTTAAAAGTATTAGAAAACGCAACTTCACGCATTCGTAGTATTGCTATGAACCAAGAAGCTTTTGGCTCAATTGTATTAATAGATAACGCTAAACTATATAGAAAATTTGAAGAGGAAAATCCAAGTGCTTTAGCAAACGAATATACTAGCTATAGTAACAAATATATTGCTGATGCATTACATGAGATTAACCTAGTTACTTCATCATTTACACCGTTTTCAGATACACATTTTGATGCGAGTGAATTTGCTCAAGTAATTAATACACCAGGCGTTTTATCATTAGCAAAATTAGAACTAAAATCAAATCAATTAGACACTGAAAACCCGCTAGGTTACTTGACTCAATTAGGTAACGCACTAGAAAAAGGCGTTTTATACGATACAGAAAGAGAAGAGCTAGAAAGTGCTAAAAAAAGCGCGCTATCTATCGTTACATCACCGCTGCGAGCAGGGCGATTATACAACTTCTCATTCCTTAATCAAATGGAAAACTTCTTAAAAGAAAGAACTCCATATGTAGATGAACGTCCTATAGCTCCATACGTTAATAAACATACAACAAAAAAAGAAGAGGATATAGTAAAATTCTATTCAGTTGTTGCAGGACTTCCATTACCAAAACGTGTTAGTGATATTATTGATGAGATTACGAGAATTAAAGAAGAACGTGAGCAAGCTAATTCAAAGAAATCCAATGCTGTTTTAAATAAACTTTTTGCATTTGATGATTCAGTACAAGAAGAAAAACCTAAAAAGAAAAAATTAAATTTTGGTGCTGAACCTGAAGTAGAAGTTGCTGACGATTCACAACCAGCAAAGAAGAAATTATCATTCTAAACAATAGACCGACAAATATAATTTTGTCGGTCTTTTTCTATTTCAATAGCAAAAAGAAACTACAATGCACAAGTGATTAATCTATTATATTTTCTGTATGTGTAACATGTCTTTATATAATGTAATTGTTTAAATAAATTGTTAGGCCGTCCTAACGATTTTATTCCAATACTTGAACCTTTAAAAAATTGTTCGGTTAAAACATGTCTTCCGTCCGAACAATTTTAAAAGAACTGAAAGACTATATAAATCAATGTTTCTAGCTAATTTTTAGGAAGAGAAGTAATCCAAACTTCAGCGTACAAGTTTTAGTATCTAGATTAAAGCAAATTCAGCTTAAACTTTTAATAATTTACAACTAAATTTTGCTGTAATAAGATATATAGAAATGGTTGTTATTTATTGAAAATACATTCGAGTTATGGAGTTGCATATAATGAAAAGTAAAACGTATAAATATACAAGCAAAGGTACACAGAAATCTTTTCGTTTAAAAGAGGCCGATATATTTGTATTTACATTTTTATATTACAAAAGGTATCTTACTACACGACAAATTACTCAGCTTTATAGTGCATTTGAGGGTAGAGATTTTTCTGAGGATAGTGTGTTTACGAAACTTAATCGTTTTTCAAAATACGGTGCTATCTTGACTAAAAAAATTGATAAAAGAGATGATAGTATAACCAGACGTGCGACATTCTCCTTAAAAGATAGAATGGTTGATTACCTTCAAGAATTAGGAAGGATTCCTGCAGGATCTTCAAAACGTAGATATTCTTCTTCAATCTCACTACATACACTCTGCTCAAGAGAAATATTAGTACGCACACTTTTGGAAGTGTCGAAAAAGACCAATACGAATAAATTATTATGCGAGTTAGATATTCGCTCATATCATCAAAAACAAAAGAAAACAGAAATTGAAGATGCAGGGTTACTTCTAATTCCTGATGAACACATTTCATATAAAGACAAAAATATTTACATTGAAATGGATATGTGCAAAGAAACCAATGCTACCTTAGTTGAAAAGGTGGGGAAGTATATTGAATATGCACAAAAAAACACTAAAAATATAACTGTTGTTTTTGTTATGTATGACAAGTCGATGTTCCTTGCAGAAGATGCAGAACCTCCATACGTACGTATGAAGAATCTCTTATTTTCTATGCGAGAATATCATGAACATTTAATGAATCTACCAAACCTAAATATGCACATCTGCTCTTTGAAAGAAGCTGGAGATGTTATTTCAGATATTCTTCTAGGAATAGATGATAATCAAAACTTTGAACAAGATATTCTCTTACCTTTATCTAAACGTACAGTAGGAGATGCTGATTGGCGCTATGCATTTGTTGAAACAGTTCAAACATTTAAAGAGAAAATAGATGGTGGTCTTAGACGAACGTATAAGAGAGATAAAGATGTAATGCAAGATTTCTTCTTTATTTTTGGGAATGAAAATGATTACCGAATGATTGCTAGATTAGACGATGTTGTGTTTTCAAGAAGAGAAGGTGATGAAGGGGTGCCGCTTGTTGTGATTTATCCAAAGCGCAAAAAGGCTAGAGATATACTTTTAATGGACACGTATGACAACGTATTACTGCTATCCCTCCAAAATGAAGGTGTTACTATCGATGCGGATGAACAGATCATGGCACGTACTGCAAATAACATACATCCGAAAAGACGCAAGCTTGTTGAATTATATTAATCGTTAATTTTTTATATACTTTTATACAATTTTATTGATTTTTATTATTTAAGGTGATAGAATTACGTTTGAACTAAACACAAAAAACTACAATCAAATCAGAACATATGAAATTAAGGCAAGCGACACACGCTGTTTTTACAGTGGGTGTCGCTTGCCTTTTTTTATATGGAGAAAGGTGGAAAATCAAAATGGATTTACAATATGCAACTACTACTACTGGGGGAGTGCTCTCTGCTAGAGAAGCATTTAAAAACCCGGAACTAGTCCTTAATCATATTACAGAAGAGGGGGCAACGTTTAGTGTTTCTCTACAAGATATCCAAATTCCAGGGAAACCAAATTTCTATTGGTACGATGTCATAATTGAAACGGCAACGGATAAAAAGATTGAGGTAAATATCGCGGTACTTTCTCAAGAAGAATACAATCAACTCTGTGAAAGAGAGAGTATTGATTTATATTTAAAACAAACTGAAGATGCAGCAAAATTCTTTCTCGAAAAATCAAAGGAACTATTCCAACCAGAATTCAATAATCGATTCCAGTTTAAACATAAAGCTCAACTATATCTGTAAGAAGTAGGTGAGCCTATATGGAGACATTTAAACAACGATTACCGTTATTTACTACAATCGGCTTAATTAGCGGATTTATTCTTTCATTTGGATTCGGTTTAGTAAACTACATCAAGTTACTCTACTATGCATTTGAACCACCGTCTTATCCTATAGAAATTACATATGTACCGCTTATTTTAATGTTCTTTTCTTTACTATTAGGAGAGTTTAGCTTTAGGTTTTACAGCCGTATTCCAGCTTTACATATAAATAATGGGAAACTAATAATCTTGGTTGCTTCCCACTTTGCGGTTGATATTCAATTTTTATGGTTTGCAACTGCTCCGATCCATGCAAAGGTTATTCCTTATCTAGCGGATAAATCAAAACATCTTAATTTTGGTGAGTATGAAGCCTTAGGTCATGTCTTAACAGGTAATTTTCACACACTCACTATGATTTTTGTATTTTTACCAACAGTATTTATGATTTTGTTTACACTTTGGTATAGTGGGCATATTGTTCGCTACCGAGAAGAGATATTAAAGTGGGTACAAAAATACGAATATAAAAATCACAAATTACAAAAATGGTTTAATAGCCAAGAAGAACAAATATATCCTGATGTAGAAATTGGACCGCATATTGAGCATAAAGAGATGGTTCGTATTAAGGGGAAAGATAGAACGTTAAATTGTATTATTATTGGTCCTATTGGTTCTGGTAAAACATCTAGTTTAATTATTCCCATGATTAATCAAGATTTACATTGGATGGCGCGTTTTATCAATAAGTTCATAAATGTCTTTAAAAAGAAGGATTATCATACAGAAGAAGTAAAAGGAACATTTTTAAATGGTGTGACTGTTATCGAACCGAGTAATGATTTATGCCAAAAGGTTTTTAAGTTAGTGCAAGCACATAAAATACCTGAAAGTGCAGTTTACTACATTGATCCAACTAATCCTGATACCAAAAATATAAACATTCTGCGAGGACCAGTAGATAAAGTAGCAGAAGTTTTCGCAATGGTTATTCAAGGTTTGTCTGAATCTAACAATGCATTCTTTGAACAAGCGCAGCGTAACCACCTTAAACAACATATCTATTTATTAAAGCTTCACAACCCACAAAAAGATGTTACCTTCGACGATTTGATTGAGATGTATGACGATGTAGAACGTGTTCACCGAATGCATAAGCTATTAAAGGTACAGGTCGAAAAGTTATATGATTTTGTTCAAAGTGGAGCAGCTTCACGTGACCAAAAAAATGAATATAAAATTATAAAAGGTATAGACGAATGGTTTGATAATACCATTCGTGAAAAGCTGGATTTTCAAGGTGAACCAGCCGTTTATAAATCGGGAAAATACCGCGGACAACCGATGCATTATGACAGAGAAGAAGAATATGTAAAAGGTTTACGCAACATATTAAAAGATTTAGCTTCAAACGTTTTAATACGACGTGTTTTATTTGGAAAATCCGATTTTGATTTCGATGTTCATTTAGAGCAGGGTGGGATTTTGTTAGTCAATACGGCAAAAGGAGAATTAGCAGACCTTTCAAACGTATTAGGAAAATTTGTATTGTTAAGTATGCAAAATGCAGTATTCCGTAGAGATCCAAACGTCTCACCTTACCATCATATTATTGTCGATGAGTTTCCGGATTACGTTGTGCGGCCGTTTAAAGAATTCCCTGCACAATCTCGTAAATATAAAGTAATTTTAACAATCGCTAGCCAAACACTATCGCAATTAGCTCTCGACTTCACAGAGCAATACATGTTTACTTTACTAGGTTCATTCCGTAACAAAATGATATTTGGAGATGTAACACCATATGATGCAAAAATTTTCTCTGACATGTTTGGTGAGAAAGAGGAATTTAAAGAGGCAGAATCCGAACAGGGCATTTCTCCTATGCAAGAGAATCCAGTTAGTCGACTAGGATCAACCTATCAAAAAACGAAAGAAGTTGTTATGTCACCAGGAGATATCATGGCACAAGGGGCATTCATCTGTGCTGCTCGTATCGTACAAGATAATCATGTGCAACCTGTACAACAAATCACAAGTAACTTTGTACCAAAAGAAGAATTTGCCCAAGCAATTATTCAAGTAGATACAAAAACAGGTGAATATTGGGAAAATGAGCGTCTTCGCCTTATTAATGAATCTATAGAAAAAGCTAATCCTATGAAGCATGTAGATGCAGAAAACATGAAGAAAATACAACCATTACCACCTATACAAGAAGGTGAGATTGAACAGAATAACTCCATAGAAACAAACGAGGAGCATCAACACATTGTATCATTGGAGGATTATAAGGGACAAAAGTCTCAAAATGAAACCTTATCTAATGATCCTGCAGCAATGAACCAGCAGGGGAATGTTGATGATGAAGTTGAAAATAAGTTGTATGAAGATATTAAGGAATTTATTATCGAATCACAACAAGTCTCGCCATCTCTTCTGCAAAGAAAATTCAAGATTAGCTATATGAAATCTATGCAATATATTGAGAAGTTAGAACAAAATCTAGTTGTAAGTTCTTACACAGGGGATGGTCCTCGTAAAGTATTAATTTCAAATAATAGTAGTACATCAGAAGAAACAAGTGTTATTACTACTCATTCACCTGACAATACTATTTCACCGGAAGTAGCAATTCCAATTGAAGGCGAAGAAATCGAACAAGAGGAAACTAGCTCCTTTAAGGATATTCTATACGAAGATGTTTTAAGTTTTGTGAAGGAATCGGGAAGTATCTCTATATCTGTACTACAAGACACGTTTAAAATTAGTTATACACGTGCATCGAGATTAATAGATGCCTTACAACGAAATGGTGAACTGCCTGTTATAGCAGAAGAAACACATGTAGAAAGTATAAGCTCTGAAATAAAAGAACCGGCCGTGAAAGAAGATATTAAAGAAACCATAGATATAGCATTACCTCCTATGGAAGAATGCTATGAAATAAACATGGAGGTAGCAGAACTAAACAAAGAATTATCTATTACTATGTTAGAGCAAGATTGGAATAAAGATTCCATTATTCATTCCGTGATTCCTGTTGAGACCGAACCATTGTTTGAAGAATTCCCATCTGATGGACTTCCCGTTACAATGATAGGAACTGCAGAAACAAGTATAGAATCTACTTCACTTCCCGTTACAATAACAGAGCTAGAAGAAACACATGTAGAAATCAACACGGTTCCAATTGAAGAAACGCTTAATCATATCGAAGAAAACAAGCTAGATGAAGATGTAGCAAAAGTTTACGAATCTATTAGTATTACGGTACAAGAAAACTTAGAAAAAAATAGAGAAGAGCATTCGAAAAATGATGAGAAGCAACCAGAATATAAACCTATGAGTTATAAAGAACGCCAAGAGCACTTAAAATCTCATCAAAAAAATAAGAATAATACTACGCAGTCGCTGCTTAATAAAAATGAGAAACCAAAGCCCAAAACATCGAACGTAATGAGTAAGGAATTGAATAATTTCTTTGATTAATAGTTTGTAAATCTTAAATTAAATCTAGTATTGGTATAGCCAGCATTTCGGAAAAAACCACGCTAAGCCAAAAATAAAATAAGCTGCCCATATAGGCAGCTTATTTAGTCGGGTAAGCGGGGGGCATCGCTGCCCCCAACTCCCCTCAGAACCGTACGTGACAGTTTCCCATCATACGGCTCAAGCCTTCTTTTTATCCGATTTCAGTCCCTTTAGTATAGGC
>NZ_JAQQGG010000018.1:0-20105 GCF_028548245.1 Bacillus sp. FF-1
GACTTCTTCAACGCGTGGGTTTAAAGAATCGATAATCGTTTGTGTTTGCTGTGCAGCTGTTTGGAAAAGTTGCTTAGCTTGTTGGTTATCCGTATCAAGAGCGAATCCCTCTAAGCTAGCTTGTGCACTTTTTAATCCAGAAACAGTTTGTTTTAATTTCGTAATTACAGTCATTGAATGAAGCCCCCTTTGGAATATCAATTCAAAGATTATAATTTGTGAGTTGGGGTGAATTTATGATTGGAAAATTTAGGGGGGTGCTTTGTTAATATACTCATAACTAAGCGTCATAAAGGATTACGGGGATATTTTTATTGATTTAGATGGATTTTATTGCTATTATTATGAGAAGAAAATGAAGTGTTTTCTATTATCATGCGCCCATAGCTCAGTCGGATAGAGCGGTGGTTTCCGGTACCACGTCTTATATGACAAAGGAAACCAAATGTGCTTTAGGGTGCGGTATAAAGCTGTTTGTCGGAGTTTTTAACGCTTAACTTGAGCGGGAACAAACCGCAAACGTCCTACGTAGGCATTAGCGAATTATTGTCGCATAGTAAAAAGGTGCTACGTGTAACCAAATGAAGATAATGATAGTACATATGCGGAGAGCTTCCGTCTGAAATTCGTTTCAGATAGGGGGCTCTTTTTTTATTATGTCTAAAAGTATACGAGTAGTAAAAAGACGAAGAGAAGTAGTTGGGTGTTTTTGCCCATCCCCCCGAAAAGGTGGAATAAGGAGTACCTCACTGAAAGATTAGGGAAGTACTCCTTAAACATCGCTTACTCTGTTTCCGATATTACGTTTAATTGGGCTAATTCTTGAATAATTGCATCCAAATCAACAGACTCTTGTTGTATATTAAACTCGTATCTTCCATAGAAGTTAATATGTTGCCATGCAACTGGGGATATTTTTTTCATAACGGGGTAGCGTCAGGAAAATGCGGATTTACAACGTTAAGGAAACCAAAATATAAAAAGTCTAATTTCTCGGTGTTATAAGTGAAAAATTAGGCTTTAGTTACTTCATTAAAGCGCCTGATTGTTGAAGACTAAAGTTTATATTCACCAAGAAAATTGATGTGCTCTTATCCTAACAAATTTTATTTAGGACTTACATGTATGCCTTCACGCTCTCGCCAATCTGCGTAAAGTATACGCTTTACATTATCATATCCATTGGTAGTTAATTGGTTATCTAACCACTGTTGATCAAATCCGAGTTCATGTAAATTATCCCATAAAATTTCCCCATCTATAATTAACGATGTTGGGAGGTCTACTGGACTTTCTGGAAGATTGAGATCTGGTTTTTGATACTTGGATTTTAATAATAAACTTATTTGCCCATTAGCTTCCAATATACCGTATTTGACTTCGCGAACTGAAAAGACATTATTTTGACGGAGTATACTCAATACTTGATTTACATCCAATTTGTTCTTTGTAAGTAACTTTCTGTCCATAACACCATCTCGAATGATGATGTTAGGATTGCCTAATAAGAGAGAACGTGTCGATTTATTTTTTAGAGTCATAAACTCTATTCCCAACATAAGAAACGTCCACAATCCGATGGCATATAAAAAATGAAAAATCCCTACCTTATCTTCATAAATGTTATTTCCTAAAAAATCTCCAAGTACTAACACAAAAACTAAGTGAAACGGGGTTTAACTGATAGATGGATGTTCTGCCTGTTATGATAATGATAAAAAATAAAGTTGCAAAACCTACTATGACTTTGATTGCCAGTAAACCCAAAAAAACTTCACCCAAAATTTATTCCTCCATTTTATATTTCACTCGATTTCAAAAATCCTCATGTTTTAAAATATTTATATTACAACATGTAAGCTAATTAAAATCAGAAAGATAAATAATACCGGTTTTTTCAACTTATAATAATGGAGAAAGCACGCGAGCACCCTGTTCAACAATGCGCTCGGTCAGGGATCGTTGCACCAAGTCTTCAATTCTTAATGGTACAGAATCAGTAAGATCCCTCTCGAACTGCTCTGTGAGTTCCCTTGTCACATCAGCACTGTACACGACTTGACACACCTCATAATTCAGGCGAAAACTTCTCATATCATAGTTTGCTGAGCCTACGGCAGCAATCTCCTCATCGATGGTCAACACCTTCGCATGTATCATTCCTTTGTCGTACTGGTAGATTTGAACTCCAGCTTCTATAAGTTCTCCGTAATAAGTACGGCTTGCAAGACCCACGATTTTTTGATTATTGTGGCGAGGAACCAGCAATCTTACACGGACACCACGAGTTACTGCTGTCTTTAATGCCATGATAATATCCGTTTCTGGTACAAAATAGGGTGTTGTTAAATCAATAGTCTTGGTCGCCTGTGTTATACATATAAAGTAAGCTTGCCGAATGACTGGGGTAGGAATTCCAGGGTTTCCTTCCAACGTATGGATATACGCTTTATGCAATGTCCTAGTTTTTCCGGATATGTCCATTTTTTTATCATCAAGGGTGCTCAACTCTGATCCCAATTCGGCTGACCATTTGGAATGATCTGCTCTGCCGATTGAATTGATTTTCGTTACCTCTGATTTTGTTTTCAAATTTGTTTTTGATTTTATCCTTTCCGGCACAGCGATTTCCCAATGAACATCAAAAACAGTCTGCAAGTCGCCTGTTGCTTCCCCTATAATTTGCAAATGAGTGTCCCTCCAAAATCCTACGTCTGGCTTTAATCCTGTATATTCATACCCAACGTTCATACCGCCAGTAAAGGATTCCTTTCTGTCAATCGTCACAATCTTACAATGATCCCGATAATTCCAATTGGACAAAATCCAGGGAAATCGCAGAGGAAATATTGTCCTGCATTCTATCCCTGCTTCAACCATCTGCCGGATTTTTTCACGCGGGAATTTATAACTCCCCAAGCTATCTCTCATAAAACGAACCTGCACTCCATTTAATGCTTTTTCGATTAGCAGTTCTGTGATTCGATTACCAATTTGGTCGTTCCGATAGATGAAATATTCCAGATCAATGGTTTCTTGGGCTTTTTGCAGGGATACAAGGAGTTGATCATATTTTGCTATCCCATTGTTAAACACTTGGACTTGGCCCATTCGAAGCCCATTCACAGTGAAATGCCGTAAAGCATTGGCAATTACCGATGCTGAAGCACCGAATGTCTCAGGTAATTTGTTAGATTCATTTTTAGAACAGGTCAATCTTTTTCGATGAATAAACTTAGGGTTTGATATGCTAAGATATAGCCAGAAACCAATGACAGGTAAAAAAAGGACGATTATTATCCAATTCAAAGCCTTGGCAGGCCGACGAACTTCCCAAATTGCTATGAATAAGATAAAGAACGTATTTAACAGGTATAGATAAAAAATCCACTCCAACTGGAATCCCTCCTTCTGTTACTCTTAACATGTACAAACTATGTAACCAGTATACGTATGGAATATGAAGGGATTGTCTGTTATATATTATGGACTACCTTTATAAGAACTTGTATAAGATATTAAGAACGAAAAAAAGAGAATTAAGGTTGGGAAAGTTCTGACATCAAGAAAGGCGTAATGATCTGGGCACTGTCCTAACTAGAGACTTAGTGATTTTGAAAATTACCATCTGGTAAATTCCTAAATATAGGTATAATTTTTTATAAATTTGGAAAATGAAAGTGGTAAATGCAATAAGAAGTAAATAAGAGAAAACATTAATTTATATTGGGAGGAAATCGTCTTAAAATTAGTCGTTAACATCTTTTTTGTTAATGGTTAATGAATGATCGGTATCTCTAACAGCAGCATAAAAAAAATCTTTGATTTGAAGATATCCCTTTGCCTTTAGTTCTTCCTTTAACCACTTTTCATTTTTGTTGATAAATTTTAATTTACGCTTTTGCACTTTCCCTTCAATGACAACGGCTATGGGTAATCCGCGGTATTCCACTTTCATATGTAAATCTTTTGGAGTAATAGGAACTAATTCTTTTCTTGGAAAAATGCTAATTTCACCTGTTGCTTCCAAAATCGCATATTCATTATCGTGAATATCCGGATATCCTGTTGTTCTTAAATTAGACAACAGCTCAGGTAAAGGATATCTACTTTCCTTTAACTTTCGATTAAGATAAAAAAAGAATCGCTCCAAAATCATGAGGGGTAAGTTGGGCTAGAGCTGATTTCCCTAAAATATTTACTGCTACAATAAACACAATATAGATAAAAATAACTTGGGTGTTTTTGCCCATCCCCTCGAAAAGGTGGATTAAGGGATCTCCCTAAAAACAAATCCCCGTTAAAAGGCGCTTCCTTATGCAAGAATAGCGCCATTTAATGGAATAACTAAATTCTGACCTCTTCCATAAAATTACTTAATAAACTAACGCACCCCGATAGCGAGTATTTGGGTTGGGAGAAAATCGTATTAAACTGAGGGAGTTTAAGGTTTAAGTATTATCCTCCACAATTTAATTTTTAAAAATGTCAATTAGCTTTTTTATCGCACTAACTACTACTTCTGGTTCATCATTTTGTATAAAATGAGCACTGTTTTCAGCAATCACCAATTCACCATCTGAGGATATTTCAAGAATCTCTCTCTGCATGTCATTCCATAACTCTTGTGATTCCTTTGAATAATGAGCTTTCTTACCAGCTGAAAGAACAATTAATGGGACATTTAATTTAAGTCTGGTTTCTTTTAATTGCTTTAGACTTTCCATAAATTCATCATAATTGCCTTCATAAACAAATTGCTTGTTGTATGCTTGTTGAAAATCTTGTGACATCGTTGGGAGAAATCTTTCTCTGTAATCTTCAGGCGTAGAGTCAACTAAGACAAGTCCGCAAACTTCATTATGATATTCAGTTGCATATATCCGCATATTAACTCCACCAAATGAGTGACCAACTAATATGTACGGAGGTTTAATATTGGCTTCAATAAGAAGTTCCTTCAATTCTTTTACCATCTCACGGCTGGTTCTGGGGTTTGAACTTGTTTCACTTTTCCCAAGTCCTGCTCTATCATAAATTAGAACATTAGAGAGCATTGAAATATCCCCAATTACTGAATCCCAAGCCTTGGAAAAGTCTCCATATCCAGCGTCCATTATTATTGTTGGTTTTCCATTATTTTCCCCTATCAATTTAGCATATAGTTTACAATCACTTATTTGCACAAACATTTCTTTAGCCATTTAGTCCATTCCTCTCTTTTAGCCAACTATCATTAGTTAAAATTCAACAATTTTATGACATTCCTTCTTAATGTGTTTAAACTATCAAATGGTTGATTCTTGATTGTCAATGTCACTTTGATATTCAAGAATATCCCCAGGTTGACAGTCCAATGCCTTACAAATAGCTTCTAAAGTTGATAATCGAATCGCTTTAGCCTTTCCATTTTTCAAAATAGAAAGGTTAGCCATTGTGATTCCAACTCTTTCAGATAGTTCTGTTACACTCATTTTTCTTTTAGCTAACATCACATCGATATTGATTATAATTGCCACTGTTTCACCTCAGACCGTAAAATCATTTTCTGATTTTATATCTAAAACGTTTTTTAATAATTTCTGAAGAACCGCAGTGAAGACTGCAATAACAACAGAAGTAAAAATAATTGTTAATCCGATAATTGCTATTCCTGGGTGTAAGGCGTTTTGAGACATAAGAACGATGGTCCCTATCAAATATAAGATACTGATTGTAATTGCACAGTATTTTATATATTTCAAAACCTTTACAGACAATTCCGAAAAAGCATTGTTATTTTCAATGTAGTTTAAAAGTTTTAAAGCTTGATACAGAGCAAGGAAAAATGGTATCACAGTTACATACAAACCGATTAATACAGGATATTGCAAAAAAGCAAACTCCGGAAACATTTCTGCCGTATCATTTGCTAACCAAGGCAACCAAAATATACACAAGGCGAGTACCGTAATCCCAATAAGAAAAACAGCTATCTTTAAAAAAACAGTTGTTCCTCGTTTCATAAAAATGCACCTCACTTATTTATCGTTTTACAATAAATCATTATCCATATGCAATATATTATTGTTTTTTTTAAACAACCCCTTTTATTCTTATTTTTAGACTAAAATAAAAAGCATTCATCATTATAAAATACTTCACAATCCTTAGCTATTTAATTTATCTCTTGTTCAACTAAATGGTCCGTACGTGGAGCAAAAATTCCACACTCAATTCTTTGGGTTCTTTTTTGTTTATAAAGGTGTACTTTTAAAACCTGTCTAATAAAGGGTGGTTCTTGCGTTTATAAATCTATGAAAATATTTTTATAAACGTTTACTAAAATCGTCATACCTTTAGAAACTAAATATAGTAAAATAGTAGAAGAAAATATATCTTCTGGAGGAAGTTCATTGTGAAGATCGGTTATGTTCGCGTTTCATCTACAGATCAGAATGAAGAACGTCAAATCAAAAAAATGTTAGCTTTAGGCATCGAAGAGCGAATGATCTTTGTTGATAAACAAAGTGGAAAAGACTTTAATCGCCCCAGCTACCAGACGATGAAGCGTATCCTGCGGAAAGGGGATCTCCTTTATCTGGATGCCCTAGATCGATTGGGGAGGGATTACGAAGGGATTATCTATGAATGGAAACACATTACAAGGAACATTCAAGCAGATATTGTCGTGTTGGAAAACGAAACGTTATTTGATAGTCGTAAATATAGAGAGATGGGAGATATCGGAAAGTTAATGGAAGATCAGTTTCTAAACCTTCTCTCTTATGTGGCCGAACAAGAACGAAAAAAAATCAAACAGCGCCAAGCCGAAGGCATAGCGCTCGCCAAATCTCAAGGTAGACATTTGGGACGACCAAAGCTTAATTTACGGACCCTTTCCCATGAACAGCGCCAATTATTAGATTCTCACTATCCGAAGTGGAAAAATAAAGAGATCACGGGCGTTGAGTTCATGTGTTTACTTGGGTTGAAAAAGAACTCATTTTATAAAGTAGTCAGGGAATTTGAGATTGGAATATGAATATGGAGAATAATACAACTACCCAAAAACGGTTGAGGATTCTTAGCGAAGATGAAGTAAAGATCATTTATGACAGACCAGGTTTCTCATACGAAGATCGCTGTTCTTATTTTTCTCTTTCACAGCCAGAGAAAGAGCTGCTACACACATTGCGTTCTGTCAAATCTAAGGCTTATTTCGTTTTACAACTGGGTTATTTCAAAGCCAGACAACTATTTTTTACATTTGACCTCCATGAGGTAGAAGAGGATCTTCAATATATTCTGAAGGAACATTTCAACAACAGTCAAATTGATGACTTGAGTTCAATTGATAAGTCCACTAGGTTAAAACAACAACAATTGATTCTTAAATTATTTAACTACCACAGTTGCGGTGCCGAAGAACGGCGTAAGATGGAGGAAAAAGCTCAAAAGTCTGCGGCGTTTTGTGGTAAGCCGATTTACATCTTTCGAGAAATCATGAATTATTTGTCTGAAAACTGCATTGTTGTTCCTGGCTATAGTTTTATGCAAGATATGACAGGACAGGCAATAACCCATGAGCAAAACCGATTAATTTCATTGATGCAGGATCATCTAAAACAGAATGATATGGAATCCTTAGATCGATTACTTGAAGATTCTTCAGGGCTGTATGAAATAACACTACTGAAACACGAACCGAAAGACTTTAGCGCCACTGAAATAAAGCTTGAAATGAATCGTGGTAAACAAATACAGCATTTATATTACCTTGCTCAAGAACTGTTACCAAAGTTAGGTATTTCCAACGAAAGCATCAAGTACTATGCTTCATTAGTAAGTTACTACTCTGTCTACAAGCTCAAACGGCTGAATGTATGGATTGTTTATGTCTATTTGTTATGTTTTGTATCCCATCGTTATCAACGGATGCATGACAACCTGATCAATACCCTCATATATAGTGTAAGGGGGTATGCAGATGAAGCTAAATTAGCAGCAAAAGAACGAGTTTACGAGTGCTATACAGAGAGTAATCAAGACATCAAAAAAGCAGGGGAACTGCTTAAAATATTCACTGATGATCATATTCCTGCCAATACTCCCTTTAGGGATATTCAAGACCGTGCATTTACTATTTTGGAACGTCAGAAACTGGAATCCGTAGCCAAACAGATTACTACAAATATAAAATATGATGAAACTGCCTTCCAATGGGAACATATTGGTCAGCAGGCACGACGATTTAAACGTTATTTAAGACCTATATTTTTGCAGGTTGATTTCGTAGCTCCTTCACCAAATGATCCATTAATTAAAGCAGTGAATTTTATGAAAACTGCTTTTAATAAGAATAAAGCGTTAGGACAATATCACTCAGATGATTTGCCAAATGGTTTCATATCCGATGGTGTGAAGCGTTATATCTATGAACAAAAAACAATTTTAGCAGATCGATATGAATTTTTAGTCTATCGCCTCCTACGCAACCGTTTGGAAGCAGGAGATATTTTTTGTCGTGATAGTATCCGATTTCGCAGTTTTGAGGATGACCTGATCAATGATCGTCAATGGGAACAGAAAGAAATGTTGATCGCTGACACTGGTCTGACGATTTTCAACCAACCCATTCATAGTCATTTAGTGGAGCTTGAGAAGCGATTAGAAGATCGCATTACTAAAGTTAACCAGAGTATTTCATCTGGGAAAAATGAGCATCTTCAAATCAAAAAACGGGGTTCACATACCCGATGGACATTACCTTATACTCGTGACACAGAATCTATTAATCACTCATTCTACGATACATTAAAGCAAATAGACATTAGGAGTGTCTTGCATTTTGTTCAACAGCACTGTCAATTCCTTGACTCATTTGAGCACATCTTGGGACGTTATGCCAAACAGAATAAAGACAATCGAATTCTTGTCGCCTGTCTGATTGCTTGGGGAACCAACATGGGGTTAGGGAGAATGGGGGAAATTTCTGATATTAGCTATCCGTTACTGGCTGCCACATCTGATAACTTTATTCGTCTGGAGACTTTAAAAGAAGCGAATGATTGTATCAGTAATGCAATAGCCAAACTCCCAATCTTTAAACATTATGACATTGGGGAGACGATTCATTCTAGTAGTGACGGGCAGAAAGTTGAGACTCGAATCAATACCATTAATTCCCGTCATTCACCTAAATACTTTGGTCTTGGTAAAGGGATTGTTTCCTACACAATGGTAGCCAACCATATCCCTGTTAATGCTCGAATTATTGGGGCCAATGAGCATGAAAGTCATTATGTATTTGATATTTTATTTAACAACACAACTGATATTCAGCCTGATGTGCATTCCACGGATACACATGGAACCAATGAAGTGAATTTTGCTATCCTGAACTTTTTTGGTTATCAGTTTGCGCCTCGCTACAAGGATATTCACGATAAGGTCAACAAATCTCTTTACGGATTCAAACATCCAAGCCAATATGGAGATAACCTGATCAAGCCAGTTCGAAAGATTAATACGAATCTTATTATAGAGGAATGGGAAAATATTCAACGAATTATGTTATCCCTTGCAGTTAAAACAACCACACAAAGCATTATTATTGGTAAGCTAAGCGCTTATGCACGGAAGAACAAAACCAAACGTGCTTTATGGGAGTACGATAACATCATAAGAAGTCTATATTTTTTGGATTATATTGATTCTCCCCCTTTACGCCGGAATGTTCAAAAGGCATTAAATCGAGGGGAAAGTTATCATAAATTACGCAAAGCAGTATCCTTTGCCAATTTTGGAAAATTACGTTTCAAAAATGAAAATGATCAACATATTTGGGGCGAATGCAGTCGCTTACTCTCCAATTGCATTATTTATTACAATGCCAGTATTTTATCTAATATGTTGGCTTACAGAGAAACAAAGGCTCTAGATTCGGATGTTATGAAAAAAATATCCCCAGTTGCATGGCAACATATTAACTTCTATGGAAGATACGAGTTTAATATACAACAAGAGTCTGTTGATTTGGATGCAATTATTCAAGAATTAGCCCAATTAAACGTAATATCGGAAACAGAGTAAGCGATGTTTAAGGAGTACTTCCCTAATCTTTCAGTGAGGTACTCCTTATTCCACCTTTTCGGGGGGATGGGCAAAAACACCCATCCATGTTTCTGTTTGTCCCATTTTAGCTACAACATGTGGTTCGTCGATAAAAGTAACTTCTTTACCTAATAAGCGTTCATAAGTATCTTTAATATTATTTACTTCAAAATAAATTACTGAACTTGAAAGAGCGAATTCCTCTTTTTCTGGAAGTGTTAACATGAGACGCAATCCGTTGCATTCAAAGAATGCCATACTATTAGTGTTAAACAAAAGTGAGAGACCTAATTTTTCTTTATAAAAATCTAGTGCTCTATTTAAATCTTTTACAGGTACTCCAATTTGTCCAATTTTTTGGATTATATTAGTTTCCATAAAAATTTGCTCCCTTCAAAATATCTTATTATTAAAAGGATAAATTATTTTACCTAATTTTTCTTATCCAATATCACCTTTTTTCGATATTCTTTAGGAGATATGCCAACATGTTGCTTAAACATTTTGCTAAAGGATACAGGATTTTGAAATCCAAGTTTAAAGGTTATATCGGTCATATTATTACTTAATTCTGATAATAGTTGTTTTGCTTTTGTTACTCTAAACTCTGAAATATGCTGATGAGGAGTTTTACCATATATTTGTGTGTATGTTCTTAATAAATGATTTGGAGATAGACAAGAAATTCGTGCAATGTCATTTAATTTAATAGTTTTGTCATAATAAGCTCTTATGTAATCATGGGCTATACATATCCTTCTATATAATTCTTCACGTGTAGAGGTCCTTATTGCACTTAAAGATTCAACTTCCTTGTATGTATTAAAATGTTCATTCAAAATATATTGCATTAACTTATGAAATTGTTCCTCATAACCAACAGAATTAATTTCGAGACTAGGTAAAATATGTTTGAAAGTTTCAAGTTGAAAAGATAAAGTATTATTTTTATGATAGGTTTTATCAAAAAAAACAATAGAACTCGTATCCATAAATGGATCGTTTAGAAGATTATCGTTTGTTTCTTTTAATGAATTAAAGACCTCGGCTTCAAACCCATCTTTAAAGAAAATACAAAAAGATTCCACATCCTTCGTTTCATCAATTGAAATTGTGTATGAACCTTTATTAAGGAGTAGGTATCTACTTTCTTCAACAGCAAACATGCCTTTATTAGTCTTATAATGGGCTTTACCATTTGAAAATGTTTTTATGGACAGTTGGCCAATTCCTTCCCAGTAAAATTGGTCACTTTTTGCATGTAAAACGAAATTGGTAGAATCATTTTTTGACATAATACACTCTCCATAAGTGGCGTCATTATTTTTTTAACTTTATTATACATAATAATGGAATCTAAGTATGAAAATATATATTATCAATCTAAAACAGTACGGTGGATATGCGTATTGTAAGTGTTAAACTTAAACAACTTATTGTAATCTTAACGTATCCTTATTGCAAATGGTGACAGCTTCGCTGGTACTCACCCTAATATTGCCGTCTATAGCAAAAATATTCATTTTAGTTACAACCCTTAGCGTACCTAAATCAAGGATTTGAATTCCAAAAAATGTCTTAACGTGGGTTTTATGTCATTTGGTTGGCGGGACCCCTGAACGAACAAAGTCTGGTCTTCAAGCAGCAAGATCAAGAGGAAAGAAAGGTGGGAGACCTACTAAGAAAGAAGATAAAGTGGAAATGGCTGTTAAGATGTATAAGAGTAAAGACTATACAATTAAGCAAATTACAGTGGCGACTGGTATCAGTAAGACCACGCTGTATAGGTATTTAGACAAGGCGCTATAGGGTTGCCTCAGTAAGTCGGTTGCAGAAATTACATTTTATGTAAATCATCTGACGGACTAGAGCAGCAACCCTGTGACTAGGCCATATTGAAAGTGTTGTATTTGAAAATGATAAAGCTAAATGTTTTTATGATAAATTCCCAGTAAATAAAGGTCATATGTTAATAGTACCGAAGAGACACTGTGAGGATTATTTTGGTTTAACTATTGAAGAAAAACTTTCAATAGATAAATTAGTATTGAGATGTCAACAGCGGTTCTATTTTCCCTAATTTCAGCGGTCCAAAATTCCCTATTACTAATTAACGGCCGGTTGTATGCCGGCTTTTTGCTTTTCACGAAGTCTAAATGATTGTCCTTTGATATTGAAAGTTGTGGAGTAATGCAACAATCTATCCAAAACCGCTGTTGCTAGGACGTCATCGCCAAATATTTTCCCCCACTCAATATACGATTTGTTAGAGGTTAAAATAATTGACCCTTTTTCATAACGTTTTGAAATGATACGAAAGAATAAATCTGCACTTAACTCATCAAACGGAAAGTATCCCATTTCATCAATTATGAGTACATCGCACCTACTTAACGATCGGACCAGGCGAGAAGTGGTTCCCCTTTGTTCTGCCTTGCGGCAGGAAGTAATGAAATCATCGGCCCGGGTGTAGTAAGCTGTGTATCCTTGACGAAGTGCTTCGATAGCGAAACCTATCGCCAAGTGGGTTTTACCAACACCTGGCGGTCCTAATAATAAGATATTTTCTCCATTCTCAATATAACGACCAGTTATTACTTCTTTTACACGCCGTTCGCTAACACTTGGTTGAAATGAGAAGTCAAAGTCTTCGATAGTCTTGTGAAACGGTAGCTTTGATTTCTTTATTCTAGTTTCTAGTGCTGCACCTTCTTTGTGTTCAATTTCATGTTGAAGAAGGGTGTTTAGAAATTCAGAATATGTTACATTATGTTTAGAGGCATCTTCTAGGATGCCATCTAATTGATTGGCTATGTAAACCAAGCCAACTTTCTTAAGACGTTCAGTTATAAGTTGTGCGTTCATTTGTGATCACCAGCTTTTAATTGTTCTTCATACACGTGAAGTGAACGTTGTTCCACTTCATGATTAGAGGGCTGAATGTGACGGGTCGCCAAACCGTTTTGTGTCACATCTGGCTCTTTTTTTATGTTCTTTATGTGGTTGATATCCGTTAATGATTTATTGATCCCAGAAATAATCGGATGAGTAGCGATGCACTCTAGATCAAAATAGATCTCTAAATGATGATCAAGAGTTTCCTTCACCTTTACTTCCATCCCTTTATAACGATAAGGAACCGAATAGTTTCGATCATTATAAGAAATCATGCTGCTTTCCGTTACGTAAGTAACCTTCCATTTACTTATTGGGAATAAGGGTCTCGTATTCCAATGTAATAAGTGTTTTTGTTCCTCTTCAAAACGCTGTAGAGGTGGCTCAAGCGTCGTTTGATTCGGTTTTTTATTGGCCACTTTGTCCAGCCATCCACTTAACATCTCATTCATCTCATGAAGTGTATTCTTTTGTTTTCTTTGCAGAAAATTCTTCTTAAGGTAACCAACCGCACTTTCTACTTTCCCTTTGGTTTGTGGTCTTGCTGGTTTACACGCTTTCGGAACAACTCCATAGTAAGCTAGGAATTCTTCGAACTTTCGATTAAAACGTATTTGTGTTGGACTATGTAAGGTGACTACCGTTTTCATATTGTCATAGAGTATGTGTTCAGGAACGCCGTTAAAATAGGCAAATGCATTCATGTGGCATTTCATTAGCTGCTCCATATTCATCGTATTTGTAATTTCCATGTATTTCATACGGGAGTAACCTAAAACGATGATAAATACATAAAGCTTTTGTTTCTTCCCATCAACCTCATGTTCTCCAATCTCTGCCCAGTCCATCTGTGCTTGCTTTCCAGGAGGTGTTTCAAAACGGATACTCGATTGTTTCTTTGGTTTCTGGCGATAAGGTCTGATGAAATCTCTTAAAATAGTCATCTTTCCTGGATAACCCATAGATTGAATTTCCTCAAGAAGCACTTCGCAGTTAGTGGTACCTTCCTTTAACCGTCTTAATAAATAGTCTTTATATGGATCTAAAAGGCTTGTTTTCAATTTACCGTGAGGTTGTTTTTTTTTCTTTGGTAACTCATTTTGATTTAAGTATTTTCGTATTGTTTTTGGATCAAAGCCTGTTAATTCTGCTATAGCAATCTGAGTCCAACCTTTTGAGTGATACTCTTTAATCATAAAAAATTCCCCATCCTTGATCATTATCTCTCTACACTCCAAGTTGTTTTTGAGATAATTATCCGTTATTATTGGGGAATTTCACACCGTTGTTATTAGGGATTTTACCACCGTTGTTTTCAGAGAAGTAAATCATTATTGGATTCAAGGTATAAACCGGAAGGTTACAACATTGGAGTGAATTGTGGGGAGACAGCAGGTCAAACGATTTTTCATTGTCACATACACTTAATACCAAGATACTTTAACGATATTAATGACCCCACAGGTGGTGTTAGAGGAGTGATTCCACAAAAAAGGATTTATAAATAATTATACATATTATTAGGAGGTTCCAATGCTAACAAATTTGTATTTGGTTAGACATGCCCATTCTACTTACACACCAGAGGAATTAAAAAGACCCTTATCAGAAAAAGGACTAAAAGATGCTTACAAAGTCAAAGAGTTACTAAGAGAAGAAAACATTGATCATGTTATCTCAAGTCCATATTTAAGGGCTATACAAACGGTTGAAGGAATAGCATTAACACTGGGCAGGGAGATTCAAATTGTAGATGAATTTAAAGAAAGAAAGCTAACGAAGGAAGATGTTAATGATTTTGAGCAAGCAATTAGAAAGGTTTGGGACAACCCTGATTTTTCTTGGGAAGGTGGAGAGTCAAACAAGAGTGCCCAACAAAGAGGAATTAAAGGCATTGAAATGGCTTTAGATAAATATGAAGGCAAAAATGTTGTTGTAGGAACACATGGAAATATTATGGTACTAATGATGAATTATTTTGATGAACAATACGATTTTGAATTCTGGAAGAAGCTTGCTATGCCAGATATATATAAACTTTCTTTCCAAAAAAAAACCTTAGTTAATTGTATAAGAATATGGAAAGATTCTAACTTAATTTAACTTGTGAAATCCTTATTAATAGTGAAGTATAAAGTTCTATTTCAAACGGTAGCTTGTTTAGTTGAACAAGTCAGTTAAAAAAAGTCGGTTCCTTAGCGTACAGGAATTCGACTTTTTTTAGTTAAAATTCGCTTAGCGTACAAAACTTCCGAAATGTTGGCTGTACCCCTATAATTCCCTCAACAACTTCGTTCTATTCATCTGATATTAAGCTAGTCCTGGCTTATATCGGCCGGACTAACTTAGAGCAAGAAAAAAATGCTAAGCCCGTCACATCAAAGGCTTAGCGTATATTTTGTTCATCCAGCCTAGTTATCCATTTTGATAAAACTTTAAGGTGCTCGCAGTCAAGCAACCGTTTTCCCAACGAAACTACACATTTTCAATAATAATCCTTTGTGCTGTTCTCAGGTTGCGTTTTACAGTTCTCAACACATTTTCTTCTTCTGCGTAAGCACCTACTTGCACACCGTCAACAATTACACGTTTAATAGCCATATTGCTTTTCAGATTAGTCGATTTTCTCTTCAAATTAAACGCGCGTGCTAACCCATTAACATGCCCTTGGGCAACCGCTTGCCGCCAATTCGGGTCTCTTAATTTTTGGGCATCGCTTGCATGATCAATAAATCCGTTCTCCGTTAATAAAGCGGGCATTCTGGTTTCTCGCAGTACATGGAAATCGGCCTTTTTTTTACCACGGTTATGCAAGTTATTTACTTTGACAATTTCTTCATGCATAATGTCCCGAATTAACGCTGTTCTCGATGAATCAGACAAACTGTTATGAATATAATCTTCATACCCATGAGCTGAACCGTTAAATGCATTAACGTGGATGGATAGAAAATAATCTGCACCCCAAGCATTCGCATCATCTGTACGTTCTTTCAAGCTGCGCGTAATATCTGCTGTTCTACTCATTTTAATTTGCAGGCCTTCATAATGGTTTTCCAAGAGATTCCGGATGCTATGGGAAATATTTAAGGTAATTTCTTTTTCCTGCATCCCATTGCCAATAGCTCCTGGGTCCACTCCCCCGTGACCAGGATCTAAATATAATTTAAACATTTTACACCACCTCGTACAAATACAATATGATCGAAGAGTAACGGAGGTATAGGAATTCGTCTGAGGTACATATAAAAATAGGTGATGATAGGCATTACATTTCATTGAATCAGATGATTTATTTTAAAGCTAAGAAATTTTCCAAATGCGAGACCATATGTATGAGCAGCAGGACTTAATGTTCCATATTTTTCGTGGGTCAGGCAAACTCTTTTCATCTAGACAGTAGGCTGATTGATTATTGATGCTTCTTTCTTAACAAAACACCTAAGTGATTCTCTGTGCATATACTGTATCATTACTACAGGATTATGATTAAATACAACTCAATCCATACATAAAATAATCAAGGAGAGGTTAATTTTGAAAATTCCAAAGACAGCCAAAGTTAGTATCCCCTTTCCATCCGTATGGGGGATTGATGCTTCTATTGCGGGGAGATCCATTATTAGAGGTATACTTACCATTGATTCCATTGTAGACAACAAAGTAGTAGGTACAGTTAATTTTCGTGGTATACCTATTCCGATTAATGGGTATTGGGACGAAAGCGCTAAACAAATAAGTTTCGATTCACCATATGCCTCCTTTTTTGGCAACTTGACAATATTTGATGAGACCGCTATAAGCATTCGGCATTTCGTTTTAAGTGGACGGTTTATAATGAAACCTCCCTCTTTGCTGGCTGGTGAATATGGAAATTGGATTGCTACAACCTTTACACCCCGTTTGGGACCTCCCATATATACTAATGTTTTACCACCTGCTGGTGCCTTTTCAGTCTCAAGTATGCTCTTGGGACAGCAATTGTTTTAATTAGACCATGACTTTATAAAAACAACCTTCGTTTGTGATTGACTAAGGTTGTTTTTTATAAAGTGTTCTCGGAAAATACAGCCTTGCTTTAAATCTGAGTTTAGCGTATATCTCCGTTAAAATGTACTCGGAACCCTTTGATGATCGTGCCTAGTTAGATAAACAAATATTGATACTTCCTTATAGAAATAGCCTGCTTGGTTAGGTACGTTGTTTCACAATCCCCGGAAATTTTTAATATAAGTAATGAATGCTTATTTTTTTCCTTCCGATAGCTTTCTATATAAAGAAGCTCTAGATACATTTGTAATTTCACAAATTTGATTTACAGTCATATTTCCTTCTTTATATAGCTTTACTGCATAATTCATTCCTGCGTGATTTTTATGATATTTCTTTAACCGTCCTTTAAACTTCCCTTCTTTCTTTGCGAGCTCAATTCCTTCACGCTGACGCATACGAATAAGGTCTCGCTCTAATTGGTTAACACCAGCCATTACCGTAATTAAGAATTGGCTATATGGATTATCTTCTGATAAATCTAGCCATGTATCCTTAAGTGATTTTAAGCTTCCCTTTTTATTTCGTATTAAATCAATCAATTCAAATAAATCTTGCGTACTTCGAGTGATCCGAGTTAAATCTGTAACATAAATAATGTCACCTTCCTGTAAATCCTCTAACATTTTTTGAAGTTGTTCACGATCTTTTGTGGCTCCTGAAGTTTTTTCTTCATAAATAATATCCATTCCAATTTCGTTCAATTGCCGAAATTGTCTTGAAGGATTTTGGCTAGTCGAACTGACGCGTACATAACGGGGTGGCGTCAGGAAAATGCGGATTTACAACGATAAGGAATTTCCAATATAAAAAGCCTGATTTCCCATCACCTAAATTGAGAAATTAGGCTCTTTTTTCGTTACTCCATAAACAGCATTCTATTACTGAATATGTAATTTACTTCGGGATAACAGGGACCCAGAGTTCGTGTCTTGGTTTATGCTTCGGACCGTAATAACATTCTATACACGGTAAATTTGCAAGTTCATACTCGGAGGTAGGGACCCACTCGGAATATAAACGTTTCCATGCATCCACTATGTTCGGAAAAACTGCCCATGTACTTGCGGGAATAATAAGCGTCTCCATATTTTCTGGGGATTCCCCATCGTATCTTACGCCCATGAAATAGGAAAATTGTTCATCTGTGATGGCAGCTTCTTTTCCGCAAACCCCCAGAAGGCTTTCAAGCGTGCATTTTGGATTTTCCCATGACATATCTACTAGTTCTTGCATAAATCCATCTTTTTTCGCAGTGTTCCAAAGCGTAGGGATTGTTTTAAATGCTCTGCTTGTTTTTACTGGCTTGCTTTTTCCGACAATTCTTAATTCAAAATCAAGGTTTTCAATTCTGTAGTCCATCTCGGTATCTCCTTTAATAGAAATTTGAAAGGAAATTTTGGGAAAGGCTTTTAACTGTACCCCTCTATTACGAGCATTGGAAGGGGTTACCCCATGCATTTTTTGAAAAGCACGTGAGAAAGTATCAGAAGAAATATAACCATATTTAATTGCCACATCGATGATCCGAATATCACTTTTTTGAATTTCAAATGCTGCAAGTGTTAACCGTCTTCGTCTAATATATTCTGATAGCGATACACCTGAGATTGAAGAGAACATTCTTGAAAAATGAAACTCAGAACAGTTAGCTGCTTTTGCAATCTCTTTGTAGTCTATTTCTTCATCCAGGCTATTTTCAATGTAGTTTAACGCATTGTTCATTCTTTCTAGCCAATCCATAAGTTTACTCCCTTTCAATATTTACTTTAAAACAAAATAGATAATAATTACCGACATTTCATGCCTAAAAATGTTGGTGAAAAAATACACCTTTTGATAGAATCAGGACAAACTATTTGTTTCTTTCCGATAGATTTCTATATAATGAAGCCCTAGATACATTAGTAATTTCACAAATTTGATTTACAGTCATGCCGCCTTCTTTATATAGTTTTACTGCATAATTCATCCCTGCGTGATTTTTATGATACTTCTTTAAACGCCCCTTAAACTTTCCTTCTTTCTTTGCTAACTCAATCCCTTCACGTTGACGCATACGGATAAGGTCGCGCTCTAATTGGTTCACACCAGCCATTACTGTAATTAAGAATTGGCTGTATGGATTATCCTCTGATAAATTTAGCCATGTATCCTTGAGTGATTTTAAGCTTGCCTTTTTCCTTCGTATTAAATCAATCAATTCAAATAAATCCTGCGTACTCCGAGTGATCCGAGTTAAGTCTGTAACATAAATAATGTCGCCTTCCTGTAAATCCTGCAACATTTTTTGAAGTTGCTCGCGATTCTTTGTTGCACCAGAAACTTTTTCTTCAAAAATAATATCCATCCCGATTTCGTTTAATTGCTGAAATTGCCTTGAAGGATTTTGGTTAGTCGAACTGACACGTATATAACCAATTTTCCGCAAAATATCACCTCATTTTTGAGATAAGTCTTATGAGACACTCTTAACTATGATTTTATCAGTCTACTATAATTGTATCAATAGAGTACACTCTATTGATTTATAATTGAACTAATTAACTGAACAATTACAGAAATGAGATGATACTGTATGAAAGTTGCGAGAGGTAGAGAATTGCTTACATCGGAACAGCGACAGGTCCTTATGCAAATTCCTGAAGACGAGTGGGTGCTAGGAACCTACTACACTTTTTCCAAACGGGATTTAGAAATTATCAATAAGCGAAGGAGAGAAGAAAACCGTTTAGGGTTCACCGTTCAATTAGCTGTTCTTCGATATCCCGGTTGGCCATACACTCATATCAAAAACATCCCGGATTCAGTCATACATTATATATCAAAACAAATCGGTGCTAGTCCATCCTCGCTAAAGCTTTATCCTCAAAGAGACAATACACTTTGGGATCATTTGAAAGAAATTCGAATTGAATATAAACTAGTAACTTTTACTCTGAAAGAATATAGAATGACATTTAAGCACCTACATCAATTGGCTTTGGAAAATGGTGATGCCATTCATCTACTACATGAATGCATAGATTTTCTAAGAAAAAACAAAATCATACTGCCTGCTATCA
>NZ_JAQQGG010000019.1:0-16139 GCF_028548245.1 Bacillus sp. FF-1
CCGTCCGCCGCTAACTTCATAAGAGCAAGCTCTTAATCCATTCGCTCGACTTGCATGTATTAGGCACGCCGCCAGCGTTCATCCTGAGCCAGGATCAAACTCTCCAATAAAGTTAGTTTGTCTAGCATCTAAAATAAAAATTGACGTTTCACGTTGTTTGTTTCGTTCAGTTTTCAAAGAACTACTTGGCCGCTCATTTGCGACTTCCTTATGTTAACATCTTCATCTTTCAATGTCAACTAAGTTTTTTATTTCGTTTGTCGCTTTCAACGTTGTTGTCATCAGCGACTCGTATAATATTACACCTCTAATCTCTAATCGTCAATATGTTTTTCTAAAAAAATATAAAAAGACTTATTTCTTTTAAAATAAGCCTTTTTATCATATACCATTCTATTCGTTTATTATCTTTCTATAATTGGTAACGAGACGATAAACTGAATAACACCATCCTCATATTCAGCTCGAATACTACCACCTTGTAATTCAACAATACTTTTCGCAATCGCCAATCCAAGACCCGATCCTTCTGTTACTCTACTTCTTGATTGATCTTTCTTATAAAAACGTTCAAACAAACTCGCTAACTCTTCTCTCGTAAACACTTCACTATGATTCGCAATTACAATTTGTATATCCCGTCGCTGCCTTTGAAGAGAAACTTTTATCTCCCCATCATCTTTACTATACTTAATCGCGTTCATTAATAAATTATCAAATACACGAACCATCTTTTCCGAATCAATCGCTGCATAGGCACGTTCTTCAGGAAACTTCTTAACGAACGTAAGTCCATGCTCTTCCGCCTGCGGTACTAACTCTTCTATTAATTGCTCCAATAACTCATTTATACATACTTCTTGTTTTTCTAATATAACTTGTTCATTCGTTAACTTCGTATACTCAAATAAATCTTCTATTAAATTCTTTAACTGCTCCGATTTAGCAAAAGCAATTCTTGTATACTCATCATGTTGTTCTTTATTTTCATATTTAGAATCTCGAAGTAATCGCAAGTAACCCATAATAGAAGTCAGTGGTGTACGTAAATCGTGAGATACATTCGTAATAAGCTCATTCTTTTGCTTCTCTAATCTACGTTCCTTTTCTATATTATTCATAAGCTCTTCCGCCATATTATTAATATTCTCAGTTAAAGACGCAATCTCATCTTCACCTTTCTTCTCAATACGGTACGCTAAGTTGCCTTTTTCTATTTCCTTTACACCTTCTGCCATCGCTTCAATTTGTTTCATCTTTCTCTTTGTTATATAGAAGAAAGAGAAAATGAATACGAGTACACCAATTAAAAATGGGAATGGGCCTTCTTGCGTATCATACATTACTACACCATCCGGAATTCCACTAACGAACATATATAAATTCTTATCTTCTATTGTAATAGGTGAAAAAGCTATAAATTCTTTTCTCGTATTTTCAAATATATCTTGACCATTTGAATAGTTAATCGCAAATGATGCTGCATTACGAATCGTATTATGCAGATCGATTTGCTCTTCTTGTGCCTGCTTCGTTTTATATACAACTTTACCACTTTCGTCAGTAACCAATATTTTTAAAGCTCTATTTCCTCGCTCTAAATTTTGATTCTCCGTTTCGATCATATTGGATATAGCTTCTAATTTATTTTCATGCACCGAACTATTTGCTGCTCTTTGAGCTTGATAATTAATTTGTTGCATACCAGACCGATAATCGACAGTCGCTTTACGATTCGCATTCTCAAAAAATGGTGCAGCTCCCTTTGCAAAAAAAACTCCTAATAACGCACAAGCAGCGAAAGTAGTAATCAGTTGAATTCTTATACTCTTTCGTACGCTCTTTACTAATTTCTCAATTAATTGTCTTATTTTCCTTATATAAGTAAATGGATTAAATATCTTTTTCAATCTTATACCCCACTCCCCATACTGTTTTTATATATCTAGGCTTCCTTGGATTCTCCTCAATCTTTTCACGTACTTTTCGAATATGCACCATTACAGTATTATCTGACTGAAAAGATCGTTCGTTCCAAACCTTTTCATAAATTTGTTCTGCGCTAAAGACCATACCGGGATTACGAGCTAGTAATTCTAGAATTGAAAATTCCCTCGGGGTCAACTTCACTTCTTCTCCCTCTACAATAACTTTATGGGTCGAGATGTTGATTTTCATCTCTCCAATTTCTAACTCGTCCTCATTTTGAATAGAAAAACCATTCATTTTCATATAACGACGTAACTGAGATTTTATCCTTGCGATTAACTCTAACGGATTAAATGGTTTCGTTACGTAATCATCTGCACCCGTTGTTAACCCTAAAATCTTATCCATATCTTGCGTTTTCGCGGAAAGCATAATAATTGGCATTTCTTTTTCTTCCCTTACTTTCATACACATATGAATGCCGTCTACTTTCGGCATCATAATATCTAATACGACTAGATGTACTTCGTTTTCTTCTAGTAAACGTAATCCTTCTTCGCCGTCCCCTGCTTGCAATACTTTATATCCTTCATTCTTTAAATAGATTGTAATAAGATTCCTAATTTCTTTTTCATCATCTACGACAAGTATTGTTTCATTTGCCACAATATCTCCCCCATCACTTTTTTAATCCCTAACTTCTATTATAGGAAAACTTCTGAAGAAAAACGCTCGGAAATCCTTAAGTTTTTCTGAAGACGCAAAAAAGATCTAGACTCCCCTTAAGTCTAGACCTTTCAAAAACCCCTTTTATTTACGAACGTAGATGAAATATAGTACGAATAAAACTCCCATAACATACATAATTGGATGAATCTCTTTACGTCGACCACTTACTACCATTGTAATTGGATAGAAGATAAACCCGATTGCAATTCCTGTTGCGATACTATACGTAAGTGGCATTGAAATGATAGTAAAGAATGCTGGTACTGCAATTTCTAATTTCTTCCAGTCAATCTCTCCTAAAGACGAAACCATCAAGATTCCTACAATAATTAACGCTGGCGCTGTTACAGCTGGTGTTACAACACTTAATAATGGCGAGAAGAATAGTGCGAATAAGAAGAATCCTGCTGTTACAACTGCTGTAAATCCAGAACGTCCACCCGCTGCTACCCCTGCAGAAGATTCAATATAAGACGTTGTTGTTGATGTACCTAAGATCGCACCAATTACAGTTGCAATTGCATCTGCAAATAATGCTTTTCCTGCACGTGGTAATTTATTGTTCTTCATTAATCCCGCTTGATTCGCAACCGCTACAAGTGTACCTGCTGTATCAAAGAAATCGATAAAGAAGAACGTTATAATAACAATCCCCATTTGAACAGTGAAAATATCTCCGAAGTGCGTTAATGCTGCACCGAACGTTGGTTCTAGACTCGGTATTGCTCCCACTACCGCTTTCGGAGTATCAATTAATCCGGTTGCTACTCCTAAGATTGCCGTAAGAATCATACCGTAAAATACTGCACCATTAACTTTCTTAATCATGAAAATAATGGTCGTAACAACTCCGAAAATTGCTAGTAACGTTGTGCCCTTTGTTAAGTCCCCCAACCCAACAAGAACAGCATCATTTTTCACGATAATTCCAGCATTTTGGAATCCAAGGAAAGCAATGAATAATCCGATACCTGCCGCTACTGCAAACTTTAGCTCTGATGGAATTGCATTAATGATTTTTTCACGAATACCTGAAGCTGTAAGAATAATAAAGATAATACCTGACATTAACGTTCCAGCAATTGCCGTTTGCCATGGAATACCCATCGTTAATACTGCTGTATAAGCAAAGAACGCGTTAATTCCCATACCTGGCGCTAAAGCAATTGGATACTTCGCGAAAATACCCATAATTAACGAACCAATCGCTGCTGCTAATGCTGTAGCAACGAATACTGCACCTGGATCCATTCCTGTACCTGCCGGTAATCCTTTAACATTTCCAAGTGACAGCGTAGCAGGATTGACAAATAGTACGTAAGCCATAGATAAAAATGTCGTTAAACCTGCTATGAACTCTGTTTTGTAATTCGTGCCGAGTTCATCAAACTGAAAATAGCGTTTCATCTTACGTTTCCCCCGTTATATGATTACTCGCCGTAATCCCCTAGCCCTCTTTTATCTATTAAAAATAAAAAAGGCTTCCATTGCATATACATGGAAGCGTTCTATGAATAAAGATAAGATTCCCCTCACCTTTATAAAAACGCCTCGTAGTCAAGCCATTTACGGTAGCTAGGTAGAAACTTTCGGGCCATATCCCCGATATTATACGACGGCATAATATTCACTTTTCGTTTGAATTACATACTCATATTAACTCTTGAAAGTATTTTTGTCAATTTAAATACGAACATTTTTATTAACTTTTATATTTTCGTTCGTATTAAAATCAAAATAAAAAAGATCCATCTATTGCTCATGAGCAATAGATGGATCCTTTATTATAATACTATTCCCACTCGATAGTTGCTGGTGGCTTACTCGTTACATCATACACGATACGGTTAACGTGTTTCACTTCGTTTACGATACGTACAGAGATTTTCTCTAACACGTCCCAAGGGATACGTGCCCAGTCAGCTGTCATACCGTCGATAGATGTTACTGCACGGATACCTACTGTGTAATCGTAAGTACGCTCGTCACCCATAACACCTACGCTACGCATACCAGGAAGCGCAGTGAAGTATTGCCAGATTTCGCGGTCTAAGCCTGCTTTAATAATTTCTTCACGTAAAATCGCATCAGATTCACGAACGATTTCTAATTTCTCTTCTGTGATTTCACCTAGTACACGAATACCAAGACCAGGGCCTGGGAATGGTTGACGCCATACGATTTCATCAGGAATTCCTAGTTCAGATCCTAATACACGTACTTCGTCTTTAAATAAAGTATTTAAAGGCTCAATTAATTTGAACTGCATGTCTTCTGGAAGTCCACCAACGTTATGGTGAGATTTAATTGTTTGTGCAGTTGCTGTACCACTTTCAACGATATCTGTGTAAAGTGTACCTTGTGCTAAGAAGTCCATTCCTTCTAATTTAGAAGCTTCATCATCAAATACGTAAATGAATTCGTTACCGATAATTTTACGTTTTTGTTCTGGATCTTCTACACCTTTTAACTTGTTCATGAAGCGTTCTTTTGCATCCACTTTAATAACGTTCATATGGAAGCCTTCGCTAAATGTTTTCATAACGCCTTCTGCTTCGCCTTTACGAAGTAAGCCGTGGTCAACGAAGATACAAGTTAATTGATCGCCGATTGCTTTATGAATTAATACTGCTACAACAGAAGAATCTACACCGCCACTAAGTGCGCATAGAACTTTTTTGTCTCCAACAGTTTCACGAATTTTTTCTAATTCTACTTCGATAAAGTTCTCCATGTTCCATCCTTCAGAACAACCACATACGCCGAATACGAAGTTTTTAATTAAATCGTTACCGTGCTCAGAGTGACGTACTTCTGGGTGGAATTGTACACCGTATAAGTTTTTCGCTTCATTGCTCATACCAGCAATTGGGCAAGACTCACTTGTTGCGTCTACTACGAATCCTTCAGGTAAACCAGTTACTAAGTCGCCATGGCTCATCCATACAACTTGCTCTTCTGGAAGGTTCGCATATAATTTTGATTCGTTCTCTACTTTAAGAACCGCTTTTCCGTACTCACGGTGGTTTGCACGTTCTACTTTACCACCGAATTTTTGTGTCATAAGCTGCATACCGTAACAAATACCGAAGATCGGTAATCCTAGGTCAAAGATTTTTTCATCACAATGTAATGCACCTTCACCATATACACTATTTGGTCCACCAGAGAAAATAATCCCTTTTGGATTTATTTCTTTAATTTCTTCTGCAGTAATTGTATGCGGATGAAGTTCACTGTATACACCGAACTCACGAATTCGACGTGCTATTAACTGATTGTATTGACTTCCAAAATCTAAAACGATAATTGTATCGTGTTGCTTCTTCAAAATAATCACCCCAACGTTAGTTCTCGTATATAAATATTTTCACCAATTAGGCGAAAAGCATTACCAATATAATAAAAAAAGCCAGTCCTCCGCCTCTAGTCTCATAACAAAGAAAAGGCAGGGGTCTGGCTTTATAAAGAAAGATAGTCTCCGCTCTTTATAAATATAAGACACACTGCCTTCATAGTCAGGTTGTTTACGGTAACCCGGTAGAGACTCTCAAACCATATCTTTGAGGATATATGAAGGATCGTTTTATATTATCTTCCTAGATTCTAACAATGAAGTGTCGGTATGGTCAAGAGAGAAAGCGACAAAATTCTACAGAAATTCATTTCCTTTTCTAAAAAACATAAAAAAACATCCATTTCTATATAGAAATGGATGTTTTTTAGCGCGAACGGAATTACATCATTCCGCCCATACCGCCCATGCCCATGCCGCCCATGTCAGGCATTGCTGGTGCATTTGGTTCTGGCTTGTCAGCTACTACAGCTTCAGTTGTTAAGAACATAGCTGCAACAGATGCTGCGTTTTGAAGTGCAGAGCGAGTTACTTTAGCTGGATCTACGATACCAGTTTCAAGCATGTTAACCCATTCGCCAGTAGCTGCGTTGAAACCAACGCCTACTTTTTCGCCTTTTAGACGCTCTACAACTACAGATCCTTCTAGACCAGCGTTGATTGCGATTTGGCGAACTGGCTCTTCTAGTGCACGAAGTACGATGTTGATACCTGTTGCTTCGTCGCCTTCAGCTACGATAGAAGCTACTTTCGTGTATACGTTCATAAGTGAAGTACCACCACCTGCAACGATACCTTCTTCTACTGCTGCACGAGTTGAGTTAAGTGCATCTTCAATGCGAAGTTTGCGCTCTTTTAACTCAGTTTCAGTTGCTGCACCTACTTTAATTACTGCTACGCCACCTGCAAGTTTTGCAAGACGCTCTTGTAATTTTTCACGATCGAATTCAGAAGTCGTTTCTTCTAATTGCGCACGGATTTGACCGATGCGAGCTTCGATTTGTTCTGTGCTTCCTACACCTTCAACTACAGTTGTGTTTTCTTTCGTTACAACAACTTTACCAGCGCGTCCTAAAGATTCAACTGTAGCAGATTTTAAGTCACGGCCTAATTCTTCAGTGATTACTTCGCCACCAGTTAAAATTGCGATATCTTCTAGCATTGCTTTACGACGGTCACCAAATCCAGGAGCTTTAACAGCTACTACATTGAATGTACCACGAAGTTTGTTCACTACTAATGTAGCTAACGCTTCGCCTTCTACATCTTCAGCAATGATAAGAAGCGGTTTACCTTGTTGTACCACTTGCTCTAATACTGGTAAGATTTCTTGAATGTTAGAAATCTTTTTGTCAGTGATTAAGATGTATGGGTTATCAAGAACTGCTTCCATTTTGTCAGAATCAGTAATCATGTAAGGAGATGCATATCCACGATCAAATTGCATACCTTCTACTACGTCTAATTCTGTTGTGAAACCTTTAGATTCTTCTAAAGTAATAACGCCGTCGTTACCAACGCGCTCCATTGCTTCAGCGATTAATTGACCTACTTCTTCGTCAGCAGCAGAAATAGCAGCTACTTGTGCGATAGAAGATTTACCTTCGATTGGTTTAGAAATCGTTTTTAATTCTTCTACTGCAGCAACTACAGCTTTTTCGATACCTTTACGAAGACCCATTGGGTTCGCACCAGCTGTTACGTTTTTAAGACCTTCACGAATCATAGCTTGTGCTAATACAGTTGCAGTTGTTGTTCCGTCACCAGCTACATCATTTGTTTTGCTAGCAACTTCTGCTACTAATTTCGCACCCATGTTTTCGAATGCATCTTCTAATTCAATTTCTTTTGCGATTGTTACACCGTCATTTGTAATAAGTGGTGAACCGAATTTTTTCTCAAGAACAACGTTACGACCTTTTGGTCCAAGCGTTACTTTTACTGCATTTGCAAGAGTGTCGACACCGCGAAGCATCGAACGACGTGCTTCTTCACTAAATTTAATATCTTTTGCCATAATAATTGACCCCCTTGGATTTTTTAAGATTTATATAATTAACCGATAACTGCTAAAATGTCACTTTCACGTAAAATCAAGTAGTCTGTACCTTCATATTTCACTTCAGTACCTGCATATTTTGAGAAGATGATAAGATCACCTGCTGCTACCTCTAAAGCAACACGCTCACCATTTTCAAGCACTCGACCAGTACCTACTGCAATAACTTTACCCTCTTGTGGTTTTTCTTTTGCTGTGTCTGGTAATACAATACCACTTGCTGTTTTTTCTTCCGCTTGAACAAGCTCAATTACAACGCGATCACCTAATGGCTTTAGCATGAACAATAACCTCCTCATTTTGTTATGTAAATTTTATTTATTAGCACTCAAGTCACCCGAGTGCTAACACACTTATAATAATAAATAATCTCAATTTCTTTTGCAAGTAAAAAAATCATAATTTTTTCGCAAATTACGCTATAAATTTTTCTATATAGAGTTCCTCTTCTTCTACCTTTACTATATGAATCGTTGTTTCCACTACTCGTATGTTACAATATGAAAGGACACCCTAAGTTGTTTTCGCTACACACACAACTTTCTCCTGTCTTCTATTATAATTTCAAATAAGGATTTACAAAAAAAACATAATGTAAGTAAAGTTTATATCGTAGGTAGCATCTTTACATGTTATCCTACCTTATCTCATACACTAAAGTTAGAAAGGATGGTTAAACCATTTGAAAAAACAATATTGGTGGGTTATCGTTACATACATTTTAATGCAGTTATCATCAATTGCTGGATTACCACTTCTTCTGAAAACTGGGCTTTATGATAACAGGGGATTCACTAGGGAAGAGAAATTTCAACTCATAACTGGTCACTGGGCGATCATTAGCTTCTTTATTGCATTATGTATCATACTTTGGTTACTTAGAACAGATATTCGTGACAGACATTTAGATACAAAGCGTTCTACTGTTCCAGCTACAATTGGTTGGATTTTTATCGGGTTCTTCTTAGCATTTTTCTCGCAAAGTATTGCTGGTATGATTGAAATGTATGTATTAGGTATTAAACCTGGATCTGAAAATACAGCGAGACTTATGGATATCGCAAGAACGACACCTTGGTTCCTTATCGTCATCTCTATAATAGGACCTATTTTGGAAGAAATCGTATTTAGAAAAATTTTATTTGGTACACTTTATAAGAAGTTTAACTTCTTTATTGCCGCTATCATTAGTTCCCTTGTATTTGCGGCGATTCATTTTGATTTTACTCACTTATTGGTATACACTGCTATGGGGCTCGTATTCGCCTTCTTATATGTAAAAACGAAGCGTATTATCGTTCCAATTGCAGCTCATGTTGCAATGAATACATTAGTTGCAGTTGCCCAAGTTTTAATGAGTAACGAACAAATTCAAGAAATGATTAAAGAAGCTGAAAAAATGCAAGGCTTTATCGGAGGATTTTTAGTATGAGAAACTCACCATTGTTCATGGCTATATTGTACTTCCTTCTAGGATGTATCTTTACACATCTAGCCATTAGGAATGTAACAGATACAATTTGGAATATGTGGACAATACTATTTGCAGTTATGGCGACGATTGATTTTAATTTGGCACTTCGCCTCATCTTAGTTAAATTCACAAAGAAAAAACAATAATAAAACGCAGAGGTCGCTCCCTCTGCGTTTTATTGTGGATAATTCTTCAAAAAGTAAACTAATGTTTGTAACTCTACTGCTAAATCAATATGATGAATTCTTATATTGTCTGACACATTTAATCGTGCTGGTGTGAAATTCAAAATACCATGCACGTTTGTTTCTGCCAATCTATCAGCTACAGATTGTGCTACTGTAGCGGGTACTGTTAATATTGCCACTTGTATATCAGATGATAAACGTTCTTCTAATTCATCTAAGTGATATACAGGAATGCCTCCGATTTCTGTTCCAACTTTCTCTTCACTAATATCAAACGCCATTTCAATTTTTGTATTATTGTTTTTCGTGAAATTATAATGTAAGAAAGCGGTCCCTAAATTACCTACTCCAATAAGCGCTACACGTGTTATATCATCTTGGTCGAGTGTTTCACGGAAAAATGATAATAAATAATTTACGTTATATCCATATCCTTTTTTCCCTAATGCTCCAAAGTATGAGAAATCTCTTCGAATCGTTGCGGAATCAACCTTTACCGCTTCACTTAATTCGGCTGATGAAACACGTTGCTTACCAGACAAAGATAAGTTTTGGATAAATCGATAGTATAGAGGCAATCTCTTAGCAGTGGCTTGTGGAATTTTCTGCTGCTCCATATAACCTCTCCTCTCTTCCTATCTTTATTCATATGCTTTAATTAAATACAGAAGTTTAGCACTTATTAAATTCCTTGTATAATAGAAAGAAGAAGTATTCTCTCTGTATTTTAAACTATACACTATTTTTAGTATGATTGAGAAATATAAACATGGCAAAGTTAAGAAATTATTTGAGGTGAAAACATTGATTTTATTACAAGTAAACGCGCTTTCGAAATTATACGGTGCAGAAACGATTCTTTCAAATATAAAATTAGAAGTTCAAACGAAAGATCGTATCGCATTAGTCGGACGAAATGGCGCTGGAAAATCTACATTATTAAAAATAATAGCGGGTGAGCTATCTCATGATGGTGGAGAAATTATAAAGCCGAAAGATGTCTCAATTGGATATTTAGCTCAAAATACCGGTTTAGAAACATCTTTAACAATTTGGGATGAAATGTTAACCGTCTTTACACACTTGCAGCAAATGGAGACAAAACTTCGAAGGCTAGAGCAAGAGATGGGAAAAGAAGAAAACTTTTCAAACGAGGCTACATATGAAAGATTATTAGCTGATTATGACCAATTACAATTAGATTATAAAGATCAAGGTGGCTATCAGTACGAAGCAGATATCCGTTCGATTTTAAGTGGTCTTGGCTTCCCAGTTGAAACGCACCAGACGACGATTTCGACATTAAGCGGTGGACAAAAAACACGATTAGCTCTCGGTAAATTATTATTAACGAAACCAGACTTACTTATTTTGGACGAGCCTACAAACCATTTAGACATCGAAACATTAACATGGCTTGAACAATATTTACAAGGTTATCCTGGCGCAATACTAATCGTTTCCCATGACCGTTATTTCTTAGATAAACTTGTTACACAAGTATATGAAATTTCGAATAAAGAAAGTAGACGATTTGTTGGTAACTACAGTAAATATTTAGACTTAAAATCAGCACTATACGAGCAAGAAATGAAACGTTATGAAAAACAACAAGATGAGATTGCTAAGCTAGAGGACTTCGTTCAAAAAAATATAGCTCGTGCATCTACGACAAAACGTGCGCAAAGTCGTCGGAAACAATTAGACCGTATGGAATTATTAACAAGACCATTAGGGGATTCTAAGTCAGCTTCCTTCCACTTCGATATTGAAAAACAAAGTGGAAATGATGTTTTACAAGTAAAGGACGCAACTATCGGCTATGATAAGGATCCAATTATTGAACATGTAACAATGCGCTTAACACGCGGAGATAGTGTTGCTTTAGTTGGTCCAAATGGAATTGGGAAATCCACATTATTAAAATCCATTGTGAATAAGTTACCACTATTACATGGTGAGGTTTCTTTCGGATCTAATGTCTCTGTTGGTTATTATGATCAGGAACAAGCTAATTTAACATCTTCTAAGCGCGTTTTAAATGAGCTATGGGATGAATACCCACTGCAACCTGAAAAAGAAATTCGCACGATATTAGGTAACTTCTTATTCACAGGAGATGATGTATTAAAGCCAGTATCTTCTCTTAGCGGTGGACAAAAAGCTCGTTTAGCTCTTGCCAAACTTATGATGCAAAAATCGAATTTATTAATTCTCGATGAGCCTACAAACCATCTTGATTTAAATAGTAAAGAGATTTTGGAGAATGCTTTAATTGATTATCCTGGTACCCTTCTCTTTGTATCTCATGACCGCTACTTTATTAATCGTGTAACGACGACCGTTGTTGAGTTATCAACAGAAGGTGCACAGGAATATTTAGGGGATTACGATTACTACGTTGAAAAGAAAAATGAGATGATCGAACGTGCTGAGTTTGAACAACAAGAGCAGCAAGAAAATCATGCTCCTGTTCAAAAAACTGTAGCTCCAGAAAAATTAAATTATCTCGAAGAAAAAGAGCGCAAAAAGTTGGAGCGTCAACGTACTCGAAAAATTGAGGAACTAGAACAAAACATTGTACAATTTGAAGAGGAAATTGCTACGTTAGAAGATCAACTTTGCTTACCAGAAATATATGCAGATTATGAAAAGGCTAGTGAAATTACAACGAAAAAGCAAACACTACAAGAGCAACTTGATGCTTGTATGGCAGAATGGGAAGAATTACATTTATAAGAGTCTTAAATAAGAGGGATGTCTCATAAGTCGGGATTTTAGACTATGCGGCATCCTTTTTATCTTCTAGTTTGAATTAACGTCATATTGTATAAAATATTCGACATGAGGCATCGTTTCAACGACAAAGTTTGACAATATTAGCGACTCCTCTAATAAGAGCATATTTCAAAATGTTTTTTAAAGATATCTTCTTGTTTTTTATTTCCCGAGAAAAATACATCTAAAGGTCAGACTTCACCTATTTTATCCACAACCTTATACACATATCCACCTTTATAAAATAAACAACAAAATAACTTTTCCACATTATCCACAATCAACAAAAAAGTTATCAACATTTTATATACACAATAAAACCCATATTATCAACAGATAATATGGGTTTTATCCACAAGCTGTGGTTAATTTTGTGCATAACTATGCTTCAATATCTAATCCTGGATTTGCATTTAAAGCTAATGTAGCACGTTTTCCTTGTTCATATGCAATTGTACCTGCCGCTGCAATCATTGCTGCATTATCTGTACATAAAGATAGAGGAGGAATAATTAGCTCTACATTTTCTTTTTGTGCAAATTCCGCTTCTAAACGTGCACGCAGTCCTTTATTCGCAGCTACTCCACCAGCAAGAAGCACTTGCTTTACGTTATAAGCATCCGCTGCACGAGATGCTTTCGTTACTAATACGTCAATTACACTCTCTTGGAAACTTGCTGCTAAATCTTCCGGTGCAATTTCTATCCCGCGTTGTTTTGCGTTATGCACAGTGTTGATAACTGCTGATTTCAATCCGCTAAAACTGAAATCATACGAATCCGGTTCTAGCCATGCACGAGGTAAATCAATTGTTGGTTCTCCTTCATGTGCAAGTCGATCAATATGAGGACCACCTGGATATGGCATAGATAACGTACGAGCTACTTTATCATATGCCTCTCCTGCTGCATCATCTCGCGTTTCACCAATTACTTCAAATGAACCATGTTCTTTCATATAAACAAGCTCTGTATGCCCACCAGAGACAACAAGTGATAGTAATGGGAATTGAACTTCTTTTACTAAGCGGTTCGCATAAATGTGGCCAGCGATATGATGAACACCAACTAGGGGGATATCATGTGCAAATGCCACTGCTTTCGCTGCGTTCACCCCTATTAGAAGCGCTCCTACTAAACCAGGTCCTTCTGTGACAGCAATTGCATCAATATCATCAAATGTGATATTCGCTTCTTTTAACGCTTCTTCTAATACAACTGTAATTTCTTCTACATGATGACGGGACGCAATCTCTGGTACAACTCCGCCAAAACGTTTATGACTTTCAATTTGTGATGCAACAACATTTGCAATAATTTCCGTTCCATTTTTAACAACCGCTACTGCTGTTTCATCACAACTTGTTTCAATACCAAGTATAATCGTATTTTTTTCCATTATATATTCACCCACATTACGAGACCATCTTCCTGATTGTCTGCATAGTATCGTTTACGAATTCCACCATTTTGAAATCCGTATTTTCTGTATAACTGTTTTGCTACTTCATTTGATACACGTACTTCAAGTGTCATCGTTTTTACACCTAGAGTTTTCGCCTCGGAAATAACTTCTTTTAATAAAGCATCTCCTAGCTTTTGACCTCTGTATTCTGGCAAAATAGCTATATTTGTTATATGCGATTCATCAATAATTATCCACAATCCACAATACCCAATTACACGACCATCTTTTTCTAGCACAACATAATGTGCATGTTCATTCATCGTTAACTCACGGTGAAAGGCATCTGCAGTCCAAGGAGTTGAAAAAGATGCTTCTTCAATGGCTACAATTTGAGCAATATCATCAAGTTCCATCTTTCTAAATATCATATCCATCCTCTGCAAGCTCCTACTTGTTTTGACTTTCTAACCACTTTGTTTCAGCTTCAGCTAAACGAAGGTAACTAGGAACAAATGAATGTACATCTTGTTCTTCTTTTTGTAATCCTAAGAACGCTAGCTCACTTGGTCTTGGGTTATTTTTAGTGAAAGGAGCAAAGACAGCTTGATTGCCTAAATGTTCAATAATTGTTTCTTTGTGTAGTTTCACATCGTTACCAATAAATAAAACAGGCTTTCCTTTATCTTTTAACATTTGCAACCAGTCTACAATAAGGATGATTCGGTCTTCCTCTATAGAAGTTAAATCCTCTCCTTCATATGTATATAAGCCAGTATAAATTTGTCCACGTCTTCCATCGAATAAAGGACAGATTAATCCATCAAAATTAGCTCCGTTTGCAGCCACTACTTCTAAACTTGATACACCCACAATTGGTATTTGAAGTGACCAAGCTAATGTTTTGGCAGCTGTCACACCTATACGAACACCTGTATATGATCCTGGTCCAGCAGCTACAACTATTTTAGTTAATTCTTTTGGTTTTACACCGCATTCTTTTAACAGTTGTTCTACAGCTGGCATAAGACGCACAGAATGATTTTTTGTTAAATTTGTAATGATTTCCCCAATTACGTTTCCTTCTTCAATAAGGGATACACCCATTACATAATTTGAAGTATCAATTGCTAGTACTTTCATCTTGTAATAGCTCCTCACATAATCTAATATAGCGATCTCCAATTGGCTCGAGTACAATGTTTCTTGTGTCATCTCCAGCATGGAATAAACTAATTTGTAGCTTCTCATTTGGTAAATATGCTTCTATTAAATGAGCCCATTCTACTACCGTAATTCCTTCACCGTAGAAATACTCATCAAAACCTAAGTCTTCTTCACTTTCAGCTAAGCGATACACGTCCATATGATATAGCGGTAATCTCCCTTTATATTCTTTAATAATATTAAAGGTAGGACTATTTACAACTCTTTTCACTCCAAGACCTTTTGCTAGTCCCTTTGTAAAAGTCGTCTTACCAGCCCCTAGATCTCCTTCTAAAATAATTACATCTTGTGCCTGAGCAAGTTCACCAAGTTTTTCTGATAATCTTTGTGTTTCCTCAGATGATTTTGTTGTTATTTCATATTTACTCACAGACTTCACCTACTTTACTCACAATGTTCTCTGCTATTTATTATACAGGTTTTGAATATATAAAAAAGTCCTTAGGAGTTTTCCTAAGGATAGTTTGACTGTCTTTATTAGTTTTTTGTTAAAACAAATAAAAAAATACGAAACAACATGTTTCGTTCTTTTCTTTATATAAAATGGCGGTCCCGACCGGGGTCGAACCGGCGATCTCCTGCGTGACAGGCAGGCATGTTAACCACTACACCACGGGACCATTTGGTTGCGGGGACAGGATTTGAACCTGCGACCTTCGGGTTATGAGCCCGACGAGCTACCGTGCTGCTCCACCCCGCGATGATATAAATAGCTTGGCGACGTCCTACTCTCACAGGGACAAGGTCCCAACTACCATCGGCGCTAGAGAGCTTAACTTCCGTGTTCGGTATGGGAACGGGTGTGACCTCTCTGCCATCATCACCAAACTATTGAAGGCATATTCCTTCAAAACTAGATAACATTGCTACATATTATATGGTTAAGTCCTCGATCTATTAGTATTCGTCAGCTCCACATGTCACCATGCTTCCACCTCGAACCTATCAACCTGATCATCTTTCAGGGATCTTACTAGCTTACGCTATGGGAAATCT